>JAJQCW010000035.1:51777-56942 GCA_021202515.1 Clostridiales bacterium | reverse complement strand
ACAAACTCAATCGCCTTTTTCTATACCCTGGTCTCACATCTATTGTAAAGCTACACATGATGCGACATTTATTCCCCATTGTTGCTTGATAAAGGCTCCTTTGTATCATACAATAGTTATGTACAACATCTGTCGCACAACGCATGGTGGTGGGTCATTACTGCTTTGCGGTTCAGCGGCGCCGATGCCGCAGGGAGGTGTTCAGTATGCTGCTCCAAATTTTCAGAGCGTGGCTCAAGTGGCGGAAGGACTGGGACTCTCTGTGTAACTGCTGCGGCAAATGCTGTTATACACGTTCCGTCGGGCCGGGCGGTAAGGTCATCATCCACTATAACAGCCCCTGTGAGTATCTGGACACGAAAACCCATCTGTGCCGGGTTTTCGATGAACGTTTCCGCAAGTGTAAACACTGCGGGAAAGTCGGCTTGTTCACGGCACTGTTCAACCCATCTCTGCCGAAGGACTGCACCTATGTGCAAACCTTCCGACTGTGGGGCAGGGACGAAAGTACGTTGTAAAGGCACTGCAATTTTATCACGCAACCTGTCATAAGGAGGAATTTTCTATGCAAACATTGGAAGCCATTGCAAAAAGAAAATCAACGAGGAACTTTGACCAGAACAAGTCTGTGCCGGATGAACTGGTCGATACCATCGTGAAGGCGGGCTGTCAGGCTCCCATCGGCGGGAATCAGCGGGATTCGTTGCACCTGACGGTTTGCCGCAGTAAGGACATCCTCGATGCCATCAACCAGTCCACTGCCGCCGCTATGAAGATCGAACCGCGGGATTTCTTCTACGGTGCGCCTGTCGTGGTCTTTGTCTCTGCTGCGCCCAAGCAGATGGCTCCCAGCGTGGAATATGCCAACGCCGCCTGCGTCATCGAAAATATGCTGATTGCCGCCACGGATGCCGGGGTGGACAACATTTACCTCTGGGGCGCTGTGCAGGCCCTGGCGAAGAACAATGAGCTGTGCGCCAAGATGGGGATACCGGAAGGGTTCCGGCCTGTTTCTGCCGCGGCGCTTGGCTACAGTCTCAGCGGAGCAGCTCAGCCGAGGGAACTGTCTGTGTCTCTCAGCGCCAACTACATCTAATAAAATTGACCTGCGCCCGCCGAAGAAGGGAACCGTTCTCCGGTGGGCGCTGCTCATTATGCTCATTATGTGATTATGGAGGGAATTTCATCTTGAAAACGTTGATTGCTTACTATTCAAGAGCCGGCGCCACGAGAAAGGCGGCAGAACAGCTCCAAACCATTACGAACGGAGATTTGTTTGAAATCAAAGGCGAAAAGAACTATGGTAATTATTTCACTGCGCTTGGAATTGCCAGAAAGGAATTTGCCGAAAACGAACTTCCGAAGGTAACGGGTAAAGTGGACGATTTCGATTCTTATGACCGTATCTTCATCGGGTTCCCGATTTGGTACAGCAAGTGTCCGCAATTAGTGATGTCATTTATCTCGCAGTATGATTTCTCCGGAAAAGAAGTTTATCCATTCTGTACCAGTGGAATGAGCGGGCCGGAGCAGGCAGTGGAGCAACTGAAAAGTGCCTGTGTGGGTGCGAGTGTTCACACTGGGCTTCGTTTGAACAAGTGCGATGAAGAAAAGGTCGGAAAGTGGCTTGGAGGGAATCAAACATGAAAAGGGAATATGAGCAGTTAAAAGAGTACATGGAGCAGAGCCAAAAGACCGTCGCCGTCACCGGCGCAGGGATTTCTTACCTCTACGGGATGCGCAGGTTGAAACAGAGCGTCGGCAGGATGAACGCCGGGCGCATCTTTTCCGCGTCCTATGTCCGCAAGAACCCGGAAAAATTTTACGCGGTCATGAAGAACGCTTTTCTGGACGCCACCTTTGTCAAGGGACCGAGCAAAGTCCACAAACAGTTGGCGGAACTGGAGCGCCAAGGCAAGCTCTGCGGCATCGTCACCCAGAATCTGGACTGCCTGCACACCATCGCCGGGTCCCAAAACGTGATAGAGTTTCAGGGCAGCTTCCGGGACAACGTCTGCATTGACTGCGGCGAGCGCTGCTATGATTATCTGGTGTGGAACCAGGGGAAAATGCCCCGCTGTGAGAAGTGTGGCGCACCCCTGATGCCGACGGCGTTCTGTCGGGAATCTGGCGCAGGCAGCGATGTCTCCCGGGAAAGTATGCGGAAAGCCGCCGACCTGATTGCTCAGGCGGATTTAGTGCTGGTCATTGGCACAACTGGCTTCCGCAGCGAGGAATATCTCAGCCGCATGAGAGCCGGGACAAAGCTGGTGCAAATCAATCCGTCTGCGACGCAGTTCGACCAAATCGCCGACTTGAACATCCGGGCAGACGCCGCCGAAGCGCTGGACGCAGTTTTAAACGGATAAGGGCAGTACGCATATGAGTTTATTCAAAGGAGACCGGAATATGGACAAAATACAGCAGTTGGCTGATTATATTGACCAGAGCAGCAGCATCGTCGCCACTACCGGCGCGGGCATTTCCGTTGGCGGCGGAGGGGTCACGTATGGGCAGATGCGTTTCGCCCGCAGAGGCGGCGGCAGACGAGGCTCCGACGAAGGCTCTTTCCTGCCCACCTACCTGGAGACGATGTTCTCTTACCACCCCAGCTTTGCTCACTATGCCCTGGCAGACCTGGAAGCGGAGGGCAAGCTCACCGGCATCATCACCACAAACGTGGACTGTATGCACACGATTGCCGGTTCCAAGAACGTGGCCGAGATACAGGGCAGCCTCCAGGTCAACTGCTGTTCCAAGTGCGGCCGCCATTATGACGGGTATGAGATTTGGAAGCAGGACGAACTGCCCCGGTGCCAGGTCTGTGGCGGGGAGATCCTTCCCTGGCCGCTGTACAGCCACATCGGCCTGTGGGATGCGGATGTCAGAAAAGCCAGGGAATGGATTTCAAGAGCGGATTTGATTCTTGTCATCGGAACGCGGGGCAACTACGGAGACGTTTACTGGAGCAATCGGCGGAGAGACGCGGCCATCGTTCAAATCAATCCGGGACGTACAGGGTTTGACAGCGTAGCCAATTTGAACATTCGCCAGAACTCCGATGATGTCTTTCAAAGTCTGAAAAAGCTACGGCATGGAAATGGCTGAACGGATAAAGATAGGATGTGAGCCTGATGAGATTTTCCAGAGGCGGTCAGAATGAGGACAAAATTCAACAGTTAGCCGATTACATTGACCAGAGCCACGCGATGGTGGCCATCACCGGCGCTGGGATCTCTCTTTCCGGCGGCGGCGTGACCTATGGGCAGCTCTCCCGCAGCATCCGGCCAGGTGGATTCGGGAGCGACCGCTTTTTACGCTCCTACGTCAAAACGATGCACCACTACCATCCCAGCCCCAGCCACTACGCGCTGCGGGAGCTGGAGGAGGCGGGAAAGCTGATTGGAATCATCACCACCAACGAGGACTGTATGCACACAATGGCCGGTTCCAAAAATGTTGCGGAAATTCAGGGCAGCTTTCAAATCAACCGCTGCTCCAAATGCGGGCGGCACTACGACGGTTATGAGATATGGGACCAGGAGGAACTTCCCAAGTGTGAATCCTGCGGCGGATCAATTCTGCCTTACGAGCTTTACAGCCACATTGGACTTTGGGACGAGGGCGTGAAAAAGGCGCAGGACTGGATTTCCAAGGCGGATTTGATTCTTGTGATTGGAACCAACGGCTATTACGGGAGCGCCTATTGGAATTACCGGCGGAGAGACGCCGTCATTGTCCAAATCAATCCGGGTCACACCGGGTTTGACAGTACGGCTGACCTGAACATCCGGGAACCATGTGACGATGTGTTTCAGAAATTGAAAGAAAGGTGGACTGGAAATGGCTGAACAGAATACCAATCAGGCAGTATCCGAAGAGGACCGGCTCAAGCAACTGGCGGCGCAGATGCGCGCGCGGGAGTACCAGGGCCTCTCTGAGGAGGAAATTCAGGAGCGGGAACGGCAGAAGGAAATGCGCAAAAAGAAGAACATTACGATACTGGAGGACACGCTGTCCATTCTGGAGCAGGGCGGCTGCTCCAGGGATGGGTGGGACGTGCAGCTTGCCTTCTCACCGGAGCAGATGCGGGAAATTCGGGTGTTTCTCTCGGAGGAGCTTGCGTCGCTCACCGCCGCAGAACGGGAAGAACCGAAGGAGCATAGCACCGTCTGCTCCTTCGGCTGCGAGAACGAGGATGCCCTCGTCCTGGCACAGAAGCAGTATCAACGCCTGAAAAGCGCGGGAGACCCTGCACCAAAAATCCTGGTGCTGAATCTGGCCAGCGCCACCCGACCCGGCGGCCAGACCCGGAACGGGGCCAGCGCCCAGGAGGAGGACCTCTGCCGGAGGACATCCCTGCTGCTGTCTCTGGAGAGCGGGGACGCAAAGCGGTACTATGACTACAACAACGCCAGAAAGACCCGCATGGGGTCCGATGGCGTGCTGCTTTCGCCCAATGTGGAGGTCATCAAAGACGCTGCATCAGAGCTGCTTGACCAGCCATTCCCCATCTCCGTCATGAGCTGCGCCGCCCCGATGGTGCGGCTGGGACTGGAGGGGATGAGCCGGCAGGAGTATGAGGAAATGCTCTGCCGGCGTATCCAGGGGATGCTGCTGGTGGCGGCGTCTCAGGGCTATCGTCACCTGATTCTGGGGGCTTTCGGCTGCGGCGTGTACGGGAACGATGCGGCGCTCGTCTCCGATCTGTTCGCCCGTGCCATCCGGGAGTTCACCTATGCCGGAACAGGCAGCGATAAACTGTTTGATTCCATTCAATTTGCGGTTCTCTGCCGTCCGGGGAAGGATTACAACTACAGGGAGTTTTGCCGGAATTTCTCTCGCGGCTGAGAAACGAAGGAGGTACGGATGGGCGTTTCAAAACAGTGTGACCCATATCTGGATTTCAAAACCTGCTGAGCGTTTCGCTGCAGCAACCGCTTTGCGTGAATATTAGGGTACTAGAAGAACAACGGGCAACATACAAAACGAACCTGGCAGATCGGCACAGAACTTGTGGCGGCCTGCCAGGTTTTCTTCGCACCGCAACTAGTTCTGCAAACAGCAAACAATATAAAAGTTAAGATTGACAAAGTGCACCGGGGGGGGGGGTACAAAAAAGAAAAATACCGGGGCGTTATTATGGTGTGCGAAGCGGTGGTTGT
>JAJQCW010000035.1:0-51767 GCA_021202515.1 Clostridiales bacterium | reverse complement strand
CAATATAAAAGTTAAGATTGACAAAGTGCACAGGGGGGGGGGTACAATAAGAATAATAGCCGTGCCTTATTCTGCTGTGCGCAGAGGTGGTTCGGCTGTTCGGTGGGGGAGAGGCTTATTGAGACAGTGATTGGTCTTATTTAGGTACGGACGAATGGATACTTCGCGTCCAACCCACGCAGACGACGCCCTCAAAGAAGGCGCGCCATAAAATCCATATGAAAAGAATGGAGGAAAGACAACCATGGCTAAAACGAAAGCAAAACGCCTGCTGAGCCTGCTTTTGTCCCTTGCGATGCTGGTTTCGCTGGCTGTCACGCCTGTGTATGCGGCGGACGTGGAAGACAGCAGCGAGCCGATAGCGAGCGAGACGGGCGAAGCCACCACAGAGACCGACCCTGCGGACGAAACCAATGGGGACAGCTCTGCGGAGGCCGACCCGGTGGAGGAAGCCGGAGAGGACAGCGTTGAGGAGACCGAAGCCAAAGAGGAAGAAACCGAAGAAACGCCTGCCGCGAACAACGGCATTTCGGTTGCTTCGGAGGAAGTCGATGGGGACGAAACCACAACCTATGTTGCCTCTGTCGGTGGCACAGGGTATGCGACCTTGGCTGAGGCCATCGCGGCGGCCGAGGCATCGGAAACCGTTAAGCTGCTTACCGATGTGGATCTGTCCGCAGCGATAAGCAGCGGCAAAACAATGACGCTTGACTTAAACGGTTGCACGATCACGAACGAGGGCGGCGGTTATCTTGGTTGGGCTGGAGATACGCTCGAAGGAGAGGCGCTCACGATTATTGATTCTGTCGGAAGCGGGAGCATGGTAAACAGTGGCGATTATATCCTTCGTATCGTGGAGAGAGGCCAAGTCATTCTAAATGGCGGGTACATTGTGAATACCACGAGCGACAGATACGGCGCCATCTATATGCGGGGAACCAGCGTTGCATCGTCCACAAAGGTGACGGTAAACTCTGGTGCTGTTGTTACCAATACGGCCAGTTCTGGTTATGCAATCTATTGCGCAGGAAACTGTACTGTTGAGGTAAGCGGAGGCAGGGTTTCTACCGGATTGGATAAAAATGGGAAAAATGTAACAGGATCAAGCAACGGCTGTGCAATATATGCTTATGGTGCTTCTGGTAGCACCGTTAAAGAGGTTAAAATAACCGTCACGTCAGGAGAAGTGACTACAGGTACTGCATCTGGCCAATATGCTATGTATCTTAGATATGATCCTACTGTCGAAATTACTGGAGGCACCGTTTCCACCGCGAGCACCAGCGGCTATGCCATCTATAAGACGTCCGCTAGCGGAACCATTACCATCAGCGGCGGCGCCATATCGGCCACAGGCGCTTCAAGCTGTGCAATCTATTCGCTCGGCGGCACCATTACTATCAGCGGCGGCACCATATCGGCCACAGGCAAATCACCCAGCGGCCAATCAAAAACAATCTATATGGAGTACGGAACCTTGACTATAACCGGGGGTACGATTTCCGCAAATATACCAAGCGGAACCGGCTATGCGGTGTACTTTGGTAGACAATCGACGAGTAACGCAGAGATTGGCGTTCTGACTATCTCCGGCGGTACCATTTCCACGGCAGGCGCGGCCAGTAACTTGTATGCAGTGTATGTCACCGGATATAGCAACCGGATTACAGCGACAATCGAAGGCGGGACGATCAGCACCGATTCTGCAAGCACAGGCAACAGTTACCCGGTTTATGCATATGGTACGATACTTAACATAACAGGCGGCGTCATGCAGTCGGCAAATGCAGATGTTTCTACGGTTACTGCCGATGGTACTTCCTCGAGTTCGAGTTATTACAAAGCCATCGTGACGATCAGTGGCGGTCGTGTGGAAAACGCTGCCGGGAACAATGTAGTCAACTGTAAAACGTACGCTTCCCTGTCAATCATTGACGGGTACTTCTATGGCACAGATTTGGACGCCGTGGCGACCCAAGTGGAGGAATATATTCCAGAGGGTTATATCACGAGTCAGGTCAGTGTGGAAGATGCAAATTACGAAACCTATGTGACAGTGGGAGAGGAACCCAAATACTTCACCGTCGTGTACGGCAACACTAACAGATACACAGTCGTTTATGAAGAGGATGCCTCTTACGACCTGACCCAGCCGTATTCGGAGGAGCTTGGCTACGGCGTTTCTGAGAACTGCCTCTATGCGGGTGTGTATACTGATAGATATTGGTATGAACCGATTGACGGCACGACGGAACTTGGCGACGGCCTGGCGTTCTATCCGGAAGCGGACAAGACCTACTATGTCAAGGAAATCAGCGATGATTATCTTGAGGTCAAGTGTCTCTATGCTTGGACGGACGCGGACGGCATCGTAAATCTGTGGCCCGTGACCGGCATTGATGATGAAAACTACAGCGAAATTGGTTTTATCATTGACGATGATTCTACATATACGACCGGTGCCATTGGGGAAACGGGTACGAAGCTTACCGATTCAAGCGTAGCGTATGCGGGAACAGAGATTTACAGCAGACTGGATATCGAATATCCCGGCGCAGAAGAGGGTTATGAATCCGTACATGCAACCTGCATGAATTTGTTTAATGTAGGTGGCTATCTTGCGGTGACACAGGCGCTGGACGAACTCCTGGCTGACTACAAAGATGACATAGAGCAGCCGGTTACCATGCAGGCGTACTATGTGACGCAGGATGGCGTCATGGTGACGGGCGCATGGCAGCGGACCATCACTTTCACGGAAGACTTCTCTAACTTTACCTATGTGGATACAAAAATTGGGTCCACAACATCTTATCCCGACGATGATGCTACTCCTGTGGTGCTGTCCCTTGCTGTCAGCGATGCATGTGTGCTGACGGCCTCTGTCCCGGAGGAGACCACCACCTACACCATCACCAAGTATGACGGCGATAACGTTTCCACCCAGGAGGTCGCTGAGGGCGACGATGTAGAGATCACTTGCACCGAAAAAGACGGCTATCTGTTTGGTGGCTGGTTCATGGATGAAAGCTGCACAGAGGCTGCGGACTTCAGCAATATTACCGGCGATATGACGGTATACGCTAAGTATGTTTCCGCTGATTATATGCAGGTGAAGATTGTCGTTCAGTCTACGAAGGGGGTTGCCAAGACCCTGCGGTTTATCGCTGCGGTGGACAGCAAAAATTACGCGAAAGTCGGGTTCAAGTACGAGTATAACGGGACCGAAGAGACGGTGGAGGTCACGAAATATTCGACTACAGCATCCGGGTATACCGCAGCGAAGCTGTTCGGCGGAGACGTGGTGACCGGTTCGAAGCTGATCTACAACGATTTCAGCGTCTCCAAAATCAGCGCGGGTACGGAAATCACTGTCACGCCCTATTGGGTGACCCAGGACGGGACCATGGTTTACGGAACGGCGAGAACGGTCACCTTTACAGGCACGACAGTTCAGTAAGGAGGCTTCATTGCGATGAACAGAGCGTACGAAAAGCATGAGATGGAAGTGCTTTTGTTCCGGGCGGAGGACATTGTCGTGACCAGCGGAGTCAATATCCAATCTATTCGTGATACTGATTCTGTTTCTGATGAGTAATGTCTTTTTCTGAACAGAAGACGGAATGAAACGAGGGGCGGTGAGGATTATCTTGCCGCCCCTTTTTCAACGGTGGAGCGAGCTATGGGAAACGAAAACGCGTTTTGCATCCGACTGGCGGGAAGGGTGATCCGCATCTTCCCCCTGTACCCCTGGCTGCGGGTTTATTGCTGCCAGTATTTGGTGGATTCCGCCACCCCGGACGTCACTCTCTCGGTCTGTCCGGAGGACATCGCCTTTGAGCGGGACAAGTCCCAGCGGGAGGACGAAGCGCAGGGGAGAGCGCCCCGGCAGTTCCCGGACGAGTATCTGGAGACGTTGGCGGCCTACCGGAAGATCGCCGTGGCGCTGCTGGACTATGACACACTGCTGGTTCACGGCTCCTGTGTCGCGGTGGACGGGGAAGGCTACCTGTTCGCCGCGCCCAGCGGCACCGGCAAGAGTACCCACACGCGCCTGTGGATGGAGCTGTTCCGAGACAGAGCGGTCATGGTCAACGACGACAAGCCGCTGATCCAGGTGACGCAGGAGGGCGCAATCGCCTACGGGACGCCCTGGGACGGCAAGCACAGGCGCAGCACCAACACGGCGGTCCCGCTGAAAGCGATTTGTTTTCTCGACCGGGCGGAGTGCAACCGAATCGAACAGATCGATTTCTGGACAGGGTATCCGCTGCTGCTCCGGCAGTCCTACCGGCCGGACGATGAGCAGGCGATGAGGAAAACGCTGGCGCTGACAGAGCAGCTCGGAGAAGCGGTGGGCATGTATGCCCTGGGCTGCAACATGGAGCCGGAGGCGGCGCAGGTGGCCTATTCCGGCATGAAGGGAGCGCAATGATGAAAATTAAAGAAGGATTTGTCATCCGCAGGGTCGCGGGCAAGTATGTGGTGGTCGCCACGGGACAGGCGGGCCGCCAGTTCCACGGCATGGTCAAGCTCAACGAGACGGGCAAAACCATCTGGGAGGGCGTCGCTGACGGCAAAACGGCGGATGAAATCGTGGATGTCCTCGCGGAGCAATACGGCGCAAAAACGGAGCAGGAGCGGGCGGATATCGCGGACGACGTGAAGGCGATGCTCCGGGAAATGTCGGACGCGGGCTTTTTGACGGAGTGACAGAAGGACAGGGAGCGAAAGGAGCGGGCCGCGTGGAACAGACCTACAATGCAGAGCAGACCACCAAGCTGGACGAGCTGGAATCCGCCGGTTATATCGTCATCCCCATCAAGGGGGTCAGTATGCAGCCGCTGCTATATACCTATTCCTCCCACGTCCTCATCCGGCGGCTGGAGGGCAGGCCCAAAAAGAACGACGTGGTCCTCTATGTCCGCCCAGACGGTACCCAGGTGCTGCACCGGGTCCTGGGGTTCGAGGGGGATGTCTGCCTCATCCGCGGCGACAACACCTTTGGCCTGGAGCGAGTGCCGCTTTCCGCCGTCAGGGGGGTCCTGGAGACGGTCTGGCGGGGCAACCGGGAGATTCACACCACGGACTTCCCCTACCGGCTGTACGTTTGGTTTTGGAACCTGATTTATCCCCTCCGCCTGCTGAAACACCGGGCGAAAGAGTCCGTCAAACGGCTGGGCAAGCTGCTGTTGGGGGATACCACCCTGGGGTGGGTGGTCAAAATGGTCAAGGGCAGCCTGGCGGGTATCCTTCTGTTGACTGCCTGCACGGGAGCTGCGGCGTTCCTCACCGTTTTGCTGGCCCTGGTCATGCGCAGCGCCATCGACTGCGCCGTGGCTCTGGACCGGGCCGGGTTCCTGCGGTGGTGCGGGGTGTACCTGAGCGTCATCCTGGTGCGGCTGGGCCTCCGGGCCGTCGTCCGCCAGCAGGACGAGCGCATCCGGGCTTCTCTGGAGAACCGGCTGAAAGAGCATACGTATGAGAACATCCTCCGCAGCAGCTACAGTGGGCTGAAAGGCTTCCACACCGGCGAGCTGCAAAACCGCATGACCAACGACGCGAAGCTGGTGGCGGACTACGCCACCGACCTGATCCCCGGCGTGTGTTCCATGGCGGTGCAGTTGGTCTGCGCTATGGCGGTGCTGATGGTGCTGGACTGGCGGTTCGGCGGGCTGTTCCTGGCGGGCGGGCTGGTCATGCTGGGGGTGACGTTCCTGTTCCGCCGCCGGATGAAGGGCCTCCACAAAGAGGTGCAGGAGGCCGACGGCAAGCTGCGCTCCTGGCTCCAGGAGTCGGTGGAGAGTATTCTGATTTTGAAGAGCTTTCAGGCGGAGGACATGGCCGCAGGCCGGACGGAGGAGAAGGCCGCCGCCCACAAGCGCGCCCGCATGAAGCGAAAAACCTTTTCCAACGTCTGCAACGTGGGTTTTGGCGCGGTGATGCAAGGCAGCTATCTCTTCGGCCTGGTGTGGTGTGGGTTCGGCATCCTGAACGGGACGCTGACCTATGGCACCCTGACCGCTGTGCTGGAGCTGATCGGGCAGATCAGAAGCCCCTTTGCCAACATCTCCGGCTTTGTGCCCCAGTATTATTCCATGCTGGCCTCGGCGGAGCGGCTCATCGAGCTGGAGAAACTGCCCAAGGACGCCGCCGCCCGGCAGGACCTGCCTCGGTTCACCGGCTTCCGGGCGGAGAATTTGACCTTCATCTACGACGACGGCGAGGAAGAGGTCATCAGTGACGCCACCTTTGCCGTTGCCCCAGGGGAAATTGTCGCTTTGACCGGCATTTCCGGCATTGGAAAAAGCACCCTGTTGAAACTCTTGCTGGGCATTTACGCGCCTGTGTCTGGGCGGCTCTGCGCCGCCTGTGAGGGGCGGGACATCGACATCGGCCCGTCCACCCGCCGGTGGTTTGCCTATGTTCCTCAGGGCAATATGTTGATGTCAGGGACCGTTTACGAGGCGGTGGACTTCCTTCACGCCACGCCGTATACCAAAGCCCAGCGGGAACGGGTGGAGTGGGCCTGTCAAATCGCCTGCGCGGACGAGTTCATCCGGGAGCTGCCCGACGGTTACAACACGGTGTTGGGTGAAAAGGGCGCGGGTCTGTCCGAGGGGCAGATGCAGCGCATCGCCATCGCCAGGGCGGTGTATCGGAACGCGCCTGTACTGCTGCTGGACGAGGCAACCTCCGCCCTGGACGAGGCCACGGAGCGCAGGCTGCTGCAAAATCTGAAAGCGCTGGGCGACCAGACGGTGCTGATCGTGACCCATCGCCCGGCTGCGATGAAGATTTGCGGCAAACGGCTGGTGTTTGAGCACACGAAGATCACCGAAGAAGTGCTTTAAAACGGGAGGCACATCATGGAAGTAAAAAGGACTCTTATCCGCAACATTATCTGCGCTATCCTCTGTATCCTGCTGGCCTGCGGCCTGGGGTATCTGCTTTACACGAACCGCCAGGAGCAGCAGGCGGAAACCGCCGCCATCGAGGCAGCGGTAGAGGAGGCCAAGCCCTACGAGCAGGAGATGGAAGAGATGGAGGCGGAATTGGAGGCGTTGGAGAACGCCGCTTCCTACACCAGAGATGCGGGAGATCTGATGGTAGGCTTTCTTTGCTCAGACACGGCGGATTTAAATTACATTGCGGAAAAGGCGGAAACCTATCAATTTCCTCCGGTACTGGTTCTGGACTGCACTATGGAGCAAACAGAGCTGGAGCAGTTCCTTGGCGCAGTGGAGGATGAGTGGGAGATCGTGCTGTATGCACCGGCGTTTTCCCAGGAGACCAACGAGGCGGTGCTGTCCGCCCTCTCCAGATTGGAAGCCGCTGGTCGGCAGCACACGGGTGTGTTTCTCCTGCGGAGCGACTACAGCAGTGAATCCAACATCCAATTGCTCCTGGAGGACGGGTTTGCGGGTTACACGAGCTATCACGCCAAGGCGCCTGAAGCGGGCCAGACAGCCGATGGAGCTGTGTATTTTGACTACTCTTATCTCAGTTCCTCTGGAACAACGGTGGAAGACAGACTGGCTGCCCTTTATAACAATAAGTCCGCCATGCTAGTGGTATTTGAGACAGACAGTATTGGTTCTGACGCGCTGCCGGAAACCTATGTTACCTCGCTCCTCGACACGATGCAGGCGTACACAGAGCAGGATGACTGCGCTTTCTCCACGGTGGAGAAGGTGGTTGAGGAACTTTCTGGGATCAATGCGCTCGAATCGGACAACCAGGCGGCGTATGAGGAACAGGCGGCGGTACTCCAGCGGCAAATCGAACAGTTGGAAGAGAACATTGACGAGATCTATGCCAGGTTGGGTGAGTGAGGGATACGTGAATTTATCGAATCGGTCGCAAAAGGCGCTGGAGCAACTGCTCCAGCGCCTCATTTTGAATAAAGTGCTAAAAAACCGCAATAGAATATCATAACCATCACGAAAAAACGCAAAGGATTGACTTTTTCAGGGCGCGTTTTCGACAGGTTCCATTGGCTTTGGGTGCCTTCGTTTAGGAGCCATCCGTCAATCCAGCGCCATAAACAGATAATCCCTGCCCTGGATGTCCTGGCCGAGATACAGGCATACGCCCTCCCCGTCCACCAGCGCGCCCTCCAGCTCGAAATTCCGGCTGGGGGCCAGGAGCTTTGTGTCTGGCTGGGCGGTGGCCAGGAACCGCTTCAAGTCCCCCGCAGTCCGCAGGACGCAGCCCCCCCCTGGGGCGCGCCGCCGTAACTGAGGGGGTGCAGTTCCAGGGCCTGGACGCTGCCGGGACGCTCCGGGGAGGTGGAAAACGTCCAGACCTCCGCCTGATAATCCGCCCGGTCAAAGGCGTCCACAGCGGTCTTTTTCTCCCGGTAAAACTGCCCCACACGCCCCCAAAGGCCAGTGTAAAACACCCGGTGTCCATTGTGTTCTTTCTCCAGGAATCCCGTGTACATCCACGCCAGGGCCACGCCGTCGTCCACCGGCTCCAGCGCAGCGGCAAGGTCCCCGGCGCAGCAGGGGAGAGGGGAGGGCAGCGCCCGCGCGCTCCCGTCCCTGTACTCCAATATCACTCGTTCTGCCATACATTCCCCCCGGTCTACTGAACCTGCGCCTACTGTTCGCCCTGTTTCTCCCCGTAGGTCAGCTCCTCGACGGGGATCAGCTCCACGAAATTGGGGATACAGCCGTCATCCCAGTCCGAGCCGCCTCCCGAGGTGTCCGTATACCAATAGGCCAGATCCGTCATTTTGTGGGGATAGAGCTTCTTCCTCTGGTGGCTGTTGTCATAGCCGTAGCCGTGGCCGCCGTCGTACTCCACCTCGATGCCGATAGGGCTGCCCGCTTCGTCCCGGACGTAGTCGATGAATCTGGCGTTGGAGCTGTTCAGGTCGCTCATGGAGGAATAGTGGCCGCTCTCCACCCATTTCAGCTTGAAATACTCTTTTTCCATTGTCAGTTGCTCCTTTTCGAATCATTGTTCGCCCCGTCGGGGCCAGAGCCGTCCGCTTCTGACCCCGTATCCCGGCGCTGCCCTGCCGCACCCGCTCAGAGGAGGAAGAAGGATCTGTACTGTATCACAAGACCGCGATCATCATAAATTGGACAAAAACGACGCCTTTCGATACCATACATTTTTTCATGTTTGTCGTCCCATCCCGCTGCACGGGCTTTCTGATAAAAACTCCTTGCTATCTTCCAGTTTTTAGCCATGCTGCAACAGCCTTTGTCATATAGCTCAGCGATGTCATAGAACCATTGACCGAGGGATTCACATGCCTTTTCAAACAGGGCGACGGCCTTTTTCTCGTTCTTTCGCACTCTGTAGCCGGAGGCATAGCAATAGGCGACCAGAAAGACGAGTGGTTTCGCACCTTGACCTTCGTCCCAGCTTGTGTCGTTTATTCGATGGGATGGGTGGTCCATCCAGTTGATATATGCCGCCCAGGCGGTATCCACCGCTCTGTCGAACCAGGCGGCGGCGGTTTTCAGGTCTTTTCGGACCCCTCTGCCCTCCGCATACATGCACCCGATGTTGTACTGCGCGATGAAGCTGCCCTGCTCGGACGCCTTTTCGAACCAGGCAAGGGCCTCTTTTTCGTCCTGGGGGGTCTTTCTCCTGTCCAGATAGCATCTTGCCAGCAGGAGCTGTGCCTGCACGTCGCCCCACTTCGCGGGTGCGTAAGCGTGATAGATCGCCATATCCAGGTCCTTTGGAAGCCCGTTTTGCCCGGTGTAATACGAGAACCCCAGCACGAAGGAGCCTGACATCCTCCTTTCTTCCGCGCGGCCCTTCAATTCATTTATGGTTTGCGTTAAGGAACCTTTAGAAAGCGTGAATCCATTTGCCACAGCCTGCTCGTAGAGTTCAATGGCCTTCTCTATGTCCTGAAGAACGCCTTCGCCGTGCTGATAGTTATACCCCAGATTGTACTGTGCCCGTGCGTGGCCCTGTTGAGCGGCCTTTTCGTACCATTCGGAGGCTTTGGCCTCGTCCTTCGTTACGCCATAGCCGAAATCGTAGCAATACCCCAAATTGCACTGTGCCCTTGCGTGGCCCTGCTGGGCGGCCTTTTCGTACCAATAGAAGGCTTTGGCCTTGTCCTTCGTTACGCCCTCGCCATATTCATAGTCATACCCCAAATTGTACTGCGCATTTGCGTAGCCCTGCTGGGCGGCCTTCTCGTACCATTCGACGGCTTTGGCCTTGTCCTCCTTCATGCCATAGCCGAAATCGTAGCAAACGCCCAGATAGTGCTGCGCCTTTGCGCTGCCCTGCTTGGCGGCTCCGCTCAGAAGCGGGACCGCCTTATGATACGCTTTGGCATGATAGGCCGCAACTCCCGCGTCCACCAAATCCTGTAGGGCGGACGCATCCGTCGTCTTTTTGACGCGGATGACCTTGTTTCCCCACATGTACAGGATGACCTGGCAATTGTCATCTTCATCGCCAAAGGCGTCCTCCAGCGCTCCGGCAGGCGCCTCGAACAGTTCGTACGTTTCATTTTCCATAAAATAGTATGCGCCGTTGTCGTTATACATGTACGTTGCGCTGATGCAGTGGGTCGATTCCTCCTTTGCGTCGCTGGTTGCCTTTGGCGCGGGCTTGGGCTGCTCCACAGGTGCGGGCTTGGGCGCGGGTTTTGGCGCGGGGGCGGCTTGTTTTGCCGGTTCCGGCTTGGGCGCGGTTTTCGGCTTGGATGCGGGTTTGGCAGCGGGCATGGAAGTCTTTACTCTGTCCACAGCAAATTCGGCCAGCAGATACCCTTTTGCCGCGGACTGCTCGTATAGCGCAAGGGCCTTTTTCGCGTCTTTGGCAACGCCCATGCCCTCCTCATAGCACGTGCCAAGGAAGTACAGCGCACCTTCGTGGCCCTGGGCTGCGGCCTTCTCGTACCAGTAGAGGGCCTTGCTCCTATCCTTGCCATTTTTAGAATAGTAGGCCCCCATGTTGTGCTGCGCCTCTGCATGACCCTGCCGGGCGGCCTTTTCCCACCAATCATGGGCCTTTGCTTTGTCTACCGCACAGCCCCTGCCGTTGAAATAGAAAAGCGCCAGATAGTGCTGTGCCTCCGCGTGGCCCTGCTGGGCGGCTTGTTCCACAAGAGGAAATGCGCGGTCATATTGTTTTTCCTGATAGGCCGCAAAACCGGCGGCGAACAGCTCCTCCGGGGAGGTGGCTTTGGCCTCGGCGGCAGCTTTGGCCTCGGCAGCAGCTTTGGCTTCTGCGGCAGCTTTCGCTTCGGCAGCGGCCTTTGCTTCGGCGGCGGCTTTTGCCTCTGCTGCTGCCTTCGCCGCTGCGGCGGCGTTGTACCCCTTTGCCGCCGCCTGTTCATACAGGGCGAGGGCCTTCTCCCGGTCCTGGGGCGTTCCCTGCCCAAGCTCGTACATACGGGCCAGCAGATACATGCCCTCCGGGTTCCCCAGACCTGCGGCTTTCTTCCGGTCGTTCAGGGCTTCGTCCATCCGCCCATATTCCTCGCTGGTGGCGGCATATTTGAGCGCAGTCTTTGCCGTTTCCTCCAGACAATCCTTCGCCATGGAGCCGCCATGGGCGGCGTCCCACTTTTCGCCCCAGGAAATTGCCTCCTCATATCGCTCCAGGTCGATACACAGGCGCATCATCGCCCACTGCGTTTTCCAGCCGTCCGCCACGGCCTGTTTCCCGAAAGAGTATGCCTCTTCATTTTGCCCCAGCGTCTGGTAGGCCATCACGATATAGTGCGACACATCGACGCCGCGCTCCATGGCCCGCTTTCCCCAGGAAATGGTCTGCTTCGGATCAATATATGGCTCACTGGAGGGAATGGCCCAGCCGTCATCGTCTATGCTGCCAAGCAGATAGAAGTCGCACAGACCCTTCATGGCGTTGGCGTTGCCCAGCTCCGCCGCCTGTGTCCAGCAGCGGATGACCGCATCCCAGTTCTGGGCTTTCATCTGCGCCTTGCCCTCCTGATAGAGCGCGTCGGCATCGGGGGACGCCTCGGCGGCGGCTTTTGCCTCGGCGGCAGCTTTTGCTTCGGCGGCAGCCTTCGCTTCTGCTGCGGCTTTTGCTTCGGCAGCGGCTTTTGCTTCGGCAGCAGCCTTTGCTTCTGCTGCGGCTTTGGCTTCGGCGGCGGCTTTGGCCTCTGCTGCGGCCTTGGCTTCGGCAGCAGCCTTTGCTTCTGCGGCGGCCTTGGCTTCGGCGGCGGCTTTTGCCTCCTCCGCCGCCTTGACTGCCTGGGTCAGCTCATCCAATCGGGCCTGATACTCGGCCAGCAGCCGGGCCGTCTCGTCCGTCTGTTCTGGCTGATCCTGGTCGGAGGCGGGGACAGGTTCCAGCTCCGGCTCGGCGGTCTGCGCCGGGGCGTCCTCCTTCGCCAGTTTGATGGCGATTTTCAGCAGCGCCCGCAGTCCGTCGTGGAACGTGGAGGAAGCATAGATCATGATTTTGCTCCCATCCTGATAGTAGACGTTAAAATTCAGTTTTTCTCCCGGTACCGCCCTGACGCTTTTCAGCCCTGCCAGGGGGAGCCGGGTGGTGGTGCCCTGCTTTTTGAGAAGGAAAGGGAAGCCGTCGTGGTAGAGCGCCTCCGATGTCAGCAGGAACCCGGTTTTCCCGCTGCCGAAGATGGTCGTGTCATAAAGCGCGAAGATCTCCTCCTGTCGGGCTTGCGGCGCAAAGATGCTTATGGCAGTGTTCAGCGCTTTTGCTTTCGCCTCTGCGGCGGGCTGGAACCGCCACTTCCCGTCGTTGGCGGCTTCTATCAGTTTTGTTCCCTGTTCTTTGGTCAACATACAAGTTCCCCCTGTCTTGTGCCTGCGGTATAGCATTTGTCGGTTTCCGTTCTTTTGCTATTATGACATATTTCCATCTGGAAAGCAACGGATTTAGACTTAACATTTTCAAAAATGCCTGCATCATTCGAGAAACACAAGACTGCCTGTGCCGATTCCGGGCGCAGGGGAAATGCGGAAACCCTGGCCCTTGTTGGCCGGGGTTCGCAGGAACTTGGGACAACCGCCCACCGACAAGCGGCATCGGCAATGCGGATTTTTAAACTGAACGGACGGAACCTGCGCCTTGAAAAAACAGGCTCTTATGAAACCCGCAGCTTACCCTGGTTCAGGGCCGGAAACAACTCTCCCGCTGGATGATTTTGCAGGGAAATTCAATGCGCACCGTCTCCTGATGCCCCCGGCGGATGCGGTCCAACAGCGTTTGCACCGCCATGTGCGCCATCTCCTGCCGGGGGATGTGAACGGTGGTCAGACCCGGTTCCCGGTCCCACAGCCCTTCGATGTCGTCGATGGAAATGACCGAGATGGGACGGCCAACGCGCCGCTTCTGCTCGCTTAACGTCTGGAGCACGCTGACAGCGGTGATGTCGTTGGCGCAGAATACGGCGGAGAAGGCGTTTTCCCCCTCCAAAAGGTCCAAAATGGCCTGTCGGCCCTGGGCGAAGGTCTGGTCGGTGGATTTGATGAGGCCGTAATTGATGGGGATGTCGTGCTGGATGAGACTGCTGCAATAGCCCACATACCGGCTTTCAAAGGAACAGTCCCCGATGTAAGCGATGCTTCTGTGGCCCAGTCCGATGAGATGTTCCATGGCCAGCTCCGCCGCCTTTTTGCCGTCGCAGACCACCTCATCCACTGCAAAATCCATCGTATTGCGCCAGATGCCCACCAAGTTCCGGTTTTGCTGCCAGAGCCGCTCCAAAAGGGAATGAGAACAGCGGCCCAGCACGATGACCCCATTGGAGGCGGCCACCTCCGCCTCCAGCTCTTCCCCGTCGTAAACGACCCGGTGCAGCAGCGCGCCCTGGGCGTACAGTTCTGTTTTCAGGCAGTGCAGCAGATCTTCAAAAAAAGGGTCCGCCTCTACCTTGGGGAATCGCGCCATCAGCACGGTGACCCGCGGTGGGGTTTCAGCGTCTTTTTTGGCCCCGCCGCCTTGCAGCGTGCGAGCGGCCTCGTTGGGGCGGTAGCCAATTTCGTGGGCCGCCGTCCAGATACGCTCCTGCAACTCCTTCGAGGCGCATTTGGGCGAGGAGTTGTTGAGGACGCGGGAGACGGTGGAGACGGATGTTCCCACCATCTCAGCGATTTGTTTCAGCGACATCATGCGTCACCTCTTCATAACAGTCTGGAACCATTGTAACGGATACGCACGCGGATTGCAAGCGCAAAACGCAAACGTTTGAGTAATTTGCCGTTGACAAGGGGACCGGCACGGTGTAAATTTAGGAAAGCAAACCAGTCAAACCCTGAAAAAACAGGTTATTTCGGAAAAATTAATTGCAACTCCGAAACGCAAACGTTTGACTAAAAAGGAGTATCCCATGAGCTGCAATGTGATGAAATCCAAATCCCTTCCCAAACTGACCGCCCTGGGTCTGTGTGTCTGCCTGCTGGCCGGGATGCTGACCGGCTGCGGTTCCTCCTCCGGCGAAGCCTCAGAGGGGGAAGACAGCGATGTCATTGAACTGCTGAACGTGTCCTATGACCCCACACGGGAGTTTTACGAGGCGTATAACGAGTTGTTCGCCTCCTACTACGAGGAAACCTATGGCGCGGCGGTAGAGATCACCCAGTCCCACGGCGGCTCCGGCTCCCAGGCCCGCTCCGTTATCGAGGGCAACGAGGCCGACGTGGTGACGCTGGCGCTGGCCCATGACATCACCCTCATCGAGGAGGAGGGGATGATCGACGAGGGCTGGCTGGACGAGTTCGACAACAACAGCTCCCCCTATACCTCCACCATCGTTTTCCTGGTGCGCGCCGGGAACGAAAAGAACATCCGGGACTGGGACGACCTGCTCCAGGAGGATGTGGACATCATCACCCCGGACCCCAAGTCCTCCGGCGGGGCCTGCTGGAACTTCCTGGCCGCCTGGTACTACGCTGAGCAGCAGTATGGTGAGGATGAGGAGCAAATCAAGGAGTTTATGCGCGAGCTTTACGCCAATGTGCTGGTGATGGACTCCGGCGCTCGGGGCGCGACTACCACCTTTGTGGAGAACGGGCAAGGGGATGTGCTGATTGCCTGGGAAAACGAGGCTCTCCAGACCCTGGCGGACTATCCCGACGAGTACGAAATTATAACCCCCAGCGTCAGCATTCTGGCGGAGCCTTCGGTGGCCATCGTGGACGAGAACACGGCGAAACACGGCACGGAGGATGTGGCGCAGGAATACCTGGACTACCTCTACACCGACGAGGCCCAGCGGCTCATCGGGGAGTATTATTACCGGCCCACCAACGAGGAGATTCTGAGCGAGTTCTCCGACGTGTTTGACCTGGACGTGGAGCTGTGTACCATCGACGACTTCGGCGGCTGGGACCAGGCGTATGAGACCTTCTTCCAGGACGACGCGATTTTTGACGAGATTTACAATAGTTGACGGAGCGCGGTATGAAACAGAAACGAAACAGAGTGATTCCGGGCTTTGGCCTGACGCTGGGCGTCACCGTCACCATGCTGTCGCTGCTGATTTTGCTGCCGCTGGCCTCGGTGCTGATCCGCTCCTTCGAGCTGACTCCGGCGGAGTTTTGGGAGACCATCACCCGGAGCAACGTGGTGGGGGCCTTCCAGACCAGCATCCTGTGTGCGCTGATTGCGGCGGCCATCAACTGCGCGTTCGGGCTGATTCTGGCCTGGATTCTGGAACGTTACGAGTTCCCCGGCAAGCGGCTCATCGACGGCATGATCGAGCTGCCCTTCGCCCTGCCTACCGCCGTGGCGGGCATTACGCTGGCGAAGATGTACTCCGACCAGGGGATGCTGGGCCAGGCGCTGAGCCGCATCGGTATTCAAGGTTCTTATTCCAGAGTGGGGCTGGTCATCGCCCTGGTGTTTGTGGGCATCCCCTTTGTGGTGCGCTCCATCCAGCCGGTGCTGCGCAAGCTGCCCCCCTCCTGCGAGGAGGCGGCGCTGATGCTGGGGGCGTCGCGGGGATTCACCTTCCGCCACGTTATCCTGCCGGAGCTGACCCCGGCCCTGCTGACCGGCTTCGGGCTGGCCCTGGCGCGGGGCATTGGCGAGTACGGCAGCGTCATCTACATCTCCGGCAACAGCAGCAAAAACGGCACCCAGGTGGTGTCCTACGTCATCATGCAGAAGCTCAATTCGGGCAGCGCCGATTACGTTGGGGCCGCCGCCATCGCCCTGGTGCTGCTGGCGATTTCCTTTTTGCTGATGTTTCTGCTGAACCTGGTGCAGTGGTTCGCCGCCCGGCGGACCCGATAAAGGGAGGACGCAATGAACCAAAAGAAAAAAGCCCGCCTGTCGGCGGGACAAATCGCGCTCATTGTAATTGGAGTGCTGTTCTTTGCGGTGATGCTGGTCTGGCCCCTGGTGGAGGTCCTCTACCGGGCGCTGAAAGACGGCTGGGCGCTGTACTGGAGCGCGGTCACAGCCAAGACTACCCTCTCGGCTTTGCGGGTCACGCTGCTGGCGGCAGTCATCGCGCTGTTGGTGGACACGTTTTTTGCGCTGGCGGCCTCCTGGCTGCTGACCAAGTTTGAGTTTCGGGGCAAAAGCGTGCTGACGACTTTAATTGACATTCCCTTTTCCATCTCGCCGGTCATCGCGGGCCTGGCTTTCATTATGATGTTTGGCCGCAGCGGTCTGGCGACCCCGGTGGTCAACTGGTTCAACGACACCTTTGGCACGGACATCGCCCTGGTGTTTTCCATCCCTGGTGTGGTGCTGGCGACGATTTTCGTCACGTTTCCCTATGTGCTGCGGGAGCTGCTGCCCGCTATGAACCTCCAAGGCTGTGCCGAGGAGGAAGCCGCCGCCCTGCTGGGGGCGGGAGGCTTTACCATCTTCCGCCGGGTCACGCTGCCCCACATCAAATGGCCGCTCATTTACGGAATGGTTTTGTGCGCGGCGCGGGCATTCGGGGAGTTTGGCGCGGTCTACGCCGTGTCAAAGGCCAGGGGCGAGACCTTCACCCTTCCCCTGGAGGTGGACGCCCTTTATATGTCAGGCGGCGCGGAGGCCATCACCCAGGCATTCGCGGTGTCCTCCCTTCTGGTGCTGCTGGCGTTGGTCATGCTGATTTTGAAGAATATCGCCGAATGGCGGGCCAGAAAGTCCGAGGAGCAGGAGGGATTGTAAATGTTCATTGAGACAAGACAGCTTTGCAAGCGGTTCGACGACTACGAGGCGGCCAAAGATATCACCTTTGGCGTGGAGCAGGGCAAAATGGCTGCCCTGCTGGGTCCCAGCGGAAGCGGCAAGACCACCATTCTCCGCATGATCGCCGGACTGGAGCAGCAGGACAGCGGCGACATCCTCATCAACGGGAAAAACGTCAACGACGTCCCGGCGGGGGAGCGGGGCATCGGGTTTGTGTTCCAAAACTACGCCCTGTTCCGCTATATGAACGTCTATGACAACATCGCCTTTGGCTTGAAGGTGCAGAAAAAGAGCAAGGCGGAAATTCGCGCGCGGGTCACGGAGCTGATTCAGCTCATCGGCCTGGAGGGACTGGAAAAGCGGTATCCCAACCAGCTCTCCGGCGGACAGCGGCAGCGGGTGGCCTTCGCCAGAGCCATCGCCCCAGGTCCCAGCCTGCTGCTGCTGGACGAGCCGTTTGCCGCCATCGACGCCAAGGTGCGCAAAGAGCTGCGGGTCTGGCTCCGGGACATGATCGTTCAGGTGGGCATCACCAGTATCTTCGTCACCCACGACCAGGAAGAGGCGCTGGAGGTGGCCGACGACATCATCATCCTCAACGAGGGCCGCATCGAGCAGATGGGAACGCCGACGGAAATTTACCTGCACCCACAGACCCCTTTTGTCGCTCAGTTTGCAGGCAATTCCAGCGTAGTGGAGGGACTGTCCGGGTTCCGCGGCTTTGAGAAGCTGCCGAAAGGACAGAAAATTCTCATTCGCCCGGAGTTTGTGGACGCCTTCAAGAAGGACAATCTGCAAATGCAACCCTACGCGGACCGGGCGGAGGATGGGGTCGTCACCGGCATCAGCTTTCGGGGAAACTCCCTGGAGGTGCGCCTGAAGGTCCACGACATCACGCTGCTGACCAACCGCTCTCTGGAGCGCCGGGAGCTTCGCCTGGGGGAGCACATGAACGTCTTTTTGCACCGGGTCTACTGCATTGAAGGAGAGCGGACCCAGGTGGTGGAAAATGAACTGTTGGCGGACGTGAACATGGAGTAGGATTTTTGCCGCGCAATATTGGCAGGACGGCAAAGGCGTTTCACTTGCCGAAAAGCGATAAACTTTTGTTTGCACTTTTCCCGCAGCAGGCGTATACTGACGGTATCACCCTGGAAAGGGGCAAAATCATGCTGCTGAACATTCTCGCCGTGGGGGACGTGGTGTCCCAATCCGGCGTCACCTGCCTGCGCCGCCATCTCCCGGCCCTCAAACGGCTTAACCAGGTCCATTTTACCGTGGTCAACGGCGAAAACGCCGCCGGTGTGGGCCTGACCGAGGACAACGCGCTGGACATTTTCACCGCCGGGGCGGATGTCATCACCCTGGGCAACCACACCTGGGGCAAAATCAAAATCACTCAGTTTTTAGATGATAACCGGTATATCCTCCGGCCCGCCAACTTCCCCCAGCGTCTCCCAGGCCGGGGCTGGGCGGTCTACGAGGGACCGATGGGCCTGCGCATCGGGGTGGTCAACTTGATCGGCCGGGTGGAGATGGACCCCAACGTAGATAATCCCTTCACGGTGGCCGATTCTGTCCTGGCGAAGATGGACGCAGACATCGTCCTGGCAGACTTCCACGCCGAGGCCACCAGCGAAAAACTGGCCCTGGGCTGGTATCTGGACGGGCGGGTCTCCGCCCTTTGGGGGACCCACACCCATGTTCCCACTGCCGACAATCGGGTGCTGCCCAAAGGCACCGGTTATGTCACCGATTTGGGCATGACCGGCCCCAGAAACTCTGTCATCGGCATCCAGCCGCAAATCTCCATCAACAAATTCCTGGGCGGGCTGCCCCGCCGGTACGAACCGGCCCCCGGCCCCTGCCAGCTCAATGCCGTCCTCTTCACGGTGGACAGCGACAAGCGCACCTGCCTGCGCGCAGAGCGCATTGACATCACCGACTGACAGCATGAGGTACAGACAGAACTATGAGTCAGAAAATTCCTGAAAACCAGACCGAACCGGACGCCGCCAGCGGGGGCTGGCGCAGAGATGTCTATGACTGGCTGCAAACCCTGGCCCTGGTGCTGGTGTTTATCACCATCTTCTTTACCTTTTTTGGCATGGTGTTCGGCGTGTCCGGCTCCTCCATGTACCCCACCCTCCACGACGGCGACGCCATGCTCATCCAGCGCATCGGCTACACGCCCCAACAGGGAGATGTCGTGGTGCTGAAAAAAGACGGGTTTCCCTACGAGGACGATTCCGAGGCCATTGTCAAGCGAGTCATCGCCGTGGCGGGTCAGACGGTGGAAATCGACTACGACACCAACACCGTCTATGTGGACGGCGTCGCCCTGGAGGAGGATTATCTGAACTTCGCCAATGAGGGCACCGAGCAGTACGGGGACGACTACATGGTGGAGCGGGACGGCATGGTGTACAGCAGCTTCCAGGTGCCGGAGGGCTGCATCTTCGTCATGGGCGACAACCGCAACGGCTCCACCGACAGCCGATACGCCAGCCTGGGTATGGTGGACACCCGGTATGTGCTGGGCAAGGCGGTCTGTGTCTTTTTCCCCTTCTCTGACGCCAGGTGGCTGAGCTGAGGAACAGACGCAGAAAAAGCACTTCAAAACGCAAAACCCAAGGACGGACTTTGGCGAAGTCCGTCCTTTTCTCGCTGACAGGAGCGGGTGAGACAAATTTTGTTTCGCATTTTGCACTGTTATTGTGCAGTAATTCACATTTAACCGGTTTTATAGGGAAGAAAACTGTGGGATTTGCACTGGAATTTCAGAGGGCAAAATGCTAAAATACTCTGTAGCGTCAGCGGAACCGTTTTGTGTGCGGAAAATAACTGCGCAAGCGGCGAAAACGCGCAGAAAGGAAGTGAAAAAATTGGGAAATCTGGCTGAAACGATCATAGAGGAAATGCAGTGCGAAACGGTCTTTTCCATCGGCCCGCTGGACTTCTCCGAAGGCGTTGTGGTCTCGTGGATCGTTATCGCGGTGCTGGTCATCCTCTCCGCGCTGTTGACCCGGAATTTACAGGTGGACCACATCTCCAAGCGCCAGGCGGCGGTGGAATTTGCCGTGCTGAAGCTGGAGAGTCTGGTAGAGGGCATGGTCGGTGAAAAAGGCCGTCGTTACGTTCCCTATCTGGTGACCATCCTCCTCTATATCAGCCTGGCCAACATCTTCGGCATTTTTGGGTTCAAGCCCCCCACCAAGGAGCTGAACGTCCCTCTCTGCCTGGCCATTTTCAGCATCGTCCTGGTGCAGGTGGCCGGTATCCGGGAAAAGGGCGTCAAGGGCTGGCTCCATGGGTTCACCCATCCAGTGGCTATCGTCACCCCGTTCAACATTTTGGATCTGGTCACGCGGCCTTTGTCCCTGTGTATGCGTCTGTTCGGCAACGTGCTGGGCGCGTTCGTCATTATGGAGCTGATCGAGGCCGTGGTGCCCGCTGTGTTGCCGATGGTGTTCAGTCTCTACTTTGACTTTTTCGACGGAATTTTGCAAGCCTATGTGTTTGTATTTTTGACCAGCATTTACATCAAGGAAGCGTTGGAATAACGCAAATTGAAAAAAGGAGCGTAATAATATGGGTACTCTTCAAGCAATCGGCGCCGCCATCGCCGTTCTCTGCGGTCTGGGCGCCGGCGTCGGCATCGGCATCGCCACCGCCCACGCCATGGACGCCATCGCCCGCCAGCCCGAAGCCAGCGGCAAAATTCAGTCCTCTCTGATCCTGGGCTGCGCCCTGGCCGAGGCCACCGCCATCTACGGCTTTGTCATCGCGCTGCTCATCATCCTGCTGCTGTGACGCGAAAAAGGAGGAAACGACATTGCTTCGAGTAGATATTGGGCTGCTCTGGACAGCGATCAACCTGGTCGTCCTCTATGTGTTAATGCAGAGATTCCTGTTCAAGCCCGTTCATAAAATTCTAGAGCAGCGTCAGGCCCAGGTGGACCAGAGCCTGGCGGACGCGGAGGCGGCCAAGGCTCAGGCGCTGGCGCTGGAGCAGGAGCACAGCACTTCTCTGACCAAGGTGGAGGAGGAAAAGCGGCGTATCCTCCAGGACGCCCAGCAGCAGGCCAACCAGGAATACGCCCGCATTGTGGCTGACGCCAACACCACCGCCCAGGGCATCATCCAGAACGCCGAGACCCAGGCCGAGGCGCGGAAGAAGGACATTCTGCAAAAGGCCCAGGGGGAGATCACCGAAATCGTCGTGGCGGCCGCGGCGAAGGTGGCCTATGCCAACGCCGAACACGACAGCGACCTCTACGACGAGTTTTTGAAGAAGGCGGCGGAAGAAGATGACTGAACAGACCAAGGGAACACTCCAGGCGGTCCTGTCCTATGTCACAGCGCCCAGTTCCCAACAGTTGGAGGGCATCCGCGCCTTTTTGCAGAAAAAGTATGCCTGTCAGCAGGTAGAACTGACCCTCCGGGAGGACAGGAGCCTGGTCAGCGGTTTCACGCTCCAGGCCGGGGCGGATGAGTACGACTGGTCAGCCCAGGGCCGGGTGGAGCAGTTCCGGGAACGGCTCAAGTCGGTGCGCGCCGTGGGCAGTCTGGAGGACATTATCCCCCTGCTCAAGGCGGAGGTCACAGACTTTGACCTGGAGGCCAAAAACCAGGAGGTGGGCG
This sequence comes from Clostridiales bacterium, assembly GCA_021202515.1. Classification (GTDB taxonomy): domain Bacteria; phylum Bacillota; class Clostridia; order Oscillospirales; family Oscillospiraceae; genus Onthomonas. Next base: position 30,005 of record JAJQCW010000035.1, on the reverse strand, counting down.
TTGTCCGGTACGTGGGAGACGGCATCGCCACCATCGACGGCATCGACCACGCCATGTACGGCGAGATCATCCAGTTCGACTCCGGCGACAAGGGCATGGTGCAGGACATCCGCCGGAACGAAATCGGCTGCATCCTGTTCAGCAACGGCGCGGACATCCACCAGGGCAGCCGGGTCATGCGCACCGGCAGAATGGCGGGTATCCCCGTGGGGGATGCGTTCCTGGGCCGAGTAGTGGACGCGCTGGGTGTGCCCATCGACGGCGGCGGTCCCATCGACGCCGCAGGCTACCGCCCCATTGAAAGCCCCGCCCCCAGCATCGTGGACCGACGCAGCGTCGGCGTCCCCCTGGAGACCGGGATTTTGGCCATCGACTCCATGTTCCCCATTGGCCGAGGCCAGCGGGAGCTGATCATCGGTGACCGGCAGACCGGCAAGACTTCCATCGCCATCGACGCCATTCTGAACCAAAAGGGCAAGAATGTGGTGTGCATCTACGTGGCCGTGGGCCAGAAGGCCAGCGCCGTGGCAAAAATCGTCAACACCCTGAAAAAATACGGCGCGCTGGAGTACACCATCGTGGTCAACGCCACCGCCAGCGACGCCGCCCCGCTGCAATACATCGCCCCCTACTCCGGCACTGCCCTGGGCGAGTATTTCATGTACCGGGGCCAGGACGTGCTCATCGTCTACGACGACCTGTCAAAGCACGCGGTAGCCTACCGCGCCCTGTCGCTGCTGCTGGAGCGCAGCCCCGGCCGGGAAGCTTATCCCGGCGACGTGTTCTATCTCCACTCCCGTCTGCTGGAGCGCTCGGCCCGACTCAGCGACAAGCTGGGCGGCGGTTCCATCACCGCGCTCCCCATCATCGAGACCCAGGCGGGGGATGTCTCCGCCTATATCCCCACCAACGTCATCTCCATCACCGACGGCCAGATTTTCCTGGAGAGCGACCTGTTCTTCTCCGGCCAGCGGCCTGCCGTCAACGTGGGTCTTTCCGTCTCCCGTGTGGGCGGCGCGGCCCAGAGCAAGGCCATGAAGTCCGCCGCCGGTTCCATCCGCATCGACCTGGCCCAGTACCGGGAGATGGAGGTGTTCACCCAGTTCTCCTCCGATTTGGACGAGAGCACCAAGGAGCAACTGGCCTACGGCGCGGGGGTGATGGAGCTGCTCAAGCAGAGCCTGTGCCAGCCTATGACCATGCCGGAGCAGGTCATCTCCCTGGTGACGATGACGGCCCGTGTCATGCTGAACATCCCCGTGGGCAAACTGCGCTCCTTCCGCAGTTCCATGCTGGACTACTTCGCGGCGGAGCAGCGTGACATCATCCACGACCTGGAGACCGGCCAGGTACTGACCGACAGCCTGCGGGAGCGCATTGTCGCCGCCGCCCTGGAGTTCAAGCGGTCCCAGTACCCGGACCTGGTCTAAGCGGGTGAGCGTATGGCAAACACCAGAGAGATCAAGGGACGCATCAAGAGCATCCAGGACACTCGAAAAATCACCAACGCCATGTACCTGATCTCCTCCACCAAGCTGCGGAAGGTGAAAAAGGAGCTGGACGCCACCCGTCCCTATTTTTCCACCCTGCAAAAGGCCATCGTCCGCATGGCGCAGCATTCGCCGGAGGGGGAGAGCCGGTATTTCATCAACCACGAGCGGGAGATGCCCACGTCATTGCGCCGGGGGTATCTGGTCATCACCGCCGACAAGGGGCTGGCTGGGGCCTATAACCACAACGTACTGAAGCTGGCCATGCAGCAGATGGAGGGGCAAACCAAACCGAGCCTGTTCGTGGTGGGGGAGTACGGCCACCAGTTCTTCAAAGAGCGGCACATCCCCATCGAGCAGAGCTTCCTCTACACCGCCCAGAACCCCACGTTGGACCGGGCCAGACGCATCGCCTTGGAGCTGCTGGACCGCTACGACCGGGGAGAGTTGGACGGCATCCACATCATTTACACCAACGTGAAAAACGCTGTGGCAAATGATACCATCATGACCCGCCTGCTGCCCCTGGACCGGGAGGCGCTGATCGCAGACGAATCGGCGACAGACCGCAGCCTGGAGATGGAGGACATCCGCACCAGCTACGAGTTTAACCCCTCCCTGGACGAGGTGCTGGACCATCTGATCCCCAACTACCTGGTGGGGTTTGTGTACAGCGCCCTGGTGGACTCCTTCTGCGCGGAGCAGAACGCCCGCATGATGGCCATGGACGCGGCCAACCGCAACGCGGACGCAATGCTGCACGACCTGAACATCCAGTACAACCGGGCAAGGCAGGCCATGATCACCCAGGAGATCACCGAGGTCGCCGCCGGAGCCAAGGCCCAGCGGAAGATCAAATCTGTTTGAGGAAAGGAGAACTGTACCCTTGAACACAGGTAACATTGTTCAAATCTCCGGTCCCGTGGTGGACGTGGAGTTTCAAGACGGTTCTCTGCCGAGAATCAACGAGGCCCTGGAGATCCAGGGCCTGGAACGGCGCAGCGTTATGGAAGTCGCCCAGCACATCGGCGGCAACGTGGTGCGCTGCATCATGCTCAGCCCCAGTGAGGGCCTCTACCGAGGCATGACCGTCACCGCCACCGGCGACAGCATCCAGGTCCCCGTGGGCGAGGCCACCTTGGGCCGCTTGTTCAACGTGCTGGGGGACCCCATCGACGACGCAGGCGAGGTCAACGCCCAGCAAAAGTGGGGCATCCACCGCAAGCCCCCCGCTTTTGACCAGCAAAGCCCCGTGGTGGAAATGCTGGAGACCGGCATCAAGGTCATCGACCTGCTGGCCCCCTACGCCAAGGGCGGCAAGGTGGGTCTGTTTGGCGGCGCCGGTGTGGGCAAAACGGTGCTGATTCAGGAGCTGATCCACAACGTAGCAACCGAACACGGCGGTTACTCCATCTTTACCGGCGTAGGCGAGCGGTCCCGTGAGGGCAACGACCTGTGGACCGAAATGCGGGAGAGCGGCGTGCTGAACAAGACCTCTCTGGTTTTTGGTCAGATGAATGAGGCCCCTGGCGTGCGTATGCGGGTGGCGGAGACCGGCTTGACCATGGCGGAATACTTCCGGGACGTGGAACACAAGGACGTTCTGCTGTTCATCGACAACATCTTCCGGTTCGTCCAGGCCGGCAGCGAGGTCTCCGCACTGCTGGGGCGCATCCCCTCCGCCGTGGGCTACCAGCCCACCCTGGCCAACGAGATGGGCGAGCTACAGGAGCGCATCGCCTCCACCAAGGATGGCTCTGTCACCTCCGTGCAGGCGGTCTACGTCCCCGCGGACGACCTGACCGACCCGGCCCCGGCCACCACTTTCACTCATCTGGACGCCACCACCGTTCTGAGCCGGAAAATCGTGGAGAAGGGCATTTATCCCGCCGTGGACCCGCTGGAGTCCACCTCCCGTATCCTGGAGCCGGAGATCGTGGGCCTGGAACACTACACCACCGCCCGTAAGGTCCAGGAGATGTTGCAAAAGTACCGGGAATTGCAGGACATCATCGCCATTCTGGGTATGGAGGAGCTGGGCGAGGACGACCGGCTCACCGTCTACCGGGCCAGAAAAATCGAGCGGTTCCTGTCCCAGCCCTTCCACGTGGCCGAGGCGTTCACCGATGTCCCCGGCTGCTACGTCCCCGTTAGCGAGACCATTCGCGGCTTCAAAGCCATCATCGAGGGCCGGATGGACGCCTACCCGGAGGCGGCGTTCTTCAACGTGGGCACCATCGACGAGGTGGTGGAAAAGGCCAAGCGGATGGAGGCCCAGAATGGAGGAATTTAAGCTGCTGCTCATCAGCGCGGAGCGGCTGTTTTACAACGGTCCCTGCGTCAGCCTGGTGATCCCCGCTTTCGATGGGTCCGTCGGTATCCTGGCCCACCACGCCGAAGCGGTGACGGCGCTGATCCCCGGCGAGCTGCGCTACACCACCCCCGATGGGGCCACTACCGTTGTGGCCTCTGGGCCGGGCTTCGCCCTGGTGAACAACCGGGACGTGGTGGTGCTGGTGGACACCATCGAGCGCCCGGAGGAGATCGACGCCAACCGCGCCCGCCGGGAGTACGAGGAGGCACAGGAGGCCCTGCGGCAGAAGCAGAGCCAAAAGGAGCATCGTATGACCGAAATGGCCCTGGCGAAGGCCCTGGGGCGGCTCCAGGTGAAGGATCACTACCGTTAAGGCAAAATACTTTACATGTTGAAAAGGCCCTCAGAACTGCGGTTCTGGGGGCTTTTTGCGAGCAAAAGATGAAATTTACATGAAAAGAGAGCCGATAGTTTAAAAAGCAGATGAAAAAGCCCTTCTCAGTGAAAAAACATGATACCATCCAATGGTAAAATGAGAAAGAGAAGGAGATTTTGTCGATGACACGAAAAACAACGCAAAAGCGGAGAAAGCGTTCCCACAAGCTGCGCAGCGTCCTGCTGCTGGCGGCGCTGCTGCTTGTGGCAGCAGGCGCGTTGATGAAACTCCCTGCGCTGCACGCCGCCTTTCGTTCGTGGCGGCTGGAGGCGGCTGGTTATCCCGACAGCTTGATTTCGCTGCTGGAGCGCAACCCGGAGACCGAGGACTTTGTTCTGGACTACCTGGAGCACAAAGACACCCACGCGGAAGTTGATCTGTCCTGTGAGGTAGTCCAGGGGGAGATCCCGCTGTTTTTGCAGTGGGATGAACGTTGGGGCTATGAGACCTACGGCGACGATTTTTTGGCCGTCACCGGCTGCGGCCCCACCTGTCTGTCTATGGTGGTCTGCGGACTGACCGGGGAGACCCGATGGGACCCCTGCGCTGTAGCGGAATGGGCGGAAGAGCAGGGGTACTATGTGGACGGGATCGGCTCCTCGTGGGAGCTGATGGACCAGGGCGCACAGTTCCTGGGCCTGACCGTGGAGAATGTCAGCTATGACGCGGACAGCATTTTAGCGGCGCTGGGGGAGGGAACTCCCATTATTTGCAGCATGGGGCCGGGTGACTTCACCTCCTCCGGGCACTTTGTCGTGCTGACCGGCGTGGACGACGATGGGAACGTCATCGTCAACGACCCCAACAGCCGGAAGAACAGCCAGAAAACCTGGGACATTGATACCCTGATACCGCAAATGCGAAACCTGTGGGGATATTCCCTGTAAGATTGCCTCATCCATAGAAAACCGCCTGCCCGGTTCCCCGGTCGGGCGGTTTTAATGTTGTTATTTTGCCAACGCGACCTTACGGTACACCTTCTTGCCCTTGCGGAGCACCAGCCCGTCAGCGGGGACAGCATAGGTCGCGTCGATGGCGGCGACCTTTTCGCCGTCCACGGACACGCCGCCGCCCTTCACCAGCTTTTTGGCCTCGCCGTTGGAGGCGGCCAGCCCCGCCTGCACCAGCAGCTTGATGATGGAGATTTTGCCGTCGGTCAGGTCGGCCTCGGACAGCTCTGTCGTGGGCATATCCGCCTGCTGTGCGCCGGTGCCGAAGAGACTGCGGGCGGTCTGCTGGGCCTTGGTCGCTTCTTCCTCCCCGTGGACCAGCTTGGTCAGCTCGAAGGCCAGCACTTCCTTGGCCTGGTTGAGCTTGCTGTCCTGCCAGGTCTCCATGACGGCGATCTCCTCCAAAGGCACCTCGGTGAGCATTTTCAGGCACTTGATGACGTCGCTGTCGCTGACGTTGCGCCAGTACTGGTAAAACTCGTAGGGGGAGGTCTTGTCCGGGTCCAGCCACACCGCGCCCTTTTCCGTCTTGCCCATCTTCTTGCCCTCGCTGTTCAGCAGCAGGGTGATGGTCATGGCGGCGGCGTCGGTCTTGCCCAGCTTCCGGCGGATCAGCTCCAGGCCGCCCAGCATGTTGGACCACTGGTCGTTGCCGCCGAACTGGAAGTTGCAGCCGTACTTCTGGTACAGGACGTAGAAGTCATAGCTCTGCATGATCATGTAGTTGAACTCCAGGAAGGAGAGGCCCTTCTCCATCCGCTGCTTGTAGCACTCGGCCCGCAGCATATTGTTCACGGAGAAGCAGGCGCCCACCTCTCGCAGCAGATCCACATAGTTCAGGTTCAGCAGCCAGTCGGCGTTGTTGACCATCATGGCCTTGCCCTCGCCGAAGTCGATGAAGCGGCTCATCTGCTTTTGGAAGCACTCGATGTTGTGCTGGATGGTCTCACGGGTCAGCATTTTACGCATATCGCTCTTGCCGGAGGGGTCGCCGATCATACCGGTGCCGCCGCCCAGCAGGGCGATGGGCTGGTTGCCTGCCTTTTGCAGGCGGCGCATCAGGCTCAGGGCCATAAAGTGGCCCACGTGGAGGGAGTCCGCCGTGGGGTCAAAGCCGATGTAGAAGGTGGCCTTGCCGTTGTTGATGAGTTCCCGGACCTGGTCCTCGTCGGTGACCTGGGCGATGAGGCCGCGGGCTTGCAGTTCTTCGTAGATTTGCATGGTTGTTCGTCTCCTTTTAAATTTTTTCCAGACAGAAGACTGCGCCAAAAAAGCCCCCTGTCCGCACTGGGACAGAGGGCGCAAATGCACGGTACCACCTCTGATGCGTCGGCCCCTCGCAGGGCGAACCTCAGGGAGTCAAAGACTCCGGCGGGATAACGGTCGCAAACCGGCTGCGCCTACTGGGAAAAACCGTTGGGGCAGCTACTCAAGGGGGTATTCACGAGGGCCGCTTGCTTCCTTGCACCAACCGGAAGCTCTCTGAAAAACGGCGAGGACGCTACTCTTCCCTGTCATCGCATATTGTAACTTTGGCTTGTCAGGTATTTTAACGGATTTCGTCTAAGATGTCAAGAGGCTTTTTACCCCTCGCCGCGAAGCTCTTTTCGGTACGCTTCCGACTGCTCCAGCAGTTCCCCGGCGCTTTTCAGCAGGGCGGGCGTTACAACGCTGCCACCGGTGAGCCGGGCCAGCTCCTCCCGCCGCCGCTGGGGGGTCAGCCGCTCCACGTCGGTGTAGGTGCGCCCGTCCCGCTCGCCCTTCTCCACGGAGAAATGCACGTCGGCCATGGCTGCGATCTGGGGCAGGTGTGTGACGGTCAGCACCTGCTTGCGTCGGGCCACGTCCGCCATTTTCCGGGCCACCTTGGTGGCCGCCCGACCGGAGACGCCGGTGTCCACCTCGTCAAAGACCAGGGTGGTGATGGACTCGTTTTCCGCCAGGACGTTTTTCAGGGCCAGCATAATGCGGGCCAGCTCGCCGCCGGAGGCGATTTTGTGGATGGGCTTCAAATCCTCCCCCACGTTGGCGGACATCAAGAACTGCACCTGGTCCATGCCCGTCTCGTCCATGTGGAAGGAGCCTTCTTTGGGTGCGAACTGCACCTGGAAGCGCACCTTGGGCATATCCAAATCGGCCAGCTCCTTTTGAATCCGCTGCTCCAGGGAGCGTGCCTGCTCCTTCCGGGCCTCGGTCAGCTTTTTGCCCCTGGCGGCGGCCTCCCGCAGCGCCCCCACCAACTGCCGGGTCAGTTGCTCGATACGGTCACTGGAATATTGAATCTCCTCCAACTCCTGCTTGCAGCGCTCCAGATAGGCCAGCATCTCCTCCACTGTTGACCCGTACTTTTTGCGCAGTCGATAGATGAGGTCCAGACGGCTTTCTAGTTCATCCAACTCATGGGGGGAAATCTCCAGACCCTCTTTTTTCTCCTGCACCCGCTCCGCCGCGTCAGTCAGCGTGTACCGCAGCTCGGAGAGGTTGTCGCTGAGGGAAGCCAGCTCCTGGCTGTACCGGCCACCGGCCCGCAGAGCCTCCTCTGCGGTCTCCACCAGGGAAATGGCGCCGTCCCGTTCGTCGCTGCCGTAGAGGGCGAAAAACGCCGTGTCGATGGCGTCCATCAGCTTCCCGGCGTTGCGAAGCAGGTTCCGTCGCTCGGTCAATTCCTTGTCCTCGCCGGGTTTCAGGTTGGCCCGCTCCAGCTCGTCAATTTGATAAGTCAACGAGTCGATGCGCCGGGCCTTCTCCGCCTCGCCCATCTGGAGGGCGCTGATCTGCTTTTTCAGCGCGGCGACCTGGTGATATGCGGCCTGAAAATCCGCCAGAAGGGGCGCGGTCTCCCCGTAGCTGTCCAGATAGGAGAGATGGCACTCCGGGTCCAATAGTTGCTGACCGTCGTGCTGACCGTGGATGTTCAGCAGTTGCCGTCCCAGCTCCCGCAGTTGGGCCAGCGGCACCGGACGGCCATTCAGACGGCAGAGGTTTTTCCCATCCAGACGCAGCTCCCGCTGGAGCAGCAGATTGCCCTCTTCATCCGGACCCCCGCCGTTTTCCGCAAACCAATCCAGCTCCGGCAGCTCTGAAAAAGTGGCGCTGACCAGGGCGGACTTTGCTCCGGTGCGAATCAAATCACGGGAGGTACGTCCCCCCAGCACCGCGCCGATGGCGTCCACCACGATGGACTTGCCCGCACCGGTCTCGCCGGTCAGGACGTTAAAGCCCTTGTCAAACTGAATCTCCGCCGACTCGATGACGGCAATATTCTCGATGTGCAGCACAGAAAGCATATGCGTACCCTCAAAGCAGGTGTTTAGAACTTTTGTTCTATAATACCACTACAGACATTGACCTGTCAATCCCCATTTTTTGTTGCCGGGGCAAAGAGTGCCCCGCAGTGTGTTTTTCCGAAAAAAGAGGTGGCTTTTCGGGATAAACTATCGCTTTTTTACAGGAACAGGCTGTAGACTTTCCCGACAGGATATGATATAATAACGCCGTAAGTTGAAAAATGGATGTTATTGCCTTTGCGGGAGGCGTCCCGCCTGGGGTGTAGAGGAAACGCTCTGCATCCAGTGACAACCCTGTTTGGAGAGAGAAAACTGCGCCACTGCGCGGCGCTGCACAACCGAAAGGAGAAATGAAAGATGGTTTACATTCTGCTTGGCAACGGATTTGAAACAATCGAGGCGCTGGCCCCCTGCGATGTGATGCGTCGGGCGGGGATCGAGGTCGCTATGGTGTCGCTGACAGACAGCCTGGAGGTGGTCTCCGGGCAGGGCGTCAAGGTCCTGGCGGACATCACACTGGATCAGGTGGATACCGACAAGATGGAACTGCTGATGCTGCCTGGCGGTCTGGGCGGCGTAGAGGCCATTTTGAACTCCATGCCCGCTATGGTGCTCATCCAGAAGGCTGCGGAGAAGGGGAAATGGGTCTGCGCCATCTGTGCCGCCCCCACCATCCTGGCTCAGTTGGGCCTGTTGGACCGGCGGAACGCCGTGGTCTATCCCGGCCTGGAGGACCAGATGTTCTCCGCCGTGGTGCTGAAAGGGGAGCGGGTGGTCACGGATGGCCGCTTCATCACCGGCGAGGCTGCCGGTAGCTGCATCGACTTCGGTCTGCGGCTGGTGGAGGTCCTGAAGGGAACCGAAATCATGGAACAGGTCAAAAATGGCATCCACTACCACGGCTAAATGAAACTACACCACCGGCTGTGCAGGCAGCGGGAAGGAGACGCTTATGTCCAACGAAGAAAAAAGCTGGGGCGAAGAGAAACAGGTTCCCGGTACAGCAGAAAACCAGCCAGAAGGCGCGGCAGAGCACGCAAAGGCCGACAGTTGGGATAACTTTGATTGGACAGAAGGATTTTGCTCCTGGGAGCCGGAGCCGCAGCAGGAGGGAGAGCCTTTTCCTCCGCAGGATGACCTTGCCGCAGCGCCTCCCGTGCCGCCCACGCCGCCGGAGCAGTCCCAGCCAGCCGCCGAGAAGCGCCAGCCCAGAACGCTGCCGGAATCCATCCTGGCCGCTCTGATTTATGTGGCAGGAGTGCTGGTCATCTCCTTTCTGCTGGCCACCCTCGGCTGGCGGTGGGCCAATGACCTGCTGGCTTTGGACAAGACGGAAAAGACAGTCTCCTTCACCGTTTCGGAGGGGGATACCATTGCAGATGTGACGGATCACTTGAAGGAAGAAGGGCTGATCGAGTACAAATTCCTCTTCGAGATTTTTGCCGCCGTCACCAACAAGACCAGCAAAATCACCACCGGCACTTATGAGCTGAACACGGAAATGGACTATTCCGCACTGCTGAATAACATCAGCTCCACCTCTGTCTATCGGGAGACGGTCACCGTCACCATCCCGGAGGGTTACACGGTGGCAGAGGCGTTCCAATTGCTGGAGGACAGCGGGGTTTGCTCCGTTGAAGACCTGACCGCCTCCGCAGAGAGTGACATCTTCGAATATTCCTTCCTGGAGGATGTGGACCGCACCGGCACGGCACTGCTGGAGGGTTATCTGTTCCCCGACACCTACGAGTTTTATAAAGACGCGGACGCAGAGAGCGTCATCAAGCGATTGCTGTCAAACTTTGCTGACCAGATGAGCGAGGCCCTCAGCGAGGAGACTCTCGCCTATGACCTGGACGACATCATCATCATCGCCTCCATCATCGAGAAGGAGACCACCGGCAGCAGCGACGACCGCAGCAGCATTGCCTCCGTTATCTACAACCGACTGGAAAACCCGGATTACGATGGGATCGGCGGCTACCTCCAGATGGACTCCACCGTGCAGTATCTGTTGGAGGAGCGCAAGGAAGATCTGACCCAGGACGACCTGGACACCGACAGCCCCTATAACACCTATCTGTACGCGGGTCTGCCGGAAGGCCCCATCTGCAACCCCGGTATGGACTCCATTGAGGCGGCGCTGAATCCCGGCGACACGGATTATTATTACTTCATGCTGGGCGACGACGGGGAGAATCACTTCTTTACGGAAAGCTATAGCTTTAACACCTTTAAGGCAGCCCAGACCGGAGAGACCGACGATGAGGAATAAGCTGGAACTGCTGGCCCCCGCTGGGGACATGGAGCGGCTGAACATGGCCGTGGCCTATGGCGCGGACGCCGTCTATCTGGCGGGGACCACCTTCGGGATGCGGGCCTACGCGGGCAACTTCTCCCACGATGAGCTGTATCAGGCGGTGCGGCTGTGCAAGGCCCACGGCGTCAAGACCCACGTCACCATCAACACCATGCCCCGGGGCGACGAGATTGCCCGGCTCCCCGCCTGGCTGGAGACATTGGACGACGCCGGGGTCACGGCGGTCATCGTGGCTGACCTTGGGGCCTTCCGCCTGGCCCAGAAGTACGCCCCCCATGTGCAGAAACACATCTCCACCCAGGCCAGCGTGTCCAACGCCGTCACCGCTACTGCATGGTATGAACTGGGGGCCAGCCGGGTCATTTTGGCGCGGGAGTGCTCTCTGGATGAAATTCGGGAGATACGGGCCAAAACACCGAAAGAACTGGAGCTGGAAGCCTTCGGTCACGGGGCCATGTGTGTGTCCTATTCGGGTCGGTGCCTGCTCAGCAACTACATGACAGGCCGGAGCGAGCGGGACTCCAGCCGAGGAGCCTGCGCCCAGCCCTGCCGCTATCAATACACCCTGATGGAGGAGAAGCGCCCCGGCGAGTATTTCCCCGTCTACGAGGACGAAAAGGGCAGTTATATCCTCTCCTCCCGGGATATGTGCATGATCGACCATGTGCCGAAGCTGCTGGAAGCGGGTCTGGACTCCCTCAAAATCGAGGGTCGGGCCAAAAGCGCCTACTACGCCGCCCTGGTCACCGGGGCCTACCGCCACGCCATCGATGCGGCGGAGGCGGGGCAGCCGCTGCCCCAGGTCTGGCGGGATGAGGTGGAGAAGGTCAGTCACCGGCCCTACTCCACCGGGTTCTATTTCGGCGACCCCGGCCAGTACTACGAGGACGCCCGGTATATCCGCCAGTGGCAGATCACCGGCATCGTTCAGTCCTGCGACAGCGACGGCAACGCCGTCATCAGTCTGCGCAACAAGTTCCGGGCGGGGGACGCTTTGGAGCTGGTGGGGCCGGACCTGGCTCCGGTGGCGTTCGAGGCTCCCATGATGGAGGACATGGACGGTTTCCCACTGGAGGAGCCGAAGAAACCGCAAATGCTGTTTCGGATGCAACTGCCTGTACAGGCTCCGCCGCTCAGCATCCTGCGCCACCAGGCAGAGGGGTTGTAAATTTCACTAATTCTTCCACCGGGAGAAAAGCGCTTGACAAAAAATTAACAAAAAATTTGTTTTTGCCCCCGTGCGCCTCTTTACTTTTGCGCGCGGGGGTGCTATTCTAACCGTTGATGGACTGTATTCGGAGAAGCCGAAACGGTAACCATGACAAACCACGCAATCTCACATCCTTTTGATCGGCTGGTATCTCAACACTTTGGGAACTGGACTGAGCGCCGCCTTTTTCACATCAGAAAGAGGTGACAGCATGAAAATTGGATTCATTGGAGCAGGCAAGGTGGGCTTTTCCCTGGGCAAGTATTTCACCACCCACGGTGTCCCGGTCTCCGGCTATTACAGCCGCACCGCCCGCCATGCGCAGCAAGCAGCAGACTTTACCGGCACGACCGCTTTTGATTCCCCGGCAGCCGCAGCCCAAGCCAGCGACGCTCTGTTCCTCACTGTTCCCGACGGGGCCATCGGACAGGTCTACCAGGACCTGCCGCGAGACGCCATCAAAGGCAAGCTGATTTGTCATTGCAGCGGGGCGCTGCCCTCCACCCAGGCGTTTCCTGGGGTGGAAGAGGCCGGCGGCTTCGGGTATTCGGTCCATCCGTTGTTCGCGGTGAGCGATCCCTATCGCTCTTACCAAGAGCTGGCGGATGTTTTTTTCTGCGTCGAGGGCAGTCCCGCCCATCTGGACAGCGTGAAGGCGCTGCTGGAGGGCTGCGGCAACCCGGTGCAAATCATCCGCCCGGAGGACAAGGTGCGCTATCACGCCGCCGCCGCCGTCGCCAGCAACCATGTGGTGGCGCTGGTGGCCGAGAGCCTGGACCTGCTGGAGACCTGCGGTTTCACCCGTGAAGGAGCGCTGCAAGCCTTGCGGCCCATTCTGGTGGGCAATATGGCGCATCTGGCCCAGGCCGGACCGGTGGAGAGCCTGACCGGACCGGTGGAGCGGTGCGACACCGCCACGGTGCAAAAGCACTTGGACGCTATGCCCACAGAGGCAGAGCGTGAGATGTACGCTCTCCTGTCCCAAAAGCTGGTGCAGGTGGCCGAGGAAAAGCACCCGGACCGCAGTTATGAACCCATGAAACAAGTGCTGAAAGGAGCAGTATAACCATGCCGAAGAAAAACACTGTCGCCACGCTGATGGCTATGAAGGAGCGGGGCGAGAAGATCACCCAGCTCACCAGCTACGATTTTTCCACCGCCCGTTTGGTGGACGCCGCCGGGATCAACACCATCCTGGTGGGGGACAGCCTGGGCATGACCATGCAGGGCTATGAGGACACCCTGCCCGTCACCATGGACGAGATGGTGGTCTATGGCCGCAGCGTGGGCCGTGCCTGCAAGAACGCCTTTGTCATCCTGGATATGCCCTTCATGAGCTATCAGGTCTCCGTGGAGCAAGCCGTGACGAACGCAGGCCGCCTGATGAAGGAGTGCCAGGCCAACGCCGTTAAACTGGAAGGCGGCGCGACTGTGGTGGAGCAGATCAAGGCCATCACCGCCTGCGGCATCCCCGTCTGCGCCCACATCGGCATGACCCCCCAGTCGGTCAATGCCTTTGGCGGATTCAAGGTCCAGGGCAAGGGTGAGGACAACGCCCGCCGGGTGCTGGAGGACGCGCTGGCCGTCCAGGAGGCGGGAGCCTTCATGGTGGTGCTGGAGTGCGTGCCTCCCAAGCTGGCTGCCCTCATCACCAAAAAAGTTAAGATGATCACCATCGGCATCGGCGCGGGCGCGGGCTGTGACGGTCAGGTGCTGGTGTATCAGGATATGCTGGGGATGTCCGGCGATTTCGTGCCCAAGTTCGTCAAGCCTTTCGCTCACATCGGCGACGCCATGAGCGAGGCGTTCCGGGCCTACGACGCCGAGGTCAAGGCCGGGACCTTCCCCGACGCGGCCCACTCCTACGTCAAGAGTGACTGCTCCGATGAGTTCCTGGCAAAGCTGGACGCAGAGTATTAATTCGCAGGAAAACCACCCATAAGCGGCCCGAATGGGCCGCTAGGGTTATCAAAAAATCACCTCCAGCACAATTAAGTGTAACGAAAAAATCATAGAAGCCCTCCGCAGGAGTTTTGTTGCGCAAGCAACAAAATAAAATGAAATCCGTGCTTTTAGCCGGGCGTGTACCGGCAAAAGCACACAGGCAAGGAGGGGCAACGCCCCGGAAGTGCCGCTTGACGGCGGAGGCCCCAAACGTGCGAGCGCAGCGAGTGCGCTGCCGGGGCCGCATTTTCGACCAAAATCCGTGATTTTGGTCGAGAGCCTGTCGTCTTGCGACAGGCTCAACTCCACCAATCCCCGCCTCTGGCGGAAAAAGGAGCAGATGAAAAGATGAATGTTGCAACCACCATTCAGCAGGTCCGGGAACAGGTCCGCGCCTGGAAAAAGGCCGGTCTGACCGTGGGCCTGGTCCCCACCATGGGTTACCTCCACGAAGGCCACGCCAGCCTCATCAAGACCTCTGTGGCCCGGTGTGACCGGACCGTGGTCTCCGTCTTTGTGAACCCCACCCAGTTCGGCCCCAACGAGGACCTGGAGAGCTATCCCAGAGACTTTGACCGGGACAGCGCCCTGTGTGAATCTTTGAACGCGGACCTGGTGTTCCACCCGGAGGTCTCCGAGATGTACGCCGAGGACGCGGCCACCTATGTGGAGATCCTGTCCGATATGCCAAAGCAGCTCTGCGGCAAGACCCGTCCCATCCACTTCCGGGGGGTCTGCACCGTGGTGGCCAAGCTGTTTAACATCGTCCAGCCGGACCGGGCTTTCTTCGGGGAGAAGGACGCTCAGCAGTTGGCCGTCATCCGCAAGATGGTGCGGGATATGTCCTACGGCATCGAGATCGTGGGCTGCCCCATTGTCCGGGAAGCGGACGGCCTGGCCAAGTCCAGCCGCAACACCTACCTGAACGCCGAGGAGCGGAAGGCCGCTCTGTGCCTGTCCCGCGCCGTGGGACTGGGCAAGCGGATGGTGCTGGACGGGGAGCGGGACGCCCGCTGTGTGGTCAACGCCATGACCAACCTCATCATGCAGGAGCCGCTGGCAAAAATCGACTATGTGCAGGCGGTGGACGGTGTGACCATGGAACCCACCGATGACATCTATCAGGATGTGCTGGTGGCGATGGCGGTCTACATCGGCAAGACCCGTCTCATCGACAACTTTAGCGTCAGACTGTAAAGCGAGGCGAATCGGGCATGGAGATCACACTGCTCAAGGGAAAAATCCACCGGGCCACGGTGCGCCAGGCGGAGCTGGATTACGTCGGTTCCATCACCGTGGACGAGGACCTGCTGGACCAGGCGGGTATCCTGGAGTACGAGAAGGTCCAAATCGTGGACATCAACAACGGCAGCCGTTTTGAGACCTACACCATCGCCGGAGAACGGGGCAGCGGCATGATCTGCCTCAACGGTGCAGCGGCCCGGTGCGTCAGCCCCGGCGACAAAATCATCCTGATGGCCTACGCCACCATGACGCCGGAGGAGGCCGCCCACCACCGTCCCAAGGTCCTCTTTGTGGACGAGGAAAACCATCCTGTCCGGCTGACCACCTACGAAAAGCACGGGCGTTTGGAAGACATGGTGGAGTGATTCCCCAATTTCTGCAACTGCGGATAAAAAAGAGCTTGCAGAACCCTTGACAAGTCAGATTCCCGTGATAAAATAGTACCGTAAAATCGGCTGTGAGAAAACGAGCCGTGCGGAAAGGCCCAAAGAGAGCGGGGGAGCGGTGAAAGCCCCGCGGCAAATCCCGCCCGGCAGCCACTTTTGAGCCGCCCGGGAGGACCGGGACGTCTCATCCCCGTTATCGGATGAACTGAGCGATTCGGCTTGGAGCCGGGTCATCAGGGTGGTACCGTGGATCTATTCCGCCCCTGAGCAATCAGGGGCGGTTTTTTCGGTATTTCAGAAAAAGGAGCGCATATGGAACTGACACCGACCCGCCCCCAGCGCCTGCATTATCTGGATATGGCCAAAGCACTGGGGATTTTTTTGATCACCTATGGACATATCCAAACGTTCGACACGCAAGTTGGCGCCTGGGCCTCGTTGTTTAAAATCTCCATCTTTTATATTACGGCGGGATACCTGCTGGCCATGAAGGGAACAGCGGAGCGGACGACGTTCCCGGCCTATGCCTGTAAGCTGTTGCGGAGCCTGATGATCCCCTATTTTACCTTCAGCGCCGCCACCATCCTCATCCGGGGCGCGAATGCTTGGCTGCACGGGAAGGATGTGTCGAATAATATCACGTCGAACCTGTTTTTGGTGTTCACCTTCAAGGGCATCAGCACGCTGTGGTTCCTGCCCAGCCTGCTGATCGGAGAACTGGTCTTTTTTGCGATCCTCAAGAGCAAAAGCCGCCTGCTGATGGGAACCACCTTTGTCTGGCCCATTCTGGTAGCTGTAGTGGGCCAAAAGGTGCTGCACCCCCTGCCGGAAAGTGTGCCGCTGTACCTGAGTTATCCCTGTCTGGCGGTGTGCAAGGGGTTGGTGGCGGTCTGGTTCCTACAGGTGGGCTATCTGGGCTGGTTCGCGTTGGAGAAGCTGCGCGCCCGTTCCTCCTACCGCTATGTGGGGCCGGGGCTTGGGCTGGCGCTGACGCTGTTCACCATTTGGTTGTCCTTCCACATGCCGCACATCAACTTCAACGGGATGGAAATTGGCGAAAATCCCACGGCGTTTTTCCTGGGCGGGTGTACCGGCTCCTTTGGGGCCATGCTGGTCTTTGAGTTCCTGGAGAAGCACTTCAAACTGGAACTGTTCACTTACTTTGGGGAAAACTCCCTGATTTTGATGGCAGCCCAGCGGAGTTTTCTCCTGGTCAACCTGGCTGTGGCCGCATGGAAAGGCGTCTTTGCCCTGGAGGAAACAGTCAACGCTCTTTACTTCCTGGAGACGCTGTGTATTCTGGCGCTCGTGTTGCTGATGGATTACGGCGTCACAGAGTTTATCAACAAAAAAGCGCCCTTCTTCATCGGAAAGCGGCGGGCTTTGCCCTGACCCTGCCTGTGAGGAATCCCATATACTCATCAATAAACTGACTGCGGAGGTTATGTGATTATGAAACCCTACGGTGTAAACGAGCTGCGGGAGATGTTTTTGTCCTTCTTTGAGACGAAGGGCCATCTCCGGCTGCCCAGCTTTTCCCTGATTCCCCAAAACGACGCGTCCCTGCTGCTCATCAACTCCGGAATGGCCCCCATGAAGCCCTGGTTCACCGGGGACCAGACGCCGCCCCGCACCCGCGTCACCACCTGCCAGAAGTGCATACGCACCGGCGACATCGAGAACATCGGCAAGACTGCCCGCCACGGCACTTATTTTGAAATGCTGGGCAACTTCTCTTTTGGCGACTACTTCAAGAAGGAGGCCATCGCCTGGTCCTGGGAGTTCCTGACCAGCCCCGACTGGGTAGGCATCGACCCGGACCGGCTCTACCCCTCCGTCTACCTGGAGGACGACGAGGCGTTCGAGATTTGGAACAAGGACATCGGCATCCCCGCCGAGCGCATTTTCCGCTTTGGCAAGGAGGACAACTTCTGGGAGCACGGCTCCGGTCCCTGCGGCCCCTGCTCCGAAATTTACTATGACCGCGGCCCCAAGTACGGCTGCGGCAAGCCCGGCTGCACTGTGGGATGCGACTGTGACCGGTACATGGAGGTGTGGAACAACGTCTTTTCCCAGTTTGACAACGACGGCCACAACCACTATACCGAGCTGAAACAGAAGAACATCGACACCGGCATGGGCCTGGAGCGGCTGGCAGTGGTCTGCCAGGATGTGGACTCCCTGTTTGATGTGGACACGGTGATGAACATCACCAACAAGGTCAGCGAGATCACCGGCGCTCACTACGGCGAGACCTACGAAAAGGACGTGTCCCTGCGTATCATCACCGACCACATCCGCTCCGCCACCATGATGATCGCCGACGGTGTGCTGCCCAGCAACGAGGGCCGGGGGTATGTGCTGCGCCGTCTGCTCCGCCGCGCCGCCCGGCATGGCCGGCTGTTGGGTGTGACCCACCCCTTCCTCTTTGAGGTCTGCGACACCGTCATCCACGAGAACCAGGGGGCCTATCCCGACCTGGTGGCCCGGCGAGACTATATCGTCCGCATCATCAAGCTGGAAGAGGAAAACTTTGGCCGCACCATCGACGGCGGTATGAAGATTTTTGCTGACCGGCTGACGGACTACAAGGCCAAGGGCGAAAAGACCTTCTCCGGCGCGGACGCTTTCAAGCTGTACGACACCTACGGCTTCCCCATCGACCTGACCATTGAGATGTGCCAGGACGAGGGCATGACCGTGGACCAGGAAGGCTTCGCCGCCGAGATGGAGGCCCAGAAGGTCCGCGCCAGAGAGGCCCGGAAGGCCCTGGGCGACCTGGGCTGGGAGCGCATCGACCTGGGCGACGTGGACAAGACCCCCACCACCTTCCTGGGCTATACCGACCAGGCGGCTCAGGGCAAGATCATCGCCATCGTGGAGGACGAGGAACCCTGCGGCACCATCTCTGCCGGGAAGAAGGGCATCCTTGTGCTGGATCAGACCCCCTTCTACGCAGAAATGGGCGGACAGGTAGGGGACCACGGCGTCATCTCCTGCGGGGATTCTGCCTTTGTGGTGACGGACACCCAAAAGACCAAGGCCGGGAAGTACCTCCACTACGGCGAGGTGACGAACGGCTCCTTCTCCGTGGACGACGTGGTGACCGCCACGCTGGACATGGAGCGCCGTAAGGCCATCGCCCGTGCCCACTCCGCCACCCACCTGATGCAAAAGGCCCTGCAAACCGTCCTGGGCGACCACGTCCAGCAGGCCGGTTCTCTGGTGGAGCCGGATTACCTGCGGTTCGACTTCACCCACTTCGCCGCCATCACCCACGAGGAGCTGGTGAAGATCGAAGAGCTGGTCAACGACTCCATCCTGGAGGGCCTGGACATCGAAACAAAGGAAATGCCCATCGACGAGGCCAGAGAGATGGGCGCTATGGCCCTGTTCTCCGAGAAGTACGGCGACGTGGTCCGGGTGGTCAACATGAGCGGTTACTCCGTGGAGCTTTGCGGTGGCACCCACCTGGATAACACCGCCAAGGTCGGCTCTTTCCACATCCTCAGCGAAGGCTCCGTGGCCTCCGGCGTGCGCCGCATCGAGGCTGTCACCGGCAAGCGCAACGTAGAGGGCCTGCTGGATATGCAGCAGCACTTCTTCGAAGCGGCGGCGCTGCTCAAGGTCAAACCCGACGACCTGGCCCAGCGCATCCACGGCCAGATGGACGAAATTCGGGACATGAAGAAGTCCATCGAGCAGTACAAGAGCAAAGAGGCCCTGGGCGAGGCCCGCTCCTTCCTGGCGGCGGCCCATGACGTGGGCAGCCTGAAGGTGGTCACCGCCAACCTGGGCGCCGTGGCCGTGCCGGAGCTGCGGAAGATGGGCGACTTCCTCCGGGACAAGCAGCCCAACGTGGTGGCCGTCCTGTCGGCGGTCAACGGAGAAAAGCTGTCCTTCCTGGCCGTCTGCGGCAAGGAGGCCGTGAAAGCCGGCGTCAAGGCGGGCGATGTCATCAAGAGCGTCACGAAGGTCTGCGGCGGCTCCGGCGGCGGCAAGCCCGACTCCGCTATGGGCGGCGGCAAGGATGTCCTCAAGCTGGACGACGCGCTGGCCACTGTGGACGATTTCGTCGCCAGCAAGTTAAAGTAAATAGCCAAAAGCTGCAATCATTCATCAAAAAGGAGGATAACAACTATGGATTGTCTGTTTTGTTCCATCGTCAGCGGGGACGTTCCCTCCAAGAAGGTCTACGAGGACGACCAGGTCTATGCCTTTTACGACATCGACCCCCAGGCCCCGGTCCACTTCCTGGTGATCCCCAAGGAGCACATCCCCTCTGCGGGCGCGGTCACAGAGGAAAACTCCGCTGTGGTGGCCCACTGCTTTGAGGTCATCGCTAAAGTGACCGCTGAGCTGGGCATCACTGACTTCCGCGTGGTCTCCAACTGCGGCGACCAGGCGGGGCAGAGCGTCCACCACCTGCACTTCCATGTGCTGGCCGGACGGGACATGACCTGGCCTCCGGGCTGAGTTCCAATCAAAAAACAGCGCAGAGATTGCCGCAGCATCCGCTGCGGCAATGCTGTTGACACAAGATGACGATGAGAGAGCGGAAATGGAGAAAACGAGAGAGAATTTGCGGCTTGGGACGCCGCGCAGCCGGTGAAGCGGCGGTGGACGTTCCTGGCCGGGGCAGCAATCACCTGCCTGCTGGTCAGTCAGTCCTATGCCTGGTGGCTGTGCTTTCCGCTTGGGTTGGTTGGACTGTTTTACTTCTACCTTGAGCGGAAAGCGTGGACGGTGAAGCTCTACAACTGGTTCGCCCTGGGGATGGCCGTCATGCTGTTTTGGTTCGGGCTCTATGGGATCTTCCGTATCCGTCCGGCTCAGCGGCTGTGGAATCAGACGGGAACCTATACGGCGGTGGCATTGGACTACCCCGGCGAAACCAGTTGGGGCAGACAGTTGGATGTGGCGCTGCAAACGCCTTCCGGCGCGAAGGTGCGCACCCGCATTTACACCAGCCTGGACTGCGACGAGGTGAAGCCCGGTGACACGCTGGAGGTCACAGCTACGATCATTTCCCCGCAGAAAGCCTACGCCGACGCGCCCACCTACTACACCGCGCGGGGCATTTTCGCCGTCAGCAGCAAGGTGACAGAACTGACGGTCATGTCCAACGATGAAATTCCCCTCCGGTTCCTGCCAAGAGTGGCGGCGAAGGTGATGCAGGAGCGGGTGAAAACGCTTTACCCCGGCGACGGCGGAGGGGTTCTAATGGCCCTCCTGACCGGGGAGCAGGAAGAGCTTTCCGACGCCATTGGCGACCAGCTCAGCCGTACCGGGCTGCGCCATCTGGTGGCGGTGTCCGGACTCCACGTCTCGCTGCTCATCGGTGGGTTTCTGCTGTTGCCTGGAGACCGGCGGCTCAAATCGCTGCTGGCGGTTCCCGTGCTGCTGTTCTTCTGTCTGCTGACCGGAGCAGGGCCGTCCGTGGTTCGGGCCACGGTGATGGGCCTTTTGGCGCTGCTTGGTCCTTTCTTTCGCCGGGACAGCGACGGTCCCTGGTCGCTGGGGCTGGCGCTGCTCCTGTTGCTGATTTGTAATCCCTTTTCCATCAACAACGTGGGGTTGCAGCTATCGTTTACCGCTGTGGCGGGGATTTTCCTGGTGACCCAACGGCTGAACCGCTGGATGCTGGAGCGCGGTCCCGTGCCCGCGGGAAAGATGGGGAAGAGTATCAAGAGATGGGTCTGCGGCTGCATCTCCGTCACGGCGGGAGCCACGGTATTGACCCTGCCCATCAGCATTTATTACTTTGAGACCATTTCCCTTGTTGCGCCACTGGCAAATCTGCTGGTGCTGTGGTCGGTGACGCTGCTGTTTGGCGGCGGGCTGCTGACCCTGGGGTTGTCCTTCCTGAGTATGCCCCTGGCCCGGCTGGTGGCGCTGCCGGTGAAGGCGCTGTTCGCCTACTTCTTCGGCGTGGTAGATTTTCTCTCCCGGTTGCCCTACAGTTCCCTGACCAGTCACACCGCCGGTTATTGCATATGGCTGGCGGCGGTGTATGCCGTGGTAATGTTGCTGGCATTTCGTCCCCAGTGGCGGAAACGGGCGGTACGGTGCTGTATTGGCCTCATAGTGCTGCTGGCCCTGCTGATTGGATTCAACCGACTCAGCCTGACTAACGGCGGGCTGACCGTTCAGGTGTTGGACGTGGGCCAGGGGCAGAGTGTGCTATTCCTCTCCCAGCAGGAAGCCGTGGCGGTGGACTGTGGTGGCGACGACGCGGGCAATGTGCTGGCGGATGCACTGGGCGACGTGGGCGAAAGCGAGTTGGAACTGCTGATGCTGACCCACTTTGACAGTGACCACGTTGACGGCGTAGAACAACTGCTGGAGCGTGTGACGGTGGAGGTCATTGCCGTTCCAGACATCGAGGATGACAGCGGTCACTGGTCGGAGATCGAAACGCTGGCGGAGGAATACCAGGTGGAGCTGATAAAGGTGACGGAGGACACGACAAATTCCTTTGGCTCCGCTGAAATCGAAATTTTCGCGCCGGTGACCCAGGAGGACGATGATAACAACAGCGGACTCTCCGCCCTGGTCTGGGCGGAGGACTTCGAGGTGCTCATCACCGGCGACATGGACAGCGAGACGGAATTGCTGTTGGCGGAGGAACAGAATCTCTCCGCCGTGGACGTGCTGGTGGTGGGACACCACGGCTCCAAGTATTCTACCGGCGAGACATTTTTGACCATCGTCCAGCCGGAGACGGCCATCATCTCCGTGGGGGCGAACAATTCCTATGGTCACCCCACCCAGGAGACGTTGGACCGGCTGGATGCAGCAGGATGTACCGTCTACCGCACCGACTTACAGGGAAAAGTAATCGTATCTGCATCCAAAACCAGCGGAGAAGAGGAGTAACATGGCGGCAAAGAAAACCGGCCCGGATGCCGGGCTTGCACAGCTCAAAAAAGAACTATCCGCCGGAAATCTGGGGACCTGCTACCTCTTTTACGGGGAAGAGGATTACCTGCGGGATTCTTATTTAAACAAGGTCCAAAAGCTGCTGATTCCCCAGGGGATGGAGAGCTTTAACCTCCACATCTTCCAGGGAAAGGACCTGGACCTGCGGGAGCTGACGGAGGCGGTGGACGCCTTCCCCATGATGAGCCAGCGGACGCTGATTCTGGTTTATGACTTCGACCTCTACAAAAACGAGAGCCGCCGGAACGTGTTGGAGGAGCTGCTTTCCGACCTGCCGGAATATGTCTGCCTGATTTTTGTCTTTGACCAGTTGGAATACAAGGCCGGAGGCAACACCCGATTGGGCAAACTGGTCAAAAAGACTGCCACAGCGGTCCAATTCCAGCCCCAGAGCCAGAGCGACCTGAACGCCTGGGTGCGCCGCCGGTTCAAAGCCTACGGCAAGGAGATCGACATGGGGACGGCGGAGTACCTGACCTTCCTCTGCGGGGGGCTGATGACCGGCTTGCAGAGCGAAATTGACAAAATCGCCAACTACGCCGCGGGGAACAACATCCAAAAAGCGGACATCGACGCGGTGGCTGACCCGGTGCTGGATGCGCGGGTGTTCCAGATGACCGACGCCATCAGCGCCAGGAACTTCCGCCAGGCAGCGGAGATCCTCTCCGACCTGTACCTGATGCACACGGAACCCATTATGATCCTCTCCGTCCTGGGCCGCCAGATGCGGCAGCTCTGGTCGGCGCGGCTGGCGCTGGAGAATCGGAAGGGCCAGAACGAGCTGGCGGCGCTGTGGGACATCCGCAGCGACTGGCAGGCGCGAAAGCTGATGAACGCTGCCCGGCAGTTCAATTTGGGCTGGTGCCGGAGGGCGGTGACCCTCTGCGCGGAGACCGACCTGGCTATGAAGTCCAGCGGCCTGGACAACGAGGAGCTGCTGACCGAGCTGCTGCTCCGGCTGGCGAACGGGGGCTAAGATGTTAAAGCTGAAAGAGGCCATTGTAGTGGAGGGCCGTTACGACAAAAACACCCTCTCCCAGATGGTGGACACTCTGATTTTGACCACGGACGGGTTTCAAATCTTTCGCCGGAAGGACCAGGCGGACCTACTGCGGCGGGTGGCCGCCCGCCGGGGGCTGATCGTCCTGACCGACAGTGACGGGGCGGGGTTCGTCATTCGGAACCACCTGAAAGGCATCCTCCCGCCGGAGCAGGTGAAACAGTGCTACATCCCCGATATATACGGCAAGGAAAAGCGCAAAAAGACCCCCGGCAAGGAGGGCAAGCTGGGAGTGGAGGGGATGTCCCCCGCTGTGCTGGAAGAGGCTCTGCGCCGGTGCGGGGCCACGATTTTGGGGGAGAGCGCCCTCGATCAGTCCGCCGGGCGGGAAATCACCAAGCTGGACCTGTATCAGGCGGGACTTTCCGGCGGAGCGGGCAGCGCCCAGCGGCGAAAAGCGTTGCTGCGGGCGCTGGATTTACCGGAACATCTGACCGCCAACGCACTTGTGCCAGTGCTGAACACGCTGCTCACCTATGAGGAGTTTTTGGCGATAGTGGAACAAATCGAAACCGTTTGAGCTTTCTATGTCGAACTTTCGGAGACATAGAAAGTTTATACTCCGTTTTAATAGCACGCTATTGACTTTTGAAGAGCGCTGCACTATAATAAGGGCGGTCAAATTCCAAAATGTAACTTCCATGTGAACCGAGGTGACGCATATGGTTCCTGCAACTGATAACACGGAGGTATTGCCAGACAACGGATTCCTACTGAAAAAAATTGAGGAATCCCTGAAAAAGCGGGCGGATGAGAACTTACGGGAGTTGGGTTTGACCGTCGCCCAGAGCCACGTTTTGCGGGTGCTGGACCGGCAGGAGGACGGGACCTGCACGCTGAAAGAGCTGGAGCGCTTTTTTTGTGTGTCACAGCCCACCATTGCCGGGACGGTCTCTCGCCTGGAGAAAAAGGGATATGTGGAAGCTCTGGCCGATGAATCGGACCGGCGGGTCAAGGTCGTTCGGCTGACGGAGCTGGGCCGGAACCAAAATCGGCTGAGCCGGGAAAGGGTGCAGGAGACGGAGCGGCAGATGTTGACCGGCATGACCGGGGAGGAACAGCGTGAGCTGAACCGTCTGCTGCAAATAGTCTATAAAAATATACGATAAGAGGAAAAATAACGTTTCATCTGATTGACAGAGGTGGAACGATTCTTTATAATGTTTTTTACAGAAGCAACAAACAAAAACTGAGGAGGTAGATCCACTATGCTCAAAACCCTTGGCGCACATCTGGGCGAGTATAAACGGCCATCGATCCTGACGCCGCTTTTTATGCTCCTGGAGGTGCTCATGGAGACCGTCATTCCCCTTTTGATGGCCTCCATTGTCGATGACGGCATCGAGGCGGGGAACATCACCCACGTCTACCAGATGGGCGGATGGATGATCGTCTGCGCCCTGGTCGGGCTGTTCGCCGGCTTGATGGGCGCAAGAAACGGCGCTTTGGCGTCTGCTGGCCTGGCCCGGAATCTGCGGGAGGCCATGTTCACCAACATTCAGCGCTTCTCGTTCGCCAACATCGACAAGTATTCCACCGCCGGACTGGTGACCCGGCTGACCACCGACGTGACCAACGTCCAAAACTCCTACCAGATGATTTTGCGGATGTGTACCCGCGCCCCGGCGTCGCTGATTTGCGCCATGGCCATGGCGTTCTTCATCAACGCGAGGCTGGCCAGCATCTACCTGGTAGCGGTCGTTGTTCTGGGTGCGCTGCTGTTTTTCATCTCCAGCCGCGCCATGAAGTACTTCAACGAGGTCTTTAAAAAGTACGACGACCTGAACGCCTCCGTGCAGGAGAACGTCTCTGCCATCCGGGTGGTCAAAGCCTACGTCCGGGAGGACTACGAGACCACCAAATTCACCAAGGCCAGCCAGAACCTCTACAAGATGTTCATCAAAGCGGAGGGTATTGTGGCGTGGAACAGCCCGCTGATGATGGCCACCGTCTACACTTGCATCCTGCTGCTGAGCTGGATCGGCGCGAAGATGATTGTGGTGGGCAACCTGACCACCGGCGAGCTGATGAGCCTGCTGACCTACTGCATGAATATCCTGATGAGCCTGATGATGCTGTCCATGATTTTCGTCATGGTGACCATGTCTATGGCGGCGGCCAAGCGCATCTGTGAGGTCCTGGAGGAAGAACCCACCCTGACCAACCCTGAGCAGCCCGTCATGGAAGTGCCGGACGGCTCCATCGACTTTGACCACGTGAACTTCGCCTACAAAGCGGAGGGCAACCTGGTGCTGACCGACATCGACCTGCACATCAAGTCCGGCGAGACCATCGGCGTCATCGGCGGCACCGGCAGCGCCAAGACCAGCCTGGTGAACCTGATTTCCCGCCTGTATGACGTGCAGAGCGGCAGCGTCTCCGTGGGCGGCCTGGACGTGCGACAGTACGACATGGAGGTCCTGCGGAACCAGGTCTCTGTGGTGCTGCAAAAGAACGTCCTCTTCTCCGGCACCATCTTCGACAACCTCCGCTGGGGCAAAGAGGACGCCACCGAGGAGGAGTGCATCGAAGCCTGCCAACTGGCCTGTGCCGACGAGTTCATCGACCGGATGCCCGACGGGTACAACACCTACATCGAACAAGGCGGCAGCAACGTCTCCGGCGGCCAGAAGCAGCGGCTGTGCATCGCCCGCGCCCTGCTGAAGCACCCCAAGGTGCTGGTGCTGGATGACTCCACCAGCGCGGTGGATACCGCTACCGACGCGAAGATTCGCAAAGCCTTAGCTGAGTTCATCCCTGAAACCACTAAAATCATCATTGCCCAGCGCATTTCCAGCGTCCAGAACGCAGACCGCATCCTGGTGTTGGAGGACGGCAAGGTGAACGGATTCGGCACCCACGAGGAGCTGCTTGCCACCAACAAGATTTACCGCGAGGTCTACGAAGGCCAGACCCAGGGCGGCGGCGACTTCGACCATGCAGGAGGTGAGCAGTAATGCCCGGACCCAACACGCCCAGAGGCCAAAAGCCAAAAGTTGACAACCCCATGAAGCTGCTGTTCCGTCTGCTGGCGTACATCATGAAAAGCTACGCCATCGCCTGGATCGTAGTGGCGATTTGCATCGTGACCACGGTGCTGTCCACGGTGCAGGGCACGCTGTTTATGCAGACCCTGATCGACGATTATATCACCCCGCTGCTGACCCAGCCTGACCCGGATTTTAGTGGGCTGGCCGCAGCCGTCTCCCGCGTCGCCATCTTCTACGCCTGCGGCGTATTGGCCTCTCTGGTTCAGAGCCGACTGATGATTTACATCAGCCAGGGCACCCAGAAGAAGCTGCGGGACGACGTGTTCTCCCATATGGAGACCCTGCCCATCAAGTATTTTGACACCCACGCTCATGGCGACATCATGTCCATCTACACCAACGACATCGACACCATGCGGCAGATGATTTCCCAGTCCATCCCTCAGATGCTGAACAGTTTCATCACCATCGTGACTGTGCTGATTTCCATGATTCGGATGTCGCTGCCGCTGACCCTGCTGTCCCTGGTGGTGGTGTGCGGTATGCTGCTGGTTACAAGACAACTGGCAGGACGCTCCAGCCGCTACTACACGGCCCAACAAAGGGATCTCGGAACTGTAAACGGCTATATCGAGGAGATGATGGAAGGCCAGAAGGTGGTCAAAGTCTTTTGCCACGAGGAAAAGACCCTGGAGGAGTTCAAAAAGCGCAACGACCAGTTGTTCGACAGCGCTTATAACGCTAATCAGTATGCGAACTCCCTTGGCCCCATCAACTCTCAGTTGGGCAACCTGAACTACGTGCTCTGCGCGGTGGTGGGCGGCTTGCTGGCCATCAACGGAGTCGGTGGCTTCACCGTTGGCCGTTTGGCTTCCTTCCTGACGCTGAACAAGAGCCTGATGCAGCCCATCAACCAGATCTCCCAGCAGTTCAACTTCATCATCATGGCGCTGGCCGGCGCGGACCGAATCTTCGCCTTGCTGGACGAAGAGCCTGAGGTGGACGACGGCTACTGCGAGCTGGTCAACGTGGTCAAGGCCGGCGGTACCCTGCTGGAAAGCCCCACCCGGACCGGTGTCTGGGGCTGGAAGCACCCCCACCAGAAGGAAGGCAACACCTCCATCACCGAGCTGACCGGCGACATCGTTATGGACGATGTGGACTTCGGTTATACCGATGACAAGATGGTGCTGCACAACATCAAGCTCTACGCCACGCCCGGCCAGAAGATCGCTTTTGTCGGCTCCACCGGCGCAGGCAAGACCACCATCACCAACCTCATCAACCGCTTTTATGACATTCAGGACGGCAAGATCCGCTACGACGGTATCAACATCACGAAAATCAAGAAACCTGACCTGCGTCGGTCCCTGGGCATCGTTTTGCAGGATACCCACCTCTTCACCGGCACCGTGATGGAGAACATCCGCTACGGCAAGCTGGACGCCACCGATGAGGACTGCATCGCGGCGGCAAAGCTGGCCAACGCCGACGCTTTTATCCGCCACCTGCCCGAGGGGTATGACACCATGCTCACGGGAGACGGCGCGAACCTGTCCCAGGGCCAGCGGCAGCTACTGGCCATCGCCAGAGCTGCGGTGGCTGACCCGCCGGTGCTGATTCTGGACGAGGCCACCAGTTCCATCGACACCCGTACCGAGCAACTGGTGCAGGACGGCATGGATAAGCTGATGAATGGGCGTACCACCTTCGTCATCGCCCACCGGCTGTCCACTGTCCGCAATTCCGACTGTATCATGGTTCTGGAACTGGGCCGCATCATTGAGCGCGGTACCCACGACCAGCTCATCGCCGAGAAGGGCAAATACTATCAGCTCTACACCGGCAACGCCATCAACAGCTAATTTATCACACCAAAAGCAGCCTGTTCCGCCATTTAACCGGGATGGGCTGCTTTCTCCAAGGAAGAGAACCGGAGAGGGGAAAGGAAGTATATGGCTAAAACGACAAAAAACGCAAACCAGGATCTGGGCAGCGGCAGCGTCGGGAGCCTTCTGGCGCAATTGGCAATTCCTGCGGTGGTGGCGCAGGTCATCAACCTGCTCTACAACATCGTGGACCGCATTTACATCGGTCACATCCCGGAGGTGGGGGCCACCGCTCTGACAGGCGTGGGCCTGTTCACCGCTATTTTGATGCTGCTCAACGCCTTTGCTATGCTGGCCGGTTCAGGCGGCGCGCCCCGGGCTGCCATCGCTATGGGCACCAAAAAGAACGACGTAGCAGAGAAAATCATGGGCAACTGCTTTACGCTGTTGCTGTGCATGGCCGTTGTGCTGACCGCAGTGTTCTACGCCGCCGCGCCCACGCTGCTGCGGCTGTTCGGGGCCAGCGACGCCACGCTGCCCTATGCCGTGGCCTACGCCCGCATTTACATTTTGGGGTCGATTTTCGTCCTCCTGGTTCTGGGCATGAACCCCTTTATCACCACTCAGGGTTTCTCCCGCATCAGTATGCTGACCACGGTCATCGGCGCGGTCATCAATATCATCCTGGACCCCATCCTCATCTTCGGTCTGGGCCTGGGGGTACGAGGCGCGGCCATTGCCACGGTGTTCAGCCAGGCGGTGAGCGCTGTGTGGATCTTGCGCTTCCTGACGGGAAAAAAGACCATCCTGCACCTGAGGCGGGAAAACCTGCGGCTGGAGGGGAACGTCATTTTGCCCTGTTTGGCCTTGGGTATCTCCAGCTTTGTCATGCTCAGCACCGAGGGCCTGCTGTCCATCAGCTTCACCTCCAGCCTGTCCCGCTATGGCGGCGACCTGGCCGTGGGCGCTATGACCATCATCACCAGCGTCAGCCAAATGGCGGTGCTGCCCATTCAGGGAATCTGCCAGGGCGGTCAGCCCATCATGAGCTATAACTTCGGCGCCAAAAAAGACCAGCGTGTCCGGCAGACCTTCAAGCTGCAACTGACTTCCTGCGCGGTCTATGCCACCGTTTTCTGGGCGTTGGTGATGCTGGTTCCCCAGTTGTTTGCCTCCGCCTTCACCGCCAATGAGGAGTTGGTGGCGTACACTGCCTGGGCGCTGCGCATTTACGCGGCAGGCATTTTCGCTCTGGGCTTCCAGATGGCCTGCCAACAGAGCTTTATGGCACTGGGACAGGCACGAACCAGCCTCCTGATGGCCTGTCTGCGCAAGCTGATTTTGCTGATCCCGCTGATTTTCATCTTGCCCCACATTTTTACGGGCAATCAGGTCATGGCGGTGTTCCTGGCCGAGCCGGTCAGCGACGTGCTGGCTGCCGCGGTCACAGTGACCACCTTCCTGCTGAGCTTCAATAAAATTCTGGAAAAGGGAGCGTAAGGCAGTACCACATGGTTGATGAGGCGGCGTCTGGGTAAGGCGCCGCCTGAGCCTGTCGAAAAACGACAGGCTCTCGACCAAAATCACGGATTTTGGTCGAAA
>JAJQCW010000002.1 GCA_021202515.1 Clostridiales bacterium | reverse complement strand
CCCAGACCCCCATCCCCCTGCACAAGGGGCAGAAGGTGCGGGCCTGGCTGGGCATCGACTCCGGCAGCACCACCACCAAGTTCGTCCTGCTGGACGACGACGAGAACCTGCTGGACTCCTTCTACGCCCCCAACGCCGGAGAACCTCTCCAGGTGGCAAAGAACGCCCTCATCGCCCTGCGGAACCGTTACCGGGACGCCGGGGCGGAGCTGGAGATTTTGGGGGTCGGCACCACCGGTTACGGCGAGCAGCTCTTCGCCAGAGCTTTCTCCGCCGAGTGCCACACGGTGGAGACCGTGGCCCACGCCCGCGCCGCCGCCAAATACGTCCCCGACGCCACCTTCATTCTGGACATCGGCGGCCAGGACATGAAGGCCATCTGGCTGGACCACGGCATCATCACCAACATCGTGGTCAACGAAGCCTGCTCCTCCGGCTGCGGCTCCTTTTTGGAGAACTTCGCCTCCTCCCTCCATATCCCCGTGGAGCAAATTGCCGAGGAAGCCTTCCGCTCCCCTCAGCCCGCCTGCCTGGGCAGCCGCTGCACCGTGTTCATGAACAGCAGCATCATCACCGAGCAGCGCAGCGGCAAGTCCCCCGGCGACATCATGGCCGGCCTGTGCCGTTCTATCATCGAAAACGTCTTTACCAAGGTCATCCGCATCTCCAACCTGGACAGCCTGGGCGACAACATCGTGGTCCAGGGCGGCACCTTCCGCAACGACGCCGTCCTCCGGGCCATGGAGGAGCACATTGGCCGCCCCGTGACCCGCGCCCCCTACCCCGGCGTGATGGGCGCCATCGGCGCAGCCCTCATCGCCAAGGAGCAGGCCACTGGCGAGCATACCTTCATCGGCCTGGACGCCATGGATGACTTTACTTACACCCAGGAGGCCAACGCCCCCTGTCCCTTCTGCGGCAACCACTGCAAGCGGGCCATCGTCACCTTCTCCAACGGCGCTTCCTGGGTGACCAACAACCGCTGCGAGCGGGGCGAAGTGCTGGGCGACCCCAAGGACGAGAGCGTCCGCGCCCAACTGCGGGAAAAGAACGCCCAAAAAGCCAAGGTTCCCAACCTCTACCCCCTGCGGCAAAAGCTGCTGTTCCAGGACTACCCCTGCCCGGAGCTGGCCCCCAAGCGGAACATCACCATCGGCATCCCGCGGGTGCTGTCCTTCTGGGATTCCATGCCCTTCTGGAACGCCTTTTTGCGGAGCCTGGGCTTCACCGTTCAGCTCTCCGCCCCCAGCACCCGGAAGATGTACGAGAGCGGCCTCTCCGCCGTCACGTCGGACACGGTCTGTTTCCCCGCCAAGCTGGTCCACGGCCACATCCGGGACCTGGTCAATAAAAAGGTGGACCGCATTTTCATGCCCTCCATCACCACCGTTCCCTCCGAGAACACCGAGAAAACCAGCGAATCCATGTGCGCCGTGGTCAAGGGCTACCCCATCGTCGTGCGCAACGCCGATAACCCGGCGACCAAGTGGGGCATCCCCTATGACGCGCCTCTGTTCCACTGGTACACCGACGCCGACCGGCTGGACCAGCTCAGCTCCTACATGGAGTCCACCTTCCAGGTGCCCAGAGAGCTGACCAAAGCCGCGATCCAGGCGGGCGACGAGGCCCAGGCTTCCTTCCGCCGCCAGATGGTAGAGGCGGGACAGAAGGTGCTGGACGAGGTACGGGAGAAGGGTACCTACGCCGTGGTGCTGGCCTCCCGGCCCTACCAGAACGACGCGCTGGTCAACCATGACTTGCCGGAGATGTTCACCAAGCTGGGCATCCCTGTCCTCACCGCTGACAGCCTGCCCCACGTCAACGAGGTGGAGCTGCACAAGAGCACCCTGGACGTGGTGAACAACTACCATGCCCGGATGCTGTCCTCTGCCATCATGGCCGCCAGCGACCCCAACCTGGAATACGTGCAGTTGGTCAGCTTCGGCTGCGGCCACGACGCTTACCTCTCCGATGAGATCATCCGCCTGATGCGGGAGATTTCCGGCAAGACCCCCTTGGTTTTGAAGGTGGACGAGAGCGACATCCAGGGACCGCTGAATATCCGGGTGCGCTCCTTCGTGGAGACCCTGGCCATGCGCCGGGCCAGCGAGGAAACCCTCACCGTCCGCCCCTTGAAGGACCCCTACCCGGTGAAATTCACCAAGGAGGACAAAAAGGAGAAGATCGTTCTCATCCCCAACACCTCCCGGGCCTTCTGCCGCCTGATGTCCGCCGCCATGGGCCGGGACGGTCTGCGCACCGAGCCGCTGGACCTGGGCCGGGACGAGGCCATTCGCCTGGGCAAGCAGTACGTCCACAACGATATCTGTTTCCCCGCCCAGATGGTCATCGGCGAGGCCCTGGCCGCTCTGCGCAGCGGCAAGTACGACGGCAAGGACGTGGCCATCGGCATGGGCAAGTACGTGGGTGACTGCCGCCTGACCCACTACACCGCCCTGCTCCGCAAGGCGCTGGATGATGCGGGGTATCCCAACGTCCCCATCATTACCAACGACGACCAGGACAGCCACGATGTTCACCCCGGTTATCATATGAGCATTGCCGCCTCGGTGAACACCGCCATGGGCCTGCCCATGATCGACGCGCTGGAGGAGCTGCTGCGGAAGATCCGCCCCTACGAGCTGGAGCCGGGCAGCGCCGACAGAGCCTTTGAAGCGGGCATTGACGCGGTGATGGAGGGCCTGGAGCGCCACGGCAGCATCGGCGCAAGGAAGGGCTTCCAGAAAGCCATTCAACTGATGAAAGAGGTCCCCTACGACCGCTCCCACCCCAAGCCCACCGTGCTCATCGTGGGCGAATACCTGTTGAACTTCCACCCCGGCGCCAACCGGGACATCGAAGCCTATCTGGAGCGTAACGGCATGGAGGTCATCGAGGCCCGTATGACCGACGTCATCCGCAAGACCTATTTCTACAAGGACAGCCAGGTGAAGGAGTACCACGTCCACAAGCCTGTCCGGGAAAAGGTCTGGTATCGGGTGGCGGACGAAGCCTTCGAGGTGGCCCACTCTGTCACTGACAGCATCGCCAAGGAGCATCCCCTCTACTCTCCCGCTGTGCGGATGCCGGAGCTGGTGCAGGCCAGCGACCCCATCATCCACCACACCTTCGACGCGGGCGAGGGCGTGCTGATCCCCGGCGAGATCCTCCACCACGCTGCCCACGGCTGCCGGGCGTTCATCATCCTCCAGCCCTTTGGGTGCCTGCCCAACCATGTGGTAGGCCGTGGCATTTCCAAGCAGCTCAAGGCCCTCTACCCAGACGCGCAAATTTTGCCCCTGGACTACGACCCGGACGTCAGCTTTGCCAACATCGAGAACCGGCTGCAAATGCTCATCATCAACGAAAAGCAGCGCAGCCAGAACGCTCCCCACGATCCCACCGGCTCCGGCGGCGGAGCAGCCCCCACCGAGCGGTCGACCAAGGACGTTCCCGCCCAGTCGAAGTCTAAAAAAGAGAAAAAGGCCCGGAAATCCTCCAAACCTCAGCCCGCCGCCGCCACCGCGCACCACAAGAAGCGGGCGGCCCGCAGCGCCACATAATTTGAACTGTTAAATAGTAACACACCCGCCGAAGCATGGGAAATCCTGCTTCGGCGGGTGTGTTTTATATAAGTTTTCTTTTTACTCAGCCATGTGCCTAAAACCCCTCCGCCACCGCCTAAAGGCGGCGGCCCTCCTCCCCTTTCAGGGCAGGGAGGGGCAAAGCCCCGGAAGTGCCGCTTGACGGCGGAGGCAAGAGGGGTGGTCAATGTCAAAAGGGTCGTTCTTCGCGGAAAACCGACACGCTGCCGGACAAAAAAGTTGACCAAGTTTCATGCGCGAATCACTAAAACTGTGTCAGAATTTCGTCCACTTCTCCCCGCTTCAGCGCGGGGAAGGGCACAAATTCCGGCGGCTGGCCCAAATGCGGCCCCAGCATTTTTTCCATCCAGACCAGTTGATACCACCGTCCGAACTTGTAGCCGCACTTGTGGAACCCGCCCACCATGCGGTATCCCATGTGCTGGTGGAAGTTGACGCTGTTCCGGTTCAGATATTCGTCCTCCACCTCCGGGCAGGCGATGCAGGCGTTGACGTTGACCACGTTCTGCCGCCGCAGCACCGCCTCCAGCGCCTGGTAGAGCCGACGGCCATAGCCACGTTTCCGGCAGCCCCGGCGGATGTAAATGCTGGCCTCCACCGCCCAGTCGCAGGCCCGCCGCCCGATGAAGGTCCCGGCGTAGGCGTAGCCCTCCAGCCGCCCGTCCGCCTCCAGCACCAGCCAGGGGTAGCGCTCCAGCGTGTGGGCGATTCGCCCGGCAAACTCCGCCTCCGCTGGCACATCGTATTCAAAAGTCACCGCCGTCTCCAGGATGTACGGCCCGTAGATGTCCAACAATGCCGCCGCGTCGCCGGGGGTGGCTGTGCGTATGTATTCTGCCATAGGGGTGCGCCTTCTTTCTCTTTCGGCAGACGAATCAATGGCCTGCGGGCTTTTCCTCCAGCAGCTCATGCTCCTGGAAGAGGTCCGCGTGGGCCAAAATCAAAAAGTTGACCAGCAGCGGCAGGATGGCCAGCCAGATGGCTTTGGCCTGGAGCAGACCGCAAAGGGCGGTCAGCACGATGCCGCCCGCCAGAAAGCAGCCCACCATCCGCAGGTGCACGAGGCCCCGCTCCAGAGCATTTCGGTCCCGGTGCCGGGCGTACTTTGCCAGGGAAATGCCCATCTGCCGGATATGATTGGTGCAGAAGGTGGTGGCCATGGGTACGCCCTCCGCCTGGCGGAAGGTGTTGTACTGCATGGAGCAGATAAAGTTGATGATGACCTGCACTACCCGGTCTGTCACGGTCAGGGGAATGAAGCCCACCAGCAGCAGCACCAGCATTTCCGCGCCAATTAAGTAGGTATCCCACCGGAAAAGCCCCATTTTCTTCACCGGGCTGGGGAAAAACTCCGACACAAAGGCCCCGCTGATGTAGGCGGTGATGGGGATGAGGAAGTACAGTCCCTCCCGCCACTGACCCTTGCCCAGCGCCATGCCCATCAGCACCACGTTGGCGGTCTGGGCATTGCAGAACACGCCGCCCCGCAGGTTATAAGTATACGCGCCCATCATTCCGGCGCTGGTCATCAGCAGCAGAAACACGCCCTTCCGCTCACAGGCCAGGTAGCGGTGTTTTAAATGCTCTGCGGTTTCCATTCTTTTGTCGTCTCCCCGTCTTTTCATGTTGGTAGCAGACCGGACCCGGTCTGTCGCTCCAGCATCATACCACTTTTCACGGTGCTGTGCAACCAAAACCCGTTCGCATCTGCAAAAGGCTAACATTCCCGCTAACCGCAAAAAGGGACCTGCGAGGGTTGCGCCCCGCAGGTCCTTTCGTTCTGCACTCAGGGAGAATTTGGCTTCCCCCTTCACGGAATCAATGCCCGGTGAACGGGGAAGGTTACTTCAGACCGTTCTCGTAGGCTTCGATCATCTTCTTGACCATCTGGCCGCCGATAGAACCGGCCTGCTGTGCGGTCAGGTCGCCGTTGTAACCCTGCTTCAGGTTGACACCCACCTCGTTGGCGGCCTCCATCTTGAACTGGTCCATGGCCTGACGAGCCTCGGGGATGACGAGCTTGTTGCTGCCGCTGTTGTTATTACTGGACATAGAAAACATCTCTCTTTCTACAATTTTTCGCCTCTTCCGTTGGGAAGCGACAGCGATAGTATGAGCGGAGGCGGCGTTTCTATGCCTGCGGGAGGGCTGCCAATTTGTTGCACGGATGGGGATGGGAACCCAAGGCAATAAAACAACTCAGCTTTTCGCTGACAATGGTCTCCGCAAATGCGGCGGCCTTCTTTTTTTGAGAATAGCACGTTTCTTAAAGTGAATTGATTAAAGTCCCATCCTTGTGTATGATAGAACCATCACAGGAAAACCAACCGAAAAGAATAGAAAGGAAGCGGTAACATTGATTATTGACGCCAATATGTACTGGTTCCCCGAGAGTGTTTTTGAAAACGAGACGGACCTGCACAGGTTCCTCTCCGAAATCCCCCGGAACTACGGCACCAATGGCTACTTGAAGGTCAACGACAACGGCACCCGCCAGATCGTCATCGAAAAGCCCACCGGCTACCAGAGCCTGAATTACGTCCAGGGCGACTACCAGGTGGAGACCATGCTGGCCGACCTGGATGAGGCCGGAGTAGAGAAGGCGGTCCTTAAAATCCCCGGCTGCCACGAGTGGATGAGCCTGGCCACTTGCAAGATCTTTAACGACGGCATGGCCGACTACCAGAAGCGCAGCGGCGGGCGGCTGGTCCCCTTGATGGTGGTTCCGCCCCAGGACGACCCCGCTGTGTTTGCGGAAATCGACCGCTGCCGGAACGAGCTGGGCATGACCGGCGTTCAGATGTGCGCCCACTACGGCGACTACTACCTGGACGACGCGCAGTTCGCCCCCTTCTTCCGCAAGCTCAACGAGCAGCCGACCACCGTCTACGTCCACCACGTCCCCGTGCCGGTGGAGAACAAGATGCTCTGCGACTACAACAACCTGCGCCGGTCCTATGGCCGCTGCGTGGACCAGGCCACGGCCATTGGCCGGGAGGTGTTCAGCGGGTTCTTCGAGAAATACCCCAACCTGACCTTTGTTCACTCCATGCTGGGCGGCGGGTTCTTCGCCCTGTCCAGTATGCTCTTCCCTCAGCAGTCCAAAGCCAAGGACAAGGTTCAGCGATTTGAGGTGGGCCAGAGCAACGTGAAAGAACAGTATGAGCAGCACATCTACTTTGAGATGTCCCACGCGCAGCCCTGGGGCAAGGAGCAGTTGGAGTGCGCCGTCAAGGTGCTGGGGGCTGACCACATCGTGTTCGGCACCTCCTATCCCGTCCGCCGGGAGTGGCTGCTGGGTGGCCCGGCCTTCGTCCAGGCCCTGGACATCACCGACGAGGAAAAGGACCTGATCCTCTGCAAGAACGCCCAGCGGCTCTATAACATTCAGTGAGAAAGGGGGCGTCAGCCATGCTCATCCAAGGAGGGGCGCAGCCCCGGAAGTACCCCTTGAGGGTAGGCGCTGGAAAAGCGAAAATTGAGCTTTCAGAGTCCCTGTTCCCCATCGAGGGGTTCGGCGGCGTCCACGATGACCTCTATGTGCGCACACTGCTGCTCGAGGCCGGGATTCCCTTCCTGATCGTGTGCTTTGACGCCACCTCCCTGCGGCCCTACGCAATCAAAACCTTTCGCGCACAGGCGGCGGAGGCGGCGGGCATCCCCCAGGAAAACGTCTGGCTCTGCGTCAGCCACACCTTCTCCGCGCCTCACCTGCGCTCAGAGGAGGCCATTGCCAGAGAGGGCGGCGAGGTGGCCCAGAAGAATGAGGTTTTGTTCGCCTCCATGACCGCCGCCATGCAGTCCGCCATCGCCCAGGCAAAAGCCAGCCTGGAGGAGACCCAGCCCGCCATCGGCAACGCCTACTGCGCGGTGAACGTCAACCGGGACATGCTCACCGCCAGCGGCTGGTGGCTGGGGGCCGACGATTTGGGAGAGTCGGACAAGACCGTTCCCTTCGTCAAGTTCCTTCGGCCGGACGGACAACCCAAAGCCGTTCTCTATAGCTGCGACGTGCAGTCCTCCGTGATGGACCACTCCAAGGGTGCAGACGGGCGCAGCCAGGTCACAGGCGACCTGGTGGGAGCCGCCAGCCGGTTCATTGAGGAGCAGTACGGCGACGATTTTGTGGCCCTGTTCCTGCTGGGCGCCGCAGGCGACCAGGCCCCGCTGTTCAAGGCGAAGCACAATATCCCCAACCGGGACGGCTCCATTGAGGAGACGGACATCGGGGACGAGGGCTTTGTGCTGGTGAACGCCCTGGGCAAGAAGCTGGGGGCGCAGGTGGTGCAGGCCATGGAGCGGGTGAAGCAGCCCTTCCAGCCGGGAGATGCCACCCTGCGGCAAACGACTGTCAACTGCCCCGGCCAGAAGATCATGCCCAATCTGAAGGACATCCATCCCACTAAGACCTATGACTTCCAGCCAGAAGGAGAACGGACGGTGACGGTGTCCTACCTGACCCTGGGCCATGTGGCCCTGGTGGGGCTGGGGCCGGAGCTTTCCAGCACCACCGCCATCGACATCAAGAAGGATTCCCCCTATCCGCTGACGATGGTGGCCACCATGGTCAACGGCGGGGACAAGTACATGCCGGAGCACACCGCCTATGACCGCATCACCTATGAGGCCATGAACTCCAAGTTCGCCCGCGGCTCTGCGGAGTTGGTTTCCCGGCACATCATAGAAACGTTAAAATCCATCCAAAAGGAGGGAACACTATGAAAATCGGCTGCGCGAGGCACTGCCTCTCCCCTAAACAGGACCCGTTTTACCTGATCGGGTTCCGCAGCCCCAACCGTATGGAGCCGTCCAGCGGTATCCATGACGACATCTACTGCAATTCGCTGCTGTTCGAGCAGGACGGAAAGCGGCTGTTCCTATTCTCCGCGGACTTTTTGGAGTTTGAGGAGTCCATGGCCGAAGATGTCAAGACCCTGATGCTGGACAAATACGGCCTGGAGCGGGACTGCCTGCTGCTGGCCGCCACCCACAACCACTCTTCCGTGGTGGGCTACCACAAGGGCTGGTACACCGGGAAGTATGACCAGAGGTACTATGACTTCCTCATCGACACCATCTGCCGCAGCTACGAGGAGTGCGCCGCCAACCTGCGCACCGCCACTGCCAAAATCGGCCGGAAGGTCATCACCGGCTACTACGGCAACCGGAACCACCCCGGTCAGCTCGCGGACAACGAGGTGGCAGTGGTCAAGTTCTTCGACGAGAACGGAAACGCTTTCGCAGGCTTCGTCAACTGGGCGGTCCATTCCACCGTCATCAGCGGCGACAACACCTGGCTCACCGCAGAGTGGGCGGGCAACGTCAGCAAAAAGCTGGGAGACGTCTTTGGATTCTACCCGGCCATGGTGGTGGGCGCGGCAGGCGATTGCAGCAACCGCAACGAGCGCCAGGGCAAGGACTTCGCCGAGCTGGAGCGGGTTTCCACCGGCATGGCGGAGGAGATCGCCGCCATCCCCGTGGAGAAGAACGTGGAGATGAACCGGCTGACGGTACAGACCCTGTTCCACACCGTCCACAGCAGCAGCTTCCACCTGGACGCGAAAGCCTGGGTCATCAGCCTGGGAGGGATGCAAATCTTTGTGTTCCCCGGCGAGCTGGGCAGCGCCTTCGGCATCCAGATGAAGGAGAACTGCCCGGTGGAGGCGGTTGTCTGCGGCTACACCAACGGATATTATGAGTATTTTCTGCCTGCGGCGGAATACGGCCTGTCTTTCGAGACCAAGGACAGCCCTGTTCCCCGTGGCGAGCCGGAGAAGCTCATTCAGAAATATATTCAAGTGTCAAACACCATTTAAACAGAAAAGGAGAGTTCAACAATGGCTGAAAAACTGAAATTGGTCGCTCCCGTTGACGGGCAGTGTGTCGATCTGGCCCAGGTGCCGGATGATACCTTCTCGGCAAAGGTGCTGGGCGACGGCGTTGCCTTCGTCTACGACGGCAACACGGTCTACGCTCCCGCTGCGGGCGAGATCACTCTGGTGGCTGAGACCAACCACGCGGTAGCCATCCACACCACCGGCGGCCTGGACCTGCTGCTCCACGTGGGTCTGGACACCGTCAACTTGGGGGGCAAGGGCCTGGAAATGCTGGTCAAGATGGGCCAGCAGGTCAAGGTGGGCACCCCGCTCATCCGCATTGACCGAGCCTTCATGAAGAAGCAGGGGGTCAACCTCATCACCCCCATGGTGCTGACCAACGGCGACGAGGTCAACTTCACCGTCACCGGCGTGGGTTCCAGCGTCAAGCAGGGCCAGACCACTGTGGTGGAGTACGAGGCCACCGAGGAGGCCGCCGCTCCCGCAGCCGCCACCGTGGACACCGGCTCCAAGTACCAGAAGCTGTGCGAGACCATCATTGAGAACGTGGGCGGCAAGTCCAACGTCATCAGCGTCACCCACTGCGTCACCCGTCTGCGCTTCAAGCTCCAGGACGAGAGCAAGGCCAACACCCAGGTGCTGACCAACACCAAGGGCGTCATCCAGGTCATCCAGACCGGCGGCCAGTATCAGGTGGTCATCGGTCCCCAGGTGGACGAGGTCTACAAGGTGCTGATGGAGATCGGCGGCTTCAGCGCCGTGGACCCCGGCGACGTGGACCAGAAGAAGGACGACAACGGCGAGAAGCAGGGCATCGTCAGCCGCTTCCTGGTCATGATGACCGGCATCTTCCAGCCCCTGCTGAGTATGCTGATGGCCGGTGGTATGATCAAGGCCCTGCTGGTCCTGCTGACCACGGTCATGGGCGTTGTGGACACCGACAGCGGCACCTACACCATCCTGTACTCCATGGGCGACGCGCTGTTTTATTTCTTCCCCGTGGCCATCGGCTGGTCTGCGGCCCGGAAGTTCGGCCTGAAAGAGATTTACGGCATCGTCCTGGGCGGCGTGCTGGTCTATCCTGACCTGGTTGCCATCACCTCCGGCGAGGCCCTCTACACCGTGTTCGCCGGAACCATCTTCGAGTCCGAGGTGTACACCACCTTCCTGGGCATCCCCGTCATCTTCCCCGCCGTGGGCTACACCAGCTCCGTTATCCCCATCATCGTCATCGTCTGGGTGGCCTCGCTGCTGTTCAAGTGGCTGAATAAGAGCCTGCCCGCCATGCTCCGGTCCTTCTTCACTCCGTTCCTGACCCTGCTCATCACCGCGCCTGTTGGCCTGCTGGTCATCGGTCCCATCTGTATGCTGCTCCAGGGCTTCCTGACC
Source organism: Clostridiales bacterium (assembly GCA_021202515.1). Lineage (GTDB taxonomy): Bacteria > Bacillota > Clostridia > Oscillospirales > Oscillospiraceae > Onthomonas. Next base: position 5,656 of record JAJQCW010000002.1, on the reverse strand, counting down.
GGCTTCATGTCCTTCATTGTCAACCTGAACGCTGGTATCGCCGGCCTCATCATCGGCACCTTCTGGTCTCTGCTGGTTATGTGCGGCCTGCATATGCCCGTCATCATCATGTGCAACCTGAACATTGCCACCTATGGCTATGACATCATCCACCCGCTGTTCTTCACCGGCGCCATCGCCAGTGTGGGCGCCTGCATCGGCGTGCTGATCCGCACCAAGGACGCGGAAGAGCGCAGCCAGATCATCCCCTCCGCCATCTCCTCTTTCTTCGGCATCAACGAGCCGACCCTGTACGCCGTTCTGTTCCCCCGCAAGATGCTGATGTACGGCACCTTCCTCTCCGCCGGTATCGGCTCCATGATCTGCGGCTTCTGCGGGTCCAAGCTGTACTCCTTCGGCGCGTCCGGTATCCTGGGCCTGCCCTGCTACATCAACCCCGAAGGCATTGACTTTGGCTTCATCGCCCTGTGCATCGCCATGGTGGTCAGCTTCGTCCTGGCTATGATTTGCGGCCTCATCTTCGGCGGCAAGAAGGACTCCGATGGCCTGAACATTGACATGTCCCTGTAAGCGATTTGCTTCCTATTTTTGCTGCTCCCTCCTAGAGTAGAATAACCCCCAAAACGGGCGGGGCCATCCGAAAGGACGGTCCCGCCTGACCCGTAAAACCTGAAAATAACAACAGAACAGGAGATGTAACACATGAAAAAGAAGCTTTTGTGCCTCCTTCTGGCCATGAGTATGTGCCTGGCCACTGCCTGCGCCTCCACCTCCACCACCTCCGGCAGCAGCTCCGCCGATTCCAGTGTGGCGGCAGAGGTGGAAGAGGCCGACTCCAGCGCCGCGGCGGAAACCGAATCCGCTGACAGCGAAGAGACCGCCGAGGAGTCCGGCAACGACTACTTTGAATCGCTGAACGCGGCCGAGGTGAACATCGTTGACACCGGTCTGTATACCATCGAACTCCAGGCCAAGGACGGATGGCAGTTCGACGTGGCGGACAACAGCGACGTGACCGACTGGCTGGTGGACGCCAATGGCGAGACCGCCTTCCCTGACGACACCGGCATTGCCACTGCTGTCAACGGCGACGACTTCACCCTGACCATCACCCTGGACGCCTCCAAGATCTCCAGCTTCCCCACCAACGGCGCGGGTGAGCTGTATGTGAAGCCCACCGGCGGCAACCCCCTGGTGGTGGAGGGCGACAACAAGGGCCAGTACACCGAAGCCTCTGAGCTTGTCGGCGCTTACACCATCCCCGAAGTGGTGGTGGACGGCACCATCGAGGGCGAGAGCGGCACGGAGTATACCTTCACCGAGGACACCGTCACCGTCTGCCTGAACCTGGACGGCATCGATGACAGCCTCATCGACAGCAGCAACTCCCTGGTGGCCCTGACCGAGGGCGACGGCTACTATCTCACCGACTTCACCTTTGAGGACGACACCCTGACCGGCGAGTGGTCTGACGGCCAGATGGCTTACACCATGACCACCGAGGACTTCACCGCCGACTTCTCCCCCCTGGGCGGCGACGGCAACGGCAACTACTACGCCAACATCACCGTCAGCGGCCTGTACTACAACGGTCTGCCTCTGTCTGACGCCACCTTCCGGGTTCACGTCTACTCCTACGGGCGCACCTTCACCATCGAGAGCAACGGGAGCCTCATCAACGACACCCAGCCCCTGTGGAGCACCACTACGGAGAATGACCTGCCCGTCCTCTGCGACGCCTACCCCGACGACCTGAACATCACCTGGCCCATCGACTTTGACGCCTCCGCTCTGACCCAGGACGACTTCACCCTGACCCTGTCCAGTGCCTACGGCGATGAGTTGCAGTTGGAGGCGGGAACCGACTTCACCGTGGAGACCTCCACCGGCAAGACCACCATCACCGTCTCTTACATCTACTGGGCCAACATCCCGGTCTACACCACCCTGACCGTGGACGTGGCGATAGACAACCTGACCTGGGACAGCGCGAAGTACACCGTCACCGAGGTCTCCCACGACTATGACATCGCCAGCGTCTACTGCTACTACATCATGACCGGCGGCACCACCGGCACCCAGTACTGGACCTACTACGGCGTGGACGGCCTGACCGAGTGGTCTCAGGCGTTTGTCATCCCCACCTACACCCTGACCTACACCCAGGACGACGGCACTGTCCTGTACTACACCGAGGACGAGGACGGCAGCGGCGCGTTCACCAGCGCGGCGGACGACGCCACCGAGTTCGACGCCACCGAGGACAACAACTGCCAGGTGGTCAACAACGTTGGCTCCTTCGAGCGGGTGTATGACCAAACCCAGGACGTGATCGTGGGCGGCGAGACCTACACCTGCGACAAGGTGTACGGCAACGCTGACAACATGCCCCTCGACCCGGCGGACTGCACCGGCATCACCGCTCAAGCGGGCTACATCCTGGGCGACAGTTGGGAGATGCACGGCAGATGGCCCTGGCAGAGCTTCGTCAACGAGGGCTATCAGGGCGGCACCAAGTAAGCTCTCAACTTTCAACTGTTCGCCATTGGCTGACAGCGAACCGCGATTCAACAGAACCGAACCAAATCCATCAGACAAGCAAAAAACCAGGAGAGGCAGCCAACCGGCAGCCTCTCCTGGCTTCTCTTTTCCTTTGACGGGTATCGTTTCACGCTGTTCGTTTTTTCGTTGGCAGGGCCTTGCGAACGGCCAGCAGCCAACCGCCCCATTCACAGCGCCGCCAGCAAAAACTTCTTGGCTGCGGCGGACAGGGGGATATTTTTCTTGTAATAGATATAAATATTGGTGGAAATGGTGGGGGTAACGTCCACCACCGACACCTTTGCGGTGGTCAGGGAGAGAATGGGCTTTTCCATGAGGAGGGAGACGCCCATGCCCTTTTCCACCAGGTCAATGATGTTCTCCGCCCGCTTTCCGGTATAGGCGATGTTGGGGGTAAAGCCCGCCTGCTGGCAGGCGGTGGTGGAGATGGAATAGAGCAGGGAATCGGGCTGGAGAAGGAGGAAATGCTCGTCCCGCAACTGCTCCAGGCGGATGGCCGTCTCCCCGGCCAGGGGATGGGTGGCGGGCAGGATGACCACCAGATGGTCCGAAGTAAAGGGGAACTTGGCAAACTCCGTATCGGAATCCCCTTCTTCCCGGATAAAAGCCAGGTCACACTTGTTTTTCCGCAACAGCTCTTTGAGGGTGCAGGACTCCTCCTCGAACAGGTTGATGGTGCAGTGCTCGTTCTCCCGCTGGTACTTCATGATGATGTCGGTGATGCGGTAGGGGGCCATGAGGGGGATGGACCCGATGCGAAGGGTCTGCTGCTGGGCCTCCAATTGGCTGTCCAGGTCCCGCTGGAAGGTATACTGGATGTCCAGGATCTGCTGGGCGCACCTCAGGAAGGATTCCCCATAGCTGGTCAATTCCACCTTCCGGGAGGTGCGGTCAAAGAGCGGCACCCCCAGCTCGATCTCCAGCGCCTTGATGTGCTTGGACAGCGAGGACTGGGAGATGAACAGTTCCTCAGCCGCTTGCAGGTAATTTCCTGTCTCTGACAGGGTGATAAATTCTTTTAAGTAATCCGTCTCCATATGTCCCTCCTGTTCCATATGCTTTGTTCCATGGGCGCCAGAAAGCACCGGATGGGTGCTGTCTGGCGCATTCATTATACCATAAGCGATATTTAAAAAGCAACTTTTTTGCGAGACCGTTTTCAATGAATGTTTATTATCAATGGGAGGGTAGCTCTGCTGAACAAATGGAAAACTCTGACGAAGGCTCTAAAGGGGTTTGCAATGCAGCTCTTTCGGCCATAGCCGCATTGCCCTCTCACGGGTGTACGACGGAAGCACGAAAGAACCCCCGCCCATCAGGGCGGGGGATGGAGGAACCCTTGAGAAAGCGCTTACTGGGATCAACGTGCAAAATTTGACACGATCAGCGTTTTATAATGTGTTTTATATTTCTTTTACATAAAAGGACACTCTGCTTTGCCACGAAAAGAGCAGAACATTTCCCGATTTGTAAAAATATAATCACTTTTTCGACGCCTGCTGTCCCGATGGAAGAGGACAAATAATGTTGTTGCACTTTTTTTGTCAGTTTTGTATAATACAAATGATAAGACCATCTGTAATTTTGGCAAGCGGAAATCACTACAGGGAATCAGGAGGAAGGAAATGAATGCAGAGCTGTCCCGAATGCTGAAACGAATTACACCGGAAGAAAAGGCTGCTTTAAGCGGTCAGAAAAATGTTCAATGGTCTATTTACACGGATCAGCCGCAGCAAAGTGTCATCGAGCACGAAAAGCTGTTGAAAAACAACCGGCTGATCACTGCACGAAAACACACGCGTTTTGTCTATTTCCCGCCTCATAAGCACAACTATGTAGAGTTTTTTTACGTCCTTTCCGGTTCTGTTACCCACCGGGTGGAAGGGAAAACGCTGGTGGTGAACAGCGGGGAGCTGCTGTTCATGAACCAGCACACCGAGCACGAAATTCTCCCCTGTGGGGAGGACGACATTGCCATCAACCTGATCATCATGCCCGCTTTTTTCGAGCAGGTCAGGGAAATGGTCGGGCCGGAAAACATTTTGGCGGAATTTATGGTCAATATCCTCCAGCAGGAGGGCAGCGCCGCGCAGTATCTGTATTTCCCCGTTGCGGATGACCTTTGCATTCAAAACCTGGCGGAAAACATCGTCTATGCCATTCTGCGCAAACAGCATAACGAGGAGCGGGTCCTTGGCATCTCCATGGGGCTGCTGTTCCTGCACCTGTTGAACGCGGCGGAGCAGGTTCAGATCTCCGAGGAAAACAGCAACGCAAATATGCTGATTTTGGCCGTGGAAAAATACATCAGCGACGAGTACCGTACGGGGACATTGGGCGAGCTGGCCCGCCGCACCGGGTACTCTGCGTCTGCGCTGAGCCGTCTCATCAAGAAGCACACCGGCGCGACCTTCAAGGAATTGCAGACAAAACAGCGCATGGAACAGGTGATAAATTTGCTGCGCGACACGGACCTGCCGATCAATGAGATCGCGCTTTCCGTCGGCTACGAAAATAAGAGCTTCTTTTACAAGCGGTTTCAGCAGGAATATCATATGAACCCCGGAGAGGCGCGGCAGAAGCTGCAAAACCACACGTTTTAAGACAAATGTTCCTGGCCCCAATGCAACGATACGTCGTTGCGTTGGGGCCTTTTTCTTATGTGCTTATCTGAACTGTTATGCAAGTTGGTCAAATTATGTCACTGAGTCGGTCAAGTTTTGTCATTTTAAATCAGAGCGCCCACTTTTATAATAATGACATCAAAAACAAAGAGAGAGGTGAAACAACATGAACGAGTATTATCTGGCCATTGACATCGGGGCTTCCTCCGGGCGGCACATCCTTGCCCGCGTGAAGGACGGGAAAATCATCCTGGAACAGGAGGTCTACCGCTTCGACAACCGGCAGCTCCGCAAAGCCGGTCACGACTGCTGGGACATGGACAACCTGTGGAGCGGCATTGTGGGCGGTCTGAAAGCCTGCAAAGCCGCCGGGAAAATCCCCGCCACCGTGGGCATCGACACCTGGGCAGTGGATTACGTTCTGCTGGACAAGGATGACAACCTGCTGGGAGACGCCGTAGCCTACCGGG
>JAJQCW010000059.1 GCA_021202515.1 Clostridiales bacterium | reverse complement strand
AGAAAAGGGCGCTGCCCGGCAACGGTCAGCCCCCTATGGATTTGCTAAAGAAGTAATCGCCATAGTTGTGAGCTGGGGCGGTTACTTCTTTTTGTTATAGTAGATCGTCAGAAACAATCCACACAGGCCGATGATAACCAAGCAGAACTGGTAAAATTCCGAAGTCGTCATAAGGCAAGCCCCCTTTCTTCCGAATGGGGGCAAGAAGTCGCCCCCGTGGAGGGGCCAACCGCATACCGTATTGGGCAACACCCTGGTTCTCCGTGGAGAACCAATGACAGCATACCATAGATTTTGACAGATTGCAACAGAAAATGTTGCATCGCTGTACTACGCAACCGCCGACGCAGTGTGATTTTGGGGCTGGATTTAGCAGCCTGTGGGGAACCCTGTCTGAGACTGTCGGGCGCTGGCGAACTCTGTCGAAGGACGCCAGGGACTGCTGAGCAATATCGCAAATCCCCCAAAAGAAAGCGCTTCTTCCACCGAATTTTTTAGCACTCAAAGCCGGAGACTGCTAAAAATTCATCATTTGTTCATAATTATGTCACACTTCCCGGCTATACTAAGGGCAAATCAAAAGCAAGACCCCTCCCCTTTTGGGCCGTGGGGTCAGGAAGGAAGTTGGACGAATATGACAAACAGACAATTGACACAGAAATCCCAGGAAGCCGTCCAGAGCGCCCAGACCGTGGCGCTGGAGTACGGCAGTCCCCAGGTGGAGCAGGCGCATCTGCTCTACGCCCTGTTGGACCAGGAAAACGGGCTGATCCCCCAGCTCATCACGGGCATCGGCCCAGACCCCGCCAGCCTGAAAGCCGCCGTTCGCGCGGAAATCGAGAAGCTGCCCAAGGTCTCCGGCTCCGGCCGGGAACCGGGCAAGGTCTACATCTCTCAGGACATGGACAAGGCCCTGACCGCCGCGGACCGGGCCGCCGACCAGATGAAGGACGAATACCTCTCCGTGGAACACCTGCTGCTGGGCCTCATCGACGCGCCGGACCGGACGCTGAAAGGGCTGTTCCAGCAGTATCAGCTCACCCATGAGAAAGTCCTCACCGCCCTGAGCAGCGTCCGGGGCAGCCAGCGGGTCACCTCCGACAACCCGGAAGAGACCTACGACGCCCTGAAAAAGTACGGCACCGACCTGGTGGAACGGGCCAGGAACAACCAGATGGACCCGGTCATCGGTCGGGACGACGAAATCCGGAACGTCATCCGCATTTTGTCCCGGAAAACGAAAAACAACCCCGTCCTCATCGGCGAGCCGGGCGTGGGCAAGACCGCCGTGGTGGAGGGCCTGGCCCAGCGTATCGTCCGGGGCGACGTGCCCAAGTCCCTCCAGGACAAGACCATCTTCTCCCTGGATATGGGCGCGCTGATCGCGGGCGCGAAGTACCGGGGCGAGTTCGAGGAACGGCTGAAAGCCGTCCTCAACGAGGTCAAGAAGTCCGACGGGCGCATCCTGCTCTTCATCGACGAGCTGCACACCATCGTGGGCGCGGGTAAGACCGAAGGCTCCATGGACGCAGGCAACCTGCTGAAACCCATGCTGGCCCGGGGCGAGCTGCACTGCATCGGCGCGACTACTTTAAATGAGTACCGCCAGTATATCGAGAAGGACGCCGCCCTGGAACGGCGGTTCCAGCCGGTCATGGTGAACGAGCCTAGCGTGGAGGACACCATCGCCATTTTGCGGGGCCTGAAGGAGCGGTACGAGGTCTACCACGGCGTCAAAATCCAGGACAGCGCCATCGTCGCCGCCGCCACCCTCTCCAACCGGTACATCACCGACCGGTTCCTGCCCGACAAGGCCATCGACCTCATCGACGAAGCCTGTGCGCTGATTCGGACGGAAATGGACTCCATGCCCACCGAGCTGGACAAAATTTCGAGAAAAATCATCCAGCACGAAATCGAGGAGGCCGCCCTGAAAAAGGAGACGGACAAGCTCTCCCAGGAGCGGCTGGCCACCATCCAGCAGGAGCTGGCCGACCTGCACAGCGACTTCGACGCCCAGAAAGCCCAGTGGGACAACGAGAAAAACGCCATTGGCCGGGTGCAGAAGCTCCGGGAGGACATCGAGGCCGCCAAGGGCGAGCTGGAGCTGGCCCAGCGGAATCAGGACTACGGCAAGGCCGGGGAAATTCAGTATGGTCGCCTGCCCGCCCTGCAAAAGTCCCTGGAGGAAGAGGAAGCCATCGCCAACGAGGGCCGGGAGCGCTCCCTGCTCCGGGACAAGGTCACGGAGGCGGAGATCTCCCGCATCATCGAGCGGTGGACGGGCATCCCCGTGGCCAAGCTGATGGAGAGCGAGCGGGAGAAGGTGCTGCACTTGGACGACACCCTCCACAAGCGGGTCATCGGGCAGGACGAGGCCGTCCAGCGGGTGACTGAGGCCATCCTCCGCAGCCGCGCCGGTATCCAGGACCCTGACCGGCCCATCGGCTCTTTCCTGTTCCTTGGCCCCACCGGCGTGGGCAAAACCGAGCTGGCGAAGGCCCTCAGCGAGGCCCTGTTTGACAGCGAAAAGAACATGATCCGCATCGACATGAGCGAATATATGGAGAAATATTCTGTCTCCCGGCTCATCGGAGCGCCTCCCGGCTATGTGGGCTATGAAGAGGGCGGTCAGCTCACCGAGGCCGTTCGCCGCAAGCCCTACTCCGTGGTGTTGTTCGACGAGGTGGAGAAGGCCCACCCCGACGTGTTCAACGTGCTGCTCCAGGTGCTGGACGACGGGCGCATCACCGACAGCCAGGGCCGCACTGTGGACTTCAAAAACACCATCATCATCCTGACCTCCAACCTGGGCAGCCAGTACCTGCTGGACGGCATCGACCAGAACGGGGAAATTTCCGACACCGCACGGGCACAGGTGGAGGAGCTGCTGAAACGCTCCTTCCGCCCGGAGTTCCTGAACCGGCTGGACGAGATCGTGTTCTACAAGCCCCTGACGCGGGAGAACATCACCGGCATCGTGGACCTGCTGGTGGACGACCTGAACCGCCGCCTGGCGGACAAGCAGCTCACCGTCCGCCTGACCGACGCGGCCAAGGCCACGGTGGTGGACGAGAGCTACGACCCTGCCTTTGGCGCGCGGCCCCTGCGCCGGTACGTCCAGCACAGCGTGGAGACCCTGCTGGGCCGGAAAATCATCGCGGACGACGTGGCCCCCGGCACCGAGCTGGTGGTGGACGCCGACGAGAACGGGCTGTTCGTGGCGGGGTGAGAACCCGCCGCCTGACAGCGAAAAAAGAAGTATCGCCTGTACGTGGGGCTTCGGCCCTGTGTACAGGCGATTTTTGTGGGAAAGGAGGCTTTTTCTAACGGCTAACAGCGCGCCGCGCCGCCACCCACGCCTGTCCAAGACACAGGCCGCCGTCCCCGGAGGGGACCCGCTGGTTCCAGTACACGGCGAAGCCCTGCTCTGCCAGCGCCTGGCGCGCCCCTTCCAGCAGCAATCGGTTCTGGAAGGTGCCGCCGGAGAGGGCCACCTGCTCCACGCCGAAGCGGTCCCGGACCCAGCAGGCGGTCTGCACAACATAATCCACCAGCGCCCGGTGGAACGCCAGGGCCAGGGCGGCGGGGTCTCCCCCGCCCTTTTTTTCGGCCCAAAGCCGGGCGATGAGACCGGCGGCGTCCCCCAAGAGCTGGCCGCTTTCCTCCCGCACCGGCATGGCGAGGGCGGGACAGGCGGGAGCGTCTGCGGCGGCGTTTTCCAGCGCGATGGCGCACTCCCCCTCGTAACCGTTGTAGTCGCAAATGCCCAGCAGGGCGGCGGCGGCGTCGAACAGCCGCCCCATGGAGCTGGAGCGGACGGCGTTCAGCCCCCGGTCCAGCGCGGCGGCGACCATGCGGAACCGGCTGTCGGGCCGGGAAAGCCCCGCCTGCCGCAGGTAGCCGCAGAGGATGGTGTCGGCGTTTCTGGCTCCCTCGTCGCCCCCCAGCAGGGTCACATAGTCCAGGTGGCCCACCCGTTGGTACTCCGGCCCCTGGCACAGCAGAAATTCGCTGCCCCAGACGGCCCCGTCGGTGCCGTAGCCGGTGCCGTCGAAGGCCACCCCCAGCACCGGGCCGGTCAAATGCCACTCCGCCATCACCGAGGCGGCGTGGGCGTGGTGGTGCTGCACCTCCACCACCGGCAGGTCCTCCACTCCCTGACGGGAGAGGTAGGCCGGGTGCAGGTCCACCGCCGCCAACGTGGGCCGGAGGCCGGTGAGCCGCTCCAAGCGGGAAATTTCCCGCTGGCGGGTGTCGCAGGCATCCACGTCCTCCAGGTCGCCAAAGTGCTGGCTGAGGTAGGCCCGCTCCCCCTGGAGCAGACAGAAGCAGGCTTTCAGGTCTCCCCCGGCGGCGAAAATCACCTGTTCCCCGGCGCTCCGGACGGGAATTGGCTCCGGCACGTAGCCCCGCGCCCGGCGGAAGAGCTGCGGCCCGCCGCAGACGATGCGGGTGACGGAGTCGTCCAGCGGCGTCAAGATCCGCCGCCGGTGCCACAGCACCCCGTCCAGGCCCTGACGGAGCCAGGACAACATTTGTTGGTCGTCAATGACCATCGGCTCCCCGGAGCGGTTGGCGCTGGTCATCACCAGCGGGCCACAGGCTTCCGCCAGTAAAATTTGCAGAGGGTTGCAGGGCAGCATGGCCCCGATCTCCCGGCTCTCGCCGCAGCAGGCGGGGGCAAAATCCCGCCCGGTCAGTTTGCGCAGCAGCACGATGGGCCGGGGGTTGGACTGTAACAGGTCGATTTCTTGCTGGGAGAGAACGCAATAACCCCGGATTTGTTCCACGCCCGCGAAAAGCACCGCGAAGGGCTTCTTCTCCCGGCCCTTGAGCTGGCGCAGCCGCCGACAGGCAGCCTCATCCTGTGGCAAACAGGCCAGGTGATAGCCGCCGATGTCCTTCACGGCTACGATTCCTCCCTTTTGCAGCAGGGAGATGCCCGTTTGCAGGGCGTCCTCCCGCTCCTGCCGCCCCTGGGCCGTGTCCAGCAGCAGCACCGGGCCGCAGTTATGACAGGCGATGGTCTGGGCGTGGCGGCGGACGTCCCCCAGGGCGGTGTACTCCCGCTGACAGTCCGGGCAGAGGGGGAAGTCCCCCATGGTCACGTTGGGCCGGTCATAGGGCAGCCGCTCCAAAATGCTGTACCGGGGGCCGCAGGAGACGCAACTGAGGAAGGGGTAACGATAGCGCCGGTTGGCCGGGTCCCGCAGCTCCGCCGCGCACCGGGGACAGGTGGGGAGGTCCGGCGGCAGCAGCGGCGCAAGGTCGCTGCTGGTGCGGCTGGGGGCGATGGCGAAGCGGTCAAAGTGTTGCAGCGGTCTGTCCTCCCGCGTCACCCGGTCTACACGGGCGTTGGGGGGCGCGTCCTCCGCCAACCGCCGGGCCAGCGCGTCCAGAGCGGACGGCTCCCCGGTGACGGTCAGCTCCACGATGCCGCCGTTGTTGGCCACGGAGCCGGTGAGATTCAGTTCCTCGCACAGCCGGGCGGCGAAGGGGCGGTAGCCCACCCCCTGCACCATGCCCAGCACCTGGATGAATTGGGTTTTCATGCGCTGCCCTCCGTTTCCAGAGAGGTCGAGCCGCTTGCGTCGCCGGTGGAATCGCTGTCAGCGGGGTCACTGTCGATGGGGTAGATGTTCAAATCCACGCCGCCAACGATGCCGTCCACGGCGCCGCTCTCGGTGTACTGCCACAGGTCCACGGCGTAATAGTAATCGGGATAGCTCTGCTCATATCCGGCGTACCAGAGGAAATAACTCTGTAGCTGCGCGTCGTCGTAGGAGAAATAGCCGGTCTGGTTGTTGACGTAGAGGGCCGCCTGATACCCCGCCTGGGTGATGGCGGCGCAGAACGCCTCGGCGCAGGCGGCGGCGGTCTCGTCGTCCACGTCGTCGGTGCGGGCTCCGGCCTCGCCGGAGTCCTCGGCGTCGATCAGCTCCCAGTCGTAAGCCACGGGGAAGGTGATGGTCAGCCCCTCCAGTTGTTCAAGCACGAAGGCGGCCTCTTCCTCTGCCTCCTCTGCGCTGGTGGCCTGGGAGAAGAAGTAAACGCCGATGTCCAGCCCGGCTTCCACCGCGGCTTGGGCGTTTTGCAGGAAATAGTCGTCCAGGTTCAGCGTCCCCTCCGCGCCGTAGCCCCGGAAGCCCACCCGGAGCATGGCGAAGCTGACGCCGTCGGCGGCCACGGACTCCCAGTCGATGTCTCCCTGGTGGGCGGACACGTCGATACCCGTCCGATAGCCGCTGGTCAGGCATACCATCCGCCCGTCCTCGTCCAGGGCGAAGTCTTCCTCGGTGTATTCGTTCTGCTCCAACGCCTCGTTGACCACCACTTCCTCCCCGTTGACGGTGATGGTGGTGGGCAGATAGTAGGCCCAGCGGCCATTCACCGCATCGGAGGAAAAGACGGCGAACACCGCCGCCAGCGCCAGCACCAACGCGGCCCGGAGCGCCCATTTGATTCGGTTGTGGAGTTTGGTTTGCTGCACGGATGATACCTCGCTTTTTCAATGTGCAATGTGCAATGAGCAGTGTGCAATGGCCGGGTTTTCGGTCGTAGTTGTCTTGGGGAAACGTTGTCAGAAAACAATGCCTTTGGCAGGAACCGCCAATGGCTGGTTTTCACATAATTGCTAATTGCACATTGCTAATTGCTAATTGACTACAGTATACTATGCGCCACCCCGATTTTGGTGGACAGTTTGTAACGGTTTTCGCAGCAATCCCCCGAAAAGCGCCAAACCCTTCCCCCGTGGTGAGGGAAGGGTCAGAATCATAAGGAAGTTGTGCCGGTCACACCCGGTCCTCCACGTGGACGATGATGTTCTGGTAAATGCGCCGGAAGAAGTACAGCGTCAGCATCAGGCTGACCAGCTCCGCAATGGGGAAGCTCCACCAGATCAGGGACAGGCCGCCGATCTGCGCCAGCACGAAGGCCACCGGCAGCAGCACCACCAACTGACGGCCCAGGGAGATGATGGCGCTGTAGGTCGCCTTGCCCAGGGCCTGGAACACGGTGCCAAGTACGATGCAGATCGCCGCCACGGGGAAGTTCAGGGCGATGGTCCGCAGGGCGGGCACGCCGATCTCCAGCATGTTCTCGCTGGCGTTGAACATGCCCAGCAACACCTGGGGAATGGTCTCGAAGGCCACCGTACCGATGCACATGATGATGAAGGCGAAAATCATGCCGCTTTTCAGTCCCTGCATCATCCGGCTCCGCTTCTGCGCGCCGTAGTTGTAGGCGATGAGGGGCACCAGGGCGTTGTTCATGCCGAACACCGGCATAAAGAAGAAGGATTGCAGCTTGTAGTACACGCCGAAGACCGCGCTGGCGGTGGAGCCGTAGCCGGTCAAGATCAGGTTCATGCCGTAGTACATGACGCTGCCGATGGAGGCCATGATGGTGGAGGGGATGCCCACATAGTAAATGCGCTTGATGACGTTCCCGGAGGGGTGGAACACCTCCCGCAGGCTGACGTGTACGTCCTTGTTCAACAGTTGGTTCATGGTCAGCGCCATGACACCGGCCACCACCTGACCGATGCAGGTGGCCACCGCCGCGCCCGCCACTTCCAGCCGGGGGAAGGGGCCGATGCCGAAGATGAACATGGGGTCGAGAATGATGTTGACGACGGCGCCGGACATCTGGGTGATCATGGTGTAGAAGGTCAGGCCGGTGCCCTGCATCATCCGCTCAAAGGTCATCTGGGTGAACAGGCCGAAGCTGCAACAGCAGACGATGGTCATATAGGACACGCCGGCGTTGACGATGTCCATGTTATAGCTGATCTGGCTCATGTAAAAGGGCCGGGCCACCAGCAGCCCCACCAGCACAAAGGCCAGATAGCTGCAAATAGCCAGGAACACGCCGTTGTTGGCGGCGCGGTTGGCGCTGCGGAAGTCCTTCTCGCCCAGGGAGCGGGAGAGCAGGGCGTTCATGCCCACGCCGGTGCCGCTGCACACGGCGATCATTATGTTCTGGATGGGGAAGGCCATGGAGACCGCGGTCAGTGCGTCCTCGCTGAGCTGGGCCACGTAAATGCTGTCCACGATGTTGTAGCAGGCCTGCACCAGCATGGAAAGCATCAGCGGCACGCCCATGGTCAACAGCAGCTTGTTGATGGGCTCTACGCCCATTTTGTTCTCTTGTGTACGATTGGTTTCTTCCACAGAGCATATCTCCTTTGACTTTGATGTTCTTTTTCACGCGCCATTATACTACGATGGTTTTTTTCTATCAAGAGGCGAAAAAACTTTCATCACTATGACTAAAACCGGCGATTTCTCGCCGGTTTTTTGCTCATGTTGTCCATTTTTCGCGGATAGGAAGAAATGCCCTTACAGCCCCAGCAGCGCCCGCAGCTCCGCCTCCATCCGCAGGGCGAACCGCCGGTGGCCCTCCGGGGTGAAGTGGGTGCCGTCGAAGTCCAGGGGGATGTCCCACGCTCCCGCGTCGGCGAAAGCCGCGCCGTGCCGCGCCGCCAGGTCCCGGTACAGCGCCGGGAGCGCACGGGAAACCGCCAGGGATTGCCGGTCAAAGTCCCGGTAGGTGATGCTCTCCTCGCCCAGAGGCACCGGGGCCACCACCAGCGTCCTGGCGTCGCAGCCAGTGAGCCGGGCGAACTGCTCCACCTGCTCCACCAGCGCCTCCATCTCTCCGGCGATGGCGGGGCTGTCCGCCCGGTAGCAGGTCTTGCAGTCGTTGGTGCCCAGCATGAGGACCACCGCGTCCAGGGGCTTGTGGGTCTGGAGGGCGCTGTTCAGCAGCTTCCGCCCGTTGCGCCCCGGCACTTCCGGGTCGTCGAAGCCACAGGTGCGGCCATTCAGCCCCGCCTCGCAGATGAGGGCCTGTTCCCCCAGGGCCTTCTGCACCCGCCCCGTCCAGCGGCGGGTGTAATCCAGCGTGCCGCCGGTGAAAGCGTCGTAGCCGTGGGTGTTGGAATCGCCGTAGCATAGGATTTGTTTCATATAGTCCCCTTTTCCATTGGCAATGTACAATGCGCAATAACAGCGGAAACGGCCATTGCACATTGCACATTTGGCGTGTCTCAAGGCGAAGTGGTGATGTTTTAAATCTGCGCAGCAGGGAGGCTGCTCTTACACCTGTCCCAGCACCACCGCGCTGACCGGCGGCAGCATCCACTCCCCGGATACCACCGGCGGGGCATCGTTTTTCCACAAATCGCTGCGCTTCCCGTCGCAGAGCAACTGCCACTCTCCCGCGGGCAGGGCGACGGGCTTTTCCGTCTCGTAGGGGTTGTAATAGACCAGGAAGGCGCTCCATGGCCCTTCCCCGTCCAGCCGGAAGCCCACGCAGTTGTCCGGGACCGCCAGATACTCCCCTTTGGCCCGCTCCGGCTGGAGGCGGCCCATGGGGACCAGCCACTCCCGCAGCCCCAGCAGGCCCCGATACCAGTCCACCAGGTCGGCGAACTGCTCCGTCCGGCCCCAGTCCAGCCGGTTCAGTTCCTCCGGCCCCTGGTAGCTGTTGCCGTCCCCCTGCTTGGTGCGGCCAAACTCCTCGCCGGAGAGGAAGAAGCCCAGCCCCGGCATGGTCAGGCACATCCCCGCCGCCAGCTTGCAGCATTGCAGACGGTGGGGTTCCATGCAGTCGTAGTTCTGCGCCCCCTCCTCGATGGTCAGCCGGTCCCAGAGGGTGTAGTTGTCGTGACAGGAGACGTACTGCAAAATCTGCCCCGGGTTGTTGGCGTAGCCCAGCCGCGCCCGGTCACACCAGCCGTGGACTGCCGCCCGCACCCGCTCCGCCAGCTTGTCGGAGGGGTTGCCGTTGGCGTAGCCCTTCTCGAACACGGTGAAGGGGCTGCCCACCAGGGCGTTGCGGGTGTCGTCGCAGAAGATCCCCAACCGGCTGTTGAACTGCCGCACAGCGGCCTTGCCCGCGGGGATGGCCTCCGGGTGCATCCGGGTGGACAGCGCCGACCAGGGTTCCCCGTAGGTCAGCAGCCGCTCCCCGCCGGGGAGCCGGTCCAGGGTGGTGCGGACCAGGTTCATGGTCTCCACGTCGTGGACCGCCATCAGGTCGAACCGGAACCCGTCCACGTGGTACTCCTGCGCCCAGTAGCAGAGAGACGCGAGCATGTACTCCCGGAAGGGCTTCCGGTCGCTGGCGGTCTCGTTGCCGCAGCCGGAGGCGTTGGCGGGACTGCCGTCGGGCATGGTGCGGTAGTATTCGCCGGGGGCAGTGCGTGCCAGCCAGGAGTCGCCCCGGTAGGTGTGGTTATACACCACATCCATCACCACCCCAAGCCCCGCCTTGTGGATGGCCTGGATCATCTCTTTGCACTCCCAGATGCGCACCTCTCCGTGGTAGGGGTCGCTGGAGTAGCTGCCCTCCGGGACGTTGTAGTTTTCCGGGTCATAGCCCCAGTTGTACTGCTCTTCCGGGCGGTGTTCGTCCACCGAGCCGTAGTCGAAGATGGGCATGAGCTGGACGTGGGTCACGCCCAGTTTTTTGAGGTAGTTCAGGCAGGTGGGGACCTCGCCCGCCCCGTCCAGGGTGGTGCCGTCCTCGGTGAAGGCCAGGAACTTGCCCCGGTGGGCGGGGGTGACGCCGCTGCGGGGGTCGCTGGAGAAGTCCCGGACATGGGTCTCCCAGATCACCGGGGCCTTGCCCGCCAGATCCGGCCCCCGGTCCTTGGCCCAGCCGGAGGGGTCGGTCTCGGCCAGGTCCACCACCATGCTCCGCTGGCCGTTGACGCCGCAGGCCAGCGCCCAGGGGTCCGCCGACCAGGTGACGTTCCCGTCCGCATCGGTCAAAAGATACTGATAATACTCGTTTTTCAGGTTGCCGGGGGCCGTGTAGGTGAACACGCCGTCCACCGGGCCTTTCATGGGAACTTCGCCCAGGAACCGGGCGCCCGGCTCCTCGTCGCTGCCGGTGCAGAAGCGCTGCAATTTGACCTGGGCAGCCTGTGGAGCCCAGAGCCGGAACACCGTCCGCTCCGGCGTATAATCCGCCCCGAAGGGCATAGGGTGACGCATATGGTTCGCCCCTTTCGTTGTTACATTTAAAAAATAACCATTGAGTTCCCATTGTAACCGATTTTCGGCCCGGTGGCAAGGGGAACTCTGGGTTTCCAACAGAGAAATGCAGGGACAAATCCCACTCGTTTCGATGAAATTGCATAAAATCCTGCATAAGCGCCACGCTGCCGCTGGCCGTAACGCGCTTTACAAATCCTTTGCCGCCGCTTTACAGATGGAGAAAACTGTTTGTTTCTCAGAAATTGTTTTCCGTTTATTCATGTAAAAACATTGCTATTTCTCCCGGAATGCGTTACTATAGGAACAGGCTTTCGGGGTGGCCGCGCTTTTGCGGCCATAACCCCCTATTCTCCGCCGCAAGGCCCACACACGGCCCGGCGGCGGCGACAGAAAGCCGGAGGTGATTGATATGACGAACGAAAAACAGAAAAAACGCGTCTGGCTGCCGGTGCTCATCGCGGTGCTGGCGGTGCTGCTCATCGTGCTGGCGGTGTATCTGGCCGGTGCGTTTTATTTCCACTCCCACTTTTTCCCCAACACCACGGTGAACGGGGTGGATTACAGCCGCAAGACCGCTGCGGACCTGAAGGCGGACAACGTGTCCACCGGCGCGGCCTACGAGCTGACGGTGTACGACACCGAGGACAACACATTCAACCTTCAGGGGGCGGATTTTTCCTACGCCTATGTGGATGCGGGGGCGGAAGAGGCCCTGATGGAAGAGCAGAACAACTTCGCCTGGCCCCTGGAGCTGCGGAAGGAACACGCCTACACGCTGGAGGCCGCCTTCTCCTATGACGAGGACCAGTTGGAAGAATGCATCCTGGCGCTGGGCTTCCTGAACTACAGCAGCTTCACACTGTCGGAGGACGCGGAGCTGGTGCGGGCCGCAGACGGCACCTATGAGATCACGGAGGAGGTCTACGGCAACGAGCCGGTGACGGAGACCGTGGTCAGCACCATCACCCAGGCGGTGGCCTCCGGCCTGGCAGAGTGTACCCTGGACCGGGACTGCTACGTGAATCCGGAGGTGTACGCCGACGACGCCACCCTGAACGCCGCTCTGGACCAGATCCAGTTCTATTGCAACGCCACCATCCAGTATGACATCGGGGACGCGGACGAGAGCCTGGACGCGGCGGAGATCTGCGACATGCTCATCGTGGGGGAGGACTACTCCGTCACGATCGACACCGACGCGGTGGCCGGCTTCGTCCAGTCGCTGGCCACGGCCTATAACACCTTCGGGGACGAGCGCAGGTTCACCACCACCATGGGGGACACCATCACCATCGGCGGCGGCGACTACGGCTGGGTCGTTGACAAAGCCGGAGAAGCGGAGCAGATTTTGGCCGACCTGGAGGGCGGCGAGCCTGTGACCCGGGAGCCGGTCTATGAGCAGACCGGCGTGCTTCGGACAGCCGACTCGCAGGACATCGGCAGCACTTACATCGAACTGGACTACACCAACCAATATCTCTACTACTACCAGGAGGGGACGCTGGTGCTGAGCTGCGACATCGTCTCCGGCAACATCAACAAGGGCAACGGCTCCCCCGACGGCATCTTCGACATCTCCTATAAGAAAAGCCCCGCCACCCTGGTGGGGGAGGATTACGAGTCGGATGTGACCTATTTCATGGTCTTTGCCTACAATGTGGGCATTCACGACGCCAGTTGGCGCAGCTCCTTCGGCGGCGGCATCTACCTGACCAACGGCTCCCACGGCTGCATCAACATCAACGCCACCTCAGCGGCCAGGCTGTACTCCATGCTGGAGGACGGGACCCCGGTGGTGGCCTATTACCGGACCAACGTGACGCTGACCTCCTACGCAAACAAGATGGCCAACGCCTACTCCTACGTGGAAACCAGCGACGACGACGACTGACCGACCACAGCCCCCAAGCGCCCAGAGAGCGTTTCTGCCTCCGGGCGCTTTGTCATCGGGCCAGGGCGGGGAGAAACCGACATTTCCCCCAAAAGACTGCCTTGCCAAATGGATAAAAGTGCTTTATAATAACAGAAGATTATCAAATCCTCTTCTTTATGGAAGCGAACATGGAAACGACAATAAAACCGAACAGAACCAAAAAATTTTTGTGAAAATAAAACAAAAGCCTTGCCAGACGGCGAAAAAAAAGGTATACTATCTTTGTCCCGCCGCCAGAGAGGGCGGCTGACCCCGCGGCAGACCGGAAATGAGGACGATTTATGCCAAAAGCGGTCATTTTCGACATCGACGACACCCTCTACAACTACAAGGCCGCCAACGCCCAGGCCATGGACGTTCTCTGTCGGTACGCCCGGCGGGAGCTGAGGCTGGACGAGGCCGCGTTCCGGGCGGACTATGACCGGGTGATGCAGTGCCAGCTCCGGGAACAGAGCCAGACGGCGGGGTGCCACAGCCGGGCCATCCGCATCCAGCGGCTGCTGGAGGAGCGGGGGCTGCCCCTGCGCCACGCGGCAACCATGAACGACCTCTATTGGAACGCTCTGCTGGACGCCATGGTCCCCAGCCCCGGCGTGACGGAGCTGGTGCAAGCCCTGAAAGAGCGGGGCGTTCGCCTCGGCGTGGGGTCGGACATGACGACGGACTGGCAACTGAAAAAGCTGGAACGGCTGGGCCTGTTGGACGCGCTGGATTTCGTCGTCACCAGCGAGGAGGCCGGGGTGGAAAAGCCCCACCGGGACCTGTTCCTGCTCTGCGCGAAAAAGGCGGGCTGTCCGCCGGAGGAATGTCTCTTCATCGGGGACAACCTGAAAAAAGACGTTCTCGGCGCGCAAAACGCCGGCATGGAAGCCCTCTGGCTCCAGCCGGACCCCCAAAAGGCGGGGGAATATCCAAGTGTGAAATCAATTCAGGGGTTCCGAGGATTGATCGATCATATTCTATTTCAAAAGGAGAAAAACTCATGAAAGAATTCGATTACGTCGTCAAAGATGAACTGGGCATCCACGCTCGTCCCGCCGGCCTGCTGGCCAAGGAAGCCAAGAAGTACTCCTCCACCTGCACCATCACCAAGAACGGCGTCACCAAGAAGCTGACCCAGCTTATGATGATCATGTCCCTGGGCGTGAAGAAGGGCGAGACCGTCACCATCAAGGCCGACGGCGCGGATGAGGATGCCGCCATCGAGGGCCTGAAGGCGTTCTTCGAGGCCAACCTGTAAGTTTTCCATGAAACAATGGGTGCTGCCGCAGCGTGAAGCGTGTGACAGCGCCTAAAGGCGAAGCGCCCGGACGCAGCAGCGTCCGGGCGTTGTTGTTTGTTTTTGGTTATCTCTTTGAATCAGCGTCAGCAATAATCGTTGAGATTTACCGCGACCCTGTAGGGGCGGCCCGTGGCCGCCCGGCAACAGAACGCGAAACCTGCGGGCGGCGGCAGGGAGTGCAGCGCAGGGAGAAGCGCAGCTTCGGAAGTGCCCCTTGAGGGCAGAAGTGCCGCTTGACGGCAAGCGCCGCCCCTACACATACGGCGGTAAACGGCGAAACCATGTATGTGTGGTTACGCAACCATTTGCAGCTTACCCCGCGTGGCGCACGGATTCCTCTTCCTCGCTGCGGAGGGCGGCCTCGTGCTCGGCCTGGATGTCGTCGAACATGGACAGCATGGGCTTCACGTCCCGGTGGTAGAGCTTGCGGTCCACATAGTTCTTGGTGCACTTGGCGACCAGCGGAGACAGCACCAGCACGCCGATCAGGTTGGGGATCATCATCAGACCGTTGAAGGTATCGGAGATGTCCCAGGCCAACTGCGCGCTGACCACGGAACCGGCCAGGACGATGACGCAGAAGATGATGCGGTAGGGCCACACGGCCTTGTCACCGAAGAGGTAACGGCAGGCGGTGGTGCCGTAGTGGCTCCAGCCCAGCACGGTGGAGTAGGCGAACAGCAGAATGGCGATGGCCACGAACGCCGCGCCCAGGTCGCCAAAGACCAGGCGGAAGGATTCGCTCATCAGGGCGCTGGACTCGATGGCGGCTCCGGCTTCGGTGAGAGCGCCGGTCTCCAGGTCCACCAGACCGGAGGTCAGGATGCCCAGAGCGGTCAGGGTGCAGACCACGATGGTGTCGGCAAAGACCTCAAAGATGCCCCACATGCCCTGACGGACAGGCTCCTTGACGTTGGAGCTGGAGTGAACCATGACGGAGGAGCCGAGGCCCGCTTCGTTGGAGAACACACCCCGCTTGAAGCCCATCTTCATGGCGGTGGCAATGCCAGCGCCTACCACGCCGCCGCCAGCGGCCTTGAGGCTGAACGCGCCCTTGACAATGGAGACCAGAGTGGCGGGGATAGCGGTGATGTGCAGGCAGACGATCACGACAGTGCCCAGCAGGTACAGCACCACCATGAAGGGGACGATCTTCTCGGTGATGGAGGCCACGCGCTTCAAACCGCCCAGGATGACCGCGCCCACGGCGATGCACAGGAAGATGCCGGTGGCCAGCTTGGGGATGCCGAAGGCGGCGTAGACGTTGCTGACCATGGAGTTGACCTGGCTCATGTTGCCGATGCCGAAGGAGGCCAGCAGGCAGAACAGGGAGAACAGCACCGCCAGCACCGCGCCGATGGTCTTGCAGTGCTTCTTGGCGCCCAGGCCGTCCCGCAGGTAGTACATGGCGCCGCCGTGCCACTCGCCCTTCTCGTCCTTGCGGCGGAAGAGGATGCCCAGCACGTTCTCAGAGTAGTTGGTCATCATGCCGAAGAAGGCGATGACCCACATCCAGAACACCGCGCCGGGGCCGCCGGTGGCGATGGCTCCCGCCACGCCCACGATGTTGCCGGTGCCGACCGTGGCGGCCAGCGCCGTACACAGGGACTGGAACTGGGAGATGGAGCGGTCAGCGGTGTGACCGGTGACGTTCTTGTCGCTGAAAATTGCGCCGATGGTGTTCTTCATCCAGTGGCCGATGTGCCGGATCTGGAAAAACTTCGTCATGCAGGTCATCAGGATGCCCACGAATCCCAGCAGGATCAGAGCGGGCCAGCCCCACACCACGTTGTTGACGGCGGCGTTGACGTTAGTGATTGTTTCAATCACAGTAATTCCTCCTTTTCTTCTTTTCAGGGGACGGTATTCCGTCCAGCTTGCTCTGGCGACAAAAAACGGGACCCGCCAAAGGCAGGTCCCGGCAAAAAGCAGCGTAAGCATACGTCCTCTGTCCTTTTGCCTGAGAGATTACAGCCCTGTCGGGCCGCTTGCACCTTCGGCACCCATCGAGCCGTAAGGCCGCATGGGGTTCTCCAGAGTGCGGTCGTGGCTCGGTCGCCTTGTTGCAACAAGTTACAATAAAAAGACGCCTGATGATTTCAGACGCCTTTGTCTGCCGCTTCTGAGCCGTTCATCCCGCACGATGTTCAATTGTCGCTATGGAAGTTAAACGTATTATAGCACAGCCGACCTGCCGCCGCAAGGGTAGACCTGACAAGGTTTGCGGCGTTTTTGCAGGATGTCTCTGTGAATATTGCAAAATAAGCGCCCTTTTTCGCCACGATCAGGACCCCGGACGCAGCCGACGAGCTGTGTCCGGGGGAGCCTGTCTCCGACAGGCTCTCGACCAAAATCACGGATTTTGGTCGAACATGCG
>JAJQCW010000042.1:12251-59931 GCA_021202515.1 Clostridiales bacterium | reverse complement strand
CAAAGGAGAGAAAACCAATGAAAAAACCATCCTGGATCGACGAATTTAAAACCTTTATCATGCGCGGCAACGTGCTGGACATGGCAGTCGGCGTGGTCATCGGCTCCGCCTTCACCGCCATTGTCACCTCCATCGTGGAAAACCTGCTGACCCCCATTATCGCGCTGATCATGGGCAGCACCGACTTCTCCGGCATTAAGGTCGGTCCCTTCGGCATCGGCGCAGTCATCAACGCCATCATCACCTTCCTCATCACCGCCTTTGTGGTGTTCTGGATCGTCAAAGTGGTCAACAGGATCATGCCTAAGAAGGAAGAGGAACCCCCTGCGCCCGCCGGCCCCACAACGGAAGAGCTGCTGACCGAGATCCGCGACCTGCTCAAGGAGCAGCAGGGTAAGGAGTAAGATGCTCTCGAAACGCATTTGGGCCATGATGGGCGTAGTGTATATGGTCATCATCGTTCTGCTGATGGTCTACTGGATGGCCACCATGGACCTGATTTCCGGTATCACAGGCATCATGTTATTCCCCGCGTTTGCTGCCCTGTCCGCCCAGTTTTTCAACCGGCGGTGGATCATCCGCCACGGACGGGTGGGCCATGTGGAGGACCCCGACTTTCAGGAGCCGGAGTTTCCCCAGCCCGGCGGGCAGGGAGAATTGGTGCGTGGCATTCTCTGCGCCATCCTCGCTCTGGGCTTGTTGGTTGTGGGCATCTTCCAACTGGTTGCATACTTTACCGTATAACCAAAAACACGCCGTCTCCTCACAAGGGGACGGCGCGTTTTTTACACTTCCGTTACAACCCCTGGCTTTACAATCCGGCGCATTTAGGGTATAATACAGGCAGAAGCTCAGGCAGGGGAGGAGGCGGCATACATGTCTGTACAGACACTGTTGGAGTTGCTCGCCACGCCCAACTGGGGGCCAAACCAGCCCTGGTGGACCGTCTGCACCGTTGGCCGGGATACCCCATGTTCCGGCAGGCGGCGGAAGAACTGAATGATTCCGTTCTCTTCGCCAGCCCCATCCACGGTCCCGGCCACATCTACCGCACCCTTTGCCACGGCGCGTTCTGCGCCCTGGAAGAGCCGCTTTCCCCGGCGGACACCCGTTTATTGCTGCTGGCCTGCGCCTACCACGACATAGGCCGGGAGAACGACACTCTGGACGAACTGCACGGCTGGCGCTCCGCCCAGCGGCTCCCGGATATCACCGGTCTGACCGGGGAGGAATTGAAGCTGGTGCAGGCGGCGGTGGACGCTCACTCCAGGGATGAATCCGCCCTGGTTCCCACAGTGGAGTGCTACCACCTGGCCGACCTTGACCGGGGCCTGACCCTGGCGACGCTGCTCAAGGACGCCGACGGACTGGATCGGGTGCGCATCTGGGACCTGGACCCCGCCTATCTCCGGCGGGAGGCCAGCCGCCAGCGGGCCGCCTTTGCCAAAGAGCTTTACCTGCGCTACCAGCGGAAAACCGGCGGCGCACTCGTTCCTGCCTTCGTGCAGGAGTGGAAACGCCTGGACGAGGAGGGCAACCCTTTGCCGCCGTCCGCCACCTGAAACACTGGAGGTTTTTTCCATGAAGAACGTATGCAAGATCCTTGGCGTCTCCCTGGGGATCGCCGCGCTGATGCTGGGCGTCATCCGCCTGTGCTTCCGGCTCCAGCGGCTGTTCCACACCGTCGTCACCGGTGACGAGGAGGAAGAGGACGTGTGCTGGCCCGTCTGAGGCGGCGTGTCACCCATAGAAAAAATTCAAATCGGAAACAGTTCCTTCGGGCGGCAGGCTTCTGCCGCCCTGTTTTTGCTCGCCCATGCGAAAAAACGTCGCTCAACCAAAGCAACACGGTGAAAATCCCCAAAATTCCTGTGGTTTTCCCGGCGAATTTTAAAATATCCCCAAAATTCCTATTGACAAAAGGCGTTCAAGGGCGTATGATAACTATAATCAAGACCATGTCGCATGGTTTGCTGTGCCCTGTTCCAAGACTCCCTGGGCATATTCGGAGGGAGGGAAAATAGAATGGCTGAAGTTCGTGTGAGAGAAGGCGAATCTCTGGATAACGCTCTGAAGCGCTTTAAGCGTTCCTGCGCAAAGTCCGGGGTCCTCGCTGAGGTTCGTAAGCGTGAGCACTATGAAAGCCCCAGCGTCAAGCGCCGCAAGAAGTCTGAGGCGGCTCGGAAAAACCGCAAGAGATATTATTAATGAGTCTGTCGGGCCCCGCGCTGCTGCGCGGGGCCTTTCCTGTCTGAAAACCGCCAAAGTACAAAAAAGAACCGCCGGACTTCCGTCCGGCGGCCTGAGCCTGTCTCTGACAGGCTCTCGCCCAAAATCGCGAATTTTGGGCGAAAATGCGGCCCCGGCAGCGCACTCGCTGCGCTCGCACGTTTGGGGCCTCCCTGTGTGCTTTTGCCGGTACACGCCCGGCTAAAAGCACGGATTTTATTTTATTTTGTTGCTTCGCAACAAAACTCCTGCGGAGGGCTTCTATAACCTTTCGTTACACTAAAATCTGTTGGAGCTGACTTATTAAATACCTCGACTACAAAAAGAACCGCCGGACTTCCGTCCGGCGGCCTTTTTTTGGGAGAAAAAGAGAGAGAAAAGAAAGGAGAAAAAATGAAAAACAGTTGGTGCAGTTCGCGTTGCCCTGTTCGCTTGCTGCAAGTATAGAATAGCAAAGAACGAAAGGGAGGTGATGGACAAATTGAGAAGAAATTGCGAAGAAATTTTGAACTACACCCCGGTCAAGTCGAAGTTCGGCACATACCGGGCGCTGGCGGCGTCCTGCTCCTGGGTGAACCCGTTCAGCCCCAGGTTGGCCATATAGTCCGCCGCAGATTTGGCCTCTCCTTTGCGCAGGGGACGGTTGATCTCCGGGAAGTCCGCCACCCGGCCCAGAGGGACGTATTGGCTCATCAGCGAAAACAGCACCGACCCAGGGGGAAACTGCTCGCTGACCCAATCCATCACAGCCTTGGCCTCCCGCACCTGGCCGGGTAAAATCAGGTGTCGGATGATAAGCCCCCGGCGAATCAAGCCGTTTTCGTCCAACTCCACCGGTCCCACCTGACGGTACATCTCTAAAATGGCCTCTGTCGCCCGCTGGGGATAGTCCGCCGCGCCGGAGTACCGGGCGGCCTTCTCCGGGTCCAGGTATTTCAGGTCGGGCAGGTAGACGTCCACCTTGCCCTCCAGCATCCGCAGGGTCTCCACCCGTTCGTAGCCGCCAGTGTTCCACACCACGGGGACGCCAACGGGCTGCTCCAGCGTCTGCGCGATGACGTGGGCGTAGGGCGTAGGGGAGACCAGGTTGACGTTATGAGCGCCCTGCGCTATCAGCTCCCCGAAAATCTCCCGCAGGCGGGAGACGGTGACGGTTTTGCCCAGCCCCTGATGGCTAATGGGTTCGTTCTGGCAAAAGACACACCGCAGAGTGCAGCCAGAGAAAAACACCGCCCCAGACCCCCGCGTACCGGAGACGGGCGGTTCCTCCCACTGGTGGAGGGCAGCGCGGGCCAGCCGGGGCTGGCTGGGCATCCCGCAGAAGCCCCGGCCCTCTGTCTCTATCCGCAGGGCGTTGCAGCGGCGGGGGCAGAGGTCACAGCGAAAGACGTTGGTTTCGTATTCCACAGCGCTCACAACTGGCAACTGCGGAACACCAGCCCCATCAGCCGGTCCGCGCACTGACTGACGGTGAGCGTCTCTGTGTCCAACACCAGCTCCGGGCAGCTGGGCGGCTCATAGGCGCTGTCCTTGCCGGTGAAGTTGGCGATGTTCTTCTGATACAGCCCCTTGGGGTCCCGCTCCTGGCAGGTCTCCAGGCTGGCTTTGACGTAAATCTCGTGGAATGGCTCTCCAATGCAGTCCCGGGCGTCCCGCCGCATGTCGGCGAAGGGCGTGATAAAGCTGACCAGGGTGATGATACCTGCATCGGCAAAGAGGTGGGCAATGTGCATGATGCGCCGGATGTTCTCGTTCCGGTCCGCGTCCGTAAATCCAAGGTCGGAATTGATGCCGTGGCGGATGTTGTCTCCGTCCAGCAGGTAGACCTTGTACCCTAGGGCGTTCAGCCGCCGCTCGCACTCCACGGCGATGGTGCTCTTTCCGCTGCCCGAAAGCCCTGTCAGCCAGAACACGCCGCCCTTCTGCCCCAGCACCCGGCACCGGTCCTCATACGTGACCTTCTGCTCCTGCCAGACCAGGTTGCGGTCCTGCGGGCCGCTGTTTCCTTTCACCGGTTGATTGACCATAAAAAATCCCCCTTAAACAATTCGTTTCAGGCGGTATTTCTACCGTCATTCGTCATTTCAAAAAATCAACTGCGATTTTCAAATCCTGCTTGAATGTGTCGTCCAGCCGCGCCAATGCCCGTTCCTGCATCTGTGCCGGGATGGGATAGACCGCTTCCGCCAGGCTCCCGGCAATGGCGGCGATGGTGTCGCTGTCCCCGCCGATGGAGATGGCCAGGGCGATGACCTCCGCATAGCTGCTGCCCTCCAAAAAGGCCCGAATCGCCTGGGGGACAGACCCCTGGCAGGAAATATCGTACTGATAACCAGGTCGAATTTCGTCCAAGGTAAAGCCCAAATCGTAGTGCCGGGCCTCGTAGCGGGCCAGTTCCTCCTTCCGTGCTGCCACATCTTCGCCCTCGCTGTGCAGCAAAGTGAAAATGCCGCCGGACACGGCCACTGCACCCTTGATACCCTCCGGGTGGTTGTGGGTGACCTCCGCCGAGAGCCGCCCCAGCAGCTCCGCGTCTTCCGGGGTCTGAGCAACCCAGCCCGCGTAGGAGGCCCGCATAGCGGAGCCGTTGCCCCAGCTATTGTAGGGTATGGGGTCGGAGCTGGCCAGCCAGCGGAAGAAGGAGCCGCCATAGCCCGCATGGGGATACCGGCGGCCGTAAACCTGCATAGAGCGCTGCACTTCCTCCCGAATGACAGTCTCGTCCTCAAAAGTAAAACCGGTGCGCTTGCCGCACTTTTGCAGACCGTTTTTCAGGCCGACGGCCACCGCCAGGGTCATCACGGAATCGTCGGTGAACCGGGCGCGTCCCTGAATCAACCGGTCCTCGGTGAGAACGCGCTTGATGTTATGAAATTCGTAGACAGAACCCGCCATATCGCCGCAAATCGCGCCCAACATTCGGGTCCTGTTTTGCTCTGCCATGATTCCACCGCCTTAAAACCAAATGTCGCTCAAATCCCGCTGCATTCTCTTCTCCAGCCGCTCTTTTTCCTCACGGTAGTAGTCCTCCAGCAGCTTTCGGGTCTCCGGCAGCATTTTGGACTTGTCCGTGTCCTCCACCGTGCAGGTGTGGTACAGGTGCCGGGTGAGCTTGTGATACGCCCCATAGACCGACGGCGCCCAGCACCGCATCCCGATGAATTCGTCAAAGAAGTAATCGCCGCCCTTGATGATATTCCTGATCCGCGCCCGCAGCGGGCTTGCGGCGGCCCGGTGAGTCTCGTTGGCCTTAATGCCGTACTGGATGCTCTCGTCTGGCTCCACGCCCAAAAAGTCGTACAGATCCTCACAGACGCTCTTCTGGTTCTTGATAAACTCCTCAAAGAGAATGTATTTCCTGTTGGGAAAATAATCGTCAAATTCCCCGATGCAGGTGTCGTAGTTCCCCTGGGAAAAGACCAGGTATTTCAGCCGCCGCTGCATGATTTTCCCCCGCTGTTTGGGGTCCCCCAGCACCTGCCGCACATAGCGGTCAAAGGCGGCGGCGTGGCCCCGCTCCAGGTCGTCCTTCGTCACCGACATAGGCAGGAATCCCAGCGCCACAAAGAACTTATAGGCGGACCAGGCCCGGTTCACCGGGTTGCGCATCATAAAAATCAGCTTGGTCTCCGGCGGGAAGTTCTCCTTCAGCAGTTGGGCGCAGTGGCAATAGCTCAGCCCGGCGTTGACCTCTCCCACCATGCGCTTGTCATCAGCCGGGATGTGAGAGAAATAGCGCCACTGATAGTAGCGGTTGCCACCAAAGCGCAGCACCGCCGGGGCGCGGTAATACATCGGCTCTTTCACGTCCCGGGGGAGAGCAATACCCCGGTGCTGCTCCAGCAGATCGAACAGAGTGGTGGTGCCACACTTTTGAAACCCGATACAGAAAAAGGAAGGCTGCATAACAACACCTCAGTTTGTGGATTAACACTCAATTTTTTCAGGGCCAGCGAATTGGGTTATAACTTACCCTCTCGCACCAGATTGGCGGTCTTTAGGATGCCAATTTGAGTCTTGGCGTCGGGCAGCTCGTTGTTCATCACCATCTCCACCGCCTTGTCCAGGGGGATGC
Source organism: Clostridiales bacterium (assembly GCA_021202515.1). Classification (GTDB taxonomy): domain Bacteria; phylum Bacillota; class Clostridia; order Oscillospirales; family Oscillospiraceae; genus Onthomonas. Next base: position 53,627 of record JAJQCW010000042.1, on the reverse strand, counting down.
GCTCCACCTCCAGGAACTCATCCGCGTCCAGGTGCTGCCCAATGTTGGTAGTCACCCGGCAGGCCCAGATGCGCAGCAGCTCGTTGGTATAACCGGGGGTGGGGTAGCAGGTCCCCAGGTAGATGAAGGTGTTGGAGACGCAGCCGGTCTCTTCCTCCAGCTCCCGTTTCATGGCCGCGAAGGGGTCCTCCCCCTTCTCCAGCTTCCCGGCGGGGATCTCCAAAATCTCCTCCTGGTAGGCGTAGCGGAACTGCCGCACCAGCAGCAGTTCGTTCTCCGGCGTCAGGGCGGCGATGGCGCAGCCGCCAGGGTGCTCCACTTCCTCCCGCTTGGCCATCTGGCCGTCGGGCAGGCGAACGTCGTCCACCTTCATGTTGATGATTTTACCCTTGTAATAATAGGTGCTTTCCACCTTGGTTTCTTTCAGCTCCATCGTGTTCCTCCTCCGGTAAAATGGCCATAGTGTTTTTCGTACTTCTCTCAAATTTGCGTGGATGAAACTTAGTGAAACTTAAAAATCAGGCATCATAGCTGCTAAATCGCTTATGGCAGTCTATTTTTAGCGAAATGCAAGCCCCTTTCCCACAAATATTGAAACTTAGTGAAACTTAACTCACGCCCACACAGGAATATACTTCCTATATCTTGGTGCAGCATCCGGGTCCAGCGGTTTTATCAGTCCTGCTGTCATGGTATCTTTTATAATTCTCGAGGCTTTCACCTTGTCTTTATCTCCCAGGTCAAACAGCTCTCTTACATCTGAGTTGCTGATGGAGCCAAATTCCACATATGCCAAACATGCCTGCATGTAGCATGTGCGGATTCGATCCTCTTTTGTGATCATATCAAACGGTATTTTTGAAAACAGGACCGCTTTTGTAAACTGGTTACTCTGGTTAATAATCATCGGTGCGAGCAGCTTATTTTTCCCCGTAGAGCGAATCACTTTGTCGTATCCACTTCCACGTTCTTCGCAGATGCCGCATTTGTGCATAAAACCTGCCATGTTCTCATTTCTCGAAATCGGTACGGTATCTACCATACGATTAACATCTACCAAAGGCGCACCGGTATTAGAAAACTCGATCCGGTTACTGAAAATTTCCACCATTGGACTTGTACCGCGCTGTTCCAATGACTGGTGAATCATAATATTCGCAAGTAATTCCCGAATTGCGATTTCAGGAAACGCATAGACGGAGCGGCGCACAGAGCCTTCTATCACTTCTTCCTGCGGAATCACTGCCATGATATATTGTACAATTTCCTCATGAGAAAAAGCGTATCCTGAAACAAACTCTTTCTCACTGATTCCATCCAAACGGTCCGTATTCTTATATCGAATCACCCTGACCGCCCGTTTCATCAGTGTTTCAAACTCTTTGATGTTTTTTCCAATCATGAGAACACCGAGATTCGTGACATCATAATTTCCGGCGTCGTTCTTTTTCAGAAATTTTTCATGGCAGAAATCATCCATAATGCTTTCACGATTTCCAGGTATCGGAAGCTGCATTGTATCGTAATACCTCGAAAAATCCAGCAAGCGTATTACATTATCCTCAGAGACATTCTCCCTTGCTGTGCGAAGTTCAAAAATCGTAGTATCAAACCGTTTCCAAAGCTCCTTCTCTTTTTCTGGATACTCAACCAGCGGCTTCAAATTACTGCCGATTCGAATCATTGCGTGGGAACCGAACTTGACCGGTTCTTTTTCTGCACATGGAATTTCAAGCAGAGTGACCTTGTTCCCGTTTTCCATAAACACATCATGGAAATAGAAACTGACTTTCGGGTTGATCATTCTGGTAAGCCATGCTTCCAGTTCCTCATTCCCTTTGCGCGCTTTACGATATTCGAACTCTGTCCCAACAATTTGATGCGTATCATCTGTAACACCCCAGACAATATATGCGTTTGGACGTTCACACAAAGTGGCTGCATTGCTCAATCCTGAAATTTATTTTGCTATTCTTTCCGGGTCTTTGTTATTGCATTTAAATTCTACCCACTCTACCTCCACAGGAAGTTTTACGAGTTCCCGAACGACACTTCGCAAGTATTCCTCCGTTCTTGCAGGCATTGGCTCACCTTCTTTCCCATAAGCAGTACAACAAAAACAGCAGGGGAGTGGTTTCCTCAAACCACCCAGTATCCCACAACTCCGGCGACGATTCCTACCACCGCTCCGGCGATGACGTCCCTGGGCCAGTGGACCCCGCCGATGACCCGGCACAGGGCCAGCGCCACGCCCACCGCCAGAAATGCCGCCCCCACCAGGGGCCGCAGCCACAGGAAGGTCATAGCGATGACGAACACCGAGAAAACGTGGCGGCTGGGGAAGCTCTTGCCCTTTTTGTCCTTGTGAATGAGAGGCCGGATGTCCAGCAGCTCATAGGGCCGGGGGGCGTTGCGCAGGTCCCGGTAGACCGACAGCAGCGCGAAGGAGATCGCCGGGACCAGCACACACCGCAGCAACCGGGGGTCCTTCTGCACTGCCAGCACGATGAGTGCCAGGGGGTAGGCCACGTAACACAGCCGGGTCAAAATAAAGTTGGCCACGTTCAGCCCCTTTTCCCCGGCGGGGGTTCGGAAGGGGGCGGAGAGCCTCTGGTAGTCTTGGGCGGTCATGGTCAGTCCTTCCCCTCCAGGAAATAGGTGGCCTCGCTGTCCGCCACGTGGAGGGCGTAGGCCAGGGGGTACATGTCAAAGACCTTGCCCACGTCCCGGTTGTCCTCCGGGCCGGAGAAGCCCATGTGATAGCGAATGGCGAAGGCTTCCTCCCGTGTCAGGCGGACATAGCCGTTGATGATATAGACGCTCTTTTCCCCATGGCCGTAGGGCATAGGGTCGTCAAACTGGAAAGTGGGGACCTGTCGCCAACTGCCGTCCACCTGCTTCACGTTGCGGACGGAGGACTTGTAGCAACCAATTTTGCACAGGTCATGGCACAGGGCCACCAGCGCCACCGTCTCGTCAGAGTAGTCTAGCTCGTAGACCTCCCGCACGCGGGGCCGGTTCAGGTAGTCCACCAGGCAGTCGTAGACGTTGAGGCTGTGCTCGCACAGTCCGCCCTCAAAGGCGCTGTGGTAACGGGCGGAGGCGGGGGCGGTGAAGAAGTCGCTTTTGTTCTCCAGGTAGTCCAGCAGCTCCTCCGCGCCGGGCCGCTTGATGTTTTCCTTGAAAATCTGAATAAATTCCTCTTTGTTGGTCATGGGTCTGTTCCTTCCCTTCCGGTACAAATCAAATACAAACGAGATACATACGATTATTTTTCTATTTTACCACACATCAGGGGGAGAGGAAAAGAGTTATTTTCGCAATTTCCCCACTTTGCGCACTTTGTTCCAAATGTTGTCCTCTTCGGCAGGGAAAACCCGCTTCGGGATGAAGAATTTTCCTTTAACTTTGTGAAATTTGTAACATACTGCAAATGAAACGAAATAAGTTGTCTAAAAACTGTAATATGTGCCTAAAAAAGGGTTGCAAAATGTCGTTCTTCGTGCTAAAGTAAAACTATCCAATTGTGTCCCCGCGCAATGAGAAACGCGAAAATTCCAAGGAGGTAACTGATACAATGGCTAACTTCGGCTTCGGCGCAATGATCCAAAAACTGAAAGCTTCTCCCAAGACCATCGTCTTTACTGAGGGCACCGACCCCCGTATTCTGGAGGCTTCTTCCCGTCTGCTGGCAAGCACCTTCCTGACCCCCATCCTCATCGGCCACCCCGACGACGTATTCGCTGCCGCTGAGGAAGCGGGCTACAACGTCCGCGGCGCACAGATCATCGACCCCAACAACTACGAGCGCTTCGATGAGATGGTGGACCTGTTCTGTGAGCTGCGCAAGAGCAAGGGCATGACCCCCGAAAAGGCCATCCCCATGCTGCGCAAGGGCAACTACTTCGGCACCATGCTGGTGAAGATGGGCGTGGCCGACTCCCTGCTGGGCGGCGCCACCTATTCCACCGCGGACACCGTCCGTCCCGCCCTCCAGATCATCAAGACCAAGCCCGGTTATAAGAGCGTGTCCTCCTGCTTCATTCTGGTCCGTGCCTCCGCCTCCGGCGAAAACGAAGTGCTGGCCTTTGGCGACTGCGCCATCAACATCCACCCCACCGCCGAGCAGATCGCCGAGACCGGCATTTACTGCGCTGAGTGCGGCAAGGTCTTCGGCATCGACCCGAAGGTCGCCTTCCTGAGCTTCTCCACCCACGGCTCCGGCAAGGACCCCGACGTGGACAAGATGCGCGAGGCCACCCGTCTGGCCCAGGAAATGGCCCCCAACCTGGCCATCGACGGCGAACTGCAGTTCGACGCCGCCGTTTCCCCCAGCGTCGCCCATACCAAGTGCCCCGACTCCAAGGTGGCCGGCCACGCCAACGTCTTTGTCTTCCCCGACATCAACTCCGGCAACATCGGTTACAAGATCGCGCAGCGTCTGGGCCAGTTCAACGCCTACGGCCCCATCCTGCTGGGCCTGAACGCCCCCATCAACGACCTGTCCCGCGGCTGCAACGGCATGGAGGTCTATTCCATGGCCATCATCACCGCTGCTCTGGCTGACTAAATAAAGCATACTTAGACCCGCCCCAAAACGGGGCGGATCTAACAAACGAACATAAAACCGAACGTATAATTTCTATACGTTCGGTTTTATGTTTTATTTTTAAATTTTACTGAATCTTTGTCGAATCTAAAAGGTTTTCCATATCGGATTTTTCGTCCTTCGACAGCAAGCGACACTCCGCTGTTTCTGTCGTATCAAAGTTAGTATAGCACAACTGCGGCGAAATGCAAGAGAATTTTATACGATAAATTGGTAAACAGGTGAAATCAAACCACGCTGTCCCTCACTCCTCAGCCGCGAGCCTGGCCCGCAGGCCGCTGTACCGCCGGGCCTGGCGGTCGTTCTCCACCATGCGATACACCACCTGGTCGCTGCCCACGATGATGAGCAGCTCCTTGGCGCGGGTAATGGCGGTGTACAGCACGCCGCGGGTCAGCAGCATGGGCGCGCCGCTGCACGCGGCCAAAATCACCGCCCGATACTCGCTGCCCTGGGCCTTGTGGACGGTGAGGGCGTAGGCCAGCTCCAGCTCCGGCAGCATGTCGGCGGTATACTCCACCAGCTTGCCTTCGAAGTTCACCGTCACTACTTCCCCCTTGGGGCCGATGTGGGTGATCTCCCCAATGTCGCCATTGAACACGCCCATCCCGGCCTTGCCAGTGCGTTCCTCCTGCCACATGATGTCGTAGTTGTTCCTGACCTGAATGACCCGGTCTCCCTCCCGGAACACCACAGAGCCGAATTTCCGCTCATTCTTGTCCGGGGCGGGGGGATTCAGCGCCGATTGGAGAGCGTTGTTCAGGTTGGCGGTGCCGGTGACATACTTCCGGGTGGGGGAGAGCACCTGAATCTGGTTAGCGGGGATGTGCATATTCTCCGGCAGCCGCCGCTTGCACAGGTCCAAAATGGTCTCCACCGCCGCCTCGCCGTCCATTCGCCGGAGGAAGAAGAAATCCCCCGTCCCCTGGTTGGCCAGCAGAGGCATCTGTCCCTGGTTGACCCGGTGGGCGTTCATCACAATGGCGGATTGCTGGGCCTGGCGGAAAATCTCCGTCAGCCGCACCACCGGCACCACGCCGGAGCGGATCAGGTGGTCAAAGAGCTGGCCTGGCCCCACGCTGGGCAACTGGTCCGGGTCGCCCACCAGCACCAGACGGCACTCGTTTTTCAGGGCGGAAAGCAGCGCGGCCATCAGGGGGATGTCCACCATGGACATCTCGTCCACGATGACGGCGTCGGCCTCCAGGGGGTCGTCCTCGTCCTTGCTAAACGCCAACTGACCGCTCTCCGGGTCATAGCCCGCCTCCAGCAGACGGTGGATGGTGGTGGCCTCCACACCGCACAGCTCACTGAGCCGTTTGGCGGCCCGTCCCGTGGGAGCTGCCAGGGCAGTTTTCAGTCCCAGCGTGTCGAACAGGCCCAAAATTCCCCGGAGGGAGGTGGTCTTGCCGGTGCCGGGGCCGCCGGTCAGCAGCATGATCTGCACACGCGCCGCCAGCGCCACCGCCTCCCGCTGTTGGGCGGCGTAGGTGATGCCCTGCTCCCGCTCCACCTGGTCGATGAGCCGGTCGATGTTCTTTGGGGCGCGCAGCTCCCGGCGGCACATCTCGCCCACCCGCTGGGCCACAGTAACCTCCGCGTCGTAGAGGTCGCCCCGATAGACCGCGTCCACCCCGGCGATGGCCTCCTGCTGCACCATGCCCCGGAGGGCCAGCGCGTCCAGCCCTTCCGCCAGCAGGTCGCCGCCAATGCGGGTCTCCTGGGTGGAGAGCAGTTGGGACGCGGCGGCCAGCAGCTTGTCCTGGGGCAGGAACACATGGCCCAAATCGAGATTGTGGGTCAGCACATAGTAGATCCCCGCCTCGATGCGCTGGGGGTCGTCCACCGCCACACCGATGGACGCGGCCAGTTTGTCCGCGTCCCGGAAGCGGACCCCCAACTCCGGGTCTACCAGCACATAGGGGTCGGCGCGAATGATGGTCAGCGCTTCCGCCCCGTACTGCCTCCACAGCTTGACCCCCAGCTCCGGGGGCATGGCGTGGCGGGTCAAAAATTCCAGCAGCGAGCGCATCCCCGCCCGCTGCAAATACTCCTTCTGAATGGCGCGGGCCTTTTTCAGGCTGACGCCCTTCATTTTTGCCAGCTCCTCCGGCTGGGTCTCCATGACCTCGAAGGTCTTATCTCCGAACCGGTCCACCAGCCGCCGGGCCATCTTGGGGCCGACTCCCTTGATGATACCGGAGGCCAGGTAGTCGAAAATGGCGTCCTCCTCCGTTGGAAGATTCTGCTCCAACTTCTCCGCCTTGAACTGGGGGCCGTAGGAGGGGTGACTGCCCCAACTGCCCTCCAGCGTCACCTGGACCCCGGCGCAAATGCCCGGCATAATGCCCACGGCGGTGACCTGCTCTCCCTTGTGTTTCAGGCGGACAACGGAGTAGCCGTTTTCGTCGTTGTGGAAAATCACGGCGGTGACAGTGCCCTGAATCTGTTCCGTTTTAGGGGCCGTTTGCTCTGCCATACTGCCGCCGCCTTTCTAACGATTTTTCTTGACTATCTTTTGCTCAGATTCATAAAAAACCTGTCGTCTTTTCGTCTATGCTATCAGCCATTCGCTCTTTGCTTTTGATTTGCAGTATCTGGCTACAGGGAAAAGCGCAGCTTCGCAGGGAGGGGCAAAGCCCCGGAAGTGCTGCTTGACGGCAACAGCTAATAGCTCCCTTCACTCTCGCTCCGTCTGAATGAATCGCGTCCCCGGATACTGCCGCAGCAGGTGCTTCACCTGGGCGCGGCCCTCGCCGTTCAGTCCCGCGTCCACAATGTCCACTCCGGCCCGGAGCAGTCCCGCTGTGCGAAGCCATTTCAGGCCCCGGAGGGTGTGCTCTACCTCCGCGCCCTCGTCGCTGGCCAACAGGCAGACCCGCAGGGTGTCCTCTGCGCCGACGGGCATCAGGCACGCCCCCAGCAGCAGCCACAGCACCGCGCCCAGCCCCACAGCGGCCAGCGCCGCCAAAATCACCGTTGTCATCGCCATCGCCTCCGGTTCAGACTATGACGAAGAATCAAAATACGTACCGCCTCAGACCAGCGCCGCCACGCCATAGCTCAGGGTGCCGATGACCACCGCGGCGATGACCACCCCCAGGGCAATGGCGGGAAACGCCTGCTTGAGCCGGACGCCGGTCAGCGCCGCCAGCAGGGAGGAGGTCCAGGCCCCGGTCCCCGGCAGAGGGACGGCGGTCAGCAGCACCAGACCCATCCAGGCGTATTTGTCCAGCACGTCCCGGTGCTTGTTGGCCTTGCGCTCCAGCTTGTCCACCATCCGCGCGAAAAAACCGCCCCACTGCCGCATTTTGGCGAACACCGCCTTGACGAAGAGGATCACCGGGACAATGGGCAGGATGTTGCCCAGCACACAGACGGGGATGGCCACCCTTGGGGCAAGCCCCAATCCCACGGCGATGGGGATACCGCCCCGCAGCTCGATGACGGGCAGCATGGAGACAAACAGGGACGCGGCCAGCTTGCCCCCAAAGGTGCTGGTCACCCAGACCCACAGGGCTTGAAGAGATGCTGTCATTCAGAAAAAACCTCGCTTTGTGTCATGTAAGAGGTGTATTTACTTGCCTTCCAGCGTGGGGAACACCTGGTAGAGAGCCTCCCGGCACAGCTCCACCACCGCCTGGAAGATCATGGGCGGCAGCGTGCCGTATTTGCTCTTGCACTGGGCCTCCGCCCGTTCCTCCGTGCAGCCCATCAGCCGGGCCAGGGCGAAGGTCAGATAAAACTCGAAACAGGTGCGGTAATGCTCCGCGAAGCAGTCGGTCCCCGGATAGATCAGCGCAGCCATCCGCTGAACCAGCTCCCCGGCCTGTTCCAATCCGCCGGGAAACATCTTTTCCCGAAAGTCCGGGCGCAGTTCCTCGTAGGCCGTCTTTAGCTGGCCCTGGGTGAATTGTTCCATATACGTCATGTTATGTTCCTCCTGCCGCAGCAATTGTCATTGTAACGCCGGACGAGGCAAATGAAAAGCAGTTCAGAAAAATTTAATAATTATGGGTATCCCTTTTGCTCAGCCTTGTGCTGGAAACCCCTCCGCCGTCAAGCGGCACTTCCGCTTCGCTCCCTGCCCTTTCAGGGGAGGCAAGAGGTGTGGTCGGTTACCTGACAATGACTCTTTGCAAAACGCCTCATATTCACTGGCGTTCTTATAAAACAACTATGGCTGAAATCCGGCCATTGCACATTGCTCATTGCAAATTGCACATTTAAAGCGGCGGCCACTCCGCCCGCCGTTTGGCGTCCAACTGGGCGTTTTTCAGCAGCCAGGCCCCCAGCCACGCCCCCAGGGTATTAGTCATCAGGTCGCTGATACTGGCGGTCCCTACGCCAAAGACATACTGGGATGTCTCAATGAACAGGGAGAGGGCCAGCCCGGCCCCCGCCGCTTTCCACAGGGGACAGCGCCGGTCCCGCCAGACCAGCCAGCCCCCCAGAGGCAGAAAGCCGACGATATTCCCCAGATAGTTCCACAGGAAATCCCCCCAAAGGAGGTCCCACCGCCCTTGGTGGACGAAGGTCAGATAATAGTTCCACGGCTCGCCGGTCATTCCGCCACGAAACAGGTGCAGCGGCCAAAACCCCGACCGGAACACCGTCAGCCGCAGCACCAGCAGCAGATAGACCACAAACAGGGCGTTGACCAGCCGCTTTTTCCGCAGGAACAGGACGATGGTTTTCATTGGTTCAGGTAGGGTTTCAAATACTGCCCGGTGTAGGAGCGCTCACATTGGGCCACGTCCTCCGGCGTGCCGGTGACCACTACATGACCGCCCTCTTCGCCGCCCTCCGGCCCCAGGTCGATGAGCCAGTCGGCGGTTTTGATGACATCCAGGTTGTGCTCGATGACCAGTACCGTATTCCCCGCCTCCGCCAGCTTTTGCAGCACGTCGATGAGCCGCCGCACGTCGTCGGTGTGGAGACCGGTGGTGGGTTCGTCCAGAATATAGAAGGTGGCGCCGGTGGACTTCCGGGACAGCTCGGTGGCCAGCTTGACCCGCTGGGCCTCGCCGCCGGAGAGGGTGGTGCTGGACTGGCCCAGCTTCACATACCCCAGCCCCACATCATAGAGGGTCTGGAGCCGGTTGAAGATTTTCGGCACCGGCTGGAAGAACTCCAGCGCCTCTTCCACCGTCATGTCCAGCACTTCCCAGATGTTTTTGCCCTTGTACTTGACCTCCAGCGTCTCCCGGTTGTAGCGCTTGCCCTTGCACACGTCGCAGGGAACGTACACATCGGGGAGGAAGTTCATCTCGATTTTCACCAGACCGTCTCCGGCGCAGGCTTCACACCGCCCGCCCCGGACGTTGAAGGAGAACCGACCCGGCCCATAGCCCCGGCTGCGGGCATCCTCCGTCTTGGCGAACAGGTCCCGGATGTCGGTAAAGAGGCCGGTGTAGGTGGCGGGGTTGGACTTGGGCGTCCGTCCGATGGGGGACTGGTCGATGCAGATGACCTTGTCCAGATACTCCTCTCCCTCCAGGCCCAGGTGCTTCCCCGCCCGGCACTTGGCCCGGTTCAGGTCGGCGGCCAGCCGCTTGTGGATGATTTCATTGACCAGGGAGGATTTTCCGCTGCCGGAGACCCCCGTGACCACGGTGAAGGTGCCAAGAGGGATGGACACGTCGATATACTTCAAATTGTTCTCATAGGCCCCCCGAACGGTGAGGAAATTGCCGTTTCCCGGCCTGCGCTGGGTGGGGACGGGGATCTTCTTCCGCCCGGCCAGATAGTCGCCGGTGAGGGAACCAGGGGTGTTCATCACTTCCTCCGGCGTCCCGGCGGCGACGATTTTCCCGCCATGGATGCCCGCTCCCGGCCCCACGTCGATGAGGTAGTCGGCGGCCCGCATGGTGTCCTCGTCGTGTTCCACCACAATGAGGGTGTTGCCCAGGTCCCGCAGGTGCCGCAGGGTGTCCAGCAGCATGGCGTTGTCCCGCTGATGGAGGCCGATGGAAGGCTCGTCCAGGATATACAGCACCCCCATCAGCAGGGAGCCGATTTGGGTGGCCAGGCGGATGCGCTGGCTCTCGCCGCCGGAGAGGGTGCCCGCCTTCCGGTCCAGGGTCAGGTATTTCAGCCCCACCGACTGCAAGAAGCCCAGCCGGGCGCGAATTTCCTTTAAAATCTGTCCGGCGATCTGCTGCTTCTGGCCGGACAGCTCCAGATGGTCGATGAAGTCCAGCGCCTGCTCCACCGGCAAAGCGCAGAACTGGTCGATGCTCAGGCCGCCCACCGTCACCGCCAGCACCTCCGGGCGCAGCCGCCGCCCCTGGCAGGTGGGACAGGGGCACTCGCTCATGCACTCCTCCAACTCCCGTTTGGCCCCGTCGGACTGGGTTTCCCTGTAACGGCGCTCCAGGTTGTTGATGATGCCCTCAAAGGGCTGGTACAGCGTCCCCCGGCCCCGGGGCTGGTCATAGTGGAGAGTCAGCTTCTCGTTTTTGGTGCCGTAGAGGATGATGTCTTTCACCGGCTTGGAGAAGGTTTTCACCGGCGCATCCAGCTTGAATTTATATTTTTTCGCCAGCGCCTCGAAGTACATCCGGGAGATGCTGTCGGACTTGATGTTGTTCCAGCCGGGGGCTTGAATGGCTCCGTCCAGAATGGAGAGATTTTCGTTGGGAATGACCAACTCCGGGTCGGCCCGGAGCTGACTGCCCAGACCGGTGCAGGTGGGACAGGCCCCGTAGGGGTTGTTGAAGGAGAAGGCGCGGGGGGACAGCTCCTCGATGGAAATGCCGCAGTCCTCGCAGGCGTAGTTCTGGGAGAAGGTCATCTCCCGTCCCTCCCTGGGCAGGTCGATGACCACCAGCCCGCCAGAGAGGTTGGCTGCGATTTCGCAGGAATCCGTCAGCCGCCGGACGATGTCCTCCCGGATGACCAGCCGGTCCACCACGATTTCAATGCGGTGCTTGATGTTTTTGTCCAGCTTGATTTCCTCGGACAAATCGTAAAGGTTGCCGTCGATGCGGACCCGGACGTAGCCGGAGCGCCGGGCGCTCTCCAGCACCTTGGCGTGCTCGCCCTTTTTGCCCCGGATCACCGGCGCCAGCACCATAATGCGGGTGGCGGGAGGCAGCGCCATGACCTGGTCCACGATTTGGTCGATGGTCTGCTGCTGAATCTCCTTGCCGCACTTGGGGCAGTGGGCGGTGCCCACTCTGGCCCACAGCAGGCGGAGGTAGTCGTAAATCTCCGTCACCGTCCCCACGGTAGAGCGGGGGTTCTGGGAGGTGGTTTTCTGGTCGATGGAAATGGCAGGGGAGAGGCCGTCGATGTAATCCACGTCGGGCTTCTCCATCTGGCCCAGGAACATCCGGGCGTAGGAGGACAGGCTCTCCACGTAGCGCCGCTGCCCCTCGGCGTAGATGGTGTCGAAGGCCAGGGAGCTTTTTCCGCTGCCGGAGAGACCGGTGATGACCACCAGCTTGTCTCTGGGGATGGAAATATCAATGTTTTTCAGGTTGTTGGCGCGGGCGCCCTTGACAAAAATGTGGTCCTGCATGATAACTCCTTGGATAAACCATCCTGTAAAATACGAAATGTATCAAAATTTCTCTTCATTTTCCGTTTTCCCTTGCGCTCCGCCGCCTCTCCGGGGTATACTGGAAGCAGTATCCACCTACGCCAGAAAAGGAGGCCCCATGGAACGGACAAACAGCCAAAAGGGAAAGCTGCTGACGCTGCTGCAAATTTTCACTCAGGAGACGGACGAGCAGCACCCGCTGAGCGTCCCCGCCCTGCTGGAACGGCTGGCAGACGCCGGCATCCGGGCGGAGCGCAAGAGCGTCTATGAGGACATCCACACCCTCCAGCGCTATGGCTATGACGTCATCCTCCAGCGGGGGCGGGGCTACTACCTGGGAGAGCGGGACTTCCAACTGGCGGAGCTGAAGCTGCTGGTGGACGCGGTCCAGGCCAGCAAGTTCATCACGCCGCAAAAGAGCCAGGACCTCATCGACAAACTGGCCCAGCAGACCTCCCGCTATCAGGCCCGCGCCCTCCAGCGACAGGTCTACGTGGCGGGCAAGGCCAAGAGCGCCAACGAGCGGGTCTATTACACCATCGACGCCATCTATGAGGCCATCGGCCAGAACAAACAGGTCTCCTTCCGCTACTTCGACCTGAACCAGCGCCGGGAAAAGGTCTACCGCAAAGGCGGCGCAGCCTACACCGTCAGTCCCTACGCCCTGGTGCGGGACAACGACAACTATTATCTGGTGGCCTACGACCAGACCTCTGGCCGCCTGCGGCACTACCGGGTGGACAAAATGGACCGCATCACCGTGCGGAAAGAGGCCCGGCTGGGCCGGTCGGTCTACGAGGCAGAGGACCCCGCCCGGTACACCGACCTCCACTTCGGCATGTTCCAGGGGGAGGAAAAAGAGGTGGTGCTGCGCTGTCAGGACTGGACGGCCCATGTGCTCATCGACCGCTTCGGGGACAACCTGGAGATGTACCCCGACGAAGGCCCCACTTTCCGGGCGGTAGTGCGGGTGGTGGTCAGCCCCCAGTTCTTCGGCTGGCTGTTCGGGCTGAACGGCGGGGCCGTCGTTTTGGCCCCGGAGCCGGTGCGGTTTCAGATGGAACAGATGCTGACGGCACAACTGGAACAGTACAAAAAAGAGAGCGAGTAAGCTTTTAACCAGCTATAACAACTTACCATTCACTTTCCGTGACTGACCACCCCTCTTGCCTCCCCTGTGAAGCGCTGGCCGAATGGCCAATTCCCCTTTAGCGCAAATGCAGGGAGCTATGGCCCTTTCGGGCCATGCGAGTCGCAAAGGGGAGGAGGGCCACCGCCTTTAGGCGGTGGCGGAGGGGTTTTCCCCTCACAGCGTCAGCGTCTCCAGGTCGTCCGGCACATAGAGATTTCCCCGGAAATACGCTTTTCCCTCCGCCAGGTACAGTTCCTTGCGCTTATCAAGGTTCTTGTCCTCGGTGTGGTAGAGCAACAGGTTTTCTACCTCCAGCCGCTGGGCCAGCTCACAGGCGTCCTTCACGGTGGAGTGGTACTTTTCGTAAGGCTTGAACACCTCCGCCTGACTGTGGAGGCAAAACGCCTCGTGGAGCAGCCAACTGCTGCCTCTGGCGTAGTCCTCCGACTGGGCGTGGCAGGGTTCGTCGCCGCAGCAGGTCAGCTTTTTCCCCGGCTCCAGCTCCATGGAGAAGCCAAACTGCTGGTCCTTGTTGGAGTGGATGTCAAAAAAGGTGGTGGGGCGGCCCAAAATGTCCAGGGTCTCCCCGTCCTCCACCGGGACGATGTGCAGCCGGGGGCCGATCATGGCGGCGTGCTTCTTTGCCAGCAAAATCTGTGCCATCTGGTGGAGCAGACCGGTCAGCTCCTGGTGGGCGTAGATGACCGCCTCGCCGGAAATATCCCCCTGACACATGGCCTGGCAGAGCTTCCTCATCATCCAGGCCACACCCATGATGTGGTCGATGTGCCGGTGGGTGACAAAAATCGTCCGCAGCGTCCGCCAGTCGATGTCCGCCAGCTCCAACTGCCGCAGCAGGCCGTTTCCGCCGCCGCCGTCTACCAAAAAGTTGTTTTCCCCGTCCCGGAGGACGAAACAGGTGTTGTAACAGCGGGTGACGGCGGCGTTGCCCGTCCCCAGCATGGTCAATTGCATAGTAGTCTCTCCCTTTTTGTTGTATCTTCTCTCTTAATACTCAAACCCGCAGATCGGGCAGCAGCTATAATCAAAATCGTGTCTGCTGCCGCAGTGGGGACAGGTGCGCTGGGCCGTCCCCGGCGTGGAGGCGTCCCGCTGCTCCGGCTGGTACAGCTCCAGCTTTCCACAGGAGGGGCAGCAGTACACATCGGCGGCAAAGCCACGGTGAACGACTTCATCCATCACTTGGACTCTGCCAGTGCGGATGAACACGGAATCCTTCTTATACAACTCACAGCCACAGTTGGGACAAATACGCTTTTTCGTGTTGCTCATCGTTATAGCCTTCTATCTTTTTACGTTTTTAATGTTGTAACAGTCATCTTCCCATTTTACAGGGTTTTCATCAATGTATTGAACTGTACGGAAATACTCGTCCTCATCTCGGAGAATGTGGTCATAAAAGGATTTTTGCCAGACAGAGAAACCAGCGCGTTTGGAAATACGCCCTTTTGTCTGGTTAATGATTTGCGATATTGTAGGGGCGGCCCGTGGCCGCCCGTCTCTGGGACCACCTTGAGCAATGGCTAAAATGACATGCACATGGTTAGGCATGATAACATATCGTTCCAACGAAATCATGGGGTATGCAATGGGGATACGGTGTAGTTCTTCTTCCACCAATATCCCAACGGGTGACAAAGCTGGGCGGCCAAGGGCCGCCCCTACAGGTGGTTGCGGTTCTTGCGGCCACAGAATACAGGATTTGTCTTTCGTGCAAAAAGTGATAAAATACCATCCTGTTTTGCTATAATCCCATCCGTCTAACCGGATGTTCTTTCTGCGCGGAGTTTCCATTACTTTTTCTTTTCTCCCCGCAGGGTGATGATCTGGTCCCGCAATGCGGCGGCCAGCTCGAACTCCAGCCGCTTTGCGGCCTCCTGCATCTCCTTCTCCAACTGGGCGATGGTCTGCTCCGTCTCCTCCTGGGTACGACTGCCTCGCGCGGTGTCCTCGTCCACCGCTTTAGACAGCTCCAGTAGGTCCTTGATTTCCTTGCGGATGGTCTTGGGAACGATGCCGTGAGCCTTGTTGTAGGCGTCCTGCTTCTCCCGGCGGCGCTGGGTCTCCTCCATGGCGTTTGCCATGGAGGGGGTGATTTGGTCGGCGTAGAGAATGACCTTGCCCTCGGCGTTTCGCGCCGCCCGGCCAATGGTCTGGATGAGGGATGTCTCCGAACGGAGGAATCCCTCTTTGTCCGCGTCCAAAATGGCCACCAACGACACCTCTGGCATATCCAGCCCCTCCCGGAGTAGGTTGATGCCCACCAGCACGTCAAAGACCCCCAGCCGTAAATCACGAATAATTTCCGTGCGCTCGATGGTCTCGATGCTGTGGTGCATATACTTGGCCTTGATGCCGGTTTTTTGCAGGTACTCCGCCAGGTCCTCCGCCATTTTGATGGTCAGGGTGGTGACCAGCACCCGCTCGTTGCGCTCCACGCGGGCCAGAATCTCCCCGGTCAGGTCGTCGATTTGCCCTGTCACCGGGCGCACCTCCACCTCCGGGTCCAACAGACCGGTGGGGCGAATGACCTGCTCCACCACCTGCCCGGAGCGCTCCCGCTCGTACTGCCCCGGCGTGGCGGAGACGTAAATCACCTGATTGATGCGCTCCTCGAACTCCGGGAACCGCAGGGGCCGGTTGTCGAAGGCACAGGGCAGGCGAAACCCGTAGTCCACCAGGGTGGTTTTCCGGGCATGGTCGCCGTTGTACATGGCCCGCACCTGGGGCAGGGTGGCGTGGCTCTCGTCGATGAACATCAGGAAATCTTTTGGAAAGTAATCCAGCAGCGTCAGGGGCGGAGACCCCGCGGGCCGCTGAGAAATCACCCGGGAATAGTTCTCAATGCCCTGGCAGTAGCCCAGCTCCCGCATCATCTCCATGTCGTACTGGGTACGCTGGCGGATGCGCTGGCTTTCCACCGCCTTGCCCTGCTCGTCGAAGTAGGCCACCCGCTCCCACATTTCTTTTTCGATTTCCTTCAGCGCCACCTCCATCTTGTCCTTGGTAGTGACGTAGTGGCTGGCGGGGTAGATGGCTACGTGGTTCAAAATGCGGGTAGGGGTGCCGGTGACCACGTTGATTTCGCTGATGCGCTCCACCTCGTCCCCCCAGAACTCGATGCGAATGGCGTGGTCCTTGGCGTAGACAGGAAACACCTCCACCGTGTCCCCCCGGACCCGGAACATGTTCCGGTCAAAGGCGATATCGTTGCGCTCGTAGCGAATTTCCACCAGCTTGTTCAGCAGTTGGTCGCGGGGGTACTCTATGCCGGTGCGCAGGGAGATGACCATGTTTTTGTAGTCGATGGGGTCGCCCAAGCCGTAGATGCAGGACACCGAGGATACCACGATCACGTCCTCCCGCTCGAACAGGGCAGAGGTGGCGCTGTGGCGCAGCCGCTCGATTTCGTCGTTGATGCTGGCGTCCTTCTCGATGAAGGTGTCCGTGTGGGGGATATACGCCTCCGGCTGGTAGTAGTCGTAGTAGCTGACGAAGTACTCCACCGCGTTGTGGGGGAAGAACTCCTTGAACTCCGCGCAGAGCTGAGCGGCCAGGGTCTTGTTGTGGGCCAGCACCAGCGTAGGCCGCTGCACCCGCTCGATGACCTTCGCCATGGTAAAGGTCTTGCCGCTGCCGGTGACGCCCAGCAGCGTCTGTTCGTCCAGCCCCAGCTCCACCCCCTGGGCCAGGGCGTCGATGGCCTCCGGCTGGTCACCGGAAGGGGAGTAGGGGCTTACCACTTCAAATTTCGGCATACGACCCTCCTTTTCAATTTGCAATGTGCAATGTGCAATTAGCAATTATGTGCTTTCTTTCAGCGTCTCCCGTTGTGGAAAGGTTGCCCATTATCCTTTGTTGCAAAATACTCTCTCTGCCTTTGAATCGGCCATGTACAAGAACCACTACTACTGTCAAGCGGCACTTCCGCTTTGCTTCCTGCCTTCTCAGGGGCGGCAAGAGGGGCGGTCGGTAGTCGAACGGTAGTTCTCTGCGGAAAACTTTTTCTATGCTGGGTAAAAATGCCGCGGCGTTGGGTTTAGGCCATTGCACATTGCTAATTGCTAATTGTCAAATCATCAGCCCCGACTCCCGCATGGACACATAGTCGTCGTCCGCGAAAATCAGGTGGTCCCGCAGGTCGATCTCCAAGGCCCGGAGGATGCTCCTGCAACTGCGGGTGGTGGCGATGTCCGCCTGAGAGGGCATTGCCAGGCCACTGGGGTGGCTGTGGGCCAGCACTACCCAGGTGGCCCGGTGGCGCAGGGCGGTCTCGGTCAGCAGGCGGGTGTCCAGGCCCACGGCGCTGTCCCCGCCCTCGCCCAGGAAGTCGCAGCCCAGCACCTTGCCCTTTCGGTCCACGGAGAGAAGATAGACCTGTTCCCGCCGGACGCCGAAAAAGTAGGGCCGCAGGTACTCCGCCGCCTCCTGCTCGTTGCGGACGATGGCCTCCGCCTCGTTCTCCCGCTGCCAGCAACGGCGGGCCAACTGAGGCACCAGCTCCAGCAACACCACGGCGCTGTCCCCGATGCCCTTCACCTGGCGCAGCTCGTTGGGGGAGGCGGAGAGGACGCCGGACAGGGAACCGAACCGGCTGATGAGCTGGTGGGCCAACAGGTTGGTGTCCTGCCGGGGGATGGCGTAGAACAGCAACAGCTCCAGTAGCTGGTGGTCGTCCATGCCGCGCTCACCCAGCTCCAGGAACCGCCGCTTCATTCGCTGCCGGTGACCGGCGTGGAGGTTTTCCTGACGTTCCATCGCCGTGTCCCCCTGTTCTGTAATAAATAACTCTGGTTTTCCCTTTAAGTCAGCTATGTTTTTTAGTGGCTAGACATTCAAACAAAACTGACACCAGACGACAAGCACTATCCCCCCCTCGCCGCCCCTGTGAAGCGCTGGCCGAATGGCCAATTCCTCTTTAGCGCAAATGCAGGGAGCTATGGCCCTTTGGGGCCATGCGAGTCGCAAAGGGGAGGGGGACCATGCGCAGCATGGTGGAGGGGTTCCCCCCCTCATTGCACATTGCAAATTGCTAAATTACCGCGCTCCGTACTGCTCCAGATACGCTTCCATTTTTCCCTTCATCTCGTCGTCGATATACACCTTGCCGTCGATGGGGCGGTTGTGCAGGAAGTCGATGATTTCCCGGACGGTGACGATGGGCCACACCTGGATGCCGTAGTCCTGGCGCAGCTCGTCCAGGGTGGAGCAGTCCCGTGTGCCCCGCTCCATGCGGTCCACGGAGACGAACAGGGCGGTGATCTTCACGTCGGCCACCTGGCGGAACAGCTCGATGCTCTCCCGGACGGCAGTGCCGGCAGTGACCACGTCCTCCACAATGGCGATCACATCCCCGTCCTGGGGCTTGTACCCCACCATGGAGCCACCCTCGCCGTGGTCCTTGGCCTCCTTGCGGTTGAAGCAATAAGGCAGGTCCCGGCCATAGTTCCGGTAAAGGGAGGCGGACCCCGCCACTACCAGGGGGATGCCCTTGTAGGCCGGGCCGAACAGGGCGGTCACGTCGTCGCCCAGATGGTCGTTCATGCAGGCGGCGTAGTAATCCCCCAGGCAGGCGGCCTGGGCGCCGGTCTTATAGTTGCCGGTGTTGACGAAATAGGGGGTTTTCCGGCCGGACTTGGTGACGAAGTCGCCAAAGGTCAGCACGCCGGAGCGCACCATAAAGGTGATGAACTCTTCCTGATAAGTCATATTACATTCTCCTTTGCAGGGGTGGTGTGGTTATCGAAAGTTTGTACCATGTCTCCCACAGTATACCACCCGCTCAACGCCGACACAAGAGGGAAATTCGCTGAGAAAAGCAACAATATCCATTGATTTCCTCTCCCTTTCCCCAACATCCGGCGCGCAGACGTCCCCGCCCGGCAGGTGTGGCGTCTCTCCGCCTTCGTTTTCTCCATTGCTACGGAATTTGCCGCCGGGAGACGGGCTGTTTTTGTGCATCTGTCTATAATTTTGCAATTTTTCATTTTTCTTCTTGCATTTTTATTCTCTCTGTGTTAAAGTCATTCTCGACAAGGACGTCAGCCGCCACAAATGCGTGGAGCTGACGTCCTTCTCTGTTTTTGTTACGTCACCTGAATCGTATTAGTGCGATTTTGGAGATGTATCGGCTCCATCCATCGTTTTATTTGGGAGGAAAAGTAAATGGACAGCACAACCTTGTATTTTGTGAATACGTTGTGGACGCTTTTGGGGGCGTGTCTGGTGTTTATCATGCACGCAGGCTTCTCTTTGGTCGAGGTCGGCATGGCCCGGAGCAAAAACGCCGCCAACATCGCCATGAAAAACGTGATGACCGTGGCCATCGGCGTGGTGGTCTACTTCCTGGTGGGCTATGGCTTCATGTTCGGTGAGGACGTGGGCGGCATCATCGGCACCAGCAACTTCTGCCTGATGGGGTACACCGCCGCCACTGAAATCAGCGGCATCAACGGCTTCGTCTACTTCTTTTTTGAAGGAATCTTCTGCGCAACTTGCGCCACCATCGTCTCCGGCGCCATGGCGGAGCGCACCAACTTCTACGCTTACCTGTTCTTCTGCGCCATCGCCGCTTCCATCATCTATCCCATCATGGGCCACTGGATCTGGTCGGCGGACGGCTGGCTGAACCAGTTCGGCACCCACGATTACGCCGGCGGCCTCATCGTCCACGCGCTGGGCGGCTGCTGCGCTCTGGTGGGCGCGGCCATGGTGGGTCCCCGCATCGGCAAGTACAACAAGGACGGCTCCTCCAACGCCATCCCCGGCCACAACCTGATTTACGCCACCCTGGGCGTGCTGCTGCTGTTCTTCGGCTGGTTCGGCTTCAACGGGGCCTCTTCTCTGGACATCACCTCTGAGGCCACTTATATTTCCGAAGTCTCCACCTTCATCGGCGGCGCTGCCGGTGGCCTGACCGCTGCCTTCCTGACCGCCATGCGTTACAAGAAGGTTGACCCCGGCATGGTCCTCAACGGCATCCTGGCCGGTCTGGTGGGCGTCACCCCCGGCGCGGACGTGTTCCTGCCGGTGCCTTCTCTCATCGTCGGCATCCTGGCCGCCGCTGCCATGACCTTCATGGTCCCCATCGTGGACGAAAAGTTCCATGTGGACGACCCGGTGGGCGCGGTCTCCGTTCACGGCGTAGGCGGCATCACCGGCACCCTCTGCGTGGGCCTGTTCTCCATGGACAGCGGCCTGTTCTACGGCTACGGCTTCCATCAGTTGCTGTGCCAGGTGGTGGGCATCATCGTGGTGCTGCCCATCGGCGCGCTGCTGACCTTCCTGACCTTCAAGGTGGCGGGGGTCCTCTTCCACGGCATCCGGGTGGACGCCGAGTCCGAGATCATCGGCCTGGACACCTCCGAGCACGGTATGTCCGCCTACGGCGACTGAGTGCGTATCCACAATCCCCATTGCGCAGGCAGCGTGTCTGTGCTAACCTGTAACACAACTGCCCCCAAAATCTGGCGGCAAAAAAGGGAGTGTATCGTTTATGTCTAAGAAAATCTATAAAGTGGAGATCGTCACCCGCCGCGAAAAGTTCCCCGCCCTGAAGGACGCGCTGAACGAGATCGGCATCGACGGCATGACCGTCTACAAGGTGGAGGGCTGCGGCGCTCAGGGCGGACACCTGACCTACTACCGTGGCGTCAAGCGGGAGGTCCACCTGCTGCCCAAAATCAAGGTAGACCTGTTCATCTGCGAGACCCCGCTGGAGAAGGTCTTTGAAGCCGTGGAGAAAACCCTCCGCACCGGCGAATACGGCGATGGCAAGGTGTTCGTCACTGAGTGCTATGACGCGCTCCGGGTCCGCACCGGCGAGCGGGGCGAGGCCGCCTTCATCGGCCCCTGCGAGTGCTGAGCGACTGACCCATAAAATAAATTGACACAGGGGACAGCCGGAAAGCGGTCGTCCCCTGTGTTTGCGCTTCATCAGCGAGGCTGGCGGAAAGTTTACAAACCCCAACGTTGACAAAAACACAAAAATGGCTTATAATACAAATAGAAAAAGGGCGCTGTCCGACAACGGTTAGCCCTTAGTGTTGTAAATAGTTTCTATGTTAAGAAACCGTCACTTGGCCGAGTGGCGGTTTCTGCGTTTCACGATGATCGTCACCGTATAGGCTCCGATGTGCAAAGTAATCCGCATAGCGTCACCTCCCTTCGGGAGATGTGGCCAACCGCCGCCGTAATGGACAGCGTCCATTGATAGAATACCACACTATTTTACAAAATGCAACAAAAAATGTGGGAACGCGGACAACCTTTCCACTCCCACATTCTTTTTCTGTGTGTTTCTGAAAATCTCGCAAGCAGAGGGTCTGATTGAAAGTTTACAAACCCCAACGTTGACAAAGCCAAAGAAATGGCCTATAATACAAATAGAAAAAGGGCGCTGTCCGACAACGGTCATGCTCCCTCTCTATTGGTAAGAGGTAACCGCCGGTTTGGTCAACAGGGGCGGTTACTTCTTATTATTGTACGACTGGATAACCAGACTGCACGCACTGATGATAACCAACAGAAGCTGTAAAACTTCAGAAGTCGTCATAAGGCAAGCCCCCTTTCTGAAAAATCAGGGGGCCGAAGAAGTCGCCCCCACAGAAAAAGAGGAGGCTCAACCGCCGCCGTAATGGACAACGCCCTAGCTCCGTCAGGAGAAATCTCTATCAGGAGCCAACCATAGAATACCACACCATTTTACAAAAAGCAACAAAAAACGTGGGAATGTGGACAATCCGCACTCCCACGCTTGTTTTTATTCATTACTGACCGTCCCGGAACACCTTTGCGGCCCGGATGAACTCCCGGAACAGGGGGTGGGCCTTGTTGGGGCGGCTTTTCAGCTCCGGGTGGAACTGCACGCCCACCATCCAGGGATGGTTGGGCACCTCCACCACCTCCACCAACCGGTCGTTGGGGGAGAGGCCCACCAGCTTCAGGCCGTTGCGGGTGAGGACCTCCCGATAGTCGTTGTTGAACTCGTAGCGGTGGCGATGGCGCTCGTAGATGACCTCCTCGCCGCCGTAAGCGGCAAAGGTGCAGGAATCCTTGTCCACGATTTTGCAGGGGTACGCGCCCAGCCGCATACTGGCGCCCTTGTCGTGGACGTCCCGCTGCTCCGGCATCAGGTCGATGACCGGATAGGGGGTGTTGCTGTCCAGCTCGCTGGAGTGGGCGTGTTCCAGGCAGGCCATGTTCCGGGCGTACTCCACCACGGTCATCTGCATTCCCAGGCAAATGCCAAAGGCGGGGACCTTGTTGACCCTGGCCCAGTGGAGCGCATCGATCATCCCCTGGATACCCCGGTCGCCAAAGCCGCCGGGGACGATGATACCGTGGACGCCGGACAGGACCTCCGCCGCGTTTTCCTCGTTCAGCAGCTCGGAGTCCACCCAGCGGATTTTGATTTTCACGTCGTTTTCAATGCCGCCGTGGGTCAGAGCCTCCACCACAGAGAGATAGCTGTCGTGGAGAGAGACATACTTGCCCACCAGGGCGATCTCCACCTCGCCGTCCACCACGGCTTTGGCCCGGGCTACCATGGCGCTCCACTCGGCCAGGTCCGGCTCAGGGCAGTTCAGCGCCAGGCGTTTGCACACGGCGCGGCCCAGCCCCTCCGCCTCCAGCATCAGGGGCACCTCGTACAGAATGGGCGCGGTCAGGTTGGGGATGGCGTTCTCCGGCGGGATGTTGCAGAACAGGGCGATCTTCCGGCGAATGTCCGGGTCGATGGGGTCGTCCGCCCGGCACATGATGACATCCGGCTGGATGCCGATGGACAACAGCTCCTTGCAGGAGTGCTGGGTGGGCTTGGACTTCTGCTCCCCGGAGCCGGGAATGGTGACGATGAGGGAGACGTGGATGAACATGCAGTCCTCCGGCTTCAGCTCCCGGCTGATTTGCCGGATGGCCTCCAGGAAGGGCTGGGACTCGATGTCGCCCACGGTGCCGCCGATCTCAGTGATAATGACGTCCTTGGGGGAGCCGCCCTCCATACGGTAAATGCGGCGCTTGATCTCGTCGGTGATGTGGGGGATGATCTGGACGGTGCGGCCAAGGAAGTCGCCGTGGCGCTCCTTGTCCAGCACGGTGGAGTAGATTTTGCCGGAGGAGACGGAGGCGTGGACGGTCAGGTTCTCGTCCACGAACCGCTCGTAGTGGCCCAGATCCAGGTCGGTCTCCGCGCCGTCGTCGGTGACAAAGACCTCGCCGTGTTGGATGGGGTTCATGGTGCCGGGGTCCACGTTCATATAGGGGTCCAGCTTTTGCAGCGCCACCCGCAGGCCCCGCTGCTTGAGCAGACGGCCCAGGGACGCGGCGGTGATGCCCTTGCCCAGGCCGGAAACCACGCCGCCGGTGACGAAGATATGCTTACATGACATAGAGATCCTCCTTACAACATGCCCATCTCCGGAAATACAGGCCGAAGGTGGGTCTACTGCTCTTTTCTCCAGGCGGTACCGCATCATTTGGAAACGACAAAAGGGGAGGGACTGCGGTCACGGCGCCAAAAGCAAACGGTTCGCTGCTGTTCTGTCTCAATTTTAGCCTCTATCCCCCCTTCCGTCAAGGAAAACCCGCCCTGTTCCGGGCATATTCAGCCCTTTTCACAGTTTTACAGAGAATTTTCCTCTGCTTATTTACGCCGCCGTTTTTTTGGCGTATAATAGCAAAATGAGAAAGCGGCCCCTCCAGGTGCTGCTGTCTCGCCCTCTGGGACAGCGCAGAAAGGAGATGAGCGCCGTGCCCTCCCGCCACATTCAACTCCCTGGCGACGCCGTCGCCCTCTCCGCCGACATGGTGGACAAGCTGCTGCGTAAGGGCAGCGGCGACGCCGCCCTGCTCTACCTCTATCTGCTGCGCCACAACGGGTTTTACAGCCCCGAAGAGGCGTGCCGGACCCTTCAGTGGGACCGGACCAGGCTGGACGGCGCGCTGCTCCACCTGAATGAGATCGGCGTCCAGACCGGCGAGAGCCAGCCCCCCTTCACCGCTCCCGTCCCCAAAAAGGAGGACGCCCCGGAGTACACCCGGGAGGAACTGGCTCAGGCCATCAGCGACCAAAGCTCCGACTTCCCCGCCCTATTGGAGGAAGTGGAGCGCAAATTCGGCGCAAAGCTCCCTGACCGGGACATCCGGACGCTGCTGGAGCTGTTTGACCACCTGGGTCTGCCCGCCGAGGTGCTGCTGTTGCTCATCAACTGGCAGTGCGAGGAATACGCGGAAAAGTACGGCGAGGGGCGGCATCCCCCCATGTCTTACGTCCGCACCGCCGCTTACCGCTGGAAAAAGGCGGGCATCGACACTCTGGAGGCGGCGGACGCCTACTTAAAGAAACGCAACTACTACCGCTCTCAGGAGGGGACCATGCTGGCCGCCCTGGACATCCGGGGACGAAAGGCCCTGGAGAGCGAGCGAAAGTTCCTGAACCAATGGCTGGACTGGGGCTTTCCGCCGGAGACGGTGGCCATGGCCTACGAGCGCACCATGATGAACACCGGCGAACGAAAGTGGTCCTACTGCAACGGCATTTTGAAGCGGTGGCACCAGGCCGGTCTGCACACGCCGGAGGAAGTCCGCCAGGCGGAAGCCCCCCGCCGCACCGCCCGGAAGGGCAGCGGCAAGAGCGTCGGCCCCGCCCCCCCCCAGCCCCAGACCGCCCAGCAACAGGAGGCCCAGGCCCAGGCGCTGGAGGAAAATCAGCGCCAGTTGAACCGGCTGCTGGAGGAGACGGCTTGGCTGGAAAACCACAAACAATCAAATTAGCAATTAGCAATGTGAAATGTGCAATGCTACAAAATCCGGCCATTGTACATTGCTCATTGCACATTGCACATTTTTCAGAGGTGAACCCCCTTGCCCTACGAACCTCAGGTGCTCCGGGCCGCCAACCAGCGGCTGGCCCAGCGCCGTGAAAAAAATGAACAGGACTGCGCCCGGCGGCGGCAGCAGGTCTACGCCCAACTGCCACGGGTGCAGGTCATCGACCAGCAGCTTCGGCAGACCGTGGCACTGGCCGCCACCACCGCTCTGCGCACCGGCGAGGACCCCACCCAGGCCATCGCCGCCATCCGGGACAAAAACCTGGCTCTCCAGAAAGAGCGCGCAGAATTGCTGCAAAAAAACGGCTATTCCCCCAACTGCCTGGAGGAAAAACCCGTCTGTCCCGTCTGCAAGGACACGGGCTGGGTGGGCGCGCAGATGTGCGGATGCCTGAAAGCCCTCTGCACCGAGGAGCAGAACAAGCTGCTCTCCTCTCTGCTGGACCTCCAGGGCCAGACCTTCCAGCGCTTCCAACTGGATTATTACGGCCCCAGCTACAGCCAGGACCGGGTGCAGATGGAGGCGGTCTACAACACCTGCCGACGGTACGCCGTGGGGTTTGGCAGCTTCCCCATCAAGAACCTGCTGATGACCGGCACCCCCGGCGTGGGCAAAACCTACCTCTCCGCCTGCATCGCCGGGACGGTCAGCGGCGCGGGGTTCTCCGTGGTCTACGACACCGCCATCCATGTCTTTGCCCAGTTTGAGGCGGAGCATTTCACCAGGGAGCCAGAGGCCCAGCAGAACGCCAAACGCTACCTGAACTGCGATCTGCTGATTTTGGACGACCTGGGCAGCGAGATGACCACGCCTTTTGTCCAGTCCGCCCTCTACAATCTGGTCAACAGCCGCCTCATTTCCGGCCGGGCCACGGTGATCTCCACCAACCTGACCCTGGAGGAAATTTCCGGGCGATACAGTATGCAGGCCGCCTCCCGTCTGCGGGGGGAGTACCAACTGCTGCAATTCCAGGGGCCGGACATCCGCCAGTTGAAGAACAGGTAGAAGTTCTGATTGAGCTGTTACCCTACTCACAAATTTGTTGTTTTCTTACTTTTTCCCCTAGATTTTTCCGGAAAGGAACGGTATACTATGATTTGTCCCTATTGTGATACCATCATGCAGGGTGGGCGCATCAACGTGCAGTCCTCCATGGGCTCCTTCCCCACGGTGGATTGGGTCCCGGAGATGGACTTCAAGAAGGCCGGAGAAGACGGTCGTACTGGTTGGAAACGGAAGCTGACCTTCAAAAACACCAAGTCCGCCTACCTCCACGACGTAGCCAACGAGGGGTATTACTGCCCCACCTGCAAAAAACTGATTTGTATTTTTGAGACGAAACCGTGAGAAAAGCGTTGTTTCATGTGAAACATATCTGGTTTGAAGGGAGAACATAGCCATGATTTGTCCCATTTGCGGCGGTCCCCTGGAACAGGGCCGCATTGAGGTCATGATTCTGGGCGGCGACGCCTCCGCCATCATCAACTGGTATCCGGAGGCAGAGTTCCTGAAAACAGGGGTGGGCAGCATCTTCAAAAAGAACGGAAAGACCGTCCGGGACGCCTGCGTTCGCCAGACAGAGGCATGGTACTGCGCCAAGTGTCAAAAGGTCTGCGCCATGATGGATGTAAAAGGATAATTTTATGAAAAAAACGGCCCGCGGGCCGTTTTTTTCGATTTCATGTCAAATTTCCTCCGCGTCCTCGTCCAGCGCTTCGACCAGAAAGCTGACCGGGCGGAAACCGTCGTTGCAGGAGATCATGGCGGACTTTTTGTTTTTCATCCACCCGCTGTAGATGTCCTCGCCGCCATAGGCCAGCGTCATCACAAAGGGGGAGAGGCTTTCCCAGGCGCTGTCGCAGAACCCCGCCGGTTTTTGCCACCCGTTTGCGATGAAAACCTGGCCTTCCACCATGTCGCAGGCGTTGGACAGAGGGTTTTCATAGCGGGCCATCAAATCCTCGTAGGACGCCACCCTCATGACCGTGATTTTACATTTCTTCACCTGTCTTGTCCTCCTGCGGCCTATTTCTCCAAAAACACCATCAGCACTGCGATATCCGCCGGGCTGACACCGGAAATGCGCCCGGCCTGGCCCAGGTTCATGGGACGGACCTTTTTCAGCTTCTCCCTGGCCTCCAGCCGCAGCCCTTTCAGGCTGTCATAGTCCAGATCCGGGGGCAGGGCGTGGGCCTCCATCCGCCGGGCCTCGGCCACCTGTCGCATCTGCCGGTCAATGTAGCCCTGGTACTTGAGCTGAATTTCCACCTGCTCCCGCACCAACCGGTCCAGCGGGGGGCGGTCCGGGTCAAAGGGGGCCAGGTCGTCATAGGTGACGCGGGGCCGCCGGAGCAGGTCGGCCAGCTTGACGGCGTGTTTTGCCGCCGGTTCCCCCCGGCGCTCCAGCATGGCGGAGAGGGCTTCGCTCTCGCCCACGCCCCGGTGCTCCAAGCGGTGCAATTCTTTCTCCACGGCAGCATATTTCGCCTGCACCCGGTCATAGGTCTCCCGGTTGACCAATCCCAGCTCGTAGCCCACCGGCGTCAGCCGCTGGTCGGCGTTGTCCTGCCGCTGGATGAGTCGGTACTCCGTCCGGCTGGTCATCATCCGGTAGGGTTCTTCTGTCCCTTTTGTCACCAAATCGTCAATGAGGACGCCGATATACCCCTGATCCCGGCGAAGCACCAGCGGCTCCCGGCCCAAAATCTTCAACGCGGCGTTGACCCCCGCCACGAAGCCCTGCGCCGCCGCCTCCTCATAGCCGGAGGAACCGTTGAACTGCCCGGCCCCGTAAAGGCCGGGGATTTTCTTGCACTCCAGCGTGGGCAGCAGCTCCGTGGGGTCCACGCAGTCGTACTCGATGGCGTAGGCGGTGCGGGTCATCTCCGCCCGCTCCAGACCGGGGATGGTGTGCAGCAGCTCCACCTGCACGTCCTCCGGCAGGGAGGAGGACAGGCCCTGAATGTACAGTTCTTCGGTGTTCTCGCCCATCGGCTCGATGAAGAGCTGGTGCCGCTCCTTGTCCGGGAACCGGACGATTTTTGTCTCGATGGAGGGGCAATACCGGGGGCCGGTGGACTCGATGGAGCCGTTATAAAGGGGAGAGCGATCCAAATTGGCCCGGATAATGTCATGGGTGGCCTGATTGGTGTAAGTCAGGTAGCAGACCGCCCGATTCTCCGGGACCTGCTCGGTGGAGAAGGAAAAGGGGATGGGGTCCTCGTCCCCCGGCTGCAACTCCATCTTGGAGAAGTCCACGCTGCGCCGGTTGACCCGGGGCGGCGTGCCGGTTTTGAACCGCCGCAGGGACAGCCCCAGCTTTCGCAGGCAGTCCGTCAGGGGGAGGGCGGGCTGCAAGCCGTCCGGCCCGGACTGCCGCTCCACGTCCCCGACGATGGTGCGGCCGCCCAGATAGGTGCCGGTGGCAACCACCGCCGCCCGTACCGCGTAGACCGCGCCGGTGGCTGTCACCACGGCGCAGACCGCGCCTTGTTCGTCCACGCGGACCTCCACCACCTCCGCCTGGCGGACAGAGAGGTTTTCCGTGGTCTCCAGGGTGTGTTTCATCACTTCCTGATACCGGCGGCGGTCGGCCTGCGCCCGGAGGGAGTGGACAGCGGGGCCTTTGCCCCGGTTCAGCAGCCGGTACTGGATGCAGGCTTTGTCGGCGGCTTTTGCCATCTCGCCTCCCAGAGCGTCCAGCTCCCGGACCAAATGGCCCTTGCCGGTGCCGCCAATGGCGGGGTTGCAGGGCATGTTGCCCACCGCGTCCAGGTTCACCGTAAAGCAGACGGTGCGGCAACCCATCCGGGCTGCCGCCAGCGCCGCCTCGATGCCGGCGTGTCCGGCGCC
The DNA here is from genome assembly GCA_021202515.1 of Clostridiales bacterium. Lineage (GTDB taxonomy): Bacteria > Bacillota > Clostridia > Oscillospirales > Oscillospiraceae > Onthomonas. Next base: position 24,638 of record JAJQCW010000042.1, on the reverse strand, counting down.
GATGACGGCAATGTCAAATTGTCCGGCGTTATATTCCATCGTGTTTCATCCGTTTCGTTGTGTGATTATAAAAATTTGACCATTCGCTCCAGCGGGGCGTACCCGCCGCTCCGCAGCCGGAAGCCGTGGGGAATTTCCCTGCAGGACACGAAGCCCAGCTTTTCATAAAGCCGTTTGGCCCGTTGGTTGTCGCTGACGACCTCCAATTCCAGTTGCTCATAACCCATCTGCCGGGCCAGGTCGATGGCGGTTTCCATCAGGCGGGTGCCCAGCCCCATGCCCCAGTACGCTTTCCGCAGGCTGATGCCCACCTCCGCCCGGTGGCAGAGCTTTTTCCCGTTTCCGATGGGGCTGACCCCGGCGCTGCCGAGGGCCACTCCCGCCCCAAAGACGGCCAGCATGACCTGCCGCTCCGACTTGGCGTACTGCTGGAGAAACATCCCTTCTTCTTCAACAGATAAAGTGATTTCCTCCGGGTAGCGCACCACATTCTCTGTCTCCCCGGAGGTGACGCGCAGATAGTCCAGCAGGGCGGCGGCGTCCTCCAGTTCCGGGCTACGGAGGGTGCAGGGCAAACCGTTGGGCAAAGTAAATTTCTGAGCGGGAAAGCGCATGGGATACCTCCATTTTCTAACTCAGACGCTGGGCCAGGTCTTTCAGCAGTGGAAGATAGACGGCGCGAACCTCCTCAAACACCGTCTGAGCGGCGGCTTCGTCGTAGAGGTGAGAGGTCAGGTTCCGGGCGTTCAGCAGCGCCAGCCACCCCTGTTCCTCCTGCAACAGTCCGTCGGCATAGGCCAGTTTCATCACGCTTTTAGGGCTGTTGACGCCGGAATACCCCTGATCCAGCAAGTATTCCCGCACCGTTTTCCATGCCAGCTCTGCGCAGAACTCGAAGCGCTGAATGACCCCGTCCCGGATGGAGTCCAGCTCCAGCCGTTCATAATCTCCGATGCTCTCCTCCAGACGTTGGATGGCCGACAGCAGATTTTTGTACTTTTCCTGAAATTTATTCATCAGTTCCACCCCGTCCTGTTCGATATTGTTCAGCAGTGCAGCGTTGATGTTCTCTGTGACATAAAGAAGGTCAAAGGCCAGCAGGGTGGGCAGCTCCTCCAGCTCGTCCAGAAACCGCCCATAGCTCTCCGGCGGCGCACCGAACACAGCCAGGTCGATGTCGCTGTTAGGGCGGCAATCGCCCCTGGCGCGGGAGCCGTACAACACCACCCGTTTCGCGCCCAAGGCGCGGCCAATGGCGGCGGTTTGCCGGTAGATTTGGTTCAAATCGTTATCCACGCCCTGTCCCTCCTTTCGCAAAGCGGTTATTCCTTACTGTCCATCTTTTTGAGGAAAAGTTCAATATCCTTCTTGCTGGCGCTGACGCTGCCCTGCACAAAGAAGGGCTTTCCGCCGCCCCGTCCGTTCAGGGTGCGGTTCAGTTCCTTGGTGAAGGCCCGCAGGTCGCCGTCCTCCAGCCCGATGGCATACTTGTACCCCTGACCGTCGGCTCCGGAGAACACAGCGGCTCGCCCGCCGCACCGCTCCATGACGGCCACCGCCAGCTTGCGAACGCTGTCCGCCCCCATGGGCGGCTCAAAGAGGGTCACATCCCCAGCCCCGGCCAAAATTCGCGCACGGCGGGCGAAGTCCTCCGCCTCCATCTGGTTCAGCCGATAGACCGTCTGGCCATGTTCCTCTTTCAGCTTGTGGACAGCGGCGGCGGTTTTCATGGGTTTGGCGGAAAGCTCCACTGAAATGTCGTGGTTCTGTGCGCCAATGCCGTTGATGTACTCCAGCGCCCGGCGGCCACAGAGCATCTCCAGCCGCACGCCGCCCTTGAACTTCTGGACGGAAATCAATTTGATGAGGCCGATTTCTCCGCTGCGGGCCACATGGGTGCCGCAGCAGGCGCAGGAATCCGCGCCGGGGAAGGTGACCACCCGCACGTCGCCGGGGAGGTCCTTTTTGCTGCGGTATTCCACGTTTTTCGCGGCCTCATGGTCGTAAACGGTGATATCCACCGGCTGGTCGGCCCACACCGCCTGATTCGCCTCCAGCTCAAACTGGGCCAGCTCCTGGGCGGGAAACTCCCCGTCCAGGTCCACGGTGACGGTGTCGTGGCCCATGTGGAAGCCCACATTGTTATAGCCGTACTTCCGGTGGATGACCCCGGAGACGATGTGCTCCCCGGAGTGGTTCTGCATCAGGTCGAACCGCCGCCGCCAGTTCAGCTCGCCGGTGACGGTCTCGCCCACGGGCAGGGGCCGGTCCACGATGTGGACCACATCTCCGTGCCGCTCTCTGGTGTCCAACACAGCGGCGTCTCCCAAAACGCCCTGGTCGCCGGGCTGTCCGCCCCCTTCGGGGTAAAAGGCGGTCTGGTCCAGCCGCACCGCCCAGGTGTTCTTTTTGTCCGGCTGGCAGTCCAGCACGGTGGCGGAAAACGCCTTGCAATAGGCGTCTGTATCATAAATGCGCAGTGTCATGGTAATATCCTTTCTTCGTGAGAGCTTTCTCCTGTTTAGTATAGCACAAACGGAAGGGTCAAGTATACCCTGTGAAGCGCAATTTTACAGAAAAAAGCGGGAAATCCCAGTCGAATCGGGCCTCTGCCTGCGTTTCTTTTGCACATTGCGCTGTGTACAGCGTTGATATCGGGACTGATTTTCCCCTCTGCCGGCAGGGACAGCGCCGCAAACGAGCGCAGCTTTTCCACAGTTCGCTCTCTCACGGTGGATTTCTCTCTTTTCAACCGGGCGAAACTCCGGTATAATGATGGCACGACAACAACCGCCCGGAGCGCATCGGGCGGGATTTCCCCACAAGGAGGATTTTTATGAAATTCATCTCCTGGAACGTAAACGGCCTGCGGGCCGTCCTGAAAAAAGGCTTCGACGAGACCTTCCAAGCCCTGGACGCGGACATCTTTTGTCTGCAAGAGACGAAGCTCCAGGCCGGTCAGGTGGAGCTGGAGCTGCCCGGCTACCACCAGTATTGGAACTACGCCCAGCGCAAGGGCTACTCCGGCACGGCGGTATTCTCCCGGCGGGAGCCGCTGAGCGTCACCTACGGCATGGGCGTCCCCGCCCACGACGACGAGGGGCGGCTCATCACGCTGGAGTTTGACGAGTTTTACTTCGTCTGCTGCTACACCCCCAACGCCCAGAACGAGCTGAAGCGCATTGACTACCGGATGGAGTGGGAGGACAGCCTGCGCGTCTACCTGGTGGAACTGGACGGCAAAAAGCCCGTGGTCTACTGCGGCGACCTGAACGTGGCCCACAACGAGATCGACCTGAAAAACCCCAAGACCAACCGGGGCAACGCCGGGTTCTCCGACCAGGAGCGGGGCAAGCTCACCGAGCTGCTGGCCGCCGGGTTTACCGACACCTTCCGCGCCCTGTACCCCGACAAGACCGGAGCCTATAGCTGGTGGAGCTACCGGTTCAACGCCCGGAAGAACAACGCCGGATGGCGTATCGACTACTTCATCGTCTCCGACCGGCTGGCCCCTCAGGTGCGGGAGGCCAGCATCTATTCCGACGTGTTGGGCAGCGACCACTGCCCCGTAGGGCTGGAACTGAACGGCGTTTGAGCGCACACGCTGAAAAACAGGGGCGGCATGGCTGTGTGGGCCGTGCCGTCCCTGTACGTTTTCGGTTATTCTTCTTCACTTGCGGCGGGGTCATACTCCAGAATGTCGCCGGGCTGACAGTGCAGCGCCTCGCAAATGCCCTCCAAGGTGGAAAGCCGCACCGCGCTGACCTTCCCGTTTTTCAGCTTGGACAGGTTCACGTTGGAAATGCCCACATGTTCCGAGAGGGTGTTCAGGCTCATCTTGCGGTCTGCCATCACCCGGTCCAGGCGAATAATGATTTTGCCCATCGTCTTTGCCCCCTTATACCGTTTCGTCCGATTCCCGCTGCAACACCTCGCCATAGCGGAAAACGAAGGACAGCAGGTACAAAATCGCCGCGAAAAGGAGGAAATTTACGCCGAATGTGAAGTGAACGGTGACGCCGGTGACGGCCTCCGGCGCAAACAGAGAGACAACGTCGATTTGGAGGGACATCAGATAGGTCATGATCCAGGTCCCGACCTGCGCACACGCGCCGCCGACCAGGGTGAGCAACGCCAGTGTTTTCAGGGCGCGGGAGCAGCGCTCCTCAAAGGGACGGCCCACCGTCATCGGTTCCAGAATGGAGCGGATGGCCCGGAACCCGACCCGGCTGACCACCAGCACGAACAGGCCGCCCACCAGGATGGCAACGGAAATCGTCGTGTAGTAGGCGGAGGAAACCGCTGCGCCGTCCGCCAGTTCCAGGGAGAGGGGGCCAAAGGCAATTTCCGGGGTGCCCTGGCCCAGGTTGGCTCCGCCCGTCCCGACGATGAGCGCACAGGCCCCGCCCAGGACCACCATCAGGACGCTGACCACCAGGAAAATGACGCTGAGGACCTTTGCCAGCTTGTCCAGCACCTGCGCGGTGCGGATCATTCTTGTGTGTTCCATAAGTTATGCTCCTTTGCGTTAAAAATTTAGCGTTTATCGATAAGCACAATATCAGTATAGCAGGATTTTTATGTTTGTCAACTAGTTTTTATCGTTTTGCGATAATTTTACACTTTTCAGAAAAAAGGCCGCCCCTGTCGAACCCACAATAATCACGCCGTTCATAGCAACTCTACCAGCGGTCGAGTGACATTTTTCTTCTAATGTGATACACTTATTTTAACAAAGAACGCAGAGGAGGTGTCACTATGGACGCTGCAACGGTAGGCGCAACCATCCGCGCCCTGCGCCAGGAACAAAACCTGACCCAAAAGGAACTGGCCCAGCGGCTCCACGTCACCGACAAGGCAGTGAGCAAGTGGGAACGTGGCTTGAATTTCCCCGACCTGACGCTGCTGGAGCCTCTGGCCCAGGCGCTGGGCACCACCGTCCCCCACCTGCTGGGGCTGGAGCAGGAGAACACCCAGGAGGCCGTCTCCGCCCTGTCGGACCTGGCCGCGCAGGAGCAGGAGCAGGTCCGGCGGGAAATTCGCAACCGGAACTGGTTCAACATCGTCTGCTGCGTCGTTTTGTGGGTCACGGAGATTTGGGCGTCTAAAATCATGTCCGACCATGGGCTTTACGGTCTGCCCCAGTTCCTGACGGTGGGGATGTCCGGCTTTATCGGCACCATGATCGGGAACAACATCTATGCCATTCGCAAGAGCCGCAGCTTGAAGCCGAGAGAGTAGAATCATCTGGTTATCCTTTTGAATCAGCTTCAACAGATTTAAGTAAGAAATGATATTACACACCTGTAGGGGCGGCCCTCGGCCTCCCTCAGAAACCGCCTGCTTGTCCTGGGCGGCCAAGGGCCGCCCCTACACATGCGATAGCAAAAAACGGAAGTTACCCACTTCCCGCGCACCCGCGCCCTTTTGGGGGAATCCTCCCCCGAAGGGGCGTTTTTTCGCGGGAAGTTTTCATTGTCAACGGCGGTTTGGAGTGTTATACTGTTGCCATACTGGATTACTAGACGAATTTGGGAGGCTACCCTTTTGAAACGCAGTGAAGTCATCATTCCACAGGACGAAATTGACCGCCAGATGGCCATTTGCGACGCCATCCGCGCCCGCACCGCCGCCCTGCCCCACACCCCCCTGGCCCTGGTGGACACCTACGGGTGCCAGCAGAACGAGGCCGACTCCGAGCAGATCCGGGGGATGCTCCGCCGGATGGGGTACGCCTTCACCGAGGACGAGGGCGAGGCGGACGTCATCGTCATCAACACCTGCGCCATCCGGGAGCACGCGGAGATGCGGGTGCTGGGCAACGTGGGCGCATTGGTCCACACCAAGCGGAAAAAGCCCGACCAGATCATCTGTCTCTGCGGCTGCGCCATGCAGGAGCCGCACATGGCGGAGAAAATCAAAAAAACCTTCCGCCATGTGGATATGGTGTTTGGCCCTCATGCCCTCTATCGGTTCCCGGAGCTATTGCAGTGGGTGATGGAGCAAAAGGGCCGGGTGTTCGAGACGCCGGACGTGGCGGGTTACATCGCCGAGGGGCTGCCCGTGGCCCGGAAAGGCACGCTGAAAGCCTGGGTATCCATCATGTACGGCTGCAACAACTTCTGCACCTACTGCATCGTTCCCCATGTCCGGGGGCGGGAGCGCAGCCGGGACCCGGAGCGCATCTTGGACGAGGTGCGGCAGCTCGTGGCTGACGGGTACAAGGATATCACCCTGCTGGGGCAGAACGTCAACTCCTACGGCAAAGACCTGGGACTGGACATGGATTTCGCTGACCTGCTCCAGGCGGTGAACGACATCCCCGGCGAGTTCCAGATCCGCTTTATGACCAGCCACCCACGGGACGCCTCCCAAAAGCTGTTTGAGACCATGGCCCGGTGTGAAAAGGTGGCGCCCCAGCTTCACCTGCCCTTCCAGTCCGGCTCCAGCCGAGTGCTGAAGGCCATGAACCGCCACTATGACCGGGAAACCTATCTGGATGAGGTGCGCCGCCTGCGGGAGCTGATCCCCGACATCGTTCTGACCTCCGACGTCATCGTGGGCTTCCCCGGCGAGACCCAGGAGGAATTTGAGGAAACGTTGTCCCTCATCGAAGAGGTGCGGTTCGACGCGCTGTTTACCTTCATTTTCTCCCCGCGGGAGGGGACCCCGGCGGCCAAAATGCCCGACCCCATGAGCAAGGAGCAAAAGAGCAAAAACTTCCAGACCCTGCTGGACGTGCAAAACCGTATTTCCGCCGAGAAGCACGCCGCCTACGTGGGAAAGACCCTCCCGGTGTTCCTGGACGGGGTGAACACCCAGGACAACCGTTACAGCCTGACCGGGCGCACCGGCGGAGGGCGGCTGGTCCACCTGAACGCCCCGGAGGAGTTCATTGGTCAGTGGAAGCAGGTGAACATCGTCCGGGCCTCCACCTGGGCGCTGTTCGGGGAGCTGGCCGAGTAAAACCATCATCGCAACACGCAGACACCACCGGAAAAGGAGGTTCCCATGAAAAACAAGTTTCCGTTGACCAGATTTCAGCGCTGGATGGAAGGGGCCGCATGGCTGCTGGTGGCGACCACGGTGATTTTCACCGCCTCCCGGTGGAGCGCGCTGCCCAAGGTCATGGCCATCCACTACGACGCCTACGGCGTGGCCGACGACTGGGGCGGACGGTGGATCATCTGGATTCTGCCGGTGCTGCTGGTGGTGTGCTGCGGACTGGTCAGCGCCTGCACCCGGCTGAACCTGTCCGCCCTGAGCCTGCCCTTCAAGCCCAACATGGAGCGGGAGCTGTTCATCCTCCGGGCCATCCGGGATATGCTGTGTATGGTGAATCTGGAGTGCGCGGTGTTGTTCTCCGTGCTGCAAATGGAGATGCTCACCGAAGTAAACCTGACCCTGTGGTTCCTGTGGGTCATGGCGGGCGTCACCGTTGCGACGGTGGTGTTCGGCTGCTGGCGGGCGTGGAAGTGCAACCAGGGAACCTTGTGACAATTAGCAATTAGCAATGTGCAATTAGCAATGACGGGGAACTGAGGGTATCGTTCTTATTTTGCTGCCATATGTGTAGGGGCGGCGCTCCGCCGCCCGTAGGTTTCGCGTTCTGTTTCCGGGCGGCCACGGGCCGCCCCTACAGGCGTGTGGCAACAGTTCCGGTCAAATTTATCACAACAGTTTCAAAGAACTGACAAAATTACGAATTTAAACCGAGAGAGAAAAAACGGGACCGACCCCATAGAAAGAGAAGAGGACCATGGCTGAAGCGTTGACGCCCATGCGCAAACAATATCTTGAAATCAAGGAACAGCACCCAGACTGTCTGCTGTTTTTCCGGCTGGGGGACTTTTACGAGCTGTTCGACGAGGACGCGAAAATCGCCTCCAAGGAGCTGGACCTGACCCTGACCACCCGCGACCGGAAAAAGAGCGCCGAGGAGCGGGTGCCCATGTGCGGCGTCCCCTACCACTCCTACCAGTCCTATCTGGCCCGGCTGGTGGCCAAGGGGTACAAGGTGGCCATCTGCGAGCAGATGGAGGACCCCGCCGAGGCCCAGGGCATTGTGGAGCGGGACGTCATCCGCATCGTCACCCCCGGCACGGTGGTAGACGCCGCCATGCTGGACGAGCGCAGCAACAACTACATCGCCGCCGTCTACCTGACTGCCAACCGGGGCGGCGTGTGCTTCTGCGACATCTCCACCGGAGAATTGGACTGTACAGCCTTCTCCGGCGACCAGACGGTGCAGCACCTGGTCAACGAACTGGGGCGGTTCTGCCCCAGAGAGGCGGTGCTCTCCGAGGGGGCCATGGAGGAGGACCTGCTGACCGAGGTGCTGAAAAACCGGTTGAACTGCCAAATCGAGCGAGGCAGTCAGGCCCGCTTCGACTACCAGCAGGCCAGGGAGACCCTGGACCGGCAGTTTGACAACCCCGCCGCCATCCCTGCGGGACAGGCGGAGGCAGTGCGGGCGGTGGGCGGTCTGCTCTTCTACCTCTACGAAACTCAGAAAAACGACCTGGCCCACGTCCGCAGGCTGAACTATTACACCACCGGCCGCTATATGGAGCTGGACTGGACCGCCCGGCGCAACCTGGAACTGACCGAGACCCTCCGGGGCAAGGAGAAGAAGGGCAGTCTGCTGTGGGTGCTGGACCGGACCCGTACCGCCATGGGCGGTCGGCTGCTGCGCTCCTGGCTGGAGAAGCCCTTGCTGAACCCGGTGGACATCGACCGGCGGCTCCAGGCGGTGAACGCCCTGGTGAACAACATGGTGGTCCGGGAAGAGGTCATGCTCTGCCTGAAGGAAGTCACCGACCTGGAGCGGCTCATTGGCCGCATCGTCTACGGCTCCGCCGGTGGGCGGGACCTAGTGGCCCTGTCCGCCGGGCTGCGGAACATCCCCCGGCTGCGGGACCTGCTGGGCCGGTGTGAAGGCTCCACGCTGCTCTCCGATATCTGCCAGCGGCTGGACGCTCTGGAGGAGCTGACCGACCTCATCGACCGGGCCATGGTGGACGAACCGCCCTTCACCGTCCGGGAGGGCGGCCTCATCCGGGACGGCTACAGCGAGGACGTGGATTATCTCCGCAACGTCATGGCCCACGGCAAGGACATGGTGGCGGAAATCGAGACCAAGACCAAAGAGGAGTGCGGCATCAAAAACATCCGCATCCGGTATAATAAGGTGTTTGGGTACTACATCGAGGTCTCCCGCGGTCAGGCCAATCTGGTGCCTGACAGCTGGGTCCGCAAGCAGACCACGGTGAACTCCGAGCGGTTCATCAACCAGGAGCTGAAAGACCTGGAGCACACCATTCTCTCCGCCCAGGACAAAATCACCGGCATCGAATACCAGCTCTTCAACGAGGTCCGCCAGCAGGTGGCGGCGCAGGTGGAGGCCGTCCAGCGGACAGCGGAGGCGGTGGCCGAGGCCGACGCCCTGTGTTCCCTGGCCACGGCTGCGGCAGAAAACGGCTACTGTATGCCCCAGGTGGACGACTCCGATATCATTCAAATCACTGAGGGCCGCCACCCTGTGGTGGAGCGGATGCTGAAAGATTCCATGTTCGTCCCCAACGACACCTTTATGGACAGCGGCGACGACACAGTGGCCATCATCACCGGCCCCAACATGGCGGGCAAGTCCACCTATATGCGCCAGGTGGCGCTGATTTGCCTGATGGCGCAGATCGGCAGCTTCGTCCCCGCGAAGCAGGCCCACATCGGCGTACTGGACCGGATTTTCACCCGCATCGGCGCGGCGGACGACCTCTCCGCCGGGCAGTCCACCTTCATGGTGGAGATGGACGAGGTGGCGGACATCCTGAAAAACGCCACGCCAAAAAGTCTGCTTATTTTGGACGAAATTGGGCGGGGCACCTCCACCTACGACGGCATGAGCATCGCCCGTGCCGTGCTGGAATACTGCGCCGACAAACGGCGGCTGGGGGCCAAGACCCTGTTCGCCACCCACTACCACGAGCTGACCGACCTGGAGGGGCAAATCCCCGGCGTGAAGAACTACAACATCGCCGCCAAGAAGCGCGCCGACGACATCATCTTCCTGCGGAAAATCGTCCGGGGCGGGGCCGACCAGAGCTATGGCATCGAGGTGGCGAAGCTGGCCGGCGTTCCGGCCAGGGTCATCACCCGCGCCAGGACCATCCTGGCCGAGATGGAGAAGGGCGAGGACACCGGTAAATCCGTTCTGGAACCCCAGCCCCAGGCCCCGATGGACGAGCAGTGCTGCTTTGGGGACATCCGCGCCTTTGAGGTGGCGGAGGAGCTGCGGGGGCTGGACATCAACACCCTGACCCCCATCGAGGCGCTGAACTTGGTGTATCAGTGGAAACAAAAGGTATAAATTTGACATAATATAACATTTTGTATTGAGATGAGGGAGAAAAAATGAAAAAGACCAGCTTGCTTTATCACACCTTCGATGGTGACTTAAAGCGCGTCTGGGTGACGCCCAACTATCTGGACACAAAATGCTCCTTCCGCATGGAGGTCTGGGGCGGCGCCGAGGGCGAGACGAAAAAGACCCTGCTGCTGAATTTTGACCACGTGGCGGCGCTGGAGTTTTCCATGAACTTCTGCGACAACGTGGTGGGCGCTGACCTGGGCGGGTTCTACAAGGTTCCCGGCAAGAAGCAGAAGCGCAAGCTGCTGGAGCGGAACTTCAACCGCCGGAAAAAAGACTGGCTGATGACCCGCCTCAGCGACAGCGAAAGCGACGACCCGGACGACTTGCTCAACGACCACAGCGGCGTGGACCAGATGGAGGAGAAGCTGAGCAAGTACCACCTCTACCTGCTCCAGAGCATGGGCGGGGCCTGGCTGGTGCTGGCGAAGGAATACGAGTGCGTGGAGCTGGACGAAAACGAAGCGCTGGGAGAATAAACAATAAACCTTATTTTTTGATTCATTTAGAAACGAGGCCCGCAATGGGAAAAATTCAATGTCTTGACCCCCATGTGGCCGACCTGATCGCCGCCGGAGAGGTGGTGGAGCGGCCCGCCAGCGTGGTCAAGGAGCTGGTGGAAAACGCCATCGACGCCGGGGCCACTGCCGTCACGGTGGAAATTCGCCGGGGCGGGATGAGCTACATCCGGGTGACGGACGACGGCTCCGGCATCGCACCGGAGGACACGGAGACCGCCTTTCTCCGCCACGCCACCAGCAAGATCCGCGGCGAGGGGGATCTGGAGGCCATCGGCACCCTGGGCTTCCGGGGGGAGGCGCTGGCGGCCATCGCCGCCGTCTCCAAGGTGGAACTGACCACCCGCACCGCCGACAACGACCTGGGCGTGGCGCTGCTTCTGGACGGCGGCGTGGTGCGCACACGGCAAGAGGTGGGGTGTCCCGTGGGGACCACTCTCATTGTCCGCGATTTGTTTTACAACACCCCCGCCCGGCTGAAATTCGTCAAGCGGGACGTGACCGAAGGGGCGGCGGTGTTCGCCGCCGTCCAGCACGCCGCCCTGAGCCACCCGGAGGTGGCCTTCAAAATGCTCCGGGAGGAGCGGCAGGATTTGATGACCCCCGGCGACGGCGATTTGCAGTCCGCCGTCTACGCAGTGCTGGGCCGGGAAATGGCGCTGGGCTTTCTCCCCTGCAAAGGCTCCGGCGAGGGGCTACAGGTAGAAGGCTTCGTCTCCCGCCCCTCCTGCTGCCGGGGGACACGGGGCTATCAGCACTTTTTCGTCAACGGGCGGTATGTGAAAAGCCGCACCATGACCGCCGCTCTGGAAGAAGCCTACCAGAACCAGAAGATGGTGGGCCGGTTCCCCGGCTGCGTGCTGCACATCACCAGCAACCTGAGCGCCGTAGACGTGAACGTTCATCCCACCAAAACCGAGGTCAAGTTCACCAACGAAAAGCGGCTGTTCCAGGCGGTGTTTTCCAGCGTCAAGGCCGCATTGAACGGCGAGCAGGGCCACCCCCAGGTGAAACTGGAGGAAAAGCGGCCCCAGCCCAAGCCGTCAGACACCGTCACCCCCAATCAGACCTTTTTCCAGAGCATGACGGCGGAAGAATACCGGGCCAAGGGGCCGGTGCTGCCCCTGCGGGACAGCGGCGGGACCCATGTGGCGGCTGCTTCGGCGGCTCCCGCCCGGCCTGTGCCGCCCCCGGTGAAAATCGAACCCAAGCCCTACTCTCCCAGCGCGGCGGAGGAGTTTCGGGGGCTGGACCTGCCCATTTTGACCGAGCGGCCCGCCCGCCGGACAGACGCTCCCGCCCCGGCGCCGAAAAAAGAGAAACCCGCCTCGCCCAAGCCTGCTCCCGCGCCCGTGGAGGAAATGCCTCCCGTTCCGGCGGAAGCGCCGACTGAGGCCCCCGAGCCGGAACCCCTGACCCCGGAGACCCCCGCCTGGCGGC
>JAJQCW010000042.1:0-12241 GCA_021202515.1 Clostridiales bacterium | reverse complement strand
CGGCTGGCCGGGGAGGTACTGGACACCTACATCATCGTGGAGCAGGGGGACACGGTCTATTTTATCGACAAACACGCCGCCCACGAGCGGATGAACTTCGACAAGCTGAAAGCCAGGGACTACCAGCCCATGCGCCAGATGCTGCTGACGCCGGTGGTGTTCACGCCGCCCCCGGAGGAGGGGGCCGCGCTGCTGGCCCACTTGGACCTGCTGGCCCGGTACGGCTTCGAGGCGGAGGACTTCGGCGGCGGCGCGCTGTTGGTGCGGCAAAGCCCGGATTACCTCTCCGCCGGGGACATCGAACCCACCCTGACCCAGTTAGGGGAACGGCTGCTGGTCACTGGCACCGCCGACCCCTCCGCCGCACGGGACGAGGTACTGCACACCATGGCCTGCAAAGCCGCCATCAAGGGCGGCTGGAAGTCGGGCCGGGAGGAGCTGGAGGCGGTAGCCCAGGCGGTGATGTCCGGCCAGGTCAAATACTGCCCCCACGGGCGGCCTGTGGCAATCGAACTGACGAAAAAACAGTTGGAAAAGCAGTTTAAACGGACGTAAAGAACCGCCAGCGTCCGGTTTTCCCCATAATTGCACATTGCTCATTGCACATTGCACATTGCAAATTGCTAATTGTTAAAAAGGAGCGCCCGCCTATGCAATCCCCCCCTAAAATTCTCGCGGTGGTGGGCCCCACCGCCTCCGGCAAGACCCGGCTGGGGGTAGCGTTGGCCCACGCGCTGGACGGCGAGGTAGTCAGCGCCGACTCTATGCAGGTCTACCGCCGCATGGACATCGGCACCGCCAAGCCCACATTGGAGGAGATGGAGGGGGTACCCCACCATATGATCAACGTGGCGGAGCCGGAGGAAAATTACTCCGTGGCCCGATACGTGGCCCAGGCTGTCCCCGTGGTGGATGACATTCTGGCCCGGGGCAAGGTCCCCATTGTGGTGGGCGGCACCGGCCTCTATGTGGACTCGCTGACGGCGGGGCGGCGCTTCGCCGTCCAAAGCACCGGCTGGCGGGAAAAGCTGCAAGAGCGCGTCCGGGCGGAGGGCATCGAACCGCTGCTGGACGAGCTGCGCCAGGTGGACCCGGAGGCCGCCCAGCGGCTGCACCCGGCAGACGAAAAACGCATCCTCCGGGCGCTGGAGGTCTGGCACGAAACGGGCAAGACCATCACCCAGCACAACCGGGAGACCCAGCAACAGCCGCCCCGCTACCGGGCCGTCACCATCGGCCTGAACTTTGCGGACCGAACAGAGCTGTGGCGGCGCACCACCCTGCGGGTGGACAAAATGGTAGAGCAGGGGTTGGCGGAGGAAATTCGCGGCCTGCTGGCCTCCGGGGTGCCGGAGGACTGCACCGCAATGCAGGCCATCGGTTACAAGGAGTTCTTCACCGCCCTGAAAACCGGCGGCAGCCTGACCGACGCCGCCGACGAGGTCAAGCTGCGCACCCGGCAGTATGCCAAGCGGCAGTTGACCTGGTTCCGGCGGAACCGGGAGACAAACTGGTTCCTCTGGGAAAAAGAACCGGATTTTGCGGCGGCAGTACGCTTTGCGACAGAAAAAGCGAGGGAAACTGGGGTAAGATAGCCGGGAGGACCGCTCCCGGTACGATGTTGTTTTCTGTGCTTGGAGCAGTTCTCAGAATATACAGAAGGAAGTGCTCAAAATGCAAAAAACCAACAACCTCCAGGACCTTTTCCTCGCCCAGGTGCGCCGCGCCCGGATGAACCTGACCCTCATCCTGATGAACGGGTTCCAGATGCGGGGGGTCATCACCGGCTACGACGCCTTTGTGGTGGTGGTCAACACCGACGGCAAGCAGCAGGTGGTGTACAAGCACGCCATCTCCACCATCGTGCCGGAGCGCCCGGTGGAGCTGCGGGAGGGCGACGCCCCTGCCTCCACTCCGCCCCGGTACATCGCCCGCGGATGAGCGCGGCCCCGGCCTCCGGGAACAATGAATAGATAGATAACCGCGGGCAAGCGGCCTGCACAAAGGGAGGTATCCCATGAAGCCGGGAACAAAAATCGTCAAAATCGTCATGTGGGCGTTTTTCCTGGGCGCCATCGCCTATTTTTGCGTTTACACTTATCATGTGCTGTTCAGCAGCTACGAGACCGCCAGCCTCTACAGCTACACGGCGGAGGACACGGTGGAAACCACTGGTTACATGGTCCGGGACGAGCAGGTGCTGGACGGCGGCGCGGAGCTGCAAGAGGTGGTGGTGGCAGAAGGGGAGACCGTGGCCGTGGGAGACACCCTGGCCGTTGTCTACAGCACCCAGGAGGCCCTGGACCGCCATGCAGAAATCAAGGAGCTGGAGGCCCGGCTGGAATCCCTGCAATACATCCTCAGCCACAGCGCCGGCGGGTCGGACAACTCCACCCTGAACAGCGAGATCATCGACGCCATCGTGGACCTGCGGGCCATGACTGCCTCCGGCAGCCTGACGGAGCTGGAGGACCTGTCCTCCGAGCTGAAAACCCTGATGTTCCGCCGGGATTACACCTACAACGGCAGCAGCGCCCTGACCGAGGAGATCACCGAGCTGGTAGAGTACGTGGAATCCCTGGCGGCGGAGAATCAGTCCTACACCACCACCATCTCCGCCCCCACCAGCGGCACGTTTTCCAGCATGGTGGACGGCTATGAATCTGTCCTGACCTCCGCCAGTGTCAAGGATCTGACCCCCGACCAACTGGACAAGCTGCTGGATCAGCGGGAGACAGTGACGGACGACGGCAGCAGCCTGGGCAAACTCATCACCTCCGCCACCTGGTACTTCGCCGCTGAGCTGACCGAAGCGGACAGCGAGAGGCTCAAAATCGGCGACACCGTCACCCTGCGCTTCAACAGCCTGGACCGGACCATCGACATGGAGGTGGAATCCATCTCCAAGGCGGACGACGACGGCGTGGTGTGCGTGGTCTTTTCCAGTAACCAATACTTGGCGGAGACCACTCTGCTCCGGGACCAGACGGCGGACATCATCCTGGACACCGTCACCGGCTACCGGGTGGACAAGTCCGCCATCCACGTGGAGAACGAGAGCGGCGACATCGGCGTTTACCGGCTCTACGGCACCCAGGCCGTGTGGGTCTCGGTGGAGATCCTCTGGGAGGGGGAGGACTACTACCTCATCGCCCAGCCCACCGAGTACGACGAGGAGGGCAACGCCGTGGCGACCACCCAACTGGAGGACGCCAAGAGCCTCCGGGCCGGTGTGGAGATCATCGTCAAGGGCCGGGACCTTTACGACGGCAAGGTCATCGAATAAAAAATGAGCAATTAGCAATGTGCAATGTGCAATTACCCCCTTACCTCCGCCGTCTTTGACGGTGGCGCAGGGAGAGGCGCAGCTTCGGAAGTGCCGCTTGACGGCGGAGAGGTAAAAGCACAAGGCTGACTAAAAGGATCGCCAGATTCACAACAAGCAATGTAACTTGTGCGATTCGTCCGGGAATTTTCGTTTTTTCCTTGTCTTTGGGTGGAAAAAATCGAATCGTTTTCCACAGATTTTCCGTAACCTGTGCAGCGAAAGCTGCTCCATTGCATCTGTAGAACAAAGAGAAACGGAGGCAATTATTATGTCCGTAAAAACATGTGTGGAAGCTGTCCAGGCCCGCATCCGCGCCGCGGCTCTGGCCGCGGGCCGGGACCCGGCGGAAATCACGCTGGTGGCGGCCACCAAGGTCCAGACCAGCGACACCATCCGGGAGGCCATTCAGGCGGGGATCACCTGCTGCGGCGAAAACCGTGTGCAGGAGTTCAACACCCATTGGAAGGACGGGGCCTATGAGGGGGCGGAGGTCCACTTCATCGGCCATTTGCAGAAGAATAAGGTGAAATACCTGGTGGGCAAGGTCTCCCTCATCGAGTCCATCGACAGCGAGGGGCTGATGACCGCCGTCAGCGACCGGGCGGTGAAAACCGGCGTGGTGCAGGACATCCTCATCGAGGTGAACATCGGCGGCGAGGCCAGCAAGTCCGGCGCGGCCCCGGCGGAGGTGGAAGCGCTGCTCCGCCTGGCGGCGGATTTGCCCGGCGTTCGGGCCAGAGGGCTGATGGCCATTCCCCCTGTGGCGGAGCAGCCGGGAGAAAATCAGCGGTATTTCCGGGAAATGTATCAGCTTTTTGTTGACATGAGGGGAAAAATGGCCGATAATGGAGAGTGTATGGACATCCTTTCGATGGGCATGAGCGGTGACTTTGAGGACGCCATCGCCCAGGGCGCCACACAGGTGCGGGTCGGGACCGCCCTGTTTGGCCAGCGGCCTCCCATGCGGGCCAACGGGTAAGGATGCGCCTCACCCTATCTCACCATTTCCTCCCAGCCGACGGTTGGGAGCAGACCGCAAGGAGGAACCTGTCACATGGGTATTATGGATGAACTGAAACGTCTGGCCCGCCCCTATGAGGACGACGACGAATACGAAGAAGAAGCCGAGAACAACACCACCCCCATCTCCCAGGAACGCAGCCGCAGCAAGCCCTCTGACGCAGAATACTCTTCCGTCAGCTCCAGTCAGCCTGCCCGTGCCGCCAGCGCACCGGAGGAGCGGAGCCGGAAAGTGGTCAACATCCACACCACCACCCAGCTCCAGGTGATTTTGGTGCGGCCCAAGGAATTTGACGACGCCTCCGAGATCGCCGACCACCTGCGGGACAAGCGCACCGTGGTGATGAACCTGGAAGAGGCCGACGATAAGACCTCCCGCCGCCTGGTGGATTTCCTTTCCGGCGTGGCCTATGCCCAGGAGGGCAAAATCAAAAAGGTGGCCGTCTCCACCTATATCATTACGCCCTACAACGTGGACATCATCGGCGACAAGGACATTCTCGACGAGCTGGAGAGCAGCGGCGCTTATACCTTCCAGTGAGCGACGGAACACCAAAGAAAAGGGAGGTATAAGTTATGATGACACCCAACGACGTGGCGCAGCATCGCTTTGCCACTGCCCGCTTCAACGGTTACAGCACCGCCGACGTGGACGAGTTTTTAGACCAGTTGACGGCGGATTACACCGCTTTGTATAAGGAAAACGCCGTTCTCAAGAGCAAAATGAAGGTCCTGGTGGACAAAATCGGCGAATATCGGGCCACAGAGGACGATATGCGCCAGACCCTGCTGACCGCCCGCCGGAACGCCGAGAGCATTATCGCTCAGGCCCAGGAGGAACGCCAGGCCATGTTGCAGGAGGCGGAGACCGAAGTGGCCGCCCGCCGCCAGGAACTGCGCCAGGAAATCAACAACTCCGAGGCCCAACTGACCGCCGCCCGACAGTCCACGGTGGACTTCGTCAACGGGATGCGGGCGCTGGTGGCCCAGCAGCAGACCTTCCTGGCACAGGAGGCCGCTTTCCTGGACCGGCTGGACGAGATCAAGGCCACCGAAACACCGGAGGAGACGGCTCCCCAGGCGGAGGAGACCGACGAGGTGGAGGACGCCATGAAGAGCATCCTCTCCGACGAGGCCCTGGCCGCTGAAATGGCCGCCGCCGAAGCCGCGGCGGAGCAGTCACCGGAGACTGCCTACGCCCAGGAGGTCCCCAACCTGGGCGGCATCGCCCCGGACGGGGATGACCCCACCCGCGTGATGGACCTGAGCAGCATGAGCGCCGACCAGGACTACAAGGTGTAATTGCTGACACAGAAAAAGAGACCCATTCGAACGCCGCAAAAGCGGCGTTCGGCTATCAGATACAAGAGGAGATAGAAGCCAATGCCCGATTACAACAAAACCATCAATCTGCCCAAGACCTCTTTCCCCATGCGGGCGGCCCTGGCCAAGCGGGAGCCGGCCATGCTGGAGGAAATGTACCGCAAGGACGTGTACAACAAGCTGATGAAGAAAAACGAGGGGAAACCCCTCTACGTCCTTCACGACGGCCCTCCCTACGCCAACGGCGAAATTCACATCGGCCACGCCCTGAACAAGATCCTGAAGGACTTCATCGTCCGCTATAAGAACATGGCCGGGTTTAAGGCCCCCTATATCCCCGGCTGGGACACCCACGGTATGCCCATCGAGACCGCCATCCAGAAGCAGGGCGTCAAACGCAACGAGATGCCTGTGCCGGAGTTCCGGGACAAGTGCCGGGCCTTCGCTCTGGAGCAGGTGGACAAGCAGCGGGAGGGCTTCAAGCGCCTGGGCGTCATCGGCGACTGGGACCACCCCTACCTGACCCTGACCCCCGACTTCGAGGCCAAGCAGGTGAAGGTGTTCGGCGCCATGGCCGAGAAGGGCCTGATTTACCAGGGCCTGAAACCCACCTACTGGTGCCCCACCTGCGAGACCGCTCTGGCTGAGGCCGAGGTGGAGTACGCCGAGGACCCCGTCACCACCATCTATGTCAAGTTCCAGGTGCATGACGACAAGGGCAAGCTGTCCCAGTACGGCGACCTGAGCAAGATGTACTTCGTCATCTGGACCACCACCACCTGGACCCTCCCCGGCAACATGGCCATCTGCCTGAATCCCCAACTGGAATACTCCCTGGTGAAGGTGGCCTCCGGCGACATCCTCATCATCGCCACCGACCTGGTGGGCAACGTGATGAGCGAGTGCGGCATCACCGAATATGAGACCGTGGCCACCCTCTTTGGCGACGAGTTCGAGTATATGACCGCCTACCACCCCTTCATGAACCGGGATTCCCTGCTCATCCTGGGCGACCACGTCACCCTGGACGCCGGTTCCGGCTGCGTCCACACCGCGCCCTCCTTCGGCCTGGACGACTTCTATGTCTGCCAGCGCTACCCGGAGATCCCCACCGATATCACCATGGAGGTCTCCGTGGACGCCAAGGGCTACCTGAACGAGTTCGCCGGCCCCTATAAGGGCATCCACGTCCAGAAGGCCCATCCCATCATCTACAAGGACCTTGTGGAAAGCGGCGCGCTGCTGTCCAGCAAGGACATCACCCACAGCTACCCCCATTGCTGGCGCTGCAAGAAGCCCGTCATCTTCCGGGCCACCCAGCAGTGGTTTGCCAGCGTGGACGCCATCAAGGAAGAGGCCGTCAAAGCCTGCGATGACATCTATTGGAAGCCGGAGTGGGGCCAGGAGCGGATGATCTCCATGATCCGGGAGCGTTCCGACTGGTGTATTTCCCGCCAGCGCACCTGGGGCGTGCCCATCCCCATGTTCTTCTGCGAGGACTGCGGCAAGCCCTACTGCACCCCTGAGTCCATCGACAAGGTAGCCGGTATCTTCGCCAAGGAAGGCTCTAACGCCTGGTGGGCCATGGACGTGACCGAGCTGATGCCGGAGGGTGCCAAGTGCGACTGCGGCTGCACGAAGTTCCGCAAGGAGAAGGACATTCTGGACGTGTGGTTTGACTCCGGCTCCACCTGGTCCGCTGTCAGCGACACCCGGCCTGAGCTGTGCTACCCTGCCGACCTGTATCTGGAAGGCGGCGACCAGTACCGCGGCTGGTTCCAGTCCTCCATGCTGACCTCCATCGCCGTCAACGGCGTGGCCCCCTATAAAGAAATCATCACCCACGGCTGGACCGTGGACGGCAAGGGCCGGGTCATGCACAAGAGCCTGGGCAACGCCATCAGCCCCCAGGACACCATCAAGCAATACGGCGCGGACATCTTCCGCCTGTGGGTGTCCTCCGCCGACTACACCCAGGATATGCGTCTGTCCAAGGAGATTTTGAAGCAGTTGGCCGACGCCTACCTGAAGCTCCGCAACACCTGCCGCTATATGTTGGGCAACCTGAACGGCTTCGACCCCAACAGCGATATGGTGGACGTGAAGGAGATGCTGGAGCTGGATCAGTGGGCCGTGGCCGCCCTGAACACTCTGGTGGGCAAGGTCCGGGACGCCTACGACAACTACGATTTCCACACCGTCTATCGTCTGGTGTATAACTTCTGCGTGGTGGAGATGTCCAACTTCTATCTGGACATCATCAAGGACCGGCTGTACTGCGAGGCCGTGGAATCCCACGAGCGCCGCAGCGCCCAGTCCGCCATGTACCTGATCCTGAACGCGCTGGTGCGCATCCTGACCCCCATTCTGGCCTTCACCTCCGAGGAGGTCTGGCAGGCCATGCCTCACCAGGCCGAGGACGACACCGAGGCGGCGCTGTTCAACGACATGCCCTCCGCCAATCCCGCCTGGGCGCTGACCGAGGAGCAGGAGACCCGCTGGGCCAACCTGCTGGCCTTCAAGGCCGAGGTCAACCAGGCTCTGGAGCAGGCCCGCACCGCCAAGATCTGCAAAAAATCCACCGACGCCAAGCTGACTCTGGTGCTGGACGAGGAAGGCTGGGCCGCCTACGAGACCATCCAGGACATGAACCTGGCCGACCTGTTCATCGTCTCCGAGGTGGCCGTGGAGAAGGGCGATGAGCGTAGCATCCGGGTAGAAGTTCACACCGCCCCCAAGTGCCCCCGCTGCTGGCTGCACAACGCCGCCATCACCGAGGAAGGCGGGCTTTGCCCCCGGTGCGCCAACGCCATCAAGGGCCTGGAGCTGTAACTCTGTTTTTCATCAATACGACCCCGCACTTCTTGTTGTGCGGGGTCGCCTAAAACAATCAAAAAGAGGCTGTATCGACCGGAACTGGTTGGTACAGCCTCTTTTGTTGGGATAGATGCAGTTTGTTCAATGCAAAAAACAGCCCCGCTTCCGAAGAAGCGGGGCTGCACCTTGCTCGGAGAGTAAGAGTAAATCTAGGAAACTAGGAGATTAGCCCAGCTCGGAGAAAGGGAACCCAGCCGAAACCCAACGAAGTGGATTCGGCTGGGAGAGGAGGAGCAGCGAAATAAGTGACCTTTCGTGCTTCGCACGGAAGGGAGCGCTATGGAGCTTGCGACGACGAGATGGTGCGGACCATCTGAGAGTTGAGGTAAAAAAGTGTGCCGGTGGCACACTTTTTTAGTTCAATGAGATATAAATCCCGTTGCAAGGCAACGGGATTCACAACGAAAAAGGGGGTAAAAAAACGTGCCGGTGGCACGTTTTTTTAGTCCAATGAGATAAACAGCCCCGCTTCCGGAGAAGCGGGGCTGCACCTTGCTCGTAAGAGAGAGTAAATCTAGGAGACTAGACGATTAGCCCAGCTCGGAGAAATACTTGATGGTGCGGACCATCTGAGAGGTGTAGGAGTTCTCGTTGTCATACCAGGAGACGACCTGAACCTCAGAGGTGCCGTTGCCCAGATCCAGAACCATGGTCTGAGTGGCGTCGAACAGGGAGCCGTAACGCATACCGACGATGTCGGAGGAGACGATCTCATCGGTGTTGTAGCCGAAGGATTCGGTGGCCTCAGCCTTCATCTGAGCGTTGATGTCTTCCTTGGAGGGGGTGCCCTCGACGACGGCGGTCAGGATGGTGGTGGAACCGGTGGGGGTGGGAACGCGCTGAGCAGCGCCGATCAGCTTGCCGTTCAGCTCGGGGATGACCAGGCCGATGGCCTTGGCAGCGCCGGTGCTGTTGGGAACGATGTTGCAAGCGGCAGCGCGGGAGCGGCGCAGGTCGCCCTTACGCTGGGGGCCGTCCAGAGTCATCTGGTCGCCGGTGTAAGCGTGGATGGTGCACATAATGCCAGCCTTGATGGGGGCGCAGTCGTTCAGAGCCTTCGCCATGGGAGCCAGGCAGTTGGTGGTGCAGGAAGCGGCGGAGATGATGGTATCCTCGGGCTTCAGGGTGTTGTGGTTGACGTTGTAAACGATGGTGGGCAGGTCGTTGCCAGCGGGGGCAGAGATGACGACCTTACGGGCGCCGGCGTCGATATGAGCCTGGGCCTTAGCCTTGCTGGTGTAGAAACCGGTGCACTCCAGGACTACGTCAACACCCAGCTCGCCCCAGGGCAGCTCGGCGGCGTTGGCCTTGGCATAGATGGTGATCTCCTTGCCATCGACGGTGATGGAGCTCTCGCCAGCGGAAACGGTGTCGGCCAGAGCATACTTGCCCTGAGTGGAGTCATACTTCAGCAGATGAGCCAGCATCTTGGGGGAGGTCAGGTCGTTGATGGCGACAACCTCGTAACCCTCAGCGCCGAACATCTGACGGAAAGCCAGACGACCAATGCGGCCAAAACCGTTAATTGCAACTTTAACTGCCATGATAAAATTACCTCCTGAAATTTTGGTAAACAAGGATTTACGCCTATTATTTTACCCCATTGTCAAACATTTGACAAGCCCTTTTTTTGCTTTTGTTTGAAAACGCGCCAAATCGGTTTTAGGGAGAAAATGGTTCTCAAATGAGACGACTTTTGGGTAAATTGGGACAAAATGCAGACGTGTTGAGGCGGAAAGCCCCCGGAAGCGGACAAAAACAAAGAGAAAATTTTTTGTGAAGAGAGAATAAAATCGAGGATTTGCTGAGAATTATTCCTCTTTCTCTCCCATGATTTGGATATGCACCTCGTCCAGTTGCTTCTGCTCCACCGGGGAGGGGCTGCCCATCATCACGTCCTGGGCGTTTTTGTTCATGGGGAAGGGGATGATCTCCCGGATGGAGTCCTCACCGGCCAGCAGCATGACCATGCGGTCCACGCCGGGGGCGATGCCCGCGTGAGGGGGCGCGCCGTAGCAGAAGGCGTTGTACATGGCGGGGAACTTGGCTTTTACGTCGTCCTCGCCCAGGCGGACCATCTCAAAGGCTTTCACCATGATCTCCGGGTCGTGGTTCCGCACCGCGCCGGAGGACAGCTCCACGCCGTTGCAGACCAGGTCGTACTGGTCGGCGGTGATGTCCAGGGGGTCGATTTCGCCCCGCTCCGCTTTCAGCAGGGTCTCCAACCCGCCGTTGGGCATGGAGAAGGGGTTGTGACAGAACTCCAACTGACCGGATTCCTCGCCAATTTCATACATGGGGAAGTCCACGATCCAGCAGAACTCGTACTTTTCCGGGTCCATGTGGTCGGGGCAGGCGGCGCCCAACTTGTTTCGCAGCACACCGGCGGTCTTTTGGGCGTCGGTCAGCTTGCCGGCGGTGAAGCCCACGAAGCAGCCGGGGGTCAGCCCCAGCTTCTCGGTCAGGGCGGCGGCGCTGTCCTTCAGGAACTTGGAGACGCCGCCGGTGAGCTGGCCCTTGTCGTCCACCTTGCACCAGTAGACCTTGCCGCCGGACTGTACCTCTACCTCAGCGCACAGCTTGTCGATGGCTTTCCGGGCCAGTTTGCAGCCGGAGACCACCACGGCCTTGACGCTCTGGCCCTGGAAGGGACCAAAGGCGGTGGCGGAGCAGATCTCCGTGGCGTCCTGCACCTCCAGGTCGATGCGCAGGTCGGGCTTGTCGGTGCCGTAGTGCTCCATGGCCTCCAGGAAGGGGATGCGGCGGAAGGGGGCGGCGGAGGCGGTGTTGTAGACGCCGTACTTGGCGAAGATGGGGGGCAGCACCCGCTCCAGCACGGCGAACACGTCGTCCTGGGTGGCAAAAGCCATCTCCATGTCCAACTGGTAGAACTCGCCGGGGGAACGGTCGCCGCGGGCGTCCTCGTCCCGGAAGCAGGGGGCGATTTGGAAGTATTTGTCGAACCCGGAGGTCATCAGTAACTGCTTGACCTGCTGGGGGGCCTGGGGCAGGGCGTAGAACTTGCCGGGGTGGTTCCGGGCGGGCACCAGGTAGTCACGCGCGCCCTCCGGGGAGGAGGCGGTCAGGATGGGGGTGGTGATCTCCAGGAACCCTTCCGCGGTCATGGCCTGGCGCAGGGCGGAGACCACGTTGCAGCGCAGGACGATGTTGTTCTTCACCGCCGGGTTCCGCAGGTCCAGGTAGCGGTATTTCAGGCGGATGCTCTCGTCGGCCTCCCGGCTGCGGTTGATCTCGAAGGGCAGCTCGTTGTAGCGGCAGCGGCCCAGCACTTTGATCTCGCTGGGCACCACTTCGATTTCACCGGTGGGGATCTTCTTGTTCTTGCTCTCCCGGATGCGGACGGTACCAGTGACGGAGAGGGTGGTCTCCTTGTTCAGGGGCTTGACGGCAGACATCATCTCCGCCGTCTCGATGACCACCTGGGTGGTGCCGTAGAAGTCCCGGAGGATGAGGAAGGCAAAGTTGTTGCCCACCTCGCGGACGTTTTCCATCCACCCGCAGAGGGTGACGGTCTTGCCTGCGTCGGCGGCGCGCAGCTCGCCGCAGGTGTGGGTGCGGGATTGAACCATAGTTTGTTACCTCGCTTATTTGCTGATTTATTTTGAACGATTAGAACTCCCCCGGTCTCCGTCCCGGCCCGTGGGGTCTGGGCGGATGGGGACGCGGTGGTGG
>JAJQCW010000003.1:63942-178077 GCA_021202515.1 Clostridiales bacterium | reverse complement strand
GCGTCCGGGAAGTCCAGCGCCACCCACACCGAGCTGCTGGCCAGTGTGAACGGCACCACCCTGAACACCATCAACTACAACGACAGTAATGTTTGCAAGCGGAAGAGCCGGAAAACCACAGACGATTATACCTACGGATATGTGGAAATGACCTATTGAAAGGATGGATTTTTATGACCTATCTCTTCACCTGCGCGTTTATCGCGCTGGACTTTATCACCGGCCTGGTGCAGGCCATCGCCACCAAAACCTTCGCGTCCTCCGTCATGCGAGAGGGACTGTTTCACAAGGTCGGTTCGGTCCTGTGCGTTGTCCTGGGCCTGCTGGTGGACTACGCCCAGGGGTTCGTGGACCTGGGCGTTACTGTCCCCGTCGCCGGGGCTATCTGTGCCTATATCTGTCTGATGGAAGTCGGCAGCATCATCGAGAATGTGTGCAAAATCAACCCGGAGATCATGCCGGACAAGCTGACTGGGTTCTTCGCCAGTTTGAAGGGGGGCGGGGATGACAATTAACGTCGCGCCCAGCACGTCCGCCCTGGCCCTGGGCAAGCAAGGCGAAAACCTCGCCCGTGCGTTTGCCTTTGACATCTCCAAGTGGGTGGAGGAGTTCGGGGACGGCACCGCCGTCCTGCTCCACCAGCGCAAGGGTGATGCCGCTCCCTACCCCTGCACCATCACGCAGGGGGACGGGGTGGCGACCTGGGCAGTCACCAGCGCCGACAACGCCGTAGCCGGCAAGGGCAAAGCGGAGCTGCAATATGTGGTGGATGATGTGGTGGTGAAATCCCACACATTTACCACGGTGACGCTGGCAGGGCTGGAAGAGGCAGGAGAAGCGCCTGATCCGGAGACGGGATGGGTGGCAGAGCTGTTGGAATCGGTGAAAGCAACGGTTAAGGAAACCATCGCCGAAAATCTGACGGACGGAGATGGGGTGAGTTACTGATGGGGAAAGTGTTGGTAACGGAGACCCACCTATCTGCCATTGCAGACGCCATCCGAATGCAAAATGGCGAAGAGACAACCTATAAGCCTGGCGAAATGGCAGCGGCGATTGCGGCCCTGGATACCACCGGCGGTGCATATGCCACTGGGACGGTGACGCTGGAGCGGACTGTGTACTCCACCAATGCGCTGACTGTCACCCATGACTTGGGCAGGATGCCATCTTTTGTATTTGCTGCGGCGGTGGACGGATGGGCAATCGACACGTCTTACAACTACACCATCAATTGTGGCGCATATATCAATGCCAGCGGCGCGCTTGCGGTGGCTATGGGGATGGATACCTATTCCAACGTTGTCCGCACAAGCAAGGACGGGACAATTGGCGGATCAAGTGGTGGCACTGCCGTAGGAAATATAACGGATACAACTATGGATTTGACCTCTTCCAGTGGCAATGTGGTCTGGCCCGCAGGGACAACCGTACGCTGGTTTGTGATGTGAGGCAAAAGGAGTGATACACAAATGAGTACCATCAACGCGGCGGGCCTTGCCCTCATCAAGAAATTCGAGGGCTGTAAGCTGACCGCCTATCAGGACAGCGTGGGGGTGTGGACCATCGGGTATGGCCACACCGGAAAGGTGGACGGCAAGAGCGTCTGTAAGGGCATGACCATTACCCAGAGCAAGGCCGACAGCCTGCTGACCTCGGACGTGGCAAAATTCTGGGCCTACGCCAACAACAGCGCCTATGTGCCGCTGACCGCCTCCATGAACGAGAACCAGCTCGCTGCACTGACCAGCTTTGCCTTCAACTGCGGGCAGTCGAACCTGAAAATTCTGTGCGCGGACCGCACCATCGCGGAGATCGGGGAGGCGCTGCCGCTGTACAACAAGGTCACGGTAAACGGCGTAAAGAAGGTCAATTCCGGCCTGACCAGCCGCCGGAAGGCAGAGCGTGAACTTTATTTGACGGAGGTGACGAAAGACATGAGTACACTGCAAAAGGGCGATGAGGGCCAGCAGGTCACGGTGCTGCAAATCCTGCTGAACGCCGCCATCCAGCGCAACCTGGACGCCGACGGCAAGTTTGGCACCAAGACCCTGACCGCCGTAGAGGACTACCAGACGGCCAAGGGGCTGGATGCCGACGGCATCTGTGGGCCGCTGACCTGGGCCGCGCTGCTGGCTGATTGCGGCTGATTCGTACCAACTGATACACCAACTAACACGCGCCGCGTGTGTAAGAAAGCATAAGTTAGTCGCAACAACGTGTAAAGGCCACATCGGGTTCGTCCCGGTGTGGCCTTTTTGTGTGCAAATGTTCAATCTTTGATTTTGGGATTCTAAAAGCGGTTGCTGACCGGTTGCTGACTAAAAGACGAAAAAGCCTTGTGCCGCAAGGGATACAGACTTAAAGCTACCTTAAAACCCCCGAAAAAAGGCGCTCTGTTCACAGTTTGTTCAGGCTTTGGCGGGGACGGCGACTGCTGGGCGTGGCAGAGCGTTGTATTCCGTGGTTAGATGGCGTTTTATTCGGCAGAATCAGCTTATATACCACGTTATAAAAGTATATCTTGCAATTTGGGCGATTTTGTGGTATAATAGGGGTATGGAAAAAGGGGCCGCCGAGGGCCGCTCACGAACCGTACGACAGGAGGAGGAATACTATGGCAGTTGAATCGTTTGTTTTTTATCGGAGTTTTATGGAATCCATCGCGGAGATGCGGCCCAAGGATCAGCTTGCAACCTTTTGGGCAATCGTCCGCTATGCGCTGGAGGATAAGGAACCGGAGCTTGCCTCCGCCATGACCCGCGCCGTGTTTCCCGTTATGCGGGCGAATCTGGACGCGAACAAACAGCGGCGCGTAAACGGAAAGCGGGGCGGACGCTCCAAGGAACCGATGGTTCCGCCGGAAGAAACCAATGGTTTGGAAGAGGAAAACCGCCGGTTTGCCGGTTCAGAACCTAATGAAACTGAAAATGAAACTGAGAATGTAACTGAAACGGAGAATGAAACCAAAACAAACACGCGAGGGTGCGCTGACGCGCCTTCAAAAAAGCGTCAAACCAAATTTATTCCCCCTACGGTTGCGGAGGTACAGGAATACTGCAACGAGAAGGGCTACCGGTTGGACGCCGGGCAGTTTGTGGAATTCTACGAGGCCAGCGGCTGGATGCGAGGGAAAACCAAAATCAAAGACTGGAGGGCCTGCGTTCGCACCTGGCAGAAAAACGAGAGCAACAGGCCCCAAAAGCCACAGCCACAGATAGAGATTTTGACCGCCGCCAACTGGGAGGACTGAGCCTCGCCAGGTCGCACCTTTCCGCCTTCTCCGCATAGGATGGGGTACCACAAACAAGGAAGGTGCTGCGATTTTGCGACAGGAACTGAATATCTGGGTGGTGGGCGGCGACCTGCGCCAGGTGAAGCTGGCCCAACTGCTGACCGACGACGGTCACTGGGTCCAGACCTACGCCATGGAGCGGCGGCCCGACCCCAACACGCTGCCCGGTTCCGACACCCTGCGGGGCATCGAGCGCGCCCAGTGCGTCATTCTTCCCCTGCCGGTGACGGTGGACGACGGCGTGCTGAACGCGCCCCTCTCCGACCAGAAGATACCCGTCAAAACGGTGCTGGACGCCCTGCGCCCGGGACAGCTCGTCTGCGCGGGGCGGGTCTCCCCGGAACTGACCGCTTACGCCCAGAGCAAGGGGCTGAACCTACAGGACTACTTCGCACGGGAGGAGCTGGAAATCAAGAATGCCGTCCCCACGGTGGAGGGGGCCATTCAAATCGCCATGGAGGAGCTGCCCACCACCCTGTTTGGGGCGCGGGTGCTGGTCATCGGGTTCGGACGGCTGGGCAAGCTGCTGGCCCACCGGCTCAAGGGCCTGGGGGCCAGGGTGACGGTCTCCGCCCGGAACTTCGCGGACCTGGCCTGGATCGAATCCTACGGCTACTGGTCGGAACATACAGACCAGCTCGACGGCTGGCTGGGGGGTTATCAACTGGTCGTCAACACCGTTCCCGCACAGGTGCTGGACGGGGCCAGGCTCCACGACCTGGACGCGGGGACGCTGGTCATCGACCTGGCCTCCAAGCCCGGCGGCGTGGACCTGGAGGCCGCGGCCAATCTGGGGGTCAAGGTCATTTGGGCGCTGTCCCTGCCGGGGAAGGTGGCCCCTGTGACCTCCGGGAAGATCATCCGGGATACGGTTTACCACATCTTGCAGGAGGTGGCGCTGTGAGCGGGGCACAAATTCGGGTGGGCTTTGGGCTGACCGGGTCCTTCTGCACCCTCCACAAGGTCCTCCCAGCGCTGGAGGCGGTGAAGGAGCGCTTCGGCGCGGTGACGCCGCTGCTGTCAGAGAACTGCGCCGCCACCGACACCCGCTTCGGCAGCGCTGCGGACCTCCGCCGGGAGGTGGAGCGCATCTGCGGCTGTCCGCCCATTCTGACCATCCCCCAGGCGGAGCCAATCGGCCCCAAAAAGCTGCTGGACGCCCTGGTCATCGCTCCGTGCACGGGGAACACCCTGGCTAAATTGGCTTGGGGCATCACCGACACCACCGTCACCATGGCGGCCAAGGCCCATCTCCGCAACGGGCGGCCCTTGATTTTGGCTGTGTCCACCAACGATGGGCTGACCGTCTCCCTGCGGAACCTGGGGGAGCTAAGCTGCCGGAAAAACGTCTATCTGGTGCCCTTCCGCCAGGACGACCCGGAGGGGAAGCCCGCTTCGCTGGTGGCGGAGATGAGCCTCATCCCCCAGACCGTCGAGGCCGCGGTGGAGGGGCAGCAGCTCCAGCCGGTGCTGCTGGGCCGCGTGTGAACGGGCAACGAACTACAAAAAAGGCGGCGGCTGTGCTGCCGTCGCCTTGAGGTGTCGTGTGTAATAGGGGATTTTGTTTATTTAGTGGTGCGGAAAACCCCTCCGCCGTCAAGCGGCACTTCCGGGGCTTTGCCCCTCCCTGCGCCACCGCCTGAAGGCGGCATATGCGAAGCATGGTGGAGGGGTTTCAAACATCTTTACAAACTCTCCACCTTTTTCATATGCTGGGACGCGGCCTTGAGCATCAGCTTCTTGTTGCCCACGCCGTCGAAGGCGACCTCCACCAGGGCGTCGCCGCCCATGGGCAGGATGCTGACGATCATCCCCTTGCCGAAGGCGGAGTGGTCCACCATGTCGCCCTTTTTGAACTGGCTGAGCAGGTTAAACGTGGCTTGCACCGCCCGCTGGCCGGTGGGCGCCACCGCATGGCTGACGCTGATGCCGCCGCCCAGAGGCTTGCCGTCGTCCCGGCGGGGACGGCGGGGACGAGCGCCGTAGCTTCCCCGTCCTCCAGTGCGCCCGGCATAGCGGGGACGCTCGCCGTTTTCGCTCTGGCTGCTGTCCTTCCAGCGTCCGCCGTACTCCCGGTTTTCTTCGGTGAGACTGCGGCCCGACTTCTCGATGTACTCCTCCGGAATTTCTTCCAGGAAACGGGAGGGCTTGTTGCTGGTGGTGTGGCCGAAGAGCATTCGCTGCCGGGCGCAGGACAGGCACAGGGTCTCTCTGGCCCTTGTCAGCGCCACATAGCACAGACGGCGCTCCTCCTCCATCTCCTCGGTGTCGCCGATGGAGCGCATACCGGGGAACAGGCCGTCCTCCATGCCCACCACGAACACCACCGGGAACTCCAGCCCCTTGGCGGCGTGCATGGTCATGATGACCACGGCGTTTTCCTTTTCGTCCACGCTGTCCAGGTCGGTGTAGAGGGCGACCTCGTCCAAGAAGCCCTCCAGCGTGCCGTCAACGGCGTTTTCCAGGTAGCCCTGGATAGAGGATTTTAGCTCGTGGACGTTCTCCACACGGGTGCGGTTTTCCACGGTCTTTTTGGCCTCCAGCGCGGCCACATAGCCGGTGGCGGCGATGACCTCGTCATAGAAGTCGGTCAGCGCCATGGTCTCCGCCTTCTCCCGCAGGCCCTCCATCATGTCCGCAAACGCCTGGAGCTTGGGCAGGCTCTTTTGCAGCATGGGGTAGTCCGCGGCGTGGCTGACCACTTCATACAGAGGGAGGCCCAACTGCTGGGCGATGCCCGTGGCGATCTCGATGGTGCGGTTGCCGATGCCGCGGGCGGGGGTGTTGATGATGCGGCGCAGCCGCAGGTCGTCCGCCGGATTGTTGATGACGCAGAGATAGGCCAGCATGTCCTTGACCTCCGCCCGGTCAAAGAACTTGGTGCCGCCCACGACTTTGTAGGGGATGGCGTTGCGCTTGAAGGCATACTCAAGCTGGTTGGACTGAACGTTCATCCGGTAGAGGACGGCGAAGTCCTTCCAGTCCCGGCCCTTGCTGATGCCCGCCAGCACCTGGGCGGCCACGTACTGGGCCTCGTCGTTTTCGTTCATGGCGGTGTAGACCTTGACCTTGTCGCCACCCTCGTGCTGGGTCCACAGGTTCTTGCCCTTGCGCCCGGTGTTGTTGCGGATGACGGCGTTGGCGGCGTTCAGGATGTTCTGGGTGGAACGGTAGTTCTGCTCCAGCCGGATGACCCGCGCCCCCTTGTACTGGCTCTCGAAGTCCAGGATGTTCTCGATGGTGGCTCCCCGGAACCGGTAGATGGACTGGTCGTCGTCCCCCACCACGCAGATGTTTTTGCGCTCTCCCGCCAGCAGCGCCGCCAGCAGATATTGCAGGTGGTTGGTGTCCTGGTACTCGTCCACCAGCACATAACGGAACTTCCGCTGCCAGTAGTCTCTGGCCTCCTGGCTGGACTGGAGCAGCCGGACGGTCTGGAGGATCAGGTCGTCGAAGTCCAGCGCGTCGGCCTCCCGGAGCCGCTTTTCATAGTCCACGTAAATTTTGCCGATTTGAATTTGCCGGATATCGCCGGACTTCTGGCTCTCCGCCAGGTAATCCGCCGCCAACTGCATGTTGTCCTTGGCTCTGGAGATATTGCTGAGGACCATCCGGGGCGGGAACATCTTGTCGTCCACGTTCTGGGCCTTCAAAATCTCTTTGATGACCCGGAGGGAGTCGTCGGTGTCGTAAATGGTGAAGGCGGTGCGGTAGCCCAGCTTGTCGATGTCCCGCCGCAGGATGCGGACGCAGGCGGAGTGGAAGGTAAACGCCCACACGTCCTGGCCCTCCGGCCCCAGCATGGCCTCCAGCCGGGATTTCAGCTCCCCCGCCGCCTTGTTGGTGAAGGTGATGGCGATGATGGACCAGGGGGCCGCAGGACGCAGCTTGCAGAGCATTTCCGCACGGGAGCGGTCGGCCTCGTTGGGGGCGTTCAGATAGTCCTCCAGAAAAGCCACGTCCTCCTCCGTCACCCAGTCGGGCACCTCGGAAGAGTCGCTGCCCTGGCCGTACTTGATGAGGTTGGCGATGCGGTTGATGAGGACCGTGGTCTTGCCGCTGCCAGCTCCCGCCAGCAGCAGCAGCGGCCCCTGGGTGGTCAGAACGCCCTCCCGCTGCTCCGGGTTCAGGTTTTGGTAGTCCAGCGCGATGACGCTTCGCCGCAGGGCGCAGAATCGGTTGGAATTTTGTTCGTTCAACATTTCTCTTCCCTCTTTTTCCGCCTTTTTTATTTGTATTTTATCACTTTTTTTCTTTTCGGTCAATTCACAAAGTCCACAGATAACGCACAAAAAAGGCGGGATGTTTCTGACGGGAAGGGAACAAACAAAAGTGACATTGGTACCCGTCTCCTCTTTGGCGGGTCAGATTTACATTGGGAAAATTGCCTTAGAAGCAGTTCTTGCACTCCTCGTAGCCCTTCGATTTGGCGGTGGCGTAGGTCATTTCCGTGTAGTATTTCATGCCGCTGCAATTAGAACGAAGATGAATTTTATGACCGCTTTTGCTGACATAGACTGTGGTACTGTCCGCCACAGAATTGGAATAGGTGTAAGAATTACCGGAATCGCTGGAACTTGTGGAACTGGACGAAGATGAAGTTACCGCTGCCTTTCCAGCACTGTAACCCTCCTCATATCCTGCGTCATGTCCAGCGGTCTGGCCCTCTGAATAGCCGGAATCATAGCCGTCTGTCGTTCCGGCGGAGTACCCCTCCTCATACCCCGTGTCATAACTTACAGCAACCCCAGCGTCATAGCCAGAATCATATCCGGCAACAGCCCCTTCCTCGTATCCAGAGCTATATCCGTCCGATGTACCATCGTCATAACCGGAATCGTATCCAGAAGCATTCCCCTCGCTGTACCCTGTATCATATCCAGCCGTTTGCCCTTCTGCATAACCGGTGTCGTACCCGGCGGATTGGGCGGCAACAAGACGGTTCTGTACGTTATAATTGGCGGCACCGTACCCCAAGCCAAAGACAACCAGCATAGCAACGGCAAGGATACCCGCCACCGCCGCCTGTGGCAGTCGCACCAGAAGGCGCACCATCCGAGGCTGGTCATCTAAAATAACAACGCTATCTTCTGATACAGTATCAGAAGGTGGGTTTTCTGGCGGCATATTTTTCTCTGAACCCATAAAAAATCTCTCCTATGTACAAGTGTTTACGTTGCTAAAAATTTACCTCAAATGTGCCTGATAAGTAATTTCCACTCTCAGATGATTGAACATACTCGCCAGTCAAAAACTCTCCTTGTGTTCCAATTACGGCAATAACAGAATCATCTTGCAATCTCGCCATTGACATACTTACGGTCAATGTGTACGTTCCACTGAAATCTGCACCGCTTCGACCAAAGCCTTCACTAATTGCAACTCCATTGTTCACAGTAACTTTTGCTTGCCCTTTATAATTTCCATCGGATAAGGTAAGCATTAAGACTGCATTATCAGGAAGATTAGTGTTTATTGTAAAATAAACTTTTTTATCAATAATTTCATATGAAACGTCAAATTCAACATTGATCTCCTCATTTTCTGAGATAGATGCCTCATATTCCGCTACTTTTGAAGGAACTTCTTCTTCCATAAACGAAACAATATCTTCTACAGAGGAAACAACCGTACTTTGGGGTTCCGAAAAATAGTCATAAGTGGTGAAGGACACATCTCCCGTGTGTAAATCATCAGAGACCGTTCCTCCAAAGTTTCCATTTGAATACGACAATAATGTTAAGGTGTATTGGCCTTCAATGCCATTCGGGTAGAAATGAGCATACAATGAAAAACCATTATCGTCATCGACTGTAATTTGCCCCATCACATCAGAATCCGGTTGGATGCTCGAATAGTCAAAAGATAATGTATCCAAGTATGCTATACAATCTTCAAAGGTTATAACATCAACTTGTGAACTCAAATCTTCAAAAACGGAATTTAGCAATTCGCTAAATAATAACGGTTCGCCATCAGTTTCTTCAGTGGAAGAAGTGG
The DNA here is from genome assembly GCA_021202515.1 of Clostridiales bacterium. Classification (GTDB taxonomy): domain Bacteria; phylum Bacillota; class Clostridia; order Oscillospirales; family Oscillospiraceae; genus Onthomonas. The sequence goes on along the minus strand of JAJQCW010000003.1, from coordinate 168,782 downwards.
AAGAATATGAGGTCGAAGAATCTTCTATAACATCATTTATAGAACTTTCCTCAGGAATTTCAATTTCCGCTTGTTCTGACATTTCAGAATTTTCGCTATCGGAATCAGATGTTTCAACTTTACCGGAGGAACTGTTGCAAGCTGTCAGAGCAATGACCATAATAAGGGCCAGAATTAAAGACAGGACTCTTTTCATAAAAATATCTCCTTTAATCCCTAATTATAACAGATTCAAAAGGGCAGGACACGACGCTATGTCTTGTCCTGCCCTTTCTTGAAGCTACTTATTTGCTCTGAATATACTTGTCCATCGCCGCAGCCGCCTTTTTGCCAGCGCCCATGGCCAGGATGACCGTGGCCGCGCCGGTGACGGCGTCGCCTCCGGCGAACACGCCGGTGCGGGTGGTGGAGACGTCGTCCTCACCGACTACCAGGCAACCCCGCCGGTTGGCCTCCAGGCCGGGGGTGGTGGAGCGGATGAGGGGGTTGGGAGAGGTGCCCAGCGCCATGATGACGGTGTCCACGTCCAGCACGAACTCGCTGCCGGGGACCTCGATGGGGCGGCGGCGACCAGAGGCGTCCGGTTCGCCCAGCTCCATGCGGATGCACTTGCAGCCCGCCACGCGGCCGGAGGGCTTGCCGTCCTCCCGCACGCCGCCGAGGATCTCCACCGGGTTGCACAGGGTCAGGAACTCGATGCCCTCCTCCTTGGCGTGTTCGATCTCCTCGTTCCGGGCGGGCATTTCCGCCTCGCCCCGGCGGTAGACGATGTAAACGTGTTCCGCGCCCATGCGCTTGGCGCAGCGGCAGGCGTCCATAGCCACGTTGCCGCCGCCCACCACGGCCACCGCTTTGGACTGGATGACCGGGGTGTCGTATTCGGGCAGGTAGCCCTTCATCAGATTGATGCGGGTCAGGTACTCGTTGGCGGAGCAGACGCCAGCCAGCCCCTCGCCGGGGATGTTCATAAACCGGGGCAGGCCCGCGCCGGTGCCGATGAACACGGCCTCATAGCCCATGTCGTCCATCAGCTCGTCGATGGAGAGGACCTTGCCCATGACCATGTCGGTCATGATCTCCACGCCCAGCGCCTTGAGCTTGTCCACCTCACCGGCGACGATGGCCTTGGGCAAACGGAACTCCGGGATGCCATAGACCAGCACGCCGCCTGCGGTGTGGAACGCCTCAAACACCGTCACCTGATAGCCCTGCTTGGCAAGGTCGGCGGCGCAGGTCAGACCGGAGGGGCCGGAACCCACAACAGCCACCTTGTGGCCGTTGGAGGCGGGCTTTTCCATTTGTTCTTCCACGTTCTCCCGGTGCCAGTCGGCCACGAACCGCTCCAGGCGGCCAATGCCCACCGGCTCGGTCTTGATGCCCCGGACGCACTTGCTCTCACACTGGCTCTCCTGGGGGCAGACGCGCCCGGAGATGGCGGGCAGAGCGTTGGTGGAGGAGATGACCTGATAGGCCCCCTCCAGGTCGCCGTCTACGATCTTCTTGATGAAATCAGGGATCTGCACGTTCACCGGGCAGCCGGAGACGCAGGGCATATTTTTGCAGTGCAGGCACCGGGCGGCCTCGCCCTGGGCCATTTCCAGCGTGTAGCCGGTGGCTACCTCTTCAAAGTTCTTATTGCGGACATCAGGCTCCTGGGTAGGCATGGGAGTCTTGGTGGGACACATATTAGCCATTGTTCTCTTCCTCCTTACTGAATCAGGTCCTTGCCCAGCTTTTCAAAGCGGCACATATGGTCGCGGGCCATTTCGGCCTCCTGCTCCCGGTAAGTGCCGTTGCGGTTCATCAGCTCGTCGAAGTCCACGGCGTAGCCGTCGAACTCCGGGCCGTCCACGCAGGCGAACTTCATCTTGCCGCCCACGCTGACCCGGCAGCCGCCGCACATGCCGGTGCCGTCAATCATGATGGGGTTCAGAGAGACCCGGCAGGGGACGCCGAAAGGCTCCGCCGTCTTGACCACGAACTTCATCATGGGGACGGGGCCAATGGCGATGATCACATCATACTTCTTGCCGCTCTCCAGCAACTGCTGCTCCTTGGTGGTGGTGAAGCCGTGCTCGCCATAGGAGCCGTCGTCGGTCATAATGTAGAAGTTGTCGCAGGCGTTCTTAAAGTCGTCCTCCAGGATGACCAGGTCCTTGTTGCGGAAGCCGACGATGACATCGGTCTCCACCCCGGCATCGTGGAAGCCCTTGGCCACCGGGTAAGCGATGGCGGTACCCAGGCCGCCGCCGATAACGCAGGCGGACTTGACGCCCTCCATCTCCGTGGGTTTGCCCAGGGGGCCGACGAAGTCCAGCAGGTAGTCGCCCTCGTTCATCTGGGCCAGAGCGCGGGTGGTCAGGCCCACGAGCTGGAAGATAATAGTGATGGTTCCCTTCTCCCGGTCAAACCCGCCGATGGTCAGGGGCAGCCGCTCGCCCTTTTCGTCGATGCGCAGGATGATAAACTGACCGGGCTGCGCTTTCCGGGCCACGAAAGGCGCCTCCACCTCCAGAAGCGCGATGGTAGGATTCAGCACTTCTTTTCGCACGATTTTATACATGTCCAAGTTCCTCCTCATTGGTACGATGGTACGATATATCCCCTCTGCAAGTTTGGGAGCCTCCGTTGCAGACTGAATAACAAAACGTTTCAAACGGCGCTCCGCAGAGCCGCCGCCGGGCGCGCCGTCAAAAAAAACAGCGTGCGTACCCTTTATTATATCGAACGGCGGCGGATTATGCAAGAGGCAATTCTCAATCCGTCAAATTTAGCATTTCAAGAAGCTCTCCCTCCGAGAGGATGGGGACCCCCAGGCTCTCGGCCTTGGTCAGCTTGCTGCCCGCGGCCTCTCCCGCCACCACATAGCTGGTCTTTTTGGAGACGGAACCGGAGACCTTGCCGCCGTTTTGCTCGATGAGACTTGTAGCCTCTTTTCTGGTCATCTGGGCGAGGGTTCCCGTCAGCACGAAGGTCAGCCCTTTCAGCGTCTCCCCCGGTTTTTCCTCGGTGCTCTGGAAGTTGACCCCCGCCTCTCGCAGCGCTTGAATCAGGTACTGAGACTGGGGATTTTCAAACCATTTGACGATGGACTGGGCGGTGATGGCCCCGATGTCGTCCACGGCGGTCAGTTCCTCCTCGGTGGCCTCCATGAGCCTGTCCAGTGATCCGAACTGCCGGGCCAGCACCTGGGCGGCCTTGCTGCCCACCTGCCGGATACCGAAGGCACAGAGCAGCTTGGAGAGGTCGTTTTGCTTGGACTTTTCCAGGGCGTTCAGCAGGTTTTCCGCCGATTTTTTCCCCATTCGGTCCAGTTCAGCCACTTTTTTCCCGTCCAGCCGGTATAGGTCCGCCGGGGTTTTCACCAGTCCGGCGTTCACCAGGGCCTCTACCACCGCCGGGCCCAGGCCCTCAATGTCCATCGCGTCCCGGCTGGCAAAATGGGTCAGGTTCCGCATGAGCTGGGCGGGACACTCGGCCCCGGTGCAGCGGACTGCCGCCCCGTCCGGGTCCCGCTCCACGGGAGCGCCGCAGACCGGGCAGACTGCGGGCAGAAAGTAGGGTTTGCTCCCCTCCTGCCGTTTGGACAGGTCCACACTGACCACCTGGGGGATGATCTCCCCGGCCTTCTGGACAATGACCGTGTCGCCAATGCGGATGTCCTTCTCAGTGATAAAGTCCTGGTTGTGGAGGGTGGCATTGGACACGGTGGTGCCCGCCAGACGCACCGGTTCCACCACCGCCTTGGGGGTCAGTACCCCGGTGCGGCCCACCTGTACCACGATGTCCAGTACCTTTGTGGGCTTCTGCTCCGGCGGGTACTTCCACGCCACCGCCCACCGGGGGAATTTAGCGGTGTTACCCAGCGGTGCCCGCTCCGGCAGGCTGTCCAGCTTGACTGCTGCCCCGTCAATAGCAAAGGGATAGCGTTCCCGCTCCTCTCCAAGAACAGAAATCCACTTGGAAACTTCCTCCACCGTATCGAAAACCGGGTGGGGGATGACCCGGAATTGCAGCGTCTCCAGATAGTCCAGCGCCTGGGAGTCTGTCTCAAATGCCAAGCTGTCGGAAATCTGGAGAATATCGAAAACAATGCAATCCAATTTTCGACTGGCCGTAATTTTCGGGTCCTTCTGCCGGATAGACCCGGAAGCAACGTTCCTAGGGTTGGCAAAGGGTTCTTCATCATCCATTTCCCGTTGCTCGTTCAGCCGGGCGAATTGTTCCCTGGAAATATAGCACTCTCCCCGGACGATGAGCCGATGGGGCGCCCCGGTCAGCTTCATGGGGATGGAGCGGACGGTGCGGAGGTTTTCGGTCACGTCCTCCCCCACCTGGCCGTCGCCCCGTGTCGCGCCCCGGACGAACACGCCGTCTACATACTCCAGCGCCACGGAGAGGCCGTCCACCTTGGGTTCCGCCACATAGCGGACGCTCTCCGCGCTCTGGCGCACCCGCTGGTCGAAGGCCGTCAGCTCCCCCTGTTCAAATACGTCCTGGAGGGACAACAGCGGGACCTCGTGGGTCACCTCCGCGAAGGCGGAGATGGCTTCGCCTCCCACCCGCTGGGTGGGGGAATCCGGCGTCACCAGCTCCGGGTGCGCCGCCTCCAGCTCCTCCAGTTCCCGCAGCTTGCGGTCGTATTCATAGTCGGAGACTGTCGGCGCGTCCAGCACATAATACTGGTAGTTCCACCGGTTCAGTTCCTCTTTCAGCGCGTCGATCTGCGCCTTTGCTTCCTTCATCGTTCTCACTGCTCCTCTGCGGCGTTGGAATCCGCCGCCTGGTCGTAGGGGTTCCAACTGACGTAGCTCTCCGGCACGTCCCCCATCAAGATGGATTGGGCCAGCGGAATGGTGCTGGTGAGCTGCTGCCTGTGGACTCCGCCGGGGATCATCAGCAGCACGTCTACGGAGATCACCATGTTGATCTGGTGCAACGTCTGGTTGATGCCCGCCGATTGAAATTCGCTCTCAAAGGAGATGCCCACCTGCCCGGCGTGTAAAATCTCCACGCTGACCTCCGGCCCCAGGCTGGAGAACACCGTCAGGTTCAGCACCGCCCCGATGGGGATTTGAACGCGCTGCCGCTCCATGCCGTCCAGCACCGTGGAGACCTCCCGGCCCATGCTGACCCGCAGGGCGTTGAGCATCTCCATGTCGGTGGTCATGCCCACCACTTCCCCGTTGTCGTCGTAAAACACCTGCACAAGGTCGTTGTAGCTCAGCTCCCCGGCCTCGGTGAGACTGGAACAGACCTCGTTGACCTCGGCGGTCACCAGATTGTCCAGCTCCGCCCTTGCCAGCTCCAGCACAATGGGCCGGATACGTCCGTCCACCACCCACAGCAGCGCCGCCGCCGTCAGCAGCGCCGCCCCTAACAGAATCAATCCCCGCCCTTTCCCACGCCCTCGGCGGGGCGAGCGGGGCCTTGGCCGTCTCATGGTCACCACCCCCTCGCCTAGTCTATGCGGGAGGGCGTGTCCCTGTGCGAAATAGCTCTTAGATTTTAGCATTTTCAACCGTGCGCTAAAACCCCTCCGCCACCGCCTAAAGGCGGCGGCCCTCCTCCCCTTTCAGGGGAGGCAAGAGGGGTGGTCGGTTACAATACGGCAGTTTTTTATATAAAAACCATGCCATAACTGGGCAAAACTGCGAACGGATGTCAAACGCTGTCTGCTAACCACTATCCACTAGAACCTTACTGCTCCGCTTTTAGCAGTTCCTCTGCCGCCAGCATAATGCCGGTCTTGCCGGAGGGGTAGGTCAGCCCCCCTTGCAGATAGACCGTATAGGGCGGGCGCATGGGTGCGTCAGCGGAAAGCTCGATGGAGGCACCCTGGATGAACGCCCCCGCCGCCATGATGACCGGGCAGTCGTAGCCGGGCATATCCCAGGGGATGGGGGTCACGAAGCTGTCCACCGGGGAACCGGACTGGATGCCCCGGCAAAACCGTTCCACCGCCTCCGGCGTGTGCAGCGACACCATTTGAATGATGTCGTGGCGGGTCTGCTGGGAGGTGGGTTCCGTGTCGTAGCCCATCAACTCCATCATTCTGGCCCCAAAGACGGCGGTTTTCACCGCCTGAGCAACCGTGTGGGGGGCCAGGAACAGCCCCTGATACAGGGCGCGGTTGTTGCCCAGGGTGCTGCCGCACTCCCGACCAATGCCGGGGACGGTCAGCCGCATGGCCGCCGCCTCCACCAGGTCGTGCCGCCCGGCGATGTAGCCGCCGGTGGGGGCCAGACCGCCGCCGGGGTTTTTGATGAGGCTGCCCACAATTAAATCGGCCCCAACCTGGCTGGGTTCAACAGTTTCCACGAACTCACCATAGCAGTTGTCCACGATAACAGCGGCGTCCGGGTTATTCTCTTTCACAATGGAAATCAGCTCGCCAATTTCCGCCACTGACAGGGTGGCGCGGGTGGAGTAGCCCTTGCTGCGCTGGATCAGCACCGCCTTCACGCCCGGCTCCCGCACCGCCTGAGCCAAGCCCGCCCGGTCCGGTTGGTCGTCGGGGGTGATGTCCACCTGGCGGTAGCCGATGCCGTAGCTTTTCAGGCTGCCCGGCTCCTCCCCGGTGACGCCAATGACCCCCAAAAGGGTGTCGTAGGGCGCGCCCACCGCGCTGACCAGCGTTTCTCCGGGCTTCAAGGCCCCGTAGAGGGCGGAGGCGATGGCGTGGGTGCCGTTGACGAACTGGATGCGCACCAGCGCGTCCTCGGTGCCGAAAATATCCGCGTAAATTTTATCCAGTTCATCCCGGCCCTGGTCGTCGTAGCCGTAGCCGGTGGTTCCGGCGAAGTAGCTCTCCGCGACCCGGTGGGTCTGGAAGGCGGAGAGCACCTTCTGGGTGTTGTACTCCGCGATTTCGTCAATGCGCGCAAACTGGGCGCTGATGTCCTCCTGGGCTTGCCGGGCCAGGTCGCGCACCCGGTCCGAGATGCCCAGTGGGTTTTCGTTGTTCATGGTTTACAGCTCACTTTCACAAAAAGCAGTAATCAAGTCCACGCAGGCGGAAAAATCGTCCAAATCTATCAGCTCTGTGGGGGCGTGGGTGTAGCGGCAGGGGATGGATACGCCGCCCGTCTTGATTCCGGTGCGACTGCGGCTGATGGGGCCGCCGTCGGTGCCGCCGCAAGTCAGCACGTCCCGCTGGGCGGGGATGTTCTTTTCTTCGGCCAAACGGCACAGCCGCTCCACCACCTCCGGGTGGCAGATGACGCTGTGGTCCATCACCTTGACCGCCGCGCCCTTGCCCAAGGCGGTTGTGCCCTCGTGGAGCGCGCCGGGGATGTCGTCGGGGCAGGTCACGTCCACCACGATGGCGTAGTCAGGCCGCACAGCGAACCCGGCAGGCCCCGCGCCGCGAGTGCCTACTTCTTCCTGAGTGGTGAAGGCAAAGTACAGGTCGTTTTTCCGCTCGCCCAGCGCGCGGAGGACGGCCAGCAACGCGCCGCACCCCGCCCGGTCGTCCAGATAGGGGGAGACGACCCGGTTCCCCGTCTGGAAAAAGGGCGCATCATAGGCGGCGGTATCGCCAGGGGATACCAGCGTTTCCGCCTCGGTTTTGTCCTTCGCGCCGATGTCCAAAAACAGGTCGGCGCATTTCAGTTCCTTGCCCAGCTTGTTGTCGTCGCAGGAAATGAGACCCCGGAGGCCGTTCTTGAAACGCACGGGCGTTTGCAGCATCGTGGCCGGGTCCAGCCCGCCCACCGGTGCAAAGCGCAGCACACCCTCTTTTTCGTAGTGGGTGACCATGACCCCCACGCTGTCCATGTGGGCGGCCAGCAGCACCTTCGGCCCCGGCCCTGCCCGGTGGACCAGCAGATTCCCCATGGGGTCAACGGTGATATCGTCGGCGTATGGTTCGGCCTCCCGGCGGATGAGGTCTCGAATTTCCCCCTCGTCCCCGGAGACGCCAAAGGCGCGGGTCAGCCGCTCCAGCAGGTTCAAATCTGTCATTGCTCTTCCTCCTCCAGTGACTGTAAAAAGGCGCGGGTCAGCCGCAGCATCCCCTCCGCGTCCTCCAGGCTGGCGACCTCGGTGGGGCAGTGGAGATATCGCACCGGCAGGGCCAGCCCCGCCACCTGCGCACCGCACCGGCTGCGCTGGTAGCTGCGGGCGTCCGACTGTCCGCCGTCCGCCGCCTTCAACTGCCAGGGGATGTTTTCGCGCTCCGCCAGTTCCCGCAGGCGGAGAAATAGCGCCCGGTCGTAAATGGTGAACCGGTCCGACACCGGCAACACTACACCACCGCCGGGGGTAATACCCACCTTGTCCTCGGTTCGCTCCGGGCCGTCCTCCGCCGCCACGCCGTCCAGACAGAGGACGATGTCCGGCTTCTCCGCGAAGGCCGCGCCAAAGGCCCCCCGCATCCCCACCAGCTCCTGGGCGGCAAAGACAAAGGTGCAGTCCACCGGCAGCTCCTCCTGGAGCAGCTTCAGCAGGACGGCGCAGGAAATTCTGCTGTCAAGCGCTTTTCCTTTACACAATTTTTTCGTTCCAAATGAGGCAAATTCGGAGGCAAAAACGCCCACGTCTCCCAGAGAGAGTTGTGTTTTCGCCACCGCCTTGTCCTTCGCGCCGATGTCGATATAGAGTTCTTTCAGCTTTGGAAGATTGTTTCGTTCCGATTTTGTGGTCAAATGGATGGGTTTCATGCCAATCACACCGGGGATACGTTTTTCACCCAGATAGACCCGCTTGCCGATGAGCGTTCGGCGGTCCACCGGCCCCACGGTCTGGAACCGCAGGCAACCGTCATCTGTAAAGCCGGATACCATTACACCTGTTTCGTCCATGTGCGCGTCCAGCAGCACCCGTTTCCCCGTGGACTTCCGGCCACGCTTGAACACAATTAAATTTCCCAGGTTATCCACCCGCAGGCTGTCCACATAGGGCTCCGCCTGGGTTTGGATAAGCGCACGCACCTCGTCCTCCCGGCTGGACACGCCGGAGCAGGCGCACAGCGCTTCGATCAATTCCCGCATGACAGCGCCTCCTCTCCGATGCGCCCCACGAAGGCCGCCAGCAGCCGGGCGCACTGCTCCACGTCCCCCAGGTCGATGACCTCCAGCGGCGTGTGCATATACCGCAGGGGGAGGCTAAGGATGGCGGTGGGGATACCCTCCCGCAGGATTTGGATGTCCCAGCCGTTGGTGCCGGTGGAACCGGCCATGACCTCAACGGAGTAGGGGATTTCCTCGGCCTCCGCTTTCGCTTTCATCCGTCGGAACATCCACTGGGCGATGTTCGGCCCCACGCCGATGACCGGGCCGCTCCCCAGCGGAAAACACTCGTCCCCGGAGCAGTCGGCGCTGCTGCCGAAAGTCACGTCCACCGCCACGGCGCAGTCCGGCGCGATGCCGTAGGTGGCAGTAATCGCCCCCCGGCTGTCCACCTCTTCTCCCACGGAACCGAGGACGTAGACATCCACGTCCAGCTCCCGCTCCCGGAGCAGCTCCAGCGTCCGCAGCAGCAGGTAAAAGCAGGAACGGTCGTCCAAAGACTTCCCGGCCACGCGGGTTTCTCCCAAACGGAAGGTGCTCTCCCGATAGGCAACCGGCGTTCCCACCGGGACGCGGGCCTGAGCCTCCTGCTGAGACAGCCCCACGTCGATGCGCAAGTCGGACATAGCCGCCGCCTTGTCACCGTCCTCCGGCAGCGCCCCGGAGACAATGCCGGTCAGAGGCGGCGTGGTCAACACCGTGACCTCCCGGTTGGGCAATATACGGGGGTCGATGCCCCCCAGGGTGGAAAAGCGCAGATACCCCCGGTCGTGGCCAGTGACAATTAACCCCACCTCGTCCAGATGGGCGTCCAGGAGAATTTTTTTCGCCCCGGCTTTGCCGCAGCGCTTCACGCCCAGAACGCTGCCCATGGCGTCCGTCCAGACCTCGTCCGCCAGTGGACGAAGCAGCTCTGCGGCGGTCTGCGCCGCTGCTCCCTCGAACCCGGTGGGGCCGGGGGACTGGGTCAACTGAACAAGTTGTTCAAATGCACTCAAAGTATCTCTCCTCACACTCACGGCAGCTCATTCACCAACTGCTTAAACACGTTGCCCCGCACCATAAAGTTCTTGAACTGGTCGAAGGAGGCGCTGGCCGGGGACAAAATCACGATGTCCCCCGGCTGGGCCAGCTCTGCCGCCTTTTGAACGGCGGCGGCCAGGTTCTCGGTCTCGCAGATGGGCAACTGTTCCGGGTCGTAGCCGGGGGCGTTCTCCGCCGCGGCGCGAATTTTTCCGGCGGTGGCGCCGGTGAGAACCATCTGCTTGACGTGGGCCACCAGGTCGGGGCCGAGCACGTCGTAGGGGATGTGCTTGTCGTAGCCGCCGGCAATCAAAATCACCTTCTGGTGGAAGGAGCGCAGCCCGGCGATGGTGCGGCTGGGGCTGGAGGCGATGGAGTCGTTGTAATACTTCACCCCGTTGCGCACCTGCACCAGCTCGATGCGGTGCTCCACCCCGCCGAAGCTGGCGGCGAACTGACGAAACACATCGTCCTCCACCAGGCCATCCAGCGCGGCCACAGCCGCCATGTAGTTCTCTACGTTGTGGACGCCAGGGATGAGGATGTCTTTCACGGGAAGCACCCGCCGGGTCTCCCCCGCCTTTTTGACGCAAATCACGCCGTCCTCCAGCACCACACCCTCGTCCAAAGGGTTTTGCCGGGAAAACAGTGTCACCTGGCCGGGTGCTTCCGCCGCAAAGCCGTTGGTGATGGCGTTGTCCCGGTTCAGCACCACCTTCTGGTCAGCGGCCTGGTAACGGAAGATGTTTTTCTTGGCCGCCACATACTCCTCCATGCCCTTGTGGATGTCCAGGTGGTTGGGGGCCAGGTTGGTGACCACGGCGATGTCCGGGCTGGCGTCCATGGTCAATAGCTGGAAGGAGGACAGCTCCAGCACGGCGACGTCCTCTGGCTGCATCTGCTCCGTGTCCGGCAGCAGCGGGCGACCAATGTTGCCCCCCAGGTGGACGGTGTACCCCGCCGCCTCCAGCACCTTGGCAATGATGGTGGTGGTGGTGGTTTTGCCGTCGGAGCCGGTGACGGCGATTTTCTTGCAGGGGCAGACGTGGAAAAACACCTCCATCTCGGAGGTCACCAGGCTGCCGCGGGCCTTGGCCGCTTCAAAGGCGGGAATGTCCGGGCGGATGCCGGGGGACCGAAAGATGATATCCTGGTCCAGCCCGTCCAGGTAGTCCGGCCCCAGCTTCAGCGTCGCACCCATGGCCTCCAGCTCGTCCAGCAGGGCGTCGTTGCCAAATTTCTCTCTCGTGGCCCGGTCACAGGCGGTCACCGCAATGCCCCGGCGCAGCAGCAGCTTGAGCCAGGGGGTGTTGCTGACGCCGATACCGATGATGGCGACGGATTTATTCTGTAAGGAAGTCAGATACTCCGCAAAGGTCATTTCAATTTCCTCCCAAAAAAGTGGTAAACATAGCAGAAATAGTATAGCCGATTCCGAATGGAATTGCAACGAGGAATTGACATTTGCCCGAAAAACTGCAACAATAGGGATATGCCAAACTCGTGCTTGACAGACGGGGCGTGTTGTGTTAGCGTATTAGCGAACTAAAGTGAAGGAGCATTTTTATGGATATCCATGTCAACGATGTACTGCTGATGAAAAAACCGCACCCCTGCGGCAGCCGGGAGTGGCTGGTGCTGCGCATCGGCATGGACTTCCGCCTGCGCTGCCAGGGTTGTGGCAGGGAGATGATGATCCCCCGCAGCAAGGCGGAAAAAAGCGTGAAAAAAATCCTGCCCGCCGGTCAGTCGGCGGAAAAATCGTGAAAATCCGTGAGAGAGAGGCAAAAATCCTATGAAAGAGTTTTGGAGCAGCCGTATCCGGAATCTGATCCCCTACACCCCGGGGGAGCAGCCCAAAGATCGGAAGTTTATCAAGCTGAACACCAACGAAAACCCCTATCCCCCTTCGCCCAGGGCGCTGGAGGCCATCCGGGACAACACCAACGAGAGTCTGCGGCTCTACTCCGACCCGGAGGGGACCGCCCTGCGCGCTGCGCTGGCGGAGGTCTACGGCGTCAAGGAGAGCCAGATCTTTGTGGGCAACGGCTCCGACGAGGTGCTGGCGTTCGCGTTTCAGGCGTTTTTCGGCGTGGGGGACACCGTCGCTTTCCCGGACATCACCTATAGCTTTTATCCCGTCTACGCGGAGATGTTCGGCATCAACTGCAAAATCGTTCCCCTGAACGACGACTTCACCATGCCGGTGGAGGGGCTCATCGGCGGCAACAACGGCGTGGTCATCACCAACCCCAACGCCCCCACCGGCATCGAGCTGCCTCAAAGCCAGCTCCGCCGGGTGCTGGAGGGCAACCCGGACGTGGCGGTCATCGTGGATGAAGCCTATGTGGACTTTGGCGGCACCTCCGCTCTGCCGCTGCTGGAGGAGTACCCCAATCTGCTGGTGGTTCAGACCATGTCCAAGTCCCGCTCCCTGGCGGGGCTGCGGGTGGGCTTCGCCTTTGGCAGCGAGAACCTGATTCAGGCGGTGAACTGCGTGAAGAACTCCATCAACTCCTACACGCTGGACCGGCTGGCCATCGCGGGCGGCACGGCGGCAGTGCAGGACCGGGCATGGTTCGCTGAGAGCTGCGCGAAGGTGGCCGCCACGCGAGAGGTCACAGTGCGCAGACTGCAAGCAATGGGCTTCACCGTCCTTCCCAGCAAGGCAAATTTCATCTTCATCAGCCACGAAAAAGTCCCCGCCCGGACCCTCTTCGCCCGGCTGCGGCAGGAGGGCATTCTGGTGCGCTATTTCGACAAGCCCCGCATCGACAACTTCCTCCGGGTGACTATCGGCACCGACGCCGATATGGACACCTTCTGCACCGTGATGGAAAAGCTGGTGGAGTGATAGCGTCCCATCGGCGTGAAACGCAAAAAGTCTCCGCGGCGCAAAAATTTTGGTGGGCTTTTCCCCGATTGTATGGTATACTGTAATGGTGAATGTTCATCTGAAAGGAGGCCGACATCCCTATGAAACGGCTGCTCGCCGCGCTGTGCGCGCTGTCCATGCTGGTTCTGTCCGGTTGCAGCTTCAATGTGCTGGAATCCACCGACGAATTGTACGCGCTGCCCAAAGCTTCCGAAGAATATACCTCTCTGGAGGAGAATCTGCAAAGTCTGCTGGACTCCGGGCTGGAATACGCCCCGCCCCTGTCCGGCTCCAACACCCAGCCGGTCCAACTCCAGGACCTGGACGGCGATGGGGAGCAGGAGGCCCTGGCCTTCTTCCGGGAAAGCTCCGCCACGGAGACCCCACTGAAAATTTACATCTTTACCAAAGACGATGAGGGGCTATATGAGGTGGCCTGCGTCATCGCCGGGGACGGAACCGACATTAACTCTGTCCTCATCTGCCAGCTTCTGGGGGACGAAGGTACTGTTTACGAGCTGGTGGTGGCCTGGCAGGTGTCCAGCGCCCTGTACACCCTCTCGGCCTATTCCATCGAGGAGTACACCCCCATCACCCTGATGACTCAGACCTCCTACACCCGCTACAGCGCGGTGGATCTGGACGGCGACGAGGAACAGGAGCTGGTGCTGATGACGGTTCGCAACTCCGACAGCGACATGAGCACCGCTGTTTACTACGACAACGTGGACGGCGTGCTGGAACCGGTCAGCACCGCCAATCTGTCTACCCGGCTGTCCTCCATCGACAAGACCAGCGACGGGCTGCTGGCAGACGGCACCCCCGCTCTTTATGTCACCGGGGCGGTGCAGGATGTCAACTCCAGCGCCTCCTATCAACTGACGGACATTTTGCTGCTCCGGGACGGCGCGCTGTGCAACATCACTTTAGATGAGGACGGGCAGAACAGCACCGACACCATCCGCTACAGCCTGACCTCCAACCAGGACATCAACGGGGACGGCGTGACAGAAATTCCCACCCCCTATCTCCTCACCAACTACGACAGCAGCTCCTCCGACCTGTTTTACGCGGTGGACTGGCGGCAGTACGCCGCTGACGGCTCCTATACGGTGGTGTCCATCACCTATTATAACAGCACCGACGGCTGGTATCTGGAGCTGCCGGAGGAATGGTTGGACTGCCTGGAACTGGCCCGCCAGGACACCTCCCAGAGCGGCAGCAACGAGCGGGGCATCCTGTTTTACTACAACGACGGCAGCGACGACGCTGACACCCCCTTCCTGGGCATTTACAAGAACACCGGCACCTATCGGGAGCGGAACGCCACCTCCGGGGACCGGATGATTTTGCTCCGCAGCAGCGACGCCATCTATTCCCTGGAGCTGTTTGGCTCCGCCTACGACCAGGTGGAGTCCGCCGGGGACCTGCTGGACCGCTTTCACCTGATCACCGCCGACTGGTCCACGGACTGAGCAGCCTTGGCAATTTGCAATTAGCAATGTGCAATGTGCAATTAAGAGGTAAACCAGCCGTCTGCCGTCATATGAAAAAATGATTTCAAAAATAAATGTTCGAGTAATGGGCTAAATAAACCGAAACATAGTGATTGATTCGTAAAATTGATTTCCCTGTTGAGCGGCAAATCGAAGCCCGATTTTGACGAGGTAATTTCATGAGAAAAGTGCTTGTACTGGAAGACGAGGACAGCATCCGCTCCTTTGTGGTGCTGAACCTGAACCGCGCCGGATACGAAACGGTGGAAGCCTCCAGCGGCGAAGAGGCTCTGGAGAAGTTGAAACAGAACCCGGACATCCGCCTGGCGCTGCTGGATGTGATGCTGCCCGGCATCGACGGCTTTGAGGTCTGCCGCCAGATCCGCGCCAGCGACAGCAAGGTGGGCATTATCATGCTCACCGCCCGCACCCAGGAGATGGACAAGGTCACCGGTCTGATGACCGGCGCGGACGACTATGTGACCAAACCATTCTCCCCTGCCGAGCTGACCGCCCGGGTGGACGCCCTTTATCGCCGCCTGGGTGGGGAGAGCGCCCCCGCCTCCAACGGCGACGAAATCTCCCAGCCCCCGTTCCTGCTGAACTGCCACAACCGCGTTCTCTTCAAAAACGGCAAGCGCATCAAGCTGACCCAGGTGGAATACTCCGTCATGCACCTGTTTATGACCAATCCCCGCCAGCCCATCAGCCGGGAGGAGATTTTGGACCGCATCTGGGGCCGGGAGTACTACGGCGAGGTGAAAATCGTCGATGTGAACGTCCGCCGCCTGCGTTTAAAGGTGGAGGACGACCCCACCAACCCCAGTTACATCACCACCGTCTGGGGATTTGGGTACAAGTGGAACGTGGGATAAGGAGCGTGAACGTATGACGACGGTACAGGCGGTGTATGAGCTGATGGACCGGCGCGCCCCCTTTCAGATGCAGGAGCCGTGGGACAACTCCGGCCTGCTGGTGGGCCACCGGGAGGCCCCGGTAGAGCGCATTTTGACCTGTTTGGACATCACCCCGGAGACCATCCAGGAGGCGGCGGAACTGGGCTGCCAGCTCATCGTCTCCCATCATCCGGTGATTTTTGACCCGGTGAAGCGGGCCGAGGACGGCAATTACACGGGCAAACGCCTGCTGCTGCTGGCTGAGAACCACATTGCGGCCATCTGTTGCCACACTTGCCTGGACGCCTGCCCCGGCGGAGTCAACGACGTGCTGGCGGAGCTTTGCGGCCTGACCGATGTGGGCCAGTTGGAGCAGATGGGAACCGACAGCCAGGGACGGCCCTACGGCATTGGCCGGGTGGGACGGCTCCCCGCCCCGGTGTCGCTGGCGGACTATTTGCAGCGGCTGAAAGAGGCGCTCCACCCCAACGGGCTGCGGTATTACGACGCTGGGCGGCCTGTGGAACAGGTGGCCGTAGGCGGCGGCTCCTGCGGCAGTATGCTGGACTTGGCGGTGCAAGCCGGGTGCGACACCTTCGTCACCGCCGACCTGAAATATGACCACTTCCTGGCCGCCAAGGACTACGGCGTCAACCTCATCGACGCCGGTCACTACCCCACCGAGAACCCGGTGATGGAGCGTGTAACGGCGTGGCTGCGGGAAGCGTTCCCCGACGTGGAAGTGTTGCCCTCCCGCCGCCACCGGGAGGCACTGTCGTATACCATATAATAGAAATATAAGCAAACCCCTGGTCGGTCAACCGGGGGTTTGTTGGCAAATCGAGCCCCTGTTTCCTCCTCAGCGGATAAATTTTAGAAATTCTTTCGTCAAGGTGGTTGACAATTTTCCTCCAATGCGCTATTATCTGACTATAATTAATTTGACGTTTTAATCAATTATGGAAGGGTTTTTCCAAAGGCGTCAAATAAGGATGGTGCGCAAGATGGAAACATCCAAGAACTCCCTGACCTCCCTGCTGATTTTGCCGGTGATTTGGGGCAGCTACTATGTGGCCAGCCAGCAGTGGGTGGGCTACACCTCGGTTTTCACCTCTGGGGTGGGTATCCGATTGGTCACGCTGGTGCTGCTGACCATTATCATGCTGAAACGGAAGGAATTTCCACTCTTGAAGCAGGTGCATGGGGTCCTCCCCCGCCTGCTGCTCATCGGCACGCTGGGCTTTCTGCTGGACTTCACGGCGTTCATCGGCCTGTCCCTGTCCTCGGCGGCCAGCGGCACCGCGCTGCTGAAATGCGACGTGCTGATGGTCAATGTGATGTCCGTCTTTATCTATAAGCAGCGGTTCACTCTGCGGGCGTGGGTGTGTACCTTCGTCATGCTGGCGGGGGTGTTCGTGGTGATGGGGTTCGACTTCGCCTCCTTCAGTATCACCGACCCCGGCAACATCTTCTTCCTGCTCAGCGCCTTTTTTGTCTCCTGCAACGCCTTTGTCATCAAAAGCGTGGAGCTGGACAAGGTCAACCCCGTCTGCGACGACGTGGTGGCCTACTACAACAACTTCGTTACCCTGATCTTTTTCCTCATCACCTCGCTGGTGATGGGAACGCTGGGGCAGTTCAGCGTGGTGCTGACCGACCCCTACGCGGCCCTGGCCCTGGCGCTGGCTGGCCTGGGGCAGACGCTCATTTATGTGGTGTACTACTATAACTTGCGGAACTATCCCGTTTGGCTGGTCAAGACCTTCCTGTTGCTGATGCCGGTGGTGGCGACGCTGATCACCTTCGTCCTGTTTGGCGAGGTGATGGTGCCCTCCCAGTACCTGGGCATGGCGGTGGTGCTGGCCGGAGCAGTTGGTATTTTACTGGAAAACCGGCATGAAGCCGCGCCAGTGGAAGAATAAGAATTTTTAAGCGGAAAAGGAGAATGTGTTATGAAAGTGATCATCGGCTCGGACAAGTCCGGCTTTACCCTGAAAGAGACGGTCAAGGCCCACCTGATCGCCCAGGGGTACGAAGTGGAGGACGGCGGCACCCAGGACCTGGATCATGTGAAGCCCTTCTTCGTGACGGCGCCTGCCGTGGCTTCCCGCGTCTCCAGCGGTGAATTTGAGCGGGGCATCCTGATCTGCGGCACCGGCGCAGGCATGGAGATCCTGGCCAACAAGTACAAGGGCGTCTACGCCGTTCTCTGCGGCGACACCTACGACGCCAAGATGTGCCGCGCCATCAACGACGCCAACATCATGACCATGGGCGGCTGCAAGCTCACCTGTGACGACAGCGCCCTGTCCATGCCGCTCCAGATGGTGGACACCTTCCTGACCACCGAGTTTGGACAGGACCTGGAGCCTTGGCGTCAGGAGTTCCTGAAGGGCGCGAAGGAGAAGGTTCAGGCTGTGGAGCAGGAGATTTACGGCTGAGGCCGCAACATCGGAAAGGACGCATTGCTATGAATGTGAACGAAGTCAAAAAATTTGCGATCGACATTCGCAAGGAAACCATCAAGTGCATCGGCAACCTGGGCGTGGGCCACATCGGCGGTGCGCTGTCCATCGTGGACGTGCTGGCTGTGCTGTACAGCGGTGAGATGAACATCGACCCCAGCAACCCCAAGAAGGACGACCGGGATATGCTGGTGGTCTCCAAGGGCCACGCCGGACCCGCCGTCTATTCCACCCTGGCTTTGAAGGGCTACTTCCCCATGGAAATGCTCAGCACCCTGAACAAGCCCGGCACCAACCTGCCCAGCCACTGCGACATGAACCGCACTCCCGGCATCGACATGACCACCGGCTCCCTGGGCCAGGGCGCCAGCTCCGCCATGGGCATCGCCTGCGCCAACCGCCTCAAGGGGTATGACAACTATACTTACCTGATTATGGGCGACGGCGAGATCGAAGAGGGCCAGGTCTGGGAGGCCGCGCTCTTCGCCGCCGCGAAGAAGCTCACCAAGGTCATCGCCTTCGTGGACTACAACAAGTGCCAGATCGACGACTACGTGCAGAATCTGTGCGCCCTGGGCGACATCGCCCAGAAGTTCGACAGCTTCGGCTGGTACGCCCAGACCGTTGAGGACGGCAACGACGTGGAGCAGATCGCCGCGGCCATTGCCAACGCCAAGGCCCAGAGCGACAAGCCCTCCGTCATCGTGCTGAGCACCGTCAAGGGCAAGGGCTACAGCAAGATCGAGGGCGCGTTGGGTTCCCACAATATGCCTGTTTCCGCCGAAATGGTGGACGAGGCCCTGGCCGAGCTGGACGCCCAGCTCCAGGCCCTTTGAGCGAAGGAGGACGACTGTCATGAGCGTAAAAGTTGCTGCCACCCATGAGATGGGCAAGGTCGAGCTGCGCAAGGTGTTCTGCGACACCCTGCTGGAGATGGCCGGAGAAGATAACCGCGTCGTGGTGCTGGACGCCGACCTGATGAACGCGGCGGGCACCAAGCCCTTCCGTGCGGCGTATCCCGAACGGACCTTTGACTGCGGCGTGCAGGAGGCCAACATGATCGGTGTGGCCGCCGGCCTGTCCTCCCGCGGCTTCATCCCCTTCACCCACACCTTTGGCCCCTTCGCCTCCCGTCGTGCCTGCGACCAGATCTTCATGTCCTGCGCCTACGCCAAGCAGAACGTGAAGGTGGTGGGTTCCGACCCCGGCATCACCGCCGCCCTGAACGGCGGCACCCATATGCCCTTTGAGGACCTGGGCATCATGTCCACCATCCCCGAAATGACCGTAGTGGAAGCCTGCGACGCCGTCTCCCTGGGCAAAATCGTCCGTTTGGCCAAGGAGACCTACGGCACCTGGTACATCCGTCTGCACCGGAAGCCCGCCCCCGTCATCTACGAGGCGGAGAGCGAGTTCGCCGTGGGCAAGTCCTGCCTGCTGCGGGAGGGCACCGACGTGACCATCTTTGCCATCGGCTATTTGGTGGCCGAAGCGCTGAAGGCCGCCGATATGCTGGCCGCCGAAGGCATCTCCGCCCGCGTGGTGGATATGTGGTGCCTGAAACCCCTGGATGAGGCCGCTGTGGTGGCCGCTGCCAAGGAGACCGGCGCCATCGTCACCGCCGAGAACCACAACATCCGCAACGGCCTCGGCTCCGCCGTGGCCTCCACCCTGGCGCTGAACTGCCCTGCTCCTCTGGAGATGGTGGGCGTCCAGGACGAGTTCGGCGAAGTGGGACAGGTGGATTACCTGGCTCAGCGCTTCAAGCTGACCGCTGACGAAATCGTCTCCAAGACCAAGAAGGTCCTCGCCCGGAAATAAACACTGTATCCATCCGGTCCGCGGTTTTTCCTGCGGGCCGGATTCGCTAAATCTGAATTTTTAGGAGGATAGCACTCATGGAATGGGAATATTTACAGCCAGTTACCATCCGCTTTGGCGCGGGTATCGTGAAAGAGCTGAAAAACGTTGCAGAATCTCTCCACTGTGACCGGGGCCTGCTGGTCAGCGACCCCTTCTTTATGAAGAGCGGTCTGGCGGAGCAGATCGTCGCCGCCAGCGACGGCGCGCTGGTGGGCATTTACAGCCAGGTCTCCCCCAACCCGGAGGTCACCGAGGTGGACGCCTGCGCCCAGCAGATCCGGGAGAATAACATCGACTTCCTGGTGGCCCTGGGCGGCGGCAGCGCCCTGGACTGCGCCAAAGCTGCCGGTTCTGTCTGCTTCACTGAGGACTCCATCCGCAAGTACCACGGCACCGGCGTCCCCATGCCCCAGGAGCATCTGCCCCTGGTGGCCATCCCCACCACAGCCGGCACCGGCAGCGAGGTCACCTGCGTCTCCGTCCTCAGCGACAAGGCGCTGGGCAAGAAAGGCCCCATCAACTCCAACGCCTTTTACCCCGCCATCGCCCTGATCGACCCGGAGTTGACCTACACCCTGCCCCCCTACATGACTGCCAGCACCGGCATCGATGTGCTGTGCCACGCGGTGGAGGGCTTCTGGAGCAAGGGCCACCAGCCCATCTGCGACGCGCTGGCGCTCCACGCGGCAAAAATCGTCTTTGAGACCCTGCGCACCGCCGTTAAGGAGCCGCAGAACCAGGAGGCCCGGTCCAAGATGGCCGAGGCGTCGGTCATCGCTGGTCTGGCGTTCACTCTGCCCAAGACCACCAGCTCCCACGCCTGCTCCTTCCCGCTGACCAACCTGCTGCACATCCCCCACGGCGAAGCCTGCGGCCTGACCCTGGACTATTTCGCCCGCATCAACGCCGACGCTCAGGACGGGCGCATCCACGCCTTTGCCCGTGAGCTGGGCTTCAAGGATATGTACGACATGGCCGACGCCATTCACCAGCTCAAGGTGGACGTGGGCCTGCGCACCGACCTGAAGGAGTACAACCTGACCGACGAGCAGGTGGCCGACCTGGTCCGCATCAGCCGCCACCCTAACCTGTACAACAACCCTGTTGAGATCACCGACGCCATGCTGGACGAGATGTACCAGTCCATGCGATAAACCACATTACAATCTCTGGGTTCCCCGGAGCATGTTTGCTTCAATTCCAACTCCTTCGTTTATAAAGCTGCCCAATAGTCAAATCGTTCATTGTCCTATTGGGCAGCTTCCTGCCAAATAGACCGAGCGTGTTGGAATTGTTTTTTTAACGCTTTTTTAACCAGTTTGCAAAAAGGAGAATTATATGAAAAGATTGTGTGCGTATCTGTTGGCAATAGCGTTGGTTTTCACAACCGTGACGCCGTTTTCTGCCCTTGCTGCGGAAAGCGTCGAAAGCGATGACGCGAACCAGTACGTCAACCTGGACGGCGAATGGAATTTCAAGCTGTACCGCACCTATAGCAGAATGTTCCAATACCTTCCGTACAACATGGTGGAGATCACGTGGGAGGACAATGAAACTGCGCTGCTTCCCAGTGTCTCAGACTTTAGCACGTGGGAAACCGTGTCTATGCCCTATGACGACATCACGACCGGCGGTCTCCTGCCCCTGGAGCGGGAAACCACGGAAGAGACAGAGAGCAGCGCGGCGGCTTCCGACACTGCCTCGGTGGAAGAAGCTGTGGTTTCTGACGCGGGTGTTGCTGAGGAAGTTGTGGCTGCCGACGATGCCGCTGCTGACGAAACAGAAGCCACTGATGACAGCGCTGATGACGAGGCGGCCGCGTCCAACGATGATTCCGCCGGGGAAGTGACGGATGAACCAGCAGCTTCCGACGACGGCGCTGCTGACGAAGCAGAACCCGCCGATGACGGTACCGCTGGTGAGGCAGAGTCAGCAGAGATTGAGAACGACGCCGAGGAAGAGGCAGAACCTTTTGAGGATGCTGCTGAAAGTGCTGATACCAATTCCGACGAGGCTGTCCCTGCCGAAGAAACCGGCGCTGACGCCGGAGAAGAAACACAGGCTGATGTCTCCGCTGACGAGTCGGACGCTGACGCTGCCCTGGTCACGGCCAGCGATACCGAAAGCGAAGAGGAAGATACCTTCGACCCCATGTCGGTGATGCTGCCGAGTTGGTCTGAGGCGTGGGTCTGCCGGACCTTTGAGCTGCCCTCCGATTTTACAGAAGAGGAAACGGTCACTTTGCTGCTCGGCATTATCGACGATCTGGACGTTGTTTATATCAACGGCCATCTGGTCGCGGCCAGCGGTTTTATGGATGGCAGCGGCAACGCAACGACAGCCATTGCGGAAACAGGCGGATTTGTGTACGACAGCAGCGTATCCGCTGAATCCCAGGTAAAATTTGAAAAGTCATACTGGGAGGTTTCCAGAGAGTATGAGATCCCGACGGAGTACCTGAACCTCGGCGGGACCAATGAAATCTGTATTCGTCTCTATAACAACAACGGTTACGGAGGCTTCTACTCCGGCAATGTCTACGCGATTTGCGGCAATGACACGGCGGTTCGCGCCGCCAAAGGGCTTGCAACGGAAACCGTAGACCTGGACTCTTTCCGGCAGGTGATCGAACAGCAGGTCGCTGCAATCGAATCTCAGAATATGGACGACTATGCGGCTACGGTTTATGACGCCTATAACAATGACGGCGTGGACAAGGAAGGCCGCGTTGCGGAAATCGCCGCAGTCCTGGACGGTTATAGCAACATTCAGGTGACAGACGAAGACGTAGGCTATTATGTGGACGACGACGGCGCTTATTGGTACCACGCCATTCGCACCATCACCGGCGTCGCCGCTGATTCCGATACGGCAGAAACCATTTTCTCCGAAGATATCGAACAGTGCTATACCCTCATTGAGGATGTCATGTACGAGCGCGGCAACTACAGCCGTTGCTATACCGTCACATATGATTCCACGCTGTTTTCCACAGAACTGACCTACAGCGTCTACCTGCCGCCCTCCTATTATGAGAACACGGACCAGTATTATCCTGTCGTTTACCTGCTTCACGGCATTAACTCCAGCAGCAGTTCTTTCATCAACGTAGACGGAATCGAATCCTTTATGGACGACCTGATCAGCAGCGGTCAAATCATTGACATGATCGTCATCATGCCCGATTCCGGCAAAAACAGCTTCTACCGCGATACGGAGCTTGACGCGTCGAATACCGACTCCACCGGCCCGTGGCAGACCCATATCACAACGGAGATCCGCGAAGAGGCGGAAAGTACCTACCGCATCCTCAGCGACGCAAAATACCGGGGGCTGACCGGTATCTCCATGGGCGGTTACGGCGCCATGACGATTGGCACCTCGTTCCCCGAATTGTATTCTTCCATTGCCAGTCATATGGGATACCTGCCGG
Organism: Clostridiales bacterium; assembly: GCA_021202515.1. Classification (GTDB taxonomy): domain Bacteria; phylum Bacillota; class Clostridia; order Oscillospirales; family Oscillospiraceae; genus Onthomonas. The sequence continues at coordinate 145,720 of JAJQCW010000003.1, read as the reverse complement.
AGGATGCCCTGGAGAGCCTGAAATCCTTGTCCGCAGAAGAGCTGGCCAACTACGACTTTTACATCGACTGTGGTCTCCAGGATACGATGGTCGATTACCAGGGCACGGTTGCCATTCACGAATACCTGGAAAGCATGGGCATTGAACACGGCTACGATCTTCGTGACGGCGGACATAACAGCGCATTTTATATGGCTTCCCTGGACCGCTCCATGATCATGCACAGCGAGCACTTCCTGAAAGCGATGAATGCGGAAGGCGAAACGGTTGACACCGCCGCTCTGACCGCCGCCATCGAAAAAGCCGAGACCCTGACCGAAAGCGATTATACCGCTGACAGTTGGGCCGCAATGCAGGCCGCGTTGGAGACTGCCAAAGCAGTCGCAGCCAACGATTCCGCCGCCCAGACAGAGGTGGATGAGGCCGCCGCCGCTCTGACCAGCGCCATTGACGCGTTGGAAGAGAAAGTCACCGTTCCCGCCGCCACGGAAATCACCTCCGTAGTAAATAAGGCCAACGGCATTAAACTCACTTGGGACGCTGTGGACAACGCCACCAGCTACCAGGTTTATCGTAAAATCGGCAGCGGCAGTTGGAAGAAGGTCAAGACCACCTCCAGCACCTCCTGGACGGATACCGCCGCCACCAAGAACGGCACCAAGTATCAGTACAAGGTGTATGCAGTGAACGAGGCCGGCAAGAGCAAGGCTTCCGCCACTGAGACCATCTACCGTCTGACCGCCAAGAAGTTCACTCGTGCTAAAAACGTCAGCAGCAAGAAGATCAGCCTCAAGTGGACCCGGAACACCAAGGCCACCGGCTACATCATCGAGTATTCCACTTCCAGCGACTTCTCCGGTGCCAAGACCGTCACGGTCAAGGGCAACAAGAACGTTACCACCACTTTGAAGAACCTGACTAAGGGTAAGAAGTACTACATCCGTATGCGGCCCTACAAGACCGACCGCAGCGTGACCTCTTACGCCGGTTGGAGCAAGGTCAAGACTGTGACCATCAAAAAATAAAATCCCAACGTTAAAGGTTAAGATTCTCTAACAAACAACCCCCTCTTGCCCGGCATAAGCCAGGTTCAAGAGGGGGTTCGTTCTGCGTCAGCCAAATCAACTGGCAATTTTAACGGCTGTTTTATCCCGCATAGGGCAGCATCTCAAAATAATCGTACTCGGAAATCCCGTCGATGTACAGCGTATATGCGTCATCTTCGCCGTCTCCCCGCACATAGGTGACGCTGCCTTCCACACCGGTGTCCTCCACGCGGAAATAAGCCGTTTCCTGATTGTCTGTTCCCGTAATGCGGATTTGGGTGCCAACGGAAAGCGTGACCTTCTGCCCGTCTATCGTCACTGGAACTTCATTCGACACGGTGATCAGGTGCCAGTCACTGTCGTCCGTGGGAATTTCGTAGAAATCGCTTGTGGCTTGCAGCGACCCAGCGTCGTCGATGACGTAGTCCATATAGGAATCGTAGCTGCCCAACACGTCCACATGGACCCGGAGGTTGAGCTGCTCTGCGCTCACGGTAGCGGATTGCAGGCTCACGTCCTCCAACCGGCTCTGCTCCACGAGTTCCCCGTCTGTGATTTCAAACAGGAAGGTAACGTAGTCGTCCGAGGCATAATCCGCATCCAGCAGCACAAAGCTGCGGCCATCAGCAAGGCCCAGCAGGTAAGCATTCCCCAGGCGGCCAAACTCGCCGATTTCCACCACCATATCGTCCAGGCACAGGGAAATGGAGACGTTCCCGTTCACCTCCGCTGTGTTGACCAGCACCTGGGCAACGCCGGTGGACAGTTCCCACTCCATCGCCTCGTCAGGCGTCAACTCCGTGGCCGTTGCCGCGAATGTCGGCTCCTCCAGCACCTGGACGGTGGTGGACTCCTCCGCCGTCTCCGGTTCCGCCATGGATTCGTCTCCCGCGGCCCCCTCCTGCAAAATCTCGTAGCTGACCGCGTTGACCTGGGGCGGTTCGCTGGTCATCATTTCCCCGTCATACCAAATCTGGACCACGTCCCCTTCGGACACCTCCAGCTCTATGGCGTCCGGGAAAATGGCGATCACCGCGCCAGAAGTAAGGACCTCTCCCTCTGTCACGTCGATCATCAGCTCGTGTTCCGAAACGCTGCTCACTGTCCCGGAAAGCGCGATATAATCCGCATTGGTCTCGCTGCTGCCCCCGCAGCCGGACAGGAGGAACAGCAGCGCCGCCGCCAGGAAAAGACATCTTTTTTTCATAGTATTCACCTCCACTGTTTTGATTGCACTCCTACAGTATCCACATGATACCATCTATCCTTTGGCCTGTCAAGGGGAAACCTGGCGGCTGCGGGTTGCATTTTGCCGCCGGACAGGATAAAATAGATGTCAACTTGACAGACCATCCCACCCTATCAGAAAGGTTGGTACAGAGTATGAACTATCTCATCCTTGTGGACGTACAGAACGATTTCGTGGACGGCGCGCTGGGCACCGCCGAGGCCCAGGAGATGCTGCCTCGTCTGGTCGAAAAGGTGCGGCAGTTTGAGGGAACGCTGCTGGTGACCAAGGACACCCACGGCGCAGATTACATGGACACCCAGGAGGGCAGAAATTTGCCCGTCCCCCACTGCATCAAGGGCACGGAGGGCTGGCAACTGGCCCCTTCCCTGTTGGCTCTCCCCGCCGTCCGTGGGGCGAAGGTCTACGAAAAGCCCTGCTTCGGCAGCACCGCGCTGGCCGCAGACCTGGCGGCGCTGAACGCGAAAGGCGGCGTGGACTCCGTGGAACTGGTGGGGCTTTGCACGGACATTTGCGTGGTGTCCAACGCGCTCCTGCTCAAGGCGGCCATGCCGGAGGTCCCGGTGTCGGTGGACGCCACCTGCTGCGCGGGCGTCACCCCGGAAAAGCATGAGGCGGCGCTGAACGTCATGGAAAGCTGTCAGGTGGCCGTGAAACGGTAAAAAGCCGCAAATTCCTGCTTTTTCTCATTTATGGTTGCGATTTTGCGGACAAGATGGTAAAATAACAGTAATATCAACAAAAGGCGGCGGCGACAATGAGCGAAAACAATCAGGCGAGTTATCAGGCCGACCAGCTTCTGGTCAGCCTGCGGCAGGCGTACAGTAAATACGAAACGGACTATCTGGCTCTCAAGCAGGAAAGCGGCCTGTTCGGTGCGCTGCGAAGCTACTTTTCCGGCAACAGCATTTCCAACGACCCGATGCACAAGGAGTTCATTGAGCAGATTGGTCAGTTGACCCAAGAGCTGGCCGAAGTGCTGGAGCAGTTGGAGGCTCCCGACCAGTGGGCAGACCAGGCTGCCGATATCCTGCTGGTGCTTCGCTCCGGCAAAAGTGGCGACGCGGCGGAGTGGAGCCGGATGGCGGCGGAGCTGATGCTGGAGCCGTTGCTGCCCTACCTCTCCCGTCCTCGGCTGGAGCAGGCCCTGAAGGACTACCGGGCAGCGTACAAGCCCATGCTCCCCACCCAGGAGAAGCTGACGAAAAGCATGGAGGCGGAGCTAAACCGCCGCTGAACCTCTTCGCAATGACAAACATGCCGTACCGGAGGAACTGTGTCCGGTACGGCATGTTTCTGCTTTTACAGGCAAATTTCTGCCTCTCTCCCGACGGAGAGGGGCATTTTTATTCTCCTGCAACCTTTAAAATCAGCTCCACCAGGGCGGGGACCGTTGCCTCCCGCGCAACGCGGGTGCGGATACCGTGGCGGGCGCACTCCGCCGCCGTCTGGGGGCCGATGCACAGCCCCAAAACCCGGCTCAAATCAGTTCCCTCCGGCAGAGAGCCAACAAACCCCCGCACTGTGGAGGCCGAGGTAAACGTGACCCACGTCTCCCCTGCCGCGAGCAGCGGCAGCAGGGCATCGGCGTGCTCGCCGGGGAAAACGGTGTCGTAGACCGGTACATCGGTGAACGCCACCCCTTGTTCCTCCAACACACGAGGCAAAATAGGGCTGCCCAGCGCCGCCCGCGGCAACAACACCGGCCCGTTCGTCCGCTGGGCAAGGCCCAGGGCCAGGTGTTCCGTGTCATAGACCGTGGGCATGAAATCCGCCCGGAGATGTCGCGCTTCCAGCGCCTGAGCGGTGGAGGGGCCGATGGCAGCCAGTTTCAAGCCGCCCAGGGCGCGACTGTCCAGCCCCAGCCGCCAGAGGGCGTCGCAAAACACCTCCACCCCGGCGGAGCTGGTGAACGCCACCCAGTCATACTGGCTGATTTGGGCGAGGCACTGTTCCAGCAATGGGTTCTCACTCCGGGGCACTGTCTCGATGCAGGGGTAATCCACCACGTCCGCCCCCAACTCCCGCAGACGGCTTCGCAGTGCCCCAGCCCGGCGTTTGGGCCGGGTGACGACGACAGTGCGCCCTTTCAGCGGCAGAGCATCGAACCAGTCAAACCGGTCCGACAGGGCCGCGACCTCCCCCACCACGATGACGGCGGGGCTGTGGAGGTCCGCCCGGCGGGTCTCCTCCGCCAGATGACCCAGGGTAGAAACGATTTTCCGTTGTCCTGGCAGAGACCCCCGCTCCACCACGGCGGCGGGGGTCTCTGCAGCCATGCCCGCGCTCAGCAGACCTTCACAGATGCGCTCCAGGGCGGAGACCCCCATCAGGAACACGCAGGTCCCCCCGGCCTCTGCCAGGGCACGAAAGTTGATTTGCAGTGGGGAACCGGCCTTCGCGTGGCCGGTGACGATGTGCAGAGATGAGGCATGGTCCCGGTGGGTCACGGGGATGCCGGCGTATGCGGGGACCGCCAGAGCGGAGGTCACGCCGGGTACCACCTCAAAGGGGATGTGATGCTGCGCCAGCAGGTCCAGTTCCTCCCCACCCCGGCCAAAGAGGAAGGGGTCGCCACCCTTGAGCCGCACCACATTTTTGCCCTCCTGGGCCTTCTCCAACAAAATCTCGTTGATGCGCCACTGGGGGACCGGGTGGTGGTCGGCCTCCTTGCCTACGTCGATGCGCTCCGCCGTGGGGGGCAGCAGCTCCAACAGCTCCGGCGCGATGAGCCGGTCAAAGACCACTACCTCCGCCGCTCGCAGCGCCGCCTCCCCTTTTCGGGTCAGCAGGCCGGGGTCTCCCGGCCCCGCTCCCACCAGCGTCACTTTGCCGGTCACTGGGTCGGCTCCTTGAGGCGGTTGGCCAGGTTCTCCCCCAGTTGAGCCGCCCGGACAGACCGTCCCGCGATGGTTCCCCGGCGGGCTTCCCCGGTGGGCGTGACGTACAGCCCCACCATGCTCAGCACCCCGTTGCGGATGGTGGCATGGGCGGCGGTGGGGTCGGTGCAGCCGCCGCCAAGGGTTCGGACAAAGGCCCGCTCCGCCACGGCGCAGGCGCAAGCGTCCGGGTCGTTGAGCCGGGTGATCCAGGGCAGGTCGGCGTCCGCCCGGCACTGGATGCCTAAAATTCCCTGCCCGGCGGCGGGGATGAGCTGGTCGGTGGCAAAGTACCGGGAAATGCGGTTTTCCAACCCCAGCCGCTTTAGTCCCGCGGCGGCCAGCAGCAGGCCGTCAAACTCGCCGCTGTCCAGTTTGGCGAGCCTGGTCTGGAGGTTGCCCCGGACGGGCCGCACCTCTGCCGTGGGGTAAAAGTCTTTGATTTGCAGCGTCCGCCGCTGGGAGGCGCAGCCAATCACGCCCCCCTGGAGGGGGAATTTCTCCAGGCCGGGCCGCAGCACCATCACATCTCTGGGGTCCTCCCGTTTGGAAAACGCCGCCAGCGGCAGCATTGGGTCCTGCTCCATGGGCATATCCTTCAGAGAGTGGACGACCAAGTCCACCTCCCGGTCCAACAGCGCCCGCTCCAATTCCTTGACGAACAACCCTTTGCCCCCCACCTGGTCCAGGGTGCGGTCCAGAATTTTGTCGCCGGTGGTAGTCATGGTCACCAGCTCCAGCTCTGCGTCCGGGGCCAATTTCTGAATCTGCTCCATCACCAGCTTGCTCTGAGCGATAGCCAGCGCACTGGCCCGACTTCCTACTTTCACTTTCAAAGCTGTTCCTCCTCCAATAGGCTGCGAATCCGCTTCGCCGCCGCTGCCGTAGCCCGGTGGTCCTCTCCGCGGGAGACCACCCCGGCCAACACTGTTTCTCCCTGGCAGATGGCGGGAAAAAAGAAGGTACACTCCTCCCTCCGGTCTGCCACGCTGACTGGGATTCCCAACTGTCGGGCCTCCTGGCCCACCTGCCGGTTTACCTCCCGGCTGTCAGAGGCCGCTATTACCAGAACCGCGCCATCCAGGTCGCCGGGGCGGTAGGGCCGCCGATGCCAGTCTAACCCTCGGCTGTCCCCTTCCAGTTTCGGCGCAATGACCGCCAGCTCCGGCCCGAAGGGGCGCAGAGCGTCGATGCGCCGCCGGGCCACTGCGCCGCCGCCCACGATGACCACTTTTTTGCCCCGCAGGTCGGTGAACACCGGGAAGCGGAAGGGGGTCTCTTTTCCCACGTTTCCCCGGCGGGGCCGGGTGAAGGCGTCGATTTTGGCGGCGCATTCCCGCAGGTCGTCCGCCCGGACGCGGCCTTTCAGCCCGCCCAGTAATAAATCTACCGTTTTATCCACGATAGGCTGGCAGTCCTCCGCGCCCTCCGCCGCGAACCGGCGGCCCAGGGCGGCTTTCACTTCCGCCATGACGGGAAGGCACTCCCGGTAGTCCCACCACTGGTAAAACTCCCGCAAATGCCGCTGGACAATTTGCTCCGCCTGGGCCAGGCCTTCCGCGTCTGAGGTCTGCGGAGCGCCGGAGAAGTCGTCCACGTTAAAGAGGGTCACACCCTCCAGCGTCCCAACCTCTGGTTCCACGTCTCTGGGAACGGCCAAATCTACCACCCAGGCGGGACGGGCGGTCAGCCGTTCCAGTTCGTCCCGCGTGACGGTGTAGTGGGGGCTAGTGGTGGCGGAAAAGAGGATGTCGGCCCCGTCGATAGCCGTGTATCGCTGGTCATAGGCCACCGTCTCGCACCCAAAGGGCACCACGGTCTCCCCGTGGCGGTAGGTGCGCAGCGTCACCGTCACCCGGCAGCCTGCCGCCCGGAGCAGCCGCGCCGCCCGGCGGCCCATCTCGCCGTTGCCGATGACCACCGCCCGGCGGTCCTCCAACCCACCCAGCCGCTGCCGGAGCAAGGCCACCGCCTCCTCTGCGGCGGAGGACGGCACCGCCGTCAGCCGGACGTGGGTTTTCACGTCCTTGCCCGCCGCAACCGCCGTGCGGAACAGGGTGGACAGCACCGCGTTTGCGGATTCCACCTCCTGGGCCAGCTCGATGGCCCGCCCCACCTGGGTGATGATCTGGTCCTCGCCCCAAATCTTGCTGCGCAAGCCGGAGGCCACCTCCAGCAGGTGCCGGGCCGCGTCCTCCCCTTCCCGGGTGACGAAGCAGGGAGCAAAAGCCGACCAGTCCTCCCCCGCCGCTTGACACAGCAGTTGCCCCGGCGGAGCAATATCGTCCTCTGCGGTCAGGTACAGCTCCGTCCGGTTGCAGGTGGAGAGCAGCGCCGCACCGGTCACGCCCTCTGTTCCGGCAATGGCCTGGTCCAGCGTCCGTACCCGCTCGGTTGGGAAGGACAGCCGCTCCCGCAGCGCCATCTCTGTCCGCTCGTAATCCAGCCCGGACATCCACAGCTTCACTCCGCCTCACCTGCTTTCCTGTGTTCGGTCTGCACCCCTTGCCGGAGCAGCACCAGGGAGAAATACCCGGTCTCTCCCTCCGCTTGGGCGAAGGAGGGCCACACCTGTTCCCCCGGCAAGCCGCAGTTGACCACGAGAGAGGCGTTTTCCATCTCGCCTCGCTGCCGAAGGGTCTCTTTCAGCGGCTCCAGTTGCCGCCCGGCCTTCATCAGCACCTTATTTGCGTCTACGTTCAGACTGTCAGTCAAATCTCCGTGGGAGGCGGGGACCACCAGCAGCCGCTGACTGCTTTCGCAGAGGGGAACCCCCAGCTTTGCCGCCGCCGCGCAGAAGGAGGGTACCCCCGGCACAATTTCCGCCCGGTATCCCCGCGCCAGCACCCGCCGGTGCAGGTAGAAATAGGTGGAGTACACGGTGGGGTCTCCCAGCGTGACGAACACCACCTGTTTCCCCTGCTCCAGCAGGGCGCAGATTTGCGCCGCGTTGTCCTCCCAGGCCCGGTCCAGCGTCTCCCGGTCGCGGGTCATGGGGGTGGGACACAGCAGCACCGGCTTATCTTCGATATACGCCTTGACGATGTTCAGCGCTGTTCGGCTCTCGCCGCCGCTGTCCGGCGCGGCGATGACATCAGCAGAGCGGAGCAACCGCACCGCCTTGACGGTCAGCAGCTCCGGGTCTCCCGGCCCCACGCCGACGCCGTAGAGGATACCTTTGTTGCCGCTCATCCCTGCTTTCCCTCCAGCGCGGCCCTGGCGTGGGCCACAAAAATACGCCGCACGGCGGGATACTCCCCCAGCCCTTTCAGGATGGGCATGGGTTGGTAGTTGTGGGCCAACAACTGATTGGTCCAGGAGGTGGGCTGGCTGCCGGTCATGTCGTTGTAAGCGTGATCCCCCGCCACGATCATCAGCGGGGCCACGTAGACCCGGCGGGCGTTCAGACACTCATCCAGCCGGTGAATGACCTCCCCGATGGGGGGATAGCCCTCCACCGTCCCCACAAAGACGTTGGTGTAGCCTCTGGCGTGAAACACGTACTCCAGAGCGGGATAGGCGGGATTGGCGAAGTGGGCGGTGCCGTGGCCCATCAGCACCAGCGCTTCGTCATAGGCTAGAGGGGGCATTTCCTCCATGACGGCCTCGGTCAGCAGCTCATAGTCCTCCTGCCGGGTCAGCAGCGGCGCACCGATGGAAAACCGTGGGAATTGGTGGGAGTAGAGGGCGGCCTCCGCCAGCAGTCGCTGGGTCTCCGCGCCGTTGATCATGTGGGTGGGCTGGAGCAGTACATCCTCGTAACCCTCCAGCCGCAGGGCCTCCAGCGCCTCCACCACGCCGTCGATGCGCGTCCGGTCCCGCCGGTACAGCTTGCGCCGGATGACGCCGCTGGTGAACGCCCGGTAAAAATCCCGGTCCGGGAAAGCCCGTGCCAGCTCGTTTTCCATGGCGCAGATACTCCTGCGCAGGGTCTCCGGGTAGCTGGTGCCAAAGGACACCACCAGCAATGCCTTTTTCATACTTTCGCTCCTCTCCTCGCTCTCAAGTCAGTCCTGCGCCCCGGCAGCCTGGTACAGGAGGGCATTGCAGATGGCCGCAGCTACGTTGCTGCCGCCCTTGCGCCCCCTGGCAACGATGGAGGGGACCTCCGTCTGCAACAGCAGCTCCTTGGCCTCCACCACATTGACAAACCCCACTGGCACCCCGATGACCAGCGCCGGAGGGACCATCTCCCCCGCCTGCACCAGCTCGCACAGGCGAATCAAGGCGGTGGGGGCGTTGCCGATGGCGAAAATCAGCGGTTCCCCCAGCGCCGCCGCCCGCTCCATGGACACCGCCGAGCGGGTGACGCCGCGGGCTTTGGCTTCGGCGGCCACTTGAGGGTCGGCGATGAAGTTCAACGTTCTTCCCCCTAGCCGGGCCAGTGTCCGCTTGTTGATGCCGGCCTGGGCCATGGTGGTGTCAGTGACGATGGAACAGCCGTCCCGCAGCGCGGCGATACCCTTTGACACCGCGCCGGGAGTAAAGACCAGGTTGTCCACATAGTCGAAGTCCGCCGTGGTGTGAATGACCCGCTTGATGACCGCTTCGTTCTCCGGGTCCAGTGGGTGGGGCAGCTCGGAGGCGATGAGTTCCATGCTCCGGGCTTCGATGTCCGCCGGTTTGACGTGTTCCAAGTGCATTGTCATGGCGTATCCCGTCCAATCAGATGATAAATCAAATCCATATCCAGGGCTGCGCGGACTGCATCGGCCAGCCTGTCCAACTGCGCCTCCTGATAAGCGTTCCAGTCGCCGCTTCGGGCGGTGGGTTCCAGCCCCTTGGCAACCAGCAAACAGTTCACCAGCTTCGCGGCAAAGCCCCCCCGGTCAAACATGCCGTGGACGTAGCTGCCCCAGACGTTGCCACGGGCCGCGCCGTCTGCGTCCCCGCTGTCCAGTTGGGCGAAAGGCTGCTCCTGCCCGCTTGTCCGCCCCATGTGAATTTCGTAGCCCCGGAAGGGTTCTCCCTCCAGCGGTGCAAAAATACCAGCGGCATTTGTCACCTGGCCTGTGACGCGGGTGCGGGCCTTTTCGCCCCAGAACACCGTCTCAAGGTCCAACAGGCCCAGCCCTTCCTCCGCACCGCCGGATTCGGCGCCCGCCGGGTCGGAGACCATTTTGCCCAGCATCTGATAGCCGCCGCAGATGCCGATGACCGCCCCGCCCGCTTCGGCGTGGCGACGGATCGCCCCGGCGAGGCCGTTCTGTTTCAGCCAGCGCAGGTCGGAGATGGTGCTTTTTGTGCCGGGTAAAATAATTAAATCCGGTGCGCCCAGCTCCGCCGCAGAGCGGACGTACCGCAGGGAGACCTCTTTCATCCGGGCCAGCGGGTTGAAGTCGGTGAAGTTGGACAGCCGGGGGAGGCGGATAACGGCAATATCCACTGGGCCTCCATCGCCGTTTTTTTGGAACCGCTGTGCAAGAGAGTCCTCGTCGTCCAAATCCAGATCCAGATAGGGCACCACGCCCACCACCGGAACGCCGGTCAGGTTCTCGATTTGCCGCAGCCCCGGCTCCAAGATAGACACGTCTCCCCGGAACTTGTTGATGACAAGCCCTTTGATTCTGGCCCGTTCCTCTGGTTCCAGCAGGGCCACGGTGCCATAGAAAGAGGCGAACACCCCGCCGGGGTCGATGTCCGCCACCAGCAGCACCGGCGCATCCACCAGCGCGGCAAGGCCCATGTTGACGATGTCGTTCTGTTTCAGGTTGATCTCCGCCGGACTGCCCGCCCCTTCGAGAACGATCACATCGTTTTCCGCCGAGAGGGACTGATATGCCGCCAAAATGTCAGGAATCAGAGACTGTTTCATACGGAAATACTCTTTTGCGGGGTAGTTCCCCCGGCTGACCCCGTTGACGATGACCTGGGAGCCGACGTCGGTGGTGGGCTTGAGCAGGATGGGGTTCATCCGCACCGAGGGCTTCACCCCGGCGGCCTGGGCCTGGGTCACCTGGGCGCGGCCCATCTCCAGCCCCTCCTCGGTGATGAAGGAGTTCAGCGCCATGTTCTGGCTCTTGAACGGGGCCACCCGCAGGCCGTCCTGGTGGAAAATGCGGCACAGGGCTGCGCACAGGACGCTTTTCCCCGCGTTGGACGTGGTGCCCTGCACCATGATGGGTTTTGCCATGGTCAGCCTCTCCCCTCTTTACATACTTTTTCCAGCGCCTGGAGCAGACGGGTGTTTTCTGCCTCTGTCCGCACCGCAATGCGGTAATATCCTTCTCCCAGGCCGGGGAAACCGGAGCAGTCCCGAATGAGGATGTCCCGCTGCAACAGCCACTCCCGCAGGTCTGTCCAGTGGGCGGAGTAAAACAGCAGATAGTTGGCCCGGCTGTCCCACACCCGGAAGCCCAGTTTTCGCAGTTCCTCTGTCAGACGCTGCCGCTGAGGGAAAACTACTTCTCGTCCCAGTCGGGGCCAGTCGGTGCGGTGCATGGCGGCGATGCCCGCGTACTGGGCGGGGACGGAGACCCCCCAAGGCTGTCCCGCCTGGGCCACCCGCTCCAGCAGGGCGCGGTCTCCGCAGAGCAAATACCCCAGCCGTAGGCCGGGCATGGCGTAGCTTTTGGTCAGGGATCGCAGCAACACCAGCCTGGGACACTCTGCCAGCAGGGGCCGCAGGTCGGTTTGGTAATTTTCATCTGTCAGGGTGAGAAAACTCTCGTCCACCACCAGCACTGTGTTTTGCGCCTGACAGCGGCGGCAGATCTCCGTCAGCAGCGGGGCCGGAATCGTCCGCCCGGTGGGGTTGTTTGGGTTGCAGAGAAGGAACAGGTCCAGTCCGGGCCGCAGCACCCGCAGAAGGTCCGCTGTCACGTCAAAATCCCGCTCTGGTTTTAGGTAATGGGAAATTACTTTACACCCGTTCATCCGAAGCGCACGCTCATATTCCCCGAAAGTGGGAGCCAAAACCATGGCCCGGCGGGGCCGCAGCGCCAGCGTCAGCCGGTCCAGCAGCTCCGCCGCCCCGTTGCCGCAGAAGATTTGTTCCGGGGATACGCCTTCCGCTTCGGAGATGGCCCGGCGCAGAACACGGCACCGGGGGTCTGGGTAGCGATCAGAGGCCGCGACGCCCTCCACGGCGGCACGCGCCACCTCGTCCGGCATCCCCAGGGGGTTCAGACTGGCGGAGAAGTCCAAAATTTCCCGCTTCCCCCAGGCGTAAACGTCCCCTCCGTGGATGATTTCTTTCAAGCCAAAAGCACCTCGCATAGCAGGATTCCCAGCCCGGCCAGCGCCGCCGTCAGGCAGGCCGTGACCGACATCAGCCGGTTGGCCCGGCGGATGTCCTCTGGTTGGATGAGACGCAAATCGTCTCCGATGGTGGGCTTTTCCACCAATTTGCCAAAATAGAAACTGTTTCCTCCCAGTTGGAGGTGCAGCGCCCCGGCACAGGCAGCCTCGGTGTGGGCAGAGTTGGGGGACTTGTGGTTCAGACGGTCCCGGCGGAACACCCGCCACGCGCTCCGCCCATCCAGCCCACAGAGGGTCGCGGCGGCGCACATCACCGCTCCTGCCAGCCGCGCCGGGAGGAAGTTCACCAAATCGTCCAACTTTGCCGCCGTTCGGCCCCAATTTTCGTACCTCTCATTGTGGTAGCCCACCATGGAGTCCATGGTGTTGACCGCTTTATAGGCCGCGCCCCACACTGGGCCACCGATGGCCATGTAGACCAGCGGGGCCACGACCCCGTCGGAGGTGTTCTCCGCCACCGTCTCCACGGCGGCGCGGGCCACTCCCGCCCGGTCTAGTTGGGCGGTGTCTCGTCCCACGATGCGGGAGACCGCCTCCCGCGCTTCCTCCAGCGTGCCGGATTGCAGGGCGCGGTACACCTTGCCACTCTCCTCCGCCAGGGACCGGGCCGCAAGCATATAGTAGCAGATCACGGCAGAAACTGCCCACCACAGCCAAAAGGAGAACCTTTTGCAGATGCAAAGCAAAATTGCTGTACACCAAATCGTGACCGCCAGCACCAGCAAAACCATGACCGTTCCCCCGACCCGCTCGCCCCGCGCCGTTTTGGGGCACAGCGGACGAAGGACTTTTTCCAGCCAGGCGATGAGCCGCCCCATCCACCGAATGGGGTGGGGCAGAGAGTAGGGGTCCCCCAGCAGCGCGTCCAACAGACACCCGGCCAGCAGGATGGACAGCCTCACCATATATTGTTTTCCCCCAGTTGGGTGCGGAGGGTCAGGGTCAGGGTCTCCGGGTCGAAGTCCGTGTCGAAACCGCCGCAGTTGGTGCTCTGCCAGTCGAAGTAGTTGCTCCGGGCGGGGTGCCCGTGCTGGCTCATCAGCGCCATCAGCACCCCGCCGTGGGCCACCACCGCGCCGGCGGAAATGCCCTCCGCCGTTACCTGCTCCGCCACAGTTTGCAGAGCGTCGGTGGTACGCTGGACGAAGTCACTCAACGTCTCCCCGCCGGGGAACCTGGCCTGGGGGTCCTCCACGAACCAGCCGTCGTAGATGCTGGGGTCGTTGATCTCCTCCCAGGTCTTGCCCTCGCAGTCACCAAAGCCCATCTCCCGCAGACCCTCCAGGTACACTCTGGGCGCGTTGGGGTAGAACAACTCCGCCGTATGCCTGGCCCGGCGCATGGGACTGACCCAGATTTTTTCCACCGGAGGCAGGGTCTTCGCCCGCTCCTTCGCCTGCTCCACTCCCTGGGGGGCCAGCGGCTCGTCGGTGGAGCCGATGTATTGCTTTTTCAGGTTGCCAGGGGTGGCCCCGTGGCGCAGCAGCAGCAATCGCATACCTTTCCTCATTTCAAACGCATGGGGAGACCGCAGAACACCCGCTCTACGCTCTCCGCCTGTTCCGCCAGGTCACAGCAGAGATGGCCCACCGTCTCCCGCCAGGCCCGTTCCTCTGGCTGCACCGGAATGACCCCGCAGCCCACCTCGTCACAGAGAATGATAATACCAGGGTTCGCTTGCAACAGTTCTTTCGTCAGCCGTTGGGGGTCCTCCCCCGCCTCCAGCGTGGCGCGGACCGCGGCGTGGAATCGGTCAAAGACCCGCTCGGTACGAGCGGCGGAAAAGGTCTCCGCCACGTCCGCCGGGGTGCAGTTGTAGGTACGAAGGGCATAGGGCAGCTTGCCCTGCCCCGCACCGCCGATGATAAGACGCATAAACACTCTCCTTACCCGGCCACGGCCACCGCCAGCACCATCCCCAGCTCCAGCAGTTGGAGCTGGCACCCCGCCAGGTCGCCGGTGAGACCGCCGAACTGCTTTTTCGTCATATGGTAGAAGCCCAGCGCCACCAGTGCGGCACAAATCGCCGCCCAGCGTCCCGCAGTGCTCCAGCACAGCAGGAACGCCAGACATATCCCCAGCCACAGGCCGCACAGCAGTCGATTCCAGCCGGTGGCGGCAGCGTCAGTGAACGTAGCAAGCAGGCCGGAGCCGCGGGCGTTCTTTCGAGTGACGGCGGCCAGCGCCGTCCAGCTCCGGGAGGTCACCGGAATGACCGCCAGCAATACCAGATTGTCCGCTGTCAAATCCACCTCTGTCCAGGCGGCAAAGAACAGCAGCAGATACAGCACGCAGCCCATGACGCCAAAGGCCCCGATATGGGAATCTTTCATGATTTCCAGCTTACGTTCCCGGCTCTGGTGGGAGCCAAGGGCGTCGCAGGCGTCACACAGCCCGTCCAGATGGATGCCGCCGGAGAGGGCGATGGGCAGCAGCAGCGCCACCGCGCCGGTCAGCGCCTGTCCCAAGTCCAGCCACAGGGCCAGCCGCAGCCACAGCCACAGCGCCCCGCCGATGACCCCGCCCACCACCGGCAGGCAGGGAAACACCCACTGCATACTTTCCTCTCTCCACTGGACATTTGGCATGGGAATGACGGAATAGAGGGAAAAGGTCAGCGTCAGCGAACGAAACAGGTTCACGGGTTTTCCCCCTTCCAGAAAATCGGTATCCCGGCGGCAACCTCCACCACCCGGTCGGCCTGAGCCGCAAGCTGGCGGTTCAACCGGGCCAAAATATCCAAATATTGTGCCGTTTCCGGGGGATAGGTCACGCCGTCAGAAAAAATCTCGTTGGTCACAATCACCAACTCCCCCGCCTGGGCGCGGATGGAATCAACGCCCGTCAAAATACGTTCCTCCGCCCCGGCGAACCCCGCGCCGCCAAAGCACTCGTTGGCCGTCAGGTTGGATAAGTCCTCCAGCAGCACCGCGCTGCCCTGAGGAATCTCCACTTCGGTTAAATTGAGAGGCTGCTCCACCGTCAAAAAGCCCTTTCCTGCCCGCAGACGACGGTGACGCTCCACCCGCTGTCGGCCTTCCTCCCCCCACGCCTGCATGGTGGCCAGATAAATGCGGGGTGCGGCGGAGGATTGCAGAATTAAGGATTCCGCATAGGCGGACTTTCCACTGCCTGCCCCGCCGGAAACCAATGTCATCATACTTGTTCCGTGTACGCCTCCATGTGCATCTCCCCAAAGGAGGGGGTGTCCCGGTAGACCGCCAGTGCCATGTCCAGCAGGGGCATCAGCGCCACCGCGCCGGTACCCTCCCCCAGACACATCTCCGCCCGGAGGACGGGGGAAAGGCCCAACGCGTCCATCAGCAGCACAACCGCCGGTTCGCTGGACTGGTGACTGGGAATCAGGTAGTCCCGGACGGCGGGACAGAGCCGCACCGCCGCCAACGCCGCGGCCCCGGCGATGAAGCCGTCCATCACCACGGGGACGTGATAGGCCGCGCCGCCCAGGTACAGCCCCACCATGCCCGCCAAGTCCAGACCGCCCACCTTCGCCAGCACATCAATGCTGTCGTTGGGGTCCGGCTGGTGGAGTTCAATGGCGCGGGAGATAACCGCCCGTTTTCGCTCCAGGCCGGCGGTGGAGAGGCCAGCACCCCGGCCCGTCACCCGTTCCACGGGCGCGCCAAGCAGAACGGCAGTGACGGCAGAGGAGGTGGTGGTGTTGCCAATGCCCATCTCGCCGGTGGCGAGGAGCCGATAGCCCTTATCCTTGCACTCTTTGACCAAGGAGGTACCCGTCTCGATGGCCTTTACCGCCTCGTCCCGGCTCATGGCCGGTTCCTGGGCGAGGTCAGCGGTCCCCCGGCGCACTGCCCGTTGCAGCACCCCCGGCTCTGTCACTTCCCGGCAGAGGCCGATGTCTACAGGGAGGATGTCCGCCCCCGCCACCTGCGCCATGCGGCAGACCGGAGTGGTCCCTCTGGCGAAGCTCTCCGCCACCAGTGCCGTCACCTCCTGACCGCACTGGGTCACGCCCTCGGCCACCACGCCGTTGTCGGCGCAGAAGGCCACCACCGCCTTGCGGCTCAGGTCGATCTGCGCGCTGCCGGTGATGCCTGCGATTTGCACGAGCAAATCCTCCAGTTTTCCCAGGGAATGGAGGGGCTTCGCCACGCTGTCCCAGTTCCGCCGGGCCTGTTCCATAGCGGAGGCATCGAGCGGTTCAATTTTCTGACAGATTTCCTTCAGGTTCATTCTCTTTTCCTCCGGTACGCTGCGGCCTTGGACAAAAACCGCGCCGCCGCGTTGGGGTTCGCGTAAAAGGCCAGGTGTGGGAACCCGCCGTAAAGGGTCTCACTGGCAACGGTGCAGTCCCAGCCCCGGTTCGAGCGGGGCTTTTGGGCGTGGAAAGCGTCGCCGGGCGCGTCGCTGTCCCAGTAGTGGAACTCGTGGGCGCGAAGGGTCTCCCCCGCCCCACAGAGCAGGTTGTCTTGACCTGCGGTCAGCGTCACATAGCCGAACCGCTGGAGCCGGGGGGTGCGATACCCCCGCCCTGGCAGCGCGCCGCACATGGGCCAGTGGTTGCCTTCGCCGTCCTCCAACTCCTGTTGCAGGTAGAGGAACCCACCGCACTCCGCCACAGTGGGCAGACCCCCGGTCACGGCCCGGCGAATTTCCGCCCGGAGACCGGTCTGTCCGCTGAGCCGGGCAGCGTACAGCTCCGGGTAGCCCCCCGGCAGGTACAGCCCCTGACAGGGGGGCAGTTTCTCGTCCCGGAGGGGGGAGAAATACACCAGTTTTCCGCCCAACTGCTCCAGCAGCTCCAAGTTGTCCTGATAGACAAAGCAAAATGCTTCGTCCCGCGCCACAGCAATGACCGGCTTTCCCCGCACCGGCTCCGACAGGGCCGGGGATACCGCTGAAACATCGGGCGCGGTTTTCGCCAGGGCCAGCAGATCGTTTAAGTTCACGGTATGCTCCACCTGAGTCGCCAAAACAGACATTTTACCCTTCAAACCCGCCACCTCGTCGGCGGTGAGCAGCCCCAGGTGGCGGCTCTCGATGGCACACTGGGGCAGACTGGGCAGGTAGCCGTAGACCGGCACCCCGCACCGCTCCTCGATGGCCTCTTTCAGCCGGGGGTACAGGCCGGGAGAGACCCGGTTGAGCAATATACCCCGGATTTGACTCTCCGGCTGGAACTGCAAAAACCCCAAAATCGTGGCGCACAGGGAGACTGCGCCGCCCCGTCCGTCCACCACCAGCACGGTTGGCGTCCGAGTCTCCCGGGCCAGCGCCCAGGCGGAGGCGTCGCTGGTCAGGGCGACGCCGTCGTAGTAGCCCATGGCCCCTTCCAGCACCGCCACGTCCCGTCCCGCCCCGTGGCGGCGCAGGAGATAGCGGGTGGTGTCCGGCCCGTAGAAGAACAAATCCAGATTCCGGCTCTCCGCTCCGATGACCCGGCTGTGGAACATGGGGTCGATGTAGTCCGGCCCGCTTTTGCAGGCCATAGGCCGCAGGCCCCGATTCACCAGCGCCTGCAATACGCCGCAAGTGAAGGTGGTCTTGCCGCAGCCGCTGCCCGTCCCGGCGATCAGCAGCCGCGGGGTCATTCTGGCCGCTCCATGGAAATCAGATAGACCGGGTTTTCCGCCCGCATCATGTGATAGCTGCCCACTTGGGCAGATTTGGAGACGGACACCTGCACCACCTCTGTCTCCTGGAACTGGAACTGCTTCATCACGTCCAGGGCGGCGGTCAGCGTCTCCAGTGTAATGGCGGCAACGACGACGCGCACTTCGGCGTTCTTCTCCAGCGCTGCGGCGACGATGCCGTGGAGCTGACCGCCGCTGCCCCCCACAAAGACCCGATCCGGGGCGGGCAAGTCCTCCAGACAGGCGGGGGCCTCGCCTTCCGTCAGGTGGAGGTTGGAGAGACAGAACTTGTCCCGGTTCTGACAAATCAGACGGGCCGCGTCCGCTTTCCGCTCTACGGCGCAGACCTGACCCTCCGGTACGCGCAGGGCGCACTCCACCGAGACAGAACCGGTGCCCGCCCCCACGTCCCAGACCACGTCTCGCCGACCAAGCCGGAGCTTGGACACCGCCAGGGCGCGGACTTCTTCCTTGGTCATGGGGACTTTGCCCCGGAGAAAGACATCATCCGGCAGACCGGGGGCCTGAAATTCTGGCTGTATCGGGTAAGGGTTCTCCACCAGCAGCACCGCCAGATTTTCAAAATGCTGCTCTGCCAGTTCTGCCACGGTGCTGCGCAAAATCCGCTCGTTGGGGTAGGAGAGCCACTCCCCCGCCCAGGCGGTGAGCCGTCCCAGGCCCGCTTCCATCAGTTGGCGGCAGAGCTGTTCCACCCGAAAAGCCCCGCCGGTGAGGGCAAAGGTCTTTTCGTGGCTCTGGACGGCGGAGACGACGCCCCCGTCCCGCCCGTGGCAGGAAATGGAGTAAACATCCTGCCAGGGGATATGGCACCGGGCGCAGAAGTAGGACAGGGACGAGACGCCAGGCAGACTGACCACCTCATACCCGTCCAGCAGCGGGTAGAGGCTTTTTGCCCCGCTGTAAAATCCGATGTCCCCGGACAGCAGGACAGACGCCTGTTCTCCGTCCCAGTCTGCAAGGGCGGCGGCAATGTCTCCCGGCTTCACCAACGGCTTTCGGGGGATGTTCAGCCCGGAAAATTCCGCCAGCAGCCGCTCTGCGCCCAGCAGCAGGCCGCTGCCCTGAATGGCCCGCTCCGCCTCCCGCGTCAACAGGTCGGGATTGCCCATGCCCACGCCGATCAGGTACACCTTCATAGGGTCTCTCCTTTGTATTCTTCCAATAATTCTTCCATCGTCAGGCCGGTCTCCCGGCTGGGCCGCTGGATCACCAGCAACGCCGCCCCGACCTCCTGGGTGGCCTCCGCCTTTTCCCAAAAGCCCCCAGCTCGGCCGGAGCGTTTGGTCACCAACGTCTGGATTTGGAACTGCCGCAGCAACGCCAGGTTCAGCTCCTTGGAAAAGGGGCCGTGCATAGCGACGATGTGGTTGGGAGGATACCCCAGAGAGAGGGCCTGGTGCAGCGATTCCTCGCTGGCGAGGATGCGCACCCACAGCCGCTGTTCATACCCCTCCACGGCAGTGAACGCCGCCAGATCCTTGCTGCCGGTGGTCAGCAAAACATTTCCCGGTAAATCATTCAACCGCTGTGCGGCCTCCTGCGCGTTAGCGGCGGTGAGCCATCCCGGTTCCTCCTGCCCCTCCGGGCGGAGCAGCCGACGGTAAGGCAAACCAGTCTTTTCCGCTGCGGCTCGGATATTCTCTGTGGCTTGGTTGGCATAGGGGTGGGTGGCGTCGATGACCGCCAGAAAGGGGCGGGAGGCCATCAGCGCCGCCATTTCCACTGTGTCCAGCCGTCCCACCCGCACGTCTGCGGCGCAGTCCGCCAGCATCAGCGCGCCGTAGTCCGTAGCCACGCTGACCGTGACCCGGTAGCCCCATTGGGGCAACAGACGGGCCAGCTCCGCTCCCTCGCTGGTGCCGCCAAAAATCAGCAGTTCACCGCTCATCGCTGGAGATACCCCCGGGGCGTCACCAGCTTGCCGCCGATGATTTTGGTCTGGCTGCTGCCGATATAAACGGTGGTAAACATATCCACCTCTGCTTCCCGCAGCCGGGACAGGGGCAACACCACCGCCCGCTCCCCATCCCGGCCGATGTTCTGCACATAGCCGCAGGGGGTCTCCGGCGACCTGTGGCGCAAAACGATGTCGCAGGCCCGGCGCAGGTGGTCTTTCCTCCGGTGGCTGGCGGGGTTGTACAGGCAGAGAACAAAGTCCCCACAGGCGGCACAGTCCAGCCGTTCTTCAATGACTTCCATGGGGGTCATCAGGTCAGAGAGTGAAATCACCGCGAAGTCGTGGTTCAGCGGTGCGCCCAACACCGCGCTGCCGCCGGTGGCAGCCGTCACGCCGGGGATCACCTCAATTTCCACAGGCGGGTACTCCCCCGCCAATTCATAGCACAGGGAGGCCATGCCGTACACACCTGGGTCGCCGGAACAGACCATGGCCACAGTCTGCTCTGCCGCCGCCTGGAGCGCCAGACGGCACCGCTCCTCCTCTCGGCGCATGGGGGTGGAGAGGGTGGGTTTTCCGGGGAAATCTCCCTTCACCAGGTCGATATAAGTGGTGTACCCCACCAACAGGTCGCTCTCCGCCAGCGCTTCTTTGGCGCGGAAGGTCAAATCCTGGCCCCCGCCGGGGCCAAGGCCCACAATGTAGAGCTTCATTCTCCCACCTCGAATCGTACAAAGTAGTCTCGCCGGGCCACCGCCACGGTGACGCCGTCACAGGCTGTTTTTTCCACCAAAAGAGTTCCATTTTCTGCTGCCAGACACGCGGCCCGGTCACAGACACTGCCCACTCCAGTGACAGAGTGGACAAAGGCGGAGCCGGAGAAGTCTCCCTCTGCCGCTGTCAGTTCCTCCGCCGTGTAGAAGCGACAGGGCACATTCAGCCGCTCCGCGAGGAGCCGGATACCAGCGTCCTCCCGTTTCAGGTCAATGGATGTCAGGCAGGAAACGCTCTCCAAGGCCAGCCCCCGGCGGTGGAAAACAGCAAGCACCGCTTCTCCCACTCTCTCCGGTGGGAGATTCTTCTTACAGCCAATACCCACTGCCAGCACTTTGGGATGCAGCACCAGCGTCCCGACAGGGAACGCATCGTCCTCCCGGCAGGTGAGGGCGAAACCGGGAACCGTTTTCCCCTCCGTCACGCCATCCGGCAGCGGTTCATGGGAAAACTCCGAGGTAAACCCCACCGGTTCCCCCGCCAACAGCGCGGCGGAAATGGCCTTCGCCGCCACACGGTCGGTGATGGGGAGGCCCTGCGCTGCCGCCCACTCGTCCACGGCGAAACGTCCGTTCACATCGGTGGCAGTGGAGATGACCGCCGTGGCCCCGATGCTTTGCGCTACCTGACGGGCCAGTCGGTTGGCCCCGCCCACGTGACCGGAGAGGACGGGGACAACGAACTGCCCCGCCTCGTCCACAGCTAAAATTGCAGGGTCGGTGAATTTATCTTGCAAATAAGGCGCAACGGCCCGGACAGCGATGCCCACCGCCGAGACGAAAATGATGTCGTCCCCTGCTGCGAAATGCTCTCCCGTCCACCGAGAGAGGGAGGAATAGGTATTCATCCCCTCCCGCCGGAACTTGGGCAGGGTATAGACCTGCCCACCCAGCACAGACGCGATGCGGCAGGCCAGCGTCGTTCCCCTCTGGGTGAACGCGGTCAAAACAAGGCTCACACCTGCGCCTCCCGCCAGCCGTGGCTGAAAGAGGGGTCATAGAGCCTAGACCGGGCGTAATCCCCCTCCAAAAACCGCCCTACCGTGACCAGCGCCGTCCGGCTGACGCCGTTTTTCTCTGCGGTTTCTGCCAGAGAATCCACTGTACAGTAAAATACCTTTTCATCTGGCCAGGTGGCCTTGTAGACAATGGCGGCTGGGGTGTCCGGCGGGTAGCCACCCGCCATCAACTCTTCCTGTACCTTTGGCAACAGCCCGGCGGAGAGGAACAGCACCATAGTCGCCTGATGGCGGGCCAAATCCCGCAATTTTTCCCCCTCCGGGACGGGGGTGCGGCCCTCAGCGCGGGTGATAATGACCGTTTGAGAGACCTCTGGCAGGGTGTATTCCGCACGGAGCGCTGCCGCCGCCCCGGAAAAGGCAGAGACGCCGGGGGTCACGTCATAGGGGATGCTGAGGCGGTCCAGCGCGTCCATCTGCTCCCGGATGGCCCCGTAGAGGGAGGGATCTCCTGTGTGAAGGCGAACTGCTTCACAGTTGTTCCCAACCCGTTCCATGACCGCCAGAACCTCTTCCAGCGTCATGTGCGCGGTATTGTAAACCTGACAGCCCGCCTTTCTGCCCTCCAACAGCGCCGGGTTCACCAGGGAGCCGGCGTAGAGGATCACATCCGCCTCCGCCAGTAGCTTCGCGCCCCGGAGGGTGATCAAATCCGGTGCGCCTGGCCCCGCGCCTACGAAATGGATCATGGTTCCCGTTCCCCCTTCCGGTGGAGGGCCAGCAGTTCTGCCGCGCCCTCGGTTTCGCCCAAAACGCCGTATTGGTTGGTGAACAGCACCGCCTCCACCCGCAGGGTCTCTCCTGCCCGGCGGCGGAGGTGGCGCGAGAGCGCCTCCATCACACTGTTCATTGTCTCATCCAGCAGCCCTGTCTCTTGAAGCGTCGAAATTGCAGCTTCCGTTGTAATAGCTTGCAAAATGGTGCGCACTGTCTCCCGCTTCGCGCCGCATATAGCGGCGTGGGCCGCCAGCGTCTCCATGCGGCAGTCCGCCACCCGAGAGTGGGTGTTCATCACCCCGGCGGCGCACTTCACCAGCTTGCCCAAATGTCCCACCAGCAGCAGGGAACGGAAGCCCTTTGCGGCGGCGTAGTCCAGCGTGTCGCCGATGTAGTTGGAGCACTGGACGCTCTGCGTCAAATCCAGCCCCAAAACATCCCGGGCGAAGTCCGCCCCGTAATTCCCCGGAGAGACCAGCAGGTCGAGGGTCCCCTCCGCCCGGCGCACATCCAGCTCCGCGTGGATGGAGGCCACCAGCGCCGCCTCACTCATAGGCCGGACGATGCCGGTTGTACCCAGCACCGATAGCCCTCCCTCGATGCCCAGTCGGGGGTTGAAGGTCTTTTCCGCCAGCGCCCGCCCCTGGGGAATGGAAATGACCGCCCGGATACCGCAATCAACCGCCGCATCTCGGAGGACAGTCTCTAATTGTTCCGTTATCATCCGCCGGGGAACGCTGTTGATGGCTGCCTCGCCGAGGGGCTGGTCCAGGCCAGGCCGGGTGACGCGGCCAACGCCCTCTCCCCCGTCGATGGTCACGCCAGGGACCTCGGTACGCTCCACCGTCGCCCAAACCAACACGCCGTCAGTGATGTCCGGGTCGTCTCCGGCGTCCTTGCGGACGGCGCAGCGGGCACAGTTCTCCAGCATCTGGGCCTCCTCTACCTCCACCTCTACTGTGAGGCCGGAGGGAGTCTCCACCCGCAGGAGGTCGGGGACCTCACCGGTCAACAGCAGCTCTGCCGCGCCACGGGCAGCGGCGGCGGCACAGGTGCCGGTGGTGTAGCCGCAACGCAGGCGCTGCCCGGCTACCTGTATGTAGTGTTCCAATTTCTGCACAACAGCGCCTCCTTCCCCCGAAACCGCAAAACTCACAGGACACTATTATACCCAATTCTCCCCCTGCCCGCAAGAGGGTTTCCCAAAACAAACCGCCCCTCCCCGGCGGGTGGTCGCGGGAAGGGGCGGGGAATGTTTCGGCTCAGCTCAAAAAGTCTTTCAGCTTCTTGGAGCGGCTGGGGTGGCGCAGCTTGCGCAGGGCCTTGGCCTCGATCTGGCGGATGCGCTCACGGGTGACGTGGAACTGCTTACCCACTTCCTCCAGGGTGCGGGTGCGGCCATCCTCAATGCCGAAGCGCAGTTTGAGCACCATCTCCTCCCTGGGGGTCAGGGTGGAGAGTACCTCTACCAGTTGCTCTTTCAGCAGCGTGTAGGACGCGGCCTCGGAGGGTTCGCTGGCATCCTCGTCGGGGATGAAGTCACCCAGATGGGAATCCTCCTCCTCGCCAATGGGGGTCTCCAGCGAAACGGGTTCCTGGGCGATTTTCAGAATCTCCCGGACCTTGTCCACCGGCATATTCATCTCTTCTGCGATTTCCTCCGGGGTGGGGTCGTGGCCCAGCTCCTGGAGCAACTGCCGGGAGACCCGGATGACCTTGTTGATGGTCTCCACCATATGGACGGGGATGCGGATGGTGCGGGCCTGGTCCGCGATTGCGCGGGTGATGGCCTGGCGAATCCACCAGGTCGCGTAGGTGGAGAACTTGTAGCCCTTGGTGTAGTCGAACTTTTCCACCGCTTTCAGCAGGCCCAGGTTGCCCTCCTGAATCAGGTCCAGGAACAGCATTCCCCGGCCCACGTAGCGCTTGGCGATGGAGACCACCAGGCGCAGATTGGCTTCAGACAGGCTCTGCTTGCAGCGCTCGCCCTTTTTGATGGTCTTTTCCAGCTCCGCCACCACATCGGGAGGCAGCTCCTCGCCGTTCTTCTTGGCTTCGTCCAGGATGGCCTGGGCCTCAAATCCGGCGCTCATACCCTTGGCCAGCTCGGTCTCCTGTTCAGGGGTCAACAGCGGCACCTTGCCGATCTCTTTCAAGTACATCCGCACCGGGTCGTCGATACCGAAGTTGTCCACCAGCGTGTTGGGGTCCACCACTTCCTCCTCGGAGATGTCCTTGATGTCCTCCTCGGTGGGTTCGCTGGCATCCACATCTACGATATCCTCATCGGCCACCAGGTCGATGCCAGAGTTTTCGCAGATCTCATAAAATTTATCCAACACTTCGCTGTCCAGGTCCACCCCGTCCAGCTCCATCATCTCGGTGGCTGTCAGCCGGCCCTTCTTCTTGCCCCGCTCGATCAGCTCGTTGAGCTTGTCCGCGCCGGGGACGCCATCGGGAATGCGGTTGTTCTTGTCCTCAGCCTTGGGAGGCGCAGTCTTTTTCTTTTCGCTCATTTTGGTTCCTCCATCGTTTTTCTTTGGATAACTGCCAGAATGTCGCTGTCGTCGGCGACCTGGCGCTTGGTACATTCGGTTTGAATGGTTTTGATGTAATCAGCCAGCGCCCGCTCGTTGTTGGCGTGGGTCTGGGGCTGCTGCATGATTTTGGTCAGGTGGCTGATCTCTTCCGGGGCCAGCAGCGCAGTCAGGTTGTCCAGCGTACTGCTCTTCCCCTCCTGCCACCGCTCCCGCAGGATGCCGTAGACCCGGCCCAGCAGTTCCGAGGAGAATTGCTCCGGGCTGAGGTCGTCCGCCAGGGCCAGCAGGTCGCTGTCCACCAGCGCCAGGGCGATGACGCCCTCCTCCGCCATGGCGGAACGCATATTCTGGTAACGGAGCTTGCGCTCCTCCGGCTGGAGGTTGGCGGTGGGGGTCATGGCCCGCCGTTCCTCCCGGCGGCGCTGCTGCCAGTTGGAGCGCTTGCGCTGCCGGGTCACCTCGTCGTCCATGGCCTTCCGGTCCACTCCGGCGGCGGCGGCGGCCCGCCCACCGTAAATTTCCCGCTCCACCGGACTGGAGAGCTGAGCGATGAGCCGGGCGGCCTCCTGGAGGTATTCCACCTTCTGGCTGTCCTCGGTCAGGTCATACTTCTTCTGGATTTGCAGCAGTCGATACTCCACCTGGCCCTCCGAGCCGTCCAGCAGCTTTTGGAAGGCGGCCCTGCCATATTTCTTGATAAACTCGTCCGGGTCCTTGGCCCCGGTGACGTGCAGCACCCGGACCTCCAGCCCCACCCGGGTCAGGATGCCGATGGCCCGCTGGGCTGCCGCCACGCCTGCCGCGTCGCCGTCGTAGGCCAGCACTACCTCTTTGGTGTACTTGGCCATCAGCCGGGCGTGGTCCTCGGTCAGGGAGGTACCCAGGGAGGCCACCGCGCAGTCGAACCCGCCCTGGTGGAGGGAGATGGTGTCCATATACCCCTCAGTCAGGATCAGCCGCCCCGCCTTGGATTTTTTGGCGATGTTCATGGCGAAGAGGTTCTTGCTCTTGTTGTAAACAGGGGTGTCCGGCGAGTTCAGGTACTTAGGCTTGGTGTCGTCCAGCACCCGGCCCCCGAAGCCGATGACGTTGCCCCGCAGGTCGATGATGGGGAAGATGACCCTGCCCCGGAAGCGGTCATAGATGTTGCCTTTCTGGTTCGCCACCACCAGTCCGGCGTCCAGCAGGTCTTTTTTGCTGTACCCCTTCTCGGCCATGGCCTTGATGAGAGCGTCCCACTGGTTGAAGGCGTAGCCCATACCGAAGTTGGTGATGGTCCGCCGGGAAAGCCCCCGGTCCGACAAATAGCGCCGGGCGTTTTCCGCCTGGGGGCTGCTCAGGTTCTGGTTGAAATACCGCGCCGCCTCCCGGTTCAGGGCGTAAAGCCGCTCCCGCTGCTTCTGCCGGCCCCGGTCCTCGTCAGCTTCGGGCATTTGCAGCCCCGCACGCTGGGCCAAAATCGCCACCGCGTCCACAAAACCGGCGCCTTCCTCCTCCATGACGAAGCTGATAGCCCCGCCGCCCTTGTGACAGCCGAAGCAGTAGTACATCTGCTTGTCCGGGGAGACGCAGAAGGAGGGGGTCTTTTCGCTGTGGAAGGGGCAGCAGGCCCAGTAGCGGCTGCCTTTCTTTTGCAACTGGACATAGCTGGAGACCAGGTCAACAATGTCGGTGCGGGCGTTTACCTCGTCCAAAAACGAGTCTGGAATTGCCATTGCTTCCCCCTCCTCTCCAAAACGGGCGCTGCAAGAGGGAATCAGGCGGCAAAAATGCCAACTTTCCCCTTGACAAATGGGATTCTACCCTTCTAGTTTAATAATACGCAAACAAAGGCGAAAATTCCTCTTTCCTGCGGAAGAATTTTGTTAAATTTTTGTGAACGGACAGAAAGAGGAAACGCCCGCCCGTCAAACGGCGCATTTCCTCTTTCTGCATATGATATTTTCAGAAACAGAGCCTTAGAACCCCAGCGCGGCGCTGGCAAGCTGGAAGTAGATAAGCAGCGAGACCGCGTCCACCAGGGTGGTAATGAAGGGAGAGGCCATCACCGCCGGGTCGAAGCCCAGCCGATCGGCCAGCATGGGCAGGATACAGCCAATGCACTTGGCACAGATGATGGTCAGCATCAGCGTGGCGCAGACCACCGCATCCACCATCAGGGTGATTCCCTCTCGGCCCATGAGCATTTTGTCCACCACGAGGATTTTGACGAAGTTGACACAGGCCAGGGTGACGCCGCACAGCACCGCCACGCGAATTTCCTTCCAGATGACCCGAAACAGGTCGTCGAACTCGATTTCCTTCAGGGACAGACCGCGGATGACCGACACCGACGCCTGGGAGCCGGAGTTACCGCCGGTGTCCATCAGCATGGGGATGAAGCCGGTCAGCACTGTGCAGACGGCCAGCGCGTCCTCGAAGCTGTCGATGATGGCCCCGGTGAAGGTGGCGGAGATCATCAGCAGCATCAGCCAGGGGATACGGGCCTTCCAGGTGTCAAACACGCTGGTTTTCAGGTAGGCCCGGTCCGAGGGCAGCATAGCCGCCATCTTTTCCATGTCCTCCGTGGCCTCTTGCTGCATAACGTCCACCGCGTCGTCCACGGTGATGAGGCCCACCAGACGGTCCTCGGTGTCCACCACAGCCAGGGAGAGCAGGTCGTACTTTTTCATCAGGTTGGCGGCGTCTTCCTGGTCGTCGGTGGTGACGCAACTGATGACGTTGACGTCCATCAGCTCCTCGATGGGCACCTCGTAGCCGTGCATCAACAGGTCTTTCACCGTGACCACGCCCTCCAGGTGCCGCTCCGCGTCGGTGACGTAGAGGACGTAAATGGTCTCCTTATCCTGCCCGTGAGCGCGGATATAGTCGAAGGACTGGCTGACCGTCATCCCCCGTTTCAGGGAGATGTATTCCGCCGTCATAATGCTCCCGGCGGAGTTTTCCGGGTAATTCAAAAACTGGTTGATGGTTTTGCGGGTCTCCGGGGTGGCATTTTCCAGCACCCGGCGAACCACGGAAGCGGGGAGTTCTTCCAGCATGTCCACCACGTCGTCCATGTAGAGGTCCTCTACGATGGTCTGTAACTCCTTGTCCGTGATGGCCAGGATGATCTCCTTTTGAATTTCCACAGGCAGGAACGCGAACACGTCCGACGCCGTGGACTTGGGGAGCATTCGGAACACCAGAACGGACTGCTGCATGGACAGCTCCTCCAGGAACTCCGCCACGTCCGCCTCGTTCATCCGTTCCAGCAGGAATTTCAGTTTGCGAAACTCCTTGTCCTTGACAAGCTCTTTCAGCTCCTCCATGTTGATTTCGATGTTCATTGGGAACTACCTCCTTCTTACTAATAAGTCGGGAGGCAGAACTGCGCACTACACTCGCAGAACCGACGGTCTCACGGGAGGGTGAGACCGGTGGATAACAGGGACCCATAAGGGCACCGGAGCGTCATTGCCATCAGCTCTGCGACTTCGACCGCCTGCGTCCATTCCTGTCTCATCTCCTTTCATACTCATCGTTTGGAAAAGGCACAAAAATACCGGGGACGTTTCATCCCCTATGGTATTTTACTCGTTTCCCGAAGAAATTGCAACCACAAAAAACGGAAATTTCTAAGGGAATCCACCGCCCGGTCAAGGTCTGCCTTGCCTGCCCCCGCTGGGCCGTGTTATACTGTGGTATCTCAACCATTCAGAGGAGGCCATTATGGATCGACAGGCCATTTTTCAGTATGTGAAACAACAGTACGGCACGGAACCGGAATATTTGTGGCTGAAATATCCTTCCTACGCCGTTTTGCGCCGCCAGGACAATCAGAAATGGTATGGCATTGTGATGGATGTTCCGCGAGAGAAGCTGGGCTTACCGGGCACAGGTGTCGTGGACATTCTGGACGTGAAGTGTGAGCCGATGTTTGCCGACCTGCTGCGGCAATCTCCCGGTTTCTTTCCTGGCTATCACATGAATAAGAAAACTTGGGTCAGCATCCTGCTGGACGGCACAGTATCAGACGAGCGCATTTTCGATTTACTGGATGCCAGTTTTCAGGCGACGGCAAACAAGCGGAAACAGGCAAAATAATGCGTCTCTCTCCTGCCCTTTCGGAAATTCTGCACAAAAGCGCAAAGATTTTACCGCATTTTTTGTAAAAGTTCGCTTGCGAACAGAAATTGTCTCATGTATAATAATACATAAGAGAGCGCCGCCCTTTGCGGCGCAACAGGCATGACGCGATGAAAGGAGCGTTTTATGGCAGAGTTTATCAAAATCCAGGCCGAGGGCCTGCCCGCCCTGCGGGAGGGCAACCCCATGATGATGTCCTACAACGTGGAGTTTGCCGAGGTCACCGGCGGCACCTTCTGGAAGGCATACACCCCCGGCCAGATCGCCGGCACCGAGGAATTTTATGTAGAACCCACTGAGGACGGCATTGCCGCCATGTACAAGGACCTGATGCAGGTTTATCCCCCCATCGACCTGTACAACGAAAAGCTCCGCGCCCTGGCCAAAGAGCTGGGTACCGCATGGGTGCGGGTGTCCGGTACCTGGTCCACCAAGACCTATTATGACTTCGACGGCACCACCAACGGCCAGGTTCCCGAGGGCTACTTGAACGTGCTGACCAAAGAGCAGTGGATCGGCGTGCTGGACTTCGTCAAGGCCATCGACGCCAAACTGATCATCTCTGTGGCCAACTGCCCCGGCCTGCACAGCGCCCACGAGCCTTGGCCCTCCACCGAGGCGGAGAAGATTTTCGGCCTCAGCGCGGAATACGGTGTACCCATCAACGCGGCGGAGTTCACCAATGAACCCAACATGATGGAAGACACCGGCTTCCCCGCCGGTTACACCCCCGCCGACTATCGCCGGGATCAGGACCTGTTCTTCCAGTGGCTGGATGAGAACTATCCCGACTGCATCAAGGTCGGTCCCAGCTCCACTGGCGGCGACAACCTGACCTTCGGCCGGAAGTCCGGCGGCGGCATCGAGCAGCTCGCCAGCGAGACCTGCAACTGCGCCGACCTGATGGAAGGCACCAAGGTGCCGCTGGACGTGTTCAGCTATCACTACTACAACGGCGTCTCTGACCGGCTGGCCTCCGTCATGCCCTCCGCCCACTGGCAGCCCAACGAGGCTCTGTGCGAAGAATATCTGGATACCGCCGCCAACTTCGCCCGTACCTACGCCCCCATGCGGGATAAGTACGTTCCTGGCGCGGAGATGTGGGTCACCGAGTCCGGCGACGCCGGCGGCGGCGGCGACGCCTGGGCCTCCACCTTCCTGGATGTGTTCCGCACCCTGAACGAGCTGGGCAGCTTCTCCACCGTGACCAGCGGCGTCATCTTCCACAACACCCTGGCCTCCTCCGACTACGGCTTCCTGGCCCGTCAGGTCTTTGACCCCCGGCCCAACTACTTCGCCGTGTTGCTGTGGAACCGCCTGATGGGTACCACCGTCTACGACACCGGCGAGCCGGTGCGGGAGGGCGCGCACGTTTTCGCACACAGCCGCAAGGACGGCAAGCCCGGCGTGGTCTATCTGGTCATCAACACCTCCACCACCGAGGCCACCACCGCCGAGCTGCCCAAGGACGCTCAGCGCTACACCCTGGAGGGGCAGGACGGTAAGCTCCGCGCCACGGTGATGGCCCTGAACGGTCAGCCGCTGGTGCTGGGCGAGGGCAACAGTCTGCCCGCCATGGAGCCTGTGGCACAGAGCGCCGGTCCCATCACCTTCGCTCCCGCCACCTGCACCTTCCTGGTGCTGTAAGGACCTTGGTTGACACGAAGTACAGTAATAATCAATCTGATTGTCCCTTTACTCTGCGTGAGCCAGAAACCCCTCCGCCGTCAAGCGGCACTTCCGAAGCTGCGCTTCTCCCTGCGCCACCGCCTGCGGCGGCGGCCCTCCTCCCCTTTCAGGGGAGGCAAGAGGGGAGGGTTCTTATCGATTGTTGCTGGTTTTGTCCTATAGATGAGTAATTTTCAGTGAAAACTTCTCTTTTTAGCTGCTAACCATTAGCCACTAGACACGCGGCTGATTCAAAGGGATAACCAATCATTAAAACAGACGAGGTCCGGCGCCTTTCGGGGTTCCGGGCCTCGTTTTCTGCCGTCAGGCCGGTCTATTTCCTGTTTTATTGCATAGTGTATCCCAGACGAACAGAGGGAGGCGTGCTATGGAACAAATCAAGAAACAGAGCCCCGTTGCAGAACTCAAACGCTGTCTGCCGCCTTTTGGGACGGCGCTGGCGCTTGGGATAGGGTTACACGGACTGTTTGGCCTCTGGCCCAGCATTTTGACGGAGTTTCTCTCCCCGGTGAACGAGAGCATCTGGGAACACGTCAAGCTCATTTTCTGGCCCCTGCTGCTGGTGGAGTTCGCGTTTTACTCCAAAGAGCGGCGTAGCGGCGGCCTGACCGCCATTCTGCTGTGCTGCGGGGGGATGCTCATCGTGGCGTGGAGCTATCATGTGGTGCTGGGCGGACGGCTGCTGGCGGTGGATTTACTGCTATTCGTGTTGTCCATCGCCGCCTATTTCCCCCTGCGGCGGCGGCTGCCCGTCCCCCGGAGCAGTCTCTCCCTGCTGGTGGGATTGTACATTCTGGCCATTGGCATGTTGCTGGCTTTCACCCTGACTCCGCCCAGAGGGACGTTGTTCAACGACCCAAGTCTGGCGGATGCGTGGGTACACTTGACCTGTTGACAGACAAAATACTTTGAAAACGTCTTGTGTTTTCCTTTTTCCGATGGTATAATAGCTTGAATTTGAACGAGTGGTCCTACGGGACCCCATGGAGGCGGAACAATGGAAATCAAGGTCGTCAAACAGGTCATGGAGTGGAACGAGGATGTCAGCCAGGCGGTCAAGGACCTGCTGTCCCAGAAACAGGTCTGTCTGGTCAATGTGATGGGGTCCCCCGGCGCGGGGAAAACCAATCTGATCATGGGCCTCATCCGGGCGCTGTCCCCCCGCTACCGGGTGGGCGTCATCGAGGGCGACATCGCCGGGCAGATCGACGCGGAGACCATGCAGGGCATGGGCGTTCCCTGCGTCCAGCTCCAGACCCAGGGGGCCTGCCACATCGAGGCCATGTCCATCCAGAACATCCTGCCCCTGTTTGAGCTGGGCGATTTGGACGTGATTTTTGTGGAGAATATCGGCAATCTGGTCTGCCCCGCCGAGTTCAACATCGGTGAGGACTTCCGGGTGGCGGTGCTGTCCATCCCGGAGGGGGACGACAAGGTGGAGAAATACCCCCTGATGTTCGCCACCTGCGACGGCCTGGTGCTTCACAAGTATGATATGCTCCCCTACTTCGACTTCGACCCCCAGCGGGTGACGAACAACGCCAAGGGCGTGAACCCCAACGTCCAGGTGTTCCCGGTGTCCTCCCGCACCGGCGAGGGCATGGAGCCGTTCGTGGCCTGGCTGACGGGCAAGGTGGAGGAAAAGCTGGGGAACCGGTAAATGTAATTTACAAATCAAAAACGAGCTATTTCAGGTGAAAATACCTGGGATAGCTCGTTTTCTCGTTATAAACGTTTTAAATTTCGTAGGTCCAATACTCGCTCTGGTCGGTGACACAGAACTCATCGGGCTTATACAGCAGCTCCGGGGTGCGGATGCTGACCCGCGTATGGGGCGGGACGGATTGTGTGATAAAGGCGTTGCCGCCGATGACGCAGCCCTTGCCAATGACCGTCTCACCTCCCAAAATGGAGGCGTTGGAGTAGATGGTCACGTCGTCCTCGATGGTGGGGTGACGCTTGACGTTGCGCAAGCCCTGCCCTGCCCTGGTGGACAGGCCACCCAAGGTGACGCCCTGGTAAATCTTCACCCGGTCACCGATGGTGGTGGTCTCCCCGATGACCACGCCGGTGCCGTGGTCGATGAAGAAGTACCGCCCGATGGTGGCGCCGGGGTGGATGTCGATACCGGTCTGGCTGTGGGCGTGTTCGGTCATGATGCGGGGGATCAGCGGCACTTGCAGCAGGTGCAGCTCGTGGGCCAGCCGGTTCACCATGATGGCGTAGAAGCCGGGGTAGGAGAAAATGATCTCGTCGGTGTTGAAGGCGGCGGGGTCTCCCTCGAAGCCCGCCTGAATGTCCATTTTCAGGTAGTCCCGCAGCCGGGGCAAAGTGTCCAAAAACTGCTCCGCCAGCCCTGCGGCCACCTGCTTGCGCTCCCGCTTGGGCAGGTCGGCGTATTCCTCGCTATGGAGCAGGGCCAGGGTGATCTGGTCGGTCAGGTCGGTGTAAACCTCCTCCACCAGCCCGCCCAGCTCGTATTTGACGGCGAACTCGCTGACCTTTTTGCTGCCGAAGTGGGCGGGAAAGAGGATGATTTGCAGCTTCTCCAGAATCCCGATGATGACGCGCTTGTCGGGCTGCAAGTGGATGGACAGATTTTTCAGCCGATGCTCACTCTCCGCGTCGGCCACGATATAGTCCACAATGCCTTTGATTTTGGACTCCATATCCGTGGACATAGGAACGACCTCCCCTGAACGGAAAGGAGCCGTCACGCGGCTCCCCTTCCCGTGTTCTTTGCTGTTGTTACGATTATAGGCGGTTTTCCGCGTTTTGTCAATTGGTTTTACAAGTAGGTTAGTGGGTAATTGCCGCGTTACACCGAAGCTGTCCGAACGAAACGGCATTTTCAGGTAGACAAACCGGCAACAGGAATGGTACAATAGTACGCAGAACACGAAAACAGGAGGGAACGCCCATGCGCGTTATGGCCATTGACTACGGGGACGCCCGAACGGGGGTCGCCGTTTCCGACCCCACAGGGCTGCTGGCCGGGTACACCACCGTCATCTCCAGCCGAAAGCAGGAGGTGGTAGTGGAGCAACTGCTGAACCTCGTCTCGGAGCATCAGGTGGACGAGTTGGTGTTGGGCTACCCCAAAAACATGAACGATACCCTTGGAGAGCGCGCCGCCAAAAGCGAGGCGCTGGCGGCCATCTTGCGGGAGCGGACGGGCCTACCTCTGACCCTGTGGGACGAACGGCTGACCACCGTGGACGCCCACCGCATTTTGTCGGAAAACGGACGGCGGGGCAAAAAGCGGAAGCAGACGGTGGACGCGGTGGCGGCCACACTGATTTTAGAAGGCTACCTGGGGCACAAGCGCAACCAGAGAGAACGGGAGGAAACCCAATTATGATGCTGGATACAAACAACAACCGAGTCCTGTTGAACCTGGAGGACCCGATGGGCAACGTGCAGACCTATGAGCTGCTGGACATGGTGGAGTACAACCGGGAGGCGTTCGGCATCTTCCTGCCCGCCGACGACCACGAGGGAGATGTGGCCATCCTCCGGCTGGTGGGAAAGGACGACCAGAAGGCGGAGTGCTACGCCCCGGTCAACGACGAGGACCTGGAGCAGGCGGTCTTTGACCTGTTCCAAATCAAAAACCTGGACGCCTTCGACTTCGGCGGGGCCAGCTTCGAGCTGTAAGGAGTAAACCGATGAAACGCAGCGAAATCAACCTGGCCCTCCGGGAGATGGAGGCCATGTGTGCGCGGGAGCACTGCTACCTGCCGCCCTTCTGCCACTTCACCCCGGAGGAGTGGTTGGAAAAGGGCCACGAGTACGACGAAGTCCGGGACTGTATGCTGGGCTGGGATATCACCGACTACGGCAGCGGCGACTTCGACAAAATCGGCTTCTCCCTCATCACCATCCGCAACGGCAACCGCTCCATGCCGGAGCGTTACCCCAAGGTCTACGCGGAAAAGCTGCTCTATCTGAAGGAGGGACAGTATTCCCCGAACCACTTCCACTGGTACAAGACCGAGGACATCATCAACCGAGGCGGCGGCAACGTCCTCATTCGGGTGTATAACTCCCTCCCCGACGAGGAAATCGACTACCACAGCCCGGTGACAGTCCACTGTGACGGACGGACGTTCACCGTCCCCGCCGGGACGCAAATCAAGCTGACACCCGGCGAGAGCATCCACATTCAGCAGCGGCTGTACCACGACTTCACCGTGGAACCGGGGACGGGGCCAGTGCTGCTGGGCGAGGTCAGCCAGTGCAACGACGACAACACCGACAACCGCTTCAACCCACCTGTTGGACGGTTCCCCACCATCGAGGAGGACGAGCCGCCTTACCGGTTGCTGTGCAGCGAATACCCGCCAGCTCCTTAGTTTGCCTTTCTGCTTAAAATATGCGATTCTATCGCATCGTATCGGCGGTTGAGCAGCTTCCAAATGATACCGCTGCCCACGAAACCCACCAGGCACCCGGCCAGCACATCTGTGGGGTAGTGGACCCCTACATAGAGCCGGGAGAAGGCCATCAGCGCCGCCAGCGCCATTGTCACCCACCGCAGCCACCGGAACCGTTTCTCTCTCAGGCCCATCCAATAGGTGTGGGCCGCCGCAAAGGAGGAGCAGGCATGGCCCGACGGGAAGGAGTACGAGGTTGGCTCCGCCACCAGGGTGGTCAGCTCCGGGATGACCCAGAAGGGCCGGGACCGCTGCACCAGCTCCTTTAAAATCAGGTCGTTGAAGATGTAGCACAGCAGCAGGGACAGCAGCGCCATCCACCCCGCCTTGCGGGTATCGGGCCGGAACAGGAGCAGCACCGAGAGGATGATCCACATGGTCCCGCAGCCGCCGAAGATGGTCAGCGGGATTAAAAACAGAGACAGCGGGGCGCAGCGCACATGCTCCTGCAAAAAGAGCAGAACTCCCCCGTCCAACTGTTGAAACAAAGCGAACATACACGACCTCCTGCAAAACAACTGCTGTCATGATACAACAGGGGAGGCCCCCTGTCTATTCTAATTTGATTTTCGTTTACAAAAAATTTACCTGCATTGCGAGGTGCTGTCCTATGGCTCAAATCATCTGCGTCTCCCATCTCCCCTGGTGCGAGGGGCCGAACCGGATCGGGAATCTGGTTCGCTGGCTCCCCCAGGCGGAGGTGCTGTTTTTTGAGCCTGCCCAGTCCCGCTTTTCCAGCCTGCGCCGCCCCAGAGAGGGCGGCAGGGTGGCGGAGCAGGTGCTGGCCTTCACTCTGCCCGCCAGTGTCCCCGCCAACGAGGAGGCCCCTTCCCGCATCGCCCGGCGGAGCCGACAAAACGCCGCCTTCATCCGGCAGTGCATGGAGGAGCAGGGCTTTGACCGCTCGGTGCTGTGGCTCCGCTGCCCCGACCAGGTGGAGCTGGCCTACTTGCTGCCGGAGTGCGGCGGGTTGCTCTATGACTGTGACCGGGACTGGCCTCATCTCCCCCCGGAGTGGGAGGCGACATTGGCTGGAGAGGCAGACGTGGTCTTTGCCGCCTCGGAGCAGCTACAGGACCGACTGAGCCAATACAGCGACAACGTGGCCCTGCTGCCCAACGGGGTGGATTACCCCCTGTTCTCCCAGGCCGCCGCCGTATACCCCTCCGCTCCGGCGGACCTGTCCCGCGTCCCTCAGCCCATCTTCGGCTATTTGGGGCGGGTGGATGACTTCACCCAACTCGGTCCCGCGTATCAGGCGGCCCTGGCCCACCCGGAGTGGAGCTTTGTCTTTGTGGGTCCCGTTTCCCGGCAGAACCCCGGCTATTCGGCCATGCGCAAGCAGAAAAACGTGTTTTTCCTGGGGGAGAAGTCCCTACCCTCCCTGCCCCGGTATCTGGCGGGATTTGACGTGTGCTTTACCCTGCTGGACGAACGGGACCCTGCGCCGTCCCTGGCCTCGGAGCAGCTTTATCAGTACCTGGCCTCCGGCAAGCCCATTGTGACGATGCTCTCCGGGGACAGCGAGCCTTTCTTCGGCGACGTGGTGTACACCGCCCATTTCGACATCGAGTTTATCAGCGCCTGCACTCTGGCTCTGGAGGAGGACGGCGACGCCTTCGCCCGGCGGCGCACCGCCTACGCCGCCGCCGCCGACTGGCGAGTGCGGGGACGCTATCTGACCCAGATGTTCGACGCCAACGGTTTTTGACAGCCCGCTTTCCCCTTCTCCCCTGTCCGTTCGTTTACATTCAAGCGAAACGCTCAACCAGACCGCCATTTTTTCGGCGGCGGTTGTTCAAGCGTACAAAGTTGAACAAAGACCCCTCTCTCCCCTTGAAATGCCACTGTTTTTGGGATAAACTATCATCATTCAAGGGTGGGGAGGGATTGTTCTATGGCGCAGGTGCATCGCAGCGGACGCATGTTCGGCGTGGCGTCTGGCCGTTTCCTCTTTCCCTTCTATCAGTCTATCCTATGAACCAAAGCAGGCAGATGTTCCACTCTGCTTGCTTTTTTTGCGGTGACAATGACTGTGCTGTCGTCCGCTCCCCTCACCACATCGCTCAGGAGGTTTTTTCAATGAAAAAAGTTGCTGTGATCATGGGGTCTGACAGCGATCTTTCTGTTATGAAGGACGCTGTGGACAAGCTGAAACAGTTTGGCATCCCCTACGAAGTACATGTAATCTCCGCCCACCGCACCCCCGCCGCGGCGGAGCAGTTCGCCTCCACCGCCGCCGAAAAGGGCTTCGGCGTCATCATCGCCGGGGCAGGTAAGGCCGCCCACCTGGGCGGGGTGCTGGCCGCATACACCACTCTCCCCGTCATTGGCGTCCCCATCAAGACCTCTATGATGGGCGGGCTGGACAGCCTGCTCTCCATCGTGCAAATGCCCTCCGGCATCCCCGTGGCCACGGTGGGGGTCAACGGCGCAGCCAACGCCGGTATCCTGGCCGCCCAGATGCTGGCCCTGGAGGAGCCCTCCCTGGTCCAGAAGCTGGCCGACTTCAAGGCGGAGATGGCCCGGCAGGTGGCTGAAAAG
The DNA here is from genome assembly GCA_021202515.1 of Clostridiales bacterium. Taxonomy (GTDB): domain Bacteria; phylum Bacillota; class Clostridia; order Oscillospirales; family Oscillospiraceae; genus Onthomonas. The sequence continues at coordinate 107,907 of JAJQCW010000003.1, read as the reverse complement.
GACGCAAAGCTCCAGGCCGAAGGCATTTAAACTCCAAGCGCAGCGTATCCCAGTAACCTAATCCCACTTTTTGATTTTGGAAAGGAACGATTCATCATGGAAAAACTGGAACAGCTCTACGAAGGCAAGGCCAAAAAGGTATTCGCCACCGATGACCCCAACGTGGTCATCGTGGACTATAAGGACGACGCCACCGCGTTCAACGGCCTGAAAAAGGGTACCATCGTGGGCAAGGGCGTCATCAATAACAAGATGTCCAACTTTATGATGCAGAAGCTGGAGGCCGAGGCGGGCGTTCCCACCCACTTCATCCAGCAGCTCTCCGACCGTGAAACCGCTGTGAAAAAGGTCTCTATCGTCCCCCTGGAGGTCATCGTCCGCAACATCTCCGCCGGTTCCTTCGCCAAGCACTACGGCGTGCGGGAGGGCATCGTCTTTGAAGAGCCTACCATCGAGTTCTCCTACAAGAACGACGACCTGGGCGACCCCCTGCTCAACGCCTACCACGCCGTGGCCCTGAAGCTGGTCACTTGGGACGAAGTGAACCTCATCAAGGACTACACCTTTAAAATCAACGCTTTCCTGAAATCCTACCTGAAGGGCATCGGCATTGACCTGGTGGACTTCAAGATCGAGTTCGGCAAGACCGCCGACGGGCAGATCGTCCTGGCCGACGAGATCAGCCCCGACACCTGCCGTCTTTGGGACGAGAACACCCACGAGAAGCTGGACAAGGACCGCTTCCGCCGGGATATGGGCAACGTGGAGGACGCCTACCAGGAGGTCATGCGCCGCCTGATGGGGGAGGCATGACCAGCCGGTCCCCTCTTTCGCCCCGTTTGGGAGGAACCATGAACCACAACGCCATTTTACCTGAAAATTCCGATAAACTGCACGAGGAGTGCGGCGTGTTCGGCATCATCAAGGCTCAGGCGCCGGGAGAGCCTGCGGGCAGCGACCCCAGCTTTTCCCGGGACCCGGCTTTTGACACCTACAATGCCCTCTACGCCCTCCAGCACCGGGGGCAGGAGTCCTGCGGCATTGCCACCTGCTCCGCCAACGGCATTTTGAGCCTGCGCAAGGGCAAGGGGCTGGTGCCGGAGGTGTTCGCCAGCCGGGACCTGCAAAAAATGGCCGGGGCCACCGCCGCCATCGGCCACGTCCGCCACGCCAACGACCTGATGGACGCCAACCCCAACAACGCTCAGCCCATTGTGGCCCACCACGCCTCCGGCTCCATCGCCCTGTGCTACAATGGCAAGCTGGTCAACAGCGCCGCCCTGAAAACCGAAATGGAGGGTCGGGGCGCCATCTTCCAGACCACCAACGACGCGGAGATCATCACCAACCTCATCGTCCGGGAACATCTGCGCACCAACACCCTGGAGGACGCGGTGCTCAACGCCATGGAGTATATGATAGGCGCGTTCTCCATCGTCATGATGGACCGGGAGACCCTCATCGCCGCCCGGGACCCCAACGGCATCCGCCCCCTCTGCGTGGGCAAGGTGGGAGACTGCTATGTGTTCTCCTCCGAATCCTGCGCCATCCAGTCCCTGGGCGGCACCCTCATCCGGGACATCGCGCCGGGCGAAGTGGCGGTGGTGCATCACGGCCAGTTGAAAAGCTATCAGTGTGCCGTGCGCCACGCCAAGTCCGCCCTGTGTATGTTCGAGCTGATCTACTTCGCCCGGCAGGACTCCGTCATCGACGGCGCGCCGGTGGGCGTGGTCCGGGAGGAGGCGGGACGCTGCCTGGCCCGGTATTCCAACACCGAGGCTGATTTGGTGGTGGGCGTCCCCGACAGCGGCATTGTGGCCGCAATGGGTTACGCCAAGGAGTCCGGCATCCCCTACGGCATGGGGCTGATGAAAAACCGCTACATTCAGCGAACGTTTATCCAAAGCCGCAAAATTCAGCGGCAGAAGTCCATCCGCATCAAGCTCAACGCCATGAGCGCCGTGGTCAAGGGAAAGCGCCTGGTTTTGGTAGACGACTCCATTGTCCGGGGCGGCACCATGGCCCGCATCGTCCAGTTGCTGCGGGACGCAGGGGCCACCGAGGTCCACGTCAAAATCACCGCGCCCCCCTTCGTTCACGCCTGCTATTACGGCACGGCCATCCCCAACGAGCGGCACCTGGTCGCCCACAACCGGACAGAGGAGGAAGTCTGTCGGCTCATCGGCGCGGATTCTCTGCAATATATGCCTCTGGAGGGGCTGGAGCACCTGTCCAAAAAACTGAACCTGCGGTACTGCGACGCCTGCTTTTCCGGCAACTATGTCCTGCCTACCCCCAAGCTCCGCTCCGAGCCGCTCTACTCTGTCACCTATCCTGAGGAGGAAACCTGAACATGAACACCAACAGCAAATCCGCTTCCTACGCTGCCGCCGGTGTAGATGTGACCGCCGGATACGAGGCGGTGGACCGCATCAAGCCCCTGGTCGCCTCCACCTATATCCCCGGCGTGCTGGGGGACCTGGGCGGCTTCGGCGGCCAGTTCGCCCCGGACCTCACCGGCATGAAGCGCCCGGTGCTGGTTTCCGGTACGGACGGCGTGGGTACCAAGCTGAAGCTGGCCTTTTTGATGGACAAGCATGACACTGTGGGCATCGACTGCGTGGCCATGTGCGTCAACGACATCATCTGCGGCGGCGCCATGCCCCTGTTTTTCCTGGATTACATCGCCTGCGGCAAAAACGTCCCCAGCCGCATCGAGCAGATCGTCAAGGGCATCACCGACGGTTGCAAGATGTCCGACTGCGCCCTGGTGGGCGGCGAGACCGCCGAAATGCCCGGCTTCTACCCGGAGAACGAGTATGACCTGGCCGGGTTCGCCGTGGGCATGGTGGACGCGGACAAGCGCATCGACCCCGAAGCCCGGATGCAGGAGGGCGACGTGCTGCTGGGCATGACCTCCAGCGGCGTCCACTCCAACGGCTTCTCTCTGGTCCGCAAGGTGCTGGACATCGAGAACCACTGGGACGACCACTATGACGAGCTGGGCAACACCCTGGGCGCGGAGCTGCTGCGGCCTACCGTCATCTATGTCCACGCGATTCGCCAACTGTTGGCCGCCGGGGTGGACATCCACGGCGTCAGCCACATCACCGGCGGCGGCTTCTACGAGAACGTCCCCCGCATGATGAAGAAGGGGCTGACCGCCGTCATCGATACCCGCTCCTTCCCCCGCCTGCCCATCTTCGACATCATCCAGCGGGCCGGGAACATCCCCACAAGAGATATGTACAACACCTTCAACATGGGCATCGGCATGGTCGTCGCCCTGCCCAAGGACCAGGCGGGCCTCGCCATGGGCACTGTCGTCCGCGCCGGGCAGCACGGCTTCATCATCGGCTCCGTCAAGGCGGGAGACGCTGGCGTGGAGGTCGTGTTTTGATGGTGCGCATTGCAGTGCTGGTGTCTGGCGGCGGTACCAACCTCCAGGCCCTCATCGACGCCCAAAACAGAGGGGAACTTAAGAACGGTGAAATCGCCGCCGTGATCTCCTCCTCCCCCACCGCCTACGCCTTGGAGCGGGCAGCGAAGGCAAACATTCCCGGCTATGTGGTGAACCGCAAGGACTACGCCGACAACCGGGCCATGACAGTCGCCCTGACCAAACAGCTCCAGGATCTGGACATTGGCCTGGTGGTGTTGGCCGGGTTCATGTATGTCCTCACCGAGGAACTGGTACACGCCTATCCCAACGCTATCATCAACATCCATCCCGCCCTCATCCCCTCCTTCTGCGGGGAGGGCTACTATGGGCTGCACGTCCACGAGCGGGCGCTGGCATACGGCGTCAAGCTCTCCGGCGCCACCGTCCACTTCGTCTCTGAGGAGTGCGACGGCGGCCCCATCATCCTGCAAAAGGCCGTAGCCGTCAACGAGGACGACACCCCCGCGACCTTGCAGCGCCGCATCATGGAGCAGGCGGAATGGGTCCTTCTGCCCCAGGCTGTGAGCCTCTTTTGTGAAGGGCGGCTTTCCGTGGAAGGCCGCATCGTTCACATCCGCTGACGGTGCTGGAACGGCTGCTGCACGGGTTCAACCGGCCAAAGACGGCCTATCCCGCGCATTTCGATACCATCGTCAGTTTGGGCTTCAACTGCGAGGTCAGCTTCCGCATCCAGGACCACCTGGACGGGAACCTGGACTCTTACCCCTTCTCCTGGTGCTACGTCTACGGCGACGCCGACCTGCCCCGGTGTATGGAGTACCCGGAGACCATCCTCTCTGGCGGGGTGGAGCTGCAAAGCAACGGGATGTTCCTCTGCAAGACCACCCACCTGTCCTTCCATGGCAAAACGCCGGTGGAACAACTGCGGCTGCCCAACGGCCGGGAGGACCCTCAGGCCGTGGTGCAGGCCATGCAGGAGCTGCGGGGCCGCATGGCCCACCTGGAACACAAGTTTCAGCGGCTGCTGGAGGGGGATCGCACCGCCCTTTTCGTGATGAAAAACGCCAAAATCGCCCTGGACCCGGAAGGGGCCGTCAACGACGTGGCGGCTCTGGCTATGTGGCTGGAGCAACACTACCGGGGCGGGAACTACCTGCTGGTGGTGGTGACGGAGCAGACTTACGCCCTCCCCCGGCTGACCCGGCTGGAAAACGACCACCTGACCTTCCGCACCGTCTCCTCCTTCGCCAAGGAGGGGCAGGCCCAGTCCGGCGGCGACCAGGCAGGGTGGGCGGCGATCTTCGATGAATTTGACGGGGACCGGTACGCTTTGCGGATGTTTCAATAACCTTTGACCCTTTTACGACTGTTTCGCGCCCTGGGCGCATTGGGAGGTTCCTATGAAAAAACTGGATATTGCCACCGAATTGAAAAACAACCCCTATCCCGGCCGGGGTATCCTGCTGGGCCGCAGCGCGGACAACACCCAGGCGGTCATCGCCTACTTCATCATGGGCCGCAGCGTGAACAGCCGCAACCGGATCTTTACCGTCACCGAGGACGGCATCCGCACCCAGGCGTTTGACCCCGCCAAGATGGTGGACCCCAGCCTGGTCATCTATCACCCCGTCCGGTACTACGACGGCAAGACCATCGTCACCAACGGCGACCAGACCGACACCATCTGGCAGGCGTTCCAGGAGGGCCACTGCTACCGCCACGCCCTGCTGACCCGGACCTTTGAGCCGGACGCCCCCAACTACACCCCCCGCATCTCCGGCGTGGTGAAGCCTGACGGCAGCTATAACCTGTCCATCCTCAAGAGCGCCGACGGCGACCCCTCCTGCTGCTGCCGGTACTTCTACGAGTACGACGTCCCCGTCGCCGGGGAGGGTCGCTTCCTCCACACCTACATGGGCGACGGCGACCCCCTCCCCTCCTTCGAGGGCGAGCCGGAGCGGGTAGGCATCTCCGCCGCCACCGCCGGGGAGCTGGCCGACCTGCTGTGGGACAGCCTGAACAAGGAGAACAAGGTCTCCCTGTTCGTGCGGTACATCGACCTTGCCACCGGCAAAACCGACGATGTCATCAAAAACGTCAACGAATAACTCTTTTGGGAGGCAGTGAGCATGAAAGAACTGGAACTGAAATACGGCTGTAACCCCAACCAGAAGCCCTCGAAGATCTATATGGCCGAGGGCGAGCTGCCCGTTACCGTCCTCAACGGCAAGCCCGGCTACATCAACTTTATGGACGCTTTCAACTCCTGGCAACTGGTCAAGGAGCTGAAAGAGGCCACCGGTATGCCCTCCGCCGCGTCCTTTAAGCACGTCTCCCCTGCCGGGGCTGCCGTGGGCAAGCCCCTCAGCGACATCGACCGGGCCATCTATTTTGTGGACAAGGACGCAGAGATCACCCCCATCGCCGCCGCCTACATCCGCGCCCGGGGCGCCGACCGTCTCTGCTCCTACGGCGACTGGGCCGCACTCTCCGATGTCTGCGACGCCGCCACCGCCTCCTACCTGAAAAACGAGGTCTCCGACGGCATCATTGCCCCCGGTTACACCGACGAGGCCCTGGCCATCCTCAAGACTAAGAAAAAGGGCAACTACAACGTCATCCAAATCGACCCCGATTATGTCCCCAAGTCCCAGGAGCGCCGGGAGATTTTCGGCGTGGTCTTTGAGCAGGGCCACAACTTCCTGAAAATCGACGAGGAAATGCTGTCCAACATCGTCACTGACAGCAAAGAGCTGCCCCAGGCCGCCAAGATCGACCTGATCGTGGCCCTCATCACCCTGAAATACACCCAATCTAACTCCGTCTGCTACGTCAAGGACGGCCAGACCATCGGCGTGGGCGCAGGCCAGCAGAGCCGCATCCACTGCACCCGTCTGGCAGGTGACAAGGCCAACAACTGGTGGATGCGCCAGCATCCCAAGGTGCTGGGCCTCCAGTTCGTGGACGGCATCCGCCGCCCTGACCGGGACAACGCCATCGACGTCTACACCTCCAACGAGTACGAGGACGTGCTGGCTGAGGGCGTGTGGCAGGAGAGCTTCAAGGTCAAGCCCGAAGTGCTGACCGAGGAGGAGAAAAAAGCCTGGATCGCCCAGATGAGCGAGGTTTCCTGCGGCTCCGACGCCTTCTTCCCCTTCGGGGACAACGTGGAGCGGGCGTTTAAGTCCGGCGTGAAGTATATCGCCGAGCCGGGCGGCTCCATCCGGGACGACAACGTCATCGCGGCCTGCAACAGCCACGGCATTACCATGTGCTTCACCGGTATCCGGCTGTTCCACCATTAACCAGTTTGGGCAGGGGCTACTCCCCTGCCCTTTTTCGGTTTGCGGAAAATGGGGCTGTTCAACGGCGGAAAAGTCATGTATAATGCAGGTGCAAGCGTTCCATTTTACACGGCAAAATAGAAACGGGGGAAGCGCATGGCCAGACGAGACAAAATCAACTATTACCTGGACCTGGCGGACGTGGTCTCCAAACGGGGCACCTGTCTGCGCCGCCGCTACGGGGCGGTCATCGTCAAAAACGACGAGGTCATCTCCACCGGCTATGTGGGCGCGCCCAGGGGACGGAAAAACTGTACCGACCTGGGGTACTGCATCCGGCAGCAGCTCAAAATCCCCCGTGGAGAGCGGTACGAGCTGTGCCGCAGCGTCCACGCCGAGCAAAACGCCATCATCAGCGCCGAGCGCAACAAGATGATCGGCGCGACCATGTACCTCTCCGGGCGGGAGGTCTCCACCGGGGAGTATATTAAAAATTCCTGTAGCTGCTCCCTGTGCAAGCGGTTCATCATCAACGCGGGCATCAAAAACGTATTTATCCGGGATTCGGAGGACGAGTATCGGGAGATTTCAGTGCAGGACTGGATCGACAACGACGAGTCGCTGGAAGGGACCTTTGGATACTAATTGAAACCCCTCCGCCACCGCCTAAAGGCGGCCCTCCTCCGCCGTCAAGCGGCACTTCCGGGGCTTTGCCCCTCCCTGCCCTTTGCGACTCGCATGGCCCCCAAAGGGCCATAGCTCCGCCGTCAAGCGGCACTTCCGCTGCGCTCCCTGCCTGCATTTGCGCTAAAGAGGAATTGGCCATTCGGCCAGCGCTTCACAGGGGAGGCAAGAGGTGTGGTCAATTATCAGATGGTAGTTCTCTGTGGTAACCTGGTACTATTCTTGGCAAAATACGGACCAACGCCAAGCGTTACCCCACTAGCTACTAGCCACTAATAATAGCATCTGATTCAACGCAATACTCAAAACTAAAAAAACAGGAGTGTTTCAAATGAAAGTATTAGTAGTCGGCGGCGGTGGCCGCGAGCACGCCATCTGCTGGAAGCTGGCCCAGTCTCCCAAGGTGACAGAGCTGTACTGCGCCCCCGGCAACGCGGGCATTTCCTCTGTGGCCACCTGCGTCCCCATCGGGGCAACCGACGTGGACGCCATGGTCCAGTGGGCCAAGGAGAACCAGATGGACTTCGTCATGGTTGCCCCGGACGACCCCCTGGCCCTGGGCATGGTGGACGCCATGGAAGAAGCCGGGCTGAAAGCCTTCGGCCCCCGCAAAAACGCCGCCATCATCGAGGCTTCCAAGGCGTTCTCCAAGGAGCTGATGGCCAAGTATCACATCCCCACCGCCCAGTACCAGACCTTCACCGACGAGGCGGAGGCTCTGGCCTACATTGACCAGCAGGGCGCGCCCATCGTGGTCAAGGCCGACGGCCTGGCCCTGGGCAAGGGCGTCACTGTGGCCGCCACGGTGGAGGAGGCGAAACAGGCCGTCCGGGACATGATGGAGGGCGGCAAGTTCGGCGCTTCCGGCTCCACAGTGGTCATCGAGGAGTGCATGACCGGCCCGGAGGTGACGGTGCTGGCCTTTGCCGACGGGGAACACGTAGTCCCCATGCTCTCCTCCCAGGACCACAAGCGGGCCTATGACGGCAACGAAGGCCCTAACACCGGCGGCATGGGCGCGTTTACCCCCTCCCCCAACTACACCCCGGAGATTGCAGAGCAGTGTATGCGGGAGATTTTCGTCCCCACCATGGCCGCGATGAAGGCGGAGGGCCGTCCCTTCAAGGGCGTGCTCTACTTCGGCCTGATGCTGACCCCCACCGGCCCCAAGGTGGTGGAGTACAACGCCCGCTTTGGCGACCCGGAGACCCAGCCCCTGCTCTATCAGTTGGACACCGACCTCTTTGACATCTTCAACGCCTGCGTAGACGGCGCCCTGGACCAGATGGACATCCGGTGGAAGGACGGCGCGGCCTGCTGCCTGGTGCTGGCCTCCGGCGGCTACCCCCTGAGCTACGAGAAGGGCAACGTCATCTCCGGCCTGGACCAGGTGGAGGACGCCTATGTGTTCCACGCGGGCACCAAGTTCGGCCCCAACGGGGAGTACCTGACCAACGGCGGCCGGGTGCTGGGCGTCACCGCCCGGGGCGCGACCCTGGCCGAAGCGGTGGACAACGCCTATGCCGCCGCAAAACCCATCACCTGGAAGGATATGCACTTCCGCACCGACATCGGCAAGGTGTGGGTGGAGTAAAACCCTAAAAACGTGAAAATCCCCCTCCAACCGCTTCAATGGTTGGAGGGGTTTGTCGTTTCAATTCACTTTTCCGGCAAATACAGCCGCACCCGGCCCATGGGCGTGACACAGTCCCCCTGCACCAGTAGGCCACCGTCGTTGTACATGGCAAAGACGGGTTTCCCCTGCTCCCGGCGCACCCGGTCGATGCTGGCGTGCTGGAGGTCGGTCTCCCGGTAGTGGACCTCGATGTAAAACCGGTCCAGCATATCCATGCCGGACAAATAGACGAAGTTGGGGTAATCCTCGTCCGGGGTGATATGGTAGCGTTTCATCTGCACCATGGCCCCAGCGCTGCACCCCATGACGATACCGTCGAACTGCTCAATGAGTTCCGTCAGTTCCCACCGACCCAGCCGGTACATCATGTGGTCGGGCCAGCCGCCGGTGAAAAACAAGATGTCGCTCTGTTCGATTTTCTGCCGGGCAGTCTGGGGCGTGTCCCGGAACCAGTTGACCAGTTCCACCTGTTCCGGGCCGATGCCGTAGTGGGCGAAAGCGGGCAGCAGGTCCCGGCGGTGGCCCTCTGAGGCGGCCTGAGCCTCGTCCATGCCCGCGTTGAAGGAGAAGGCCACAACCGTGGCCCGCATATCCGGCTTTAAAACCCGCTCCAGCCAGGCCGCCGCCCACGGCTCCTGAAAGGCGTAGGTGTTCAGCAAAACGTTGGTCCTCATACTGTACGCTCCCTTCTCTTGCAAAAACGGCCCTTTTCTGTACGGAAAAAGGGCCGTGAGATATGATTATACTGTTATCCCTTTTGCTCCCATGCGTTAGAAACCCCTCCGCCACCGCCTAAAGGCGGCGGCCCTCCTCCGCCGTCAAGCGGCACTTCCGGGGCTTTGCCCCTCCCTGCCCTTTCAGGGGAGGCAAGAGGGGATAGTGCTTATCGTCTGGTGCAGTTTTGTTCGGCAGATGTGGAATCAACAGTAAAACAGCCCTCTTTCTAGCCACTAACCACTAGACACTAAAACACAAAGCTGACGCAAAGGGATAGTCAGATTGGATTACTTCGCCAGACAACCCAGGACGAGGTTCAGCAGCTCCTGCTTGCCCGTCCCCTTCTCGGCAGAGAAGGCCACCAGCGGCACGTCCTCCCCCAGCTCCAGGGTCTCCCGGATGCGGGCCAGGTTGGGTTCCACCTCGGACTTTTTCAGCTTGTCCAGCTTGTTGGCCACCACCGCGAAGGGGCAGCCGGTGTCCTTGAACCACTGGGCCATGGTGCAGTCGTCGGCGGTGGGCTTGTGCCGGGCGTCCACGATGAGCAGCCCCAGGGTGATTTGCTCGTCGGCAAAATACGCCTCCATCAGTTGGCCCCAGCGGTCCCGCTCCGCCTTGGAGACCTTGGCGTAGCCGTAGCCAGGCAGGTCCACCAGGTAAAAGCTCTTGTCGATGAGAAAATAGTTCACCTGACGGGTCTTTCCGGGGGAGTTGCCCACCCGTGCCAGGTTTTTGCGGTCCAGCAGCCGGTTGATGACCGAGGACTTGCCCACGTTGGAGCGCCCCGCCATGGCGATCTGCGCCCGCCCGTCGTGGAGGAAGTCCCCCGCTTTGGCGGCGGAGCGCACGTATTCCGCATTGTGCAGATTCATAGTTCCCTCACTGTTGAATGGTCAGGCCCTGTTCCGGGCCGTTGTGTTCCACCGGGAGCAGGGTGTTTTCTAATTTAGGCTCCTCCGCCCTGCCGGTGGGCAGGGAGATGAGCGCCTCGGCCAGAACCACGTCCACCTGAGCGGCAGTGACAAAGCGCAGCGCCCCGGCCACGGTGGGGTCGATCTCCTCCAGGTCTTTTTCGTTGTCCCTGGGGATAATGACGGTTTTCATCCCGGCCCGGTAGGCCGCCATAGTCTTTTCCCGCAGGCCGCCGATGGGCAGCACCCGGCCCCGCAGCGTCACCTCGCCGGTCATGGCCACGTCAGGGCGTACCGGCGTGTTGGTCAGGGCGGAGACGATGGCGGTGGTGATGGTCACGCCGGCGGAAGGCCCGTCCTTGGGAACAGCCCCCTCCGGGAAGTGAATGTGAATGTCCTTGTTCTGGTAAAAGTCGGCGGGGACCCCCAGCTTGTCCGCAGCGGAGCGGATATAGGAGATGGCGGAGTGACAGGATTCCTGCATGACGCTGCCCAGGTTGCCGGTAGGCTCCACCTTGCCGGTGCCGGGCAGCACGTTGACCTCCACCTCCAGCATTTCACCGCCCACGGAGGTCCAGGCCAGGCCATTGACCACGCCCACCTGGGGCGTGTGGTCGTACCGTTCCCGGTGATACTTGCGGATGCCCAGGAAGGTTTCCAGGTTGTCCCCGTTGACGTTGACCCGCTTGGTCGCGCCGCTGACCAACTGCATGGCCCCCCGGCGGCACAGCCGGGCTAACTGCCGTTCCAACTGCCGCACGCCGGATTCCATGGTATACCCGGCGATGATCTCCCGAATGGCGTCGTCCGTGACCCGGAAGTTGCGGCCATTGACGCCATGGCGCTTCATCTCCTTGGGCAACAGGTGGCGGCGGGCGATTTGCAGCTTTTCCTCGTCGGTGTAGGAGGATAGCTCGATGACCTCCATCCGGTCCCGCAGAGGGGCGGGCACCGCGCCCAAGTCGTTGGCGGTGGTGATGAACAGCACGTCGGACAGGTCGAAGGGCAATTCCAGGAAGTTGTCCCGGAAGGTGGCATTCTGCTCGGCGTCCAGCACCTCCAGCAGCGCGGAGGAGGGGTCGCCCTTGTAGTCGCTGCCCAGCTTGTCCACCTCGTCCAGCAAAATCAGCGGGTTAGAGCTGCCCGCCTTTTCCACGGCCTTGATGATCTGGCCGGGCATAGCCCCGATATAGGTCTTGCGGTGACCGCGGATCTCCGCCTCATCGTGGATGCCGCCCAGGGAGATACGGGCCATCTTCCGGTTCATGGCCTTGGCCAGAGACGCGGCGATGGAGGTCTTGCCTACGCCGGGAGGCCCCGCCAGGCAGATGATCTGTCCCCGCAGGTCCGGGGCCAGCTTGCGCACGGCGATGAACTCCAAAATGCGCTCCTTGACCTTTTCCATGCCGTAGTGGTCGGCGTCCAGCACCTTTCGGGCCGCGTCCAGGTTGACCCGCTCCTTGGTGCGCTTGTTCCAGGGCAGGTCCAGACACACGTCCAGATAGTTGCGGATGACCGACCCCTCGGCGGAGCCAAAGGGCTGCTTCGAGAGCCGTTTCAGCTCTTTGTTGAGCTTTTCCTCCACTTCCTGGGGCAAATCAGCCTGGGCGATTTTATCGGCGTACTCCTGGAGGTCGCTGTCGCTGTCCTCTCCCTCGCCCAGCTCACCCTGGATGACCTTTAGCTGTTCCCGCAGGTAATAGTCTTTCTGGACCTGGTTCATGTGCGCCTGCATCTTGTCGTCCAAATCGTGTTCCAGCTCCAACACCTCGCCTTCTCGCTTGAGGATGGCGTTGAGCTTTTCCAGGCGGCGGAGAGGCCGCACCTCGTCCAAAATAGCCTGTTTGTCCTCGCTGCGAATGGCGATGTTCTGGGCGATGAAGTCCGCCAGATAAGCCGGGTCCCGGCTGGAAATGACCGTCAGCACCACCTCCGGGGCCATCTTGGGGGACAGCTCCGCGTAGCGCTCAAACAGCTCGTAGGTCTGGCGCAGCACCGCCTCGCTGCGCAGGGTGCCGGAGATGGTGATGTTGGGGATCTTCTCCACGGCGGCGATCAGATAGGGCTTGGTCTCCCGCAGCTCCACCAGCCGGGCGCGGGACAAGCCCTCCACCATAATGCGCACGTTGTCCCCCGGCAGACGAAGCATCTGGCGGACGGCCACAATGGTGCCCATGCCATACAAATCCTTCTGCTCCGGCTCCTCCACGGCCAGGTCCTTCTGCGTCACCAGGAAGATGGTATCCCCGTCCTCCATGGCGACGTTCAGCGCCCGAATGGACGCCTCCCGTCCCACGTCGAAGTGGACGGTCATACCGGGGAAGATCGTCAGCCCCCGCAGAGCCATTGCAGGCATATCGGTCGTATTGGTGACAGATTCGGAAATCAGTTCTTCGTTCATAGTTGGATTCCTTTAACGAGAAATGCGCAGGGACACAGAGCGAACACGCCCAGGCCCCTGCGTAGAGCTTCTCCTGGGCGGTATCGCCCTGGGGTTTGATTTTTGTGATAACCGCCGTTCAAGAGGCGTTGCCGCGGCGCTTTTTGACCTCCTGGGAGGCCCCACCCCCAGTGCGGCGAGGCGGCATCCGGCGGGTCTGGCCGGGATTCCGCTCGATCAGAGGCTCCCCGGTGTGCCGGACACAGTCGGCGGTGATGGTCACTTTGGTGATGGTTGGGTCAGAGGGGACCATATACATCAGTTGGTTCATGGTGTCCTCCACCACGGCCCGCAGACCGCGGGCGCCGATGCCACGGTCCTGGGCGGCCTCCGCGATGACCTCCAGCGCCTCCGGCTGGAACTCCAACTGCACCTGGTCGTATTCCATCAGCTTTTGGTACTGCTTGACGAGAGCGTTCTTGGGCTGAGTTAAAATCTGCACCAGTTGGTCCCGGTCCAAGGCGCTGAGGGTGGTGATGACCGGCAGACGGCCAATCAATTCGGGGATGATGCCGAACTTCAACAGGTCGTGGGGTTGCAGCTCCTTCAACAGAGAGGTAGCCTGCTTCTCCTTCTTGCTCAGCAGCTCGCCGCCGAAACCGATGCTGGTGCGGTCCGTGCGGTCCTCGATGATCTTCTCGATGCCGTCGAAGGCGCCGCCGCAGATAAAGAGGATGTTGGTGGTGTCCACCTGAATGAACTCCTGGTGGGGGTGCTTGCGCCCGCCCTGGGGCGGCACGTTGGCAACGGTGCCCTCCAGAATTTTCAACAGGGCCTGCTGGACGCCCTCGCCGGAGACATCCCGCGTGATGGAGGTATTCTCGCTCTTGCGGGCGATTTTGTCGATCTCGTCCACGTAGATGATGCCCCGCTCGGCCAGCTCCACATCGTAGTCGGCGGCCTGCACCAGTCGCAGCAGAATGTTCTCCACATCGTCGCCCACATAGCCCGCTTCCGTCAGGGTGGTGGCGTCAGCGATGGCGAAGGGCACCTTCATCATCTTGGCCAACGTCTGGGCAAAGAGGGTCTTGCCGCAGCCGGTGGGACCCAGCAGCAGGATGTTGGACTTTTGCAGTTCAACACCGTTGTCCTCCTTCATCCCGTAGCGGATGCGCTTATAGTGGTTGTAGACAGCCACGGACAGGGTGACCTTTGCGTCCTCCTGGCCGATGATATACTGGTCCAGCACGGCGCGGATCTCCTGGGGGGTGGGCAGCTCATCCAGGAAATTGTCCCCCACGCCTTCTGACTCGTAGTAATCGCCCATGGTGTCGTCCAGGATGCTGTTGCACAGGCCGACACACTCGTTGCAGATATACACGCCCGGCCCGGCGATGATTCGCCGGACCTTATCCTGGCTCTTGCCGCAGAAGGAGCAGCGGATGCTGTGCTTGTCGTCGTTTTTCGCCATACTTGCTTGATTCCTTTCCCTCTTTCAGAGGGGGAGCAGCGGCCAGAGCCACCGCTCCCTGTTCAGGGCCGGATGATTGAATTACCGGTTATAAATGACCTGGTCGATCAGGCCATACGCTTTGGCCTCCTCGGCGGTCAGCCAGTGGTCCCGCTCGGTTTCGGCCTTGATGGTCTCCACCGGCTTGCCAGTGTTGGCCGCCAGGATCTCGTTCAGGTTCTGCTTGATTTTCAGGAAATGCTCCACGTCGATCTCCATGTCCGTGACCTTGCCCTGGGTACCGGCGGAAGGCTGATGGATCATAATCTCAGAGTTGGGCAGGGCGATACGTTTGCCCTTGGTCCCGCTGGAGAGCAGGAAGGCCCCCATGCTGGCGGCCATGCCGCTGCAAATGGTCTGCACGTCGCACTTGATATACTGCATGGTGTCATAAATAGCCATGCCTGCCGTCACGCTGCCGCCAGGACTGTTAATGTAAAGCTGGATGTCCTTGTCGGGGTCCTGGGCCTCCAGGTAGAGCAGCTCCGCCTGGATGACTTGCGCCTGGGAATCGTCCACCTCACCGGCCAGAAAAACGATGCGGTCGTTCAGCAACCGGGAAAAGATGTCGTAGGAACGCTCCCCACGGTTGGTCTGTTCCACTACATAAGGTACTAAGCTCATGAGATACTCCTTTGCTTGGAGGAACCTCTGATTCAAGGTCATTGAACCGGAGCTTCCAAATGGGCGGCACTGCATCCGATGCGCAGCGCCGCGCCGGGAAAAATGCGATTTGTTCCGCCGGGCAGGTCGCCCGGCAGACACTATTATATCCCACCTGCGGGAAATTATACCGTTTACTCCTCCGCAGGCTTCTCGTCGGTGGCTTCCTCAGCGGCAGTCTCCTCAGCGGGGGCGGCCTGCTCAGTCACTTCCACCTCGTCGGTCAGCTCAGTGACCACGGCGGAGCCGTAGATCAGCTTGGTGGCCTTGTCCATCTTGACGCTGTAGGCAAGCTGGTCGTCGGTGATGGCGGCGCGGATCTTGTCCTCTTCCATGTCGTATTCCTTGGACAGCTTCTCCACCTCAGCCTGCTTCTCTTCCTCGCTGGCCTCGAAGCCCTCGGCGGCGACCACCGCCTCCAGCACCAGGTCCTGCTGGATACCGCGCAGAGCGGAGGGGCGCATGTTCTCCCGGAACTCGGTCATGTTGCTGCCCATCATGCTCAGGTACTGCTCCAGGGTCACGCCCATGCCGGAGACGCGGCTCTCCATGTTCTGCATCTGCTTGTCCAGCTCATACTCCACCATGGTGTCGGGAATTTCCATCTCGGAGGCCTCGATGACCTGATTCATAACAGCGGCCTCGAATGCCTGCTGCGCGTTGTCGGCCTTGCGCTTTTCCACCTTGGCGCGCAGGTCAGCTTTCAGCTCATCCAGGGTCTCGAACTCGGAGACGTCCTTGGCGAACTCGTCGTCGATCTCAGGCACGTCGTCGGCCTTGACCTCGTGCAGCTTGACCTTGAACACGGCGGGCTTGCCGGCCAGCTCCTCCGCGCCGTACTCGGCGGGGAAGGTGACATTGATGTCCTTCTCCTCACCGGCGGACATGCCGACGATCTGCTCCTCGAAGCCGGGGATGAAGGAGCCGGAGCCGATTTTCAGGCTGTACTGCTCGGCCTTGCCGCCCTCGAAGGGCACGCCGTCCAGGAAGCCCTCGAAGTCGATGATGGTGGTGTCGCCGTTCTCCACGGGACGGTCCACGGTCTCCTGGGTGGTGGCGCGGGAGATGAGGGGCTTCATTTCGTCCTCCACGTCCTGGTCGGTGACCACGACGGTGTCCTTGGCGGAGGCAACGCCCTTGTACTGGCCCAGCTTGACCTCAGGCTTGACGCCCACGGTGGCAGTGAACTGGAAGCCGTCCGCGCCCACGTGCTCGATGTTCAACTGGGGATAGCCCACCACTTCCAGGTCGGCCTCTTTGATGGCGTCCTCCAGGGCCTGGGGATACACGTCGTTGATGGCGTCCTCATAGAAGATGGTTTCGCCGTACATCTTCTCGATGAGCTTGCGGGGGGCCTTGCCCTTGCGGAAGCCAGGAACGGACATGCTGCCCTTGGCCCGACGATAGACCTTGTTCACGGCGGCGTCAAATTCCTTCGCGTCCACCTCGATGGTCAGGACGACAGTGTTTTTCTCTTTCTTTTCCACGTTTTTCAGGTTCATGGGTCGTTTCCTCCTAGATGTCCCCCACAGGGGCGCATGATTCACCGCGCCTGCCGGTATGCCGGCTCTGGCGCAAATTTGATACAAAATCCTACGAACGATAATTCTAACAGATATGCACGGAGATTTCCACCGTTATTTTGCATATTTTTTTAAAATTCTAAAATTCTTTTGGGCACGAAGTTCAGGTGGTCGGCGGAAATCAGGGAGAACCGGGTCCCGTTGTGCCACCCCTCCACCGCCAGGCGAATGCTGGGGCCGTGGAGATGGGCGAAGTAGCACTGCCGCACCTGATATCGCTCCAGCAGCTCCAGAATCTCCGGGCAGCGATAGCCCTGGTAGATGGGGGGATAGTGGAGAAAGACGAGCTTCTCCCGGTCCCCCGCCGCCTGGAGGGAGGTTTCCAGCCGGATGACCTCCCGGCGGAGCATTTTTTCGTTGTGGCCGCCCTTTTCCTCGTCCAGGAACCAGCCCCGTGTGCCGCACAGCGCCACGTCTCCGTAGAGCAGGCAGTTGTTGTGGAGCAGCTCAAACCGGAAGCCGTTCTCCTGGAAAAAGCGGTTCATCTTGCTGGCGGTGGTCCACCAATAGTCGTGGTTACCCTTGAGCAAAATCTTCCTGCCGCCGGGCAGGGCGTCCAGAAAGGCGAAGTCCCGCAGGCTCTCCTTCAGGGACATCCCCCAGGACAGGTCTCCGCAAAACACCACGGTATCCTCTGGCGCTACGCACTGGAACCCGGCCAGCAGCTTGTCCACATAGCCCACCCAATTTCCGCCGAACACTTCCATCGACTTGGGGCTGTTCAGGGACAGGTGGGGGTCGCCGATCGCGTAAAGCGCCATACCGTCCTCCTTTACCGCAGGAAGTCGTTGACCACGGTCTTCATCTCGCTCTTGTCGGTGTACGAGGTGAAGCGGACCTTCTTCTCTTTCAGCGTCGCCAGAGGCACGGGGGCCTCTACGCCGGTCTCCTCGGCAAGCTGGTCCAGCAGGGCGGTGCCCGTCCACAGATGACGGACCCCCAGGGCGTCCAGCACCGCATCCCCGAACTTGAAGGGGCTGGCGGTAGAGGCCACCACAGTGACGGTCTCGTCCTTGGTCTCTTTCCGGTAGTCCGCCAGCACCTTAAAGGCTACGGCGGTGTGGGTGTCGATGAGGTAGTTCTCCCCCTGCTTCATGGCGGCGATGGCGGCTTTGGTGGCGGTCTCATCGGCATACCCGGCGGCGAACTCCCGCTGGAGCTTCTGGAGGATGCTGTCGCTGACCTGATACCGGCCCACCCGGTTCAGCTCCTCCATATAGGAGGCCACCAGTTGGTCGTCCTCCTCCGAGAGCAGGTAGAGCAGCCGCTCCAGATTGCTGGAGATGAGGATGTCCATAGAGGGGGAAACCGTGTTGTAGAACTGCCGGTTGCGGTCATAGACGCCGGTCTGGATGAAGTCGGTGAGGACGTTGTTGCTGTTGGAAGCGCAAATCAGTTTGTTCACCGGCAGGCCCATCTGCTTGGCGTAGAACGCCGCCAGAATGTTGCCGAAGTTGCCGGTGGGAACGCAGATGTTGATGGCCTCGCCGGGCTGAATGGCCTCGTCCCGCAGCAGGTCGCAGTAGGCAGAGATATAGTAGACGATCTGCGGCAGCACCCGGCCCCAGTTGATGGAGTTGGCAGAGGAAAGGAAATAGCCCCGCTGTGCCAGCTCTTCCCGCAACTCCTCATCGGAGAACAGGGTTTTCACGCCGGTCTGCGCATCGTCAAAGTTGCCGATGACGGCGCTGACCCCCACGTTGTCGCCCTCCTGAGTAGCCATTTGGAGCTGCTGAATTTCGCTGACGCCGTTTCGGGGGTAAAAGACCAAAATCTTGGTCTGGTCCACATCCTTGAAGCCCTCCAGGGCAGCCTTGCCCGTATCGCCGGAGGTAGCCACCAGAATGCAGGCGGTCTTTTTCTCGTTGTTCTTTTTCAGCGAGAGGGAGAGCAGATGGGGCAGCATTTGCAGCGCCATGTCCTTAAAGGCACAGGTGGGACCGTGCCACAGCTCCAGGCAGTAGGTAGTGTCGTCCACCTTGCGCACCGGGGCCACCGCCTTGGTGTCGAACTTGTCGGGGCCATAGGCCGCAGACGCGGCGCGGCTCAGTTCAAAGCTGGTGAAATGGTCCAGATACATCCCCATCACGTAGACGGCCCGCTGCTGATAGCTCATATCTTTTAACATCATCAGTGCGCTGCCCGGCAAACGGGGGATCACCTGGGGGACGAACAGGCCGCCTTCCCGGGACAAGCCCTGGGCGATGGCCTCCGCCGGGGTGTATTGCAGGGTTTTATTACGGGTGCTCACATAGTACATACTTGCTTCACCGTCCTCATCAGATTGTTGAAAAACAGGTCTTTGACCAGGGACTCCGGATAGTTGTGCCGCAGCAGCGTCTCATAAAAGTCCGCCCAGCTCCACACGCCGGTATAGCCCTGGGGCAGCCGGTCACAGCCGTCCCAGTCGCCGCCCAGGGCCACGTTCTTCCCCCCGCCCAGGGAGAGAAAATGCTCCAGATGGGCCAGCAGGGTGTCGCCGGTCACAACGCCGTCGCCCAAAAAGGCGGCGTAGGCGTTCAGGCCCGCCACGCCATGATTCTTCATTATGGCAGTAAATTGTTCGTCCGTCAAGTTCCTTGTATGAGAAAAGACGGCGCGGCTGTTGGAGTGGCTCGCCATAATGGGCTTGGTCGCATTCTCCATCACGCCCCAGAAGCCGGGGTCGGACAGGTGGGACACGTCTACCAGCATCCCAAACTGCTGCATTTTCTGCACGTACTCCACCCCCAGCGGGGTCAGGCCCTGTTCGGGGTGGTCCATGTGGCTGCCGGAGAGGGCGTTGGCGTGGTTCCAGGTCAGGTTCACCGCCCGGACACCCTTGTCATAGGCGTCTTGCAACCCCTCCAGGGAGCAGCCGATCAGTTCCGCCCCTTCCACCGAGAGGAACGCCGCCACCTTGCCCTGGCTCATGGCGTCCTTGGCCTCCCGCGCGGTGCGACAGTGCTGGATGCGGTCATGGTACGTCTTACACTCCTTCTGGAACACCTTAAACTCCCGCTTGACCACCGATTTGGTCATGGGCAGGGCGGAGTCCCAGAAGATGGCGAAGAACTGAGCCTGTGGGCCAAAATCCCCCACCCGGTCCAGATCCCACTGGCCGCTGTTGCCCGCCAGTCGCTCCATGGGCATCCGGGCCAGACGGCTGATGGTGTCACAGTGGCCGTCAAAAACAGATAACTTCATTTTTCAACCTCCACTTCCGTCGAAGGCATTGGGGTAATAGCAAATTTCCGGCTGAAACGTGTCCGTCCCCTGTGGGGCGTAGACCTCCGCCACGTCGAACCGGGGCTGACGGCGTTCCTCCGGGTGTTCCTGTAAGTAGCTCTCCGCCGCCAGCAGCAGTCTGCGCTGCTTGGGCAGGTCCACTGCCTCCCGTATTTCCATATAGGTGCGGGAGCGGCGGGTCTTGACCTCCACAAAGTAGATTTCCTTCTCCGTGGCGGCGATCAAATCAATTTCCCCGTAGGGACAGCGCCAGTTGGCCGTCAGGATAGTCACGCCCTGGCGCTCCAGCGCCCGGCGCACCAGCCGTTCTCCCCACTGGCCCAGCCGGGCCGATGCTCCGCCGATCATAGCTTTTTCAAAAAGGTTTTGCGGTGGATGGGACAGGGGCCGTACTTTCGCAGCATCTCATAATGGAGCTTGGTGGGGTAGCCCTTGTGCCGCTGGAACTGGTATTCGGGGTACCGCTCCGCCATTTCCAGCATATAGTGGTCCCGGCTGACCTTCGCCAGGATGGACGCGGCGGCGATAGAGGCTGACAAGCTATCTCCCTTTACAACTGTCCGGTTGGGGAGATGGATGCCCTGACTGCGATTGCCGTCGATGAGGGCGAAGTCCGCCGCCGGGTCTAACTGCTGAATGGCCCGGTCCATGGCCAACATCCGGGCGTTGAGGATGTTGATCTCGTCAATTTCCTGCTCCGTGGCCCAGGCCACCGCCCAGGCAATTGCCTGCTCCTTGATTTGCCCGAACAGCACTTCCCGGCGCTTTTCGGTCACTTTTTTGGAGTCATTGAGATACGGCAGGTCGTAATCCGGCGGCAAGATCACCGCCGCGCCGTAGACCGCCCCGGCCAGGGGACCGGCCCCGGCCTCGTCCGCGCCGCAGACGGCCTTCCACCCAGCGGCGTAGCACTCCCGCTCAATGCTCCAGCGGTCAACTGGCTCGTTTTCCTGTCTTTTCATCGGCTGTTCTCCCCTGCCGCGGGCGGCGTCTCCAGTGTAAAGCGTCCCAGCTTGCCAGAGCGATATTCCTCCAGCAGTACCCGGCTCATCCGCTCGGTGTCCACCTCGCCGCCGGAAATCAGGAATCCCCGGTTCCGCCCGGCCTGCTCCACCAGCGCCCAACTGTCGAAGTCCGGCGGGATGTCCAGCTTGTAGCGGGCGGACACTGCCTCCGGGTAGCGGCTGGCCAGCAGCTTCATCAGGTGGTTTGCCAGAGTCTCTACATCTAATATGGTATCCTTCACCGCGCCTGTAAAGGCTAGGTACATCCCTACGGTGGGGTCCTCGAACTTGGGCCAGAGGATGCCCGGCGTGTCCAGCAGGTCCAGCCCTTCGTCCACGTTCACCCACTGTTTGCCCCGGGTGACACCGGGGCGGTTCTGGGCGATGGCAGACTTCCGGTTGGCCACCTTGTTGATGAAGGTGGACTTGCCCACGTTGGGGACGCCTACCACCATCACCCGCACCGGGCGACCCAGCAGGCCCTTCTCCCGCCAGCGCTCGATTTGGTCCTTCAAAATCGCCTTGACCACCGGGGAGAACTGCTTCACCCCCGCGCCGGTCTTGCAGTCCGTCTGGAGGACGGACATCCCCCGGCTGCGGAAATACTCCGCCCAGCGCTGGTTCATGACGGGGTCGGCTTGGTCCGCCCGGTTGAGCAAAATCAGGCGGGGCTTGCCCTCTACCAGTCCGTCCAGGTCCGGGTTACGACTGGCAAGTGGGATGCGGGCGTCGATGATCTCCACCACCAGGTCCACCAGCTTCAAATTCTCCTGAATCATCCGGCGGGTCTTTGCCATGTGGCCGGGATACCACTGGATGGTCATGGCATCCTGGTTTTTGGGAGTATCCTTCTTAACGGGGCGAGCCTTGCGGGGGTTGTTGTTCGCGCCGCCCCGGTTCTGTCGCTTCTTCATAGTGTACCAATCATCCTCTGTGCAAAAAAGGAGCGGTTGCCCGCTCCTTTTTTCTGCTCCAGGAAATTACAGCTTCTCCTTGACCTTGGCAGCCTTGCCCACCCGGTCGCGCAGATAGTACAGCTTGGCCCGACGGACCTTGCCGCGGCGGACAGTCTCCACCTTGACGACGTTGGGGGAGTGAACGGGGAAGACCTTCTCCACGCCCACACCGTAGGAGATACGGCGGACGGTAAAGGTCTCGGCCACGCCGCCGTGCTTCTTGGCGATGACGGTGCCCTCAAAGACCTGGATACGCTCTTTGGCGCCTTCCTTGATCTTGACATGGACGCGGACCGTAGAGCCGATCTCGATCTTCGGCACATCGGTCTTCATGTTCTGCGCATTCAGCGTTTCAACGAGATTCATGGTTTGTTTCCTCCTGTGATTATAGGTGTTCTTACCCGCTGGGAACCTTGTCCCGCTCCGCTTGGGGCTGTGGCAGAGGACCACCCTTTGTTCAGACCGGTACACTATATCACATCTGCGATGGAATTGCAAGAGATTTTTGCGGAAAAGATTTGCTTTTTTGTTCTGATTTTCACTGGACGAGCATAGGTCTGGGGCAGGAGGCGATTGCAATGGCGATGACCTATGGGACAAAGAACCGCCCGCCCCGGCGGGAGCAAAATCGGCGGCACTCTAACGCGGGCTGGGGCGCGCTGGCCCGGCTGTTGACGGCGGCAGGGCTGTTTTTGCTCTGCTTTGTGGGCAAGACCCAGTTTCCCCAGCAGACGGCGGTGTATCAGCAGTATCTGACAGAGGCGCTGACCGGCTCCACCGACTTTCAGGCCGCTTTTTCCACTCTGGGCGAAAATCTGGCCCAGGGCGGCGACCCACTGGAGGCGGTGGGCGACTGGTGCGTGGCGGTGTTCGCCCCGGCGGAGACGGCGGTGGACGAGACCCTGCCCGCAGCGGCAAACGTCCTCTTGTCGGAGGAAGTCCGGTTTTTCCTGACCTGGGACGGGGACGCGGCGGCCCTCTGCGCCCATCTGCTCCCGGTTGAAGGGTGAGCGTCCGCTTTGACCGTCGGGGGCTGACCGCCGGACGGGTGACGCTAACGGCGGATTTTCTCTTTCTGCTGGCGCTGCTGCTCTATACAGGGGTCGGGCCAGTGCTGGGGTGCTGCGGACTGGCCGCCGCCCTCCACGAGACGGGACACGTCCTCTGCTGCCGGGCGCTGGGCGTCCCCGTCCGCCGCCTGCGGCTGTCGCTGGTGGGGGTGGAACTGGACCTGGGCGGGCGCTGCCGCAGCGGAGCAGAGGAGTGTTTGGTGGCGCTGGCCGGACCGCTGGTCAATCTGCTCACAGCGGCCCTCGCGCTGGCCTCCCCCCTGCCCAACCAACTGCGCTATCTCTTCGCCGGGGCCAGCCTGATGCTGGCCCTGTTCAACCTGCTCCCCGTCCTGCCTCTGGACGGCAGCCGCGTCCTCCATGGGGCGCTGAGCGCTCTCTATCCCCTGGACCGGGCGGACCGGGTGACGGTGGGCCTTTCCCGGCTGCTGAAGCTGGCGCTGCTGCCACCGGGGACGTGGTGCGCGGCTCTGGGGAACCCCTCGTTGCTGGTGGTGGCGGTGTGGCTGATCCTTTCAGAGCAGAGGGCAAATTGTTGACTGTTTGTGATGACACGCCGGTTAGAACGGAAAGGAAATTGACAAAAATACAGAACCATTTATAATAGTAATAGATTCTGCCGGATTGACGCTTGTAAAAGGAGAAAGAGATGACAATACTAATACCCGCAACGATCCTGTTGCTTCTGGTCTGTGGTCTATTTTATGGCTTATACTATTGGCTCAGCAAGAAACGCTATGAGTCCTCCGACTATTATCGGCAAACTCACAACCGTTTTCACACCGTGAGATGCGGTGATGGAAATAATGGGAAGGGTGTCAAGGGAGAATACCTGACCTGGAACTACCTTCGGAAACTGCCGGGTTACAAAAAATTTCTGTTCAATTGCTATCTTCCCAAGGGCAATGGCGAAACTACCGAAATCGACGTGATTCTTCTTCATGAATCCGGCATATATGTATTTGAATCAAAGAACTATAGCGGCTGGATTTTCGGCACAGAGACGCAGCAGTATTGGACACAAACGTTGCCGCAGGGGAGAAACCATTCACAAAAAGAGCATTTTCTCAATCCAATCATTCAGAACAAAGTACATCTAAAGTGGTTAGAGCGGTATTTGAACAGGGAGCAGGAGCTTTTTTACTCCTATATTGTTTTCAGCGAACGGTGTACCTTAAAAGACGTCACGCTGACAAGCGGACAACATCATGTAATAAAGCGGGAGAATGTTTTAACGGACGTGAAGGCAAACGTGCAGGCAGCAGGAACGAAACTGACCCAGGATGCGATAGACGAACTATTTGACAAACTCCTGCCGCTGACACAAATTGATGCTGCTCAGAAGGCGGCGCACGTTGCGGAAGTCGCAAAGAAGAAAACACGCTGGGAAGCAGGGAATGGAGAATCGCAACTCCCACCGGAGATTTGTCCCAGATGTGGAGGAAAACTGGTTTTAAAAACGGCGACACGAGGCGCTCACGCCGGGGAAAATTTTTGGGGCTGCTCAAACTACCCCAAATGCAGATACATCAAAAGCATCGACAAGTAAAAACAGCAGGTAACCGACCAGTTCCTTCAAAATGGAATTTTTCGCTTTGAACGACACCCCACTTGTTTTTTTCCGTACAATCAGGTAAAATGGTCAAAACTACACCGGGCCGGGAACCTTCCCCACACGGCCCCAAAAGGCAGGTACCGCTATGGACCCCAAACTGGAACGCATTTTGCTCCGGGTGCAAAAACCCGCCCGCTACACCGGCGGAGAATACAACGAGATCATCAAGGACAAGGCGACGGTAGACACCCGCTTTGCCTTCTGCTTCCCCGATACCTATGAAATCGGCATGTCCAACCTGGGACTGCGCATTCTCTACGGTGTCATCAACGAGATGGAGGGCGTCTGGTGCGAGCGGTGCTTCGCCCCCTGGGGGGACATGGAGGACGAACTGCGCAAGGCAAACCTCCCCCTCTACGCACTGGAGAGCGGCGACCCTCTCTCCGCCTTTGACATGGTGGGCTTCTCCCTGGGCTACGAAATGGCCTATACCAACGTGCTGAATATGCTGGATCTGGGGGGCATCCCCCTCCACAGCGACCAGCGGGGCGAAAACGACCCCATCGTGGTGGCGGGGGGCACCTGTGCTTACAACGGGGAACCTCTGGCCGACTTCATCGACCTGTTCATCCTGGGCGAGGGCGAAGAGGTCAACTGCGAACTCATTGAACTCTACCGCCAGGTCAAACGGGAAGGCGGCAATCGCCTGTCCTTCCTGGAGCGGGCGGCGCAGATTCAGGGTATTTATGTCCCCGCATTTTATGACGTGACTTACAACGCCGACGGCGCCATTCACACCATCACTCCCACCCACGGCGCGCCGCCTCTGGTGACAAAACGCATCGTCCGGGACATGGACAAGTCTTATTACCCCACTCACACCATCGTCCCCTCCACGGAGATCGTCCACGACCGGGTGATGCTGGAGGTGTTCCGGGGGTGCATCCGGGGCTGCCGGTTCTGTCAGGCGGGGTACTGCTACCGCCCCGTCCGGCCCAAGAGCGTGAAAACGCTGGTGGAGCAAGGCATCGAGTCCTGCAAGGACTCCGGCTATCAGGAGGTCACCCTTTCCAGCCTGTCCTCCAGCGACTACCGGGGGCTGGAGGCGGTCTGCGACGGTCTGCTGGACTACTGCGAACCCCGGAACATCAACCTGAACCTGCCCTCCCTCCGGGCGGACGGCTTCTCCATGTCGCTGATGCAGCGGCTCCAGCGCTCCCGCAAAAGCTCCATCACCTTCGCGCCGGAGGCGGGCACCCAGCGGCTCCGGGACGCTATCAACAAAAACGTCACCGAGGAGGACCTGTTGAAGTCCTGCCAGACGGTGTTCGAGGGCGGGTGCAGCGCGGTCAAGCTCTACTTCATGCTGGGCCTCCCCACCGAGACCGACGAGGACGTGCTGGGCATCGCGGACCTGGCCCAAAAGGTCTACTGGACCTGGCGGAATTACGCCGCCAGCCGCGCCCGTGGCGTGCGCATCACCATCTCCACCTCCTTTTTCGTCCCCAAGCCCTTCACCCCCTTCCAGTGGGAGGAGCAGATCTCCATGGAGGAGTATCAGCGCCGGGTGGACCTGCTGCGGGGGGCCATCCACAACAAGTCCATCCAGTACAACTGGCACGAGACCGACACAAGCTACATCGAGGCGGTATTGGCCCGCGGCGACCGGCGGCTGGGTCGGGCGCTGGAGGAAGTCTGGCGCACCGGCGGCAAGATGGACTCCTGGAGCGACTACTTCTCCTTCCAGCGGTGGATGGACGCCTTTTCCGCCACCGGCACCGACCCGGACTTTTACGCCCGGCGGGAGCGCACCCGCTGCGAGGTGCTGCCCTGGTCCATGATCGACGTGGGCGTGCGGCCCGACTACCTGTGGCGGGAGCGGGAGCAGGCGTACAAGTCCGTCATCACCCCGGACTGCCGGGTGAAGTGTATGGGCTGCGGCGCGACAAAGCTGATCCCCGGCGGGGTCTGCGACGAGGACAGGAGGTAAGATATGGCAATGCACAAAAACAGGCTGCTCTTTACCAAGAGTGGGCGAGCCTGCTACATCTCCCATCTGGACCTGATGGCCACCTTCCAGCGGGCGTTTCTCCGCTCCGGGGTGGAAATCTGGCAGACCGAGGGCTTTAACCGCCATGTGTTCGTCTCTATCGCGCTGCCCCTGAGCCTGGGGTATTCCAGCGACTGTGAGATTTTGGAGTTCAACCTGGAATCCCCCTTCTCCTTCGAGGAAGTAGTGGAACGACTGAACCGGGCGCTGCCGGAGGGCATCCACGTCCGAGAGTGCTACGAGGCGAAAATCCCCTGCAAGAAGATCGTGGATCTGGACTGGACGGTGACGTTGGAATACGACGACGGCGTTCCCGCCGCCGCCCCCGCCGCCCTGGGGGAGCTGCTGAGCCGGGAGAGCTGCGTCATTCAGAAGAAGTCCAAAAAGGCCAAAAAAGGCTACACCGAGCTGGACATCATCCCCATGGTGAAAAGCTGGTCATTGGAGGAACAGCCGGACAAGCTGATTTTCTCCGCGCGCCTGTCCGCCCAGAATCCGGGGCTGAACCCCGCTCTTATCATCGACACCCTGGCGGCGGAGACGCCAGCGGCCAAACCGGACTTCGTGCGCTGCCACCGAAACGAGGTCTATGGCGAGGGCGGCGTGGTGTTCCGTTGAAGCATCTCCCCTGCACCCCTGCTGCGCAATTCCCGGAACCTGACCGGGAACGCGGCCCTGAAACCGATTAAACCCTCTCGAACCCCGGCGTTTTTGCCTGGTTCGAGAGGGTTTTCTATCTCGTTTCTTTGGAAGAAGCGTGGGCAGCAATCAGAACTTGCAGACCTCCACCTGGAGCATATGCCCGAGTTTTTCCAGCTCATTGGCGACGTTGTCGTAGATGACAACGAAATGCGGCTCCCAGCCGCCCTTTACGCTGCCATAGACCACGTCCTTGGCGGGGGCGTCGGTTTTGACCACGATGGAGGTGCCACAGAACTGCTTGGGCTTGTCCAGGGCCGCGCCTTCCGCCAGGAAGAACCGGAAGGTTCCGTCGGGCTTGCGTCCCACCCGGAAGATGGTGACGTGGTCACACGCCTGGCATCCAAAGTCCATGGTGGGGCCGATTTTCCGGTTGGGGTGAACGCCCACCGCCGCGCCGGTGTCCTTCCGGGCCAGGGAGCAGGCAGCCATGCCGCAGTGCCAGAAGGTGACGGTCCCCTCTTCCTCATCCATAGAGACGGGGTCGCCGAAGAAGGTGGCCTTGCCGGAGAGCTGGGAACCGATGTACATGGACAATGCACCGTAGGCGTCAGACTCGCAACTGGCGGCGGTACCGTTGGCGTTGAGCAGAGACAGCACCGTGCAGACCGGGGTACCGAAGGAGGTGAAGAAATCTGGCCAGCAACGGGAGGAGATGGCCCCCACGCCGTTGTCCTTTACATACGCCTTGTACGCCTTGTAGAGCCGGGCGAAGTCTACCACATTCTTCTCCGGGGTCTTGTCCAAGCCCGTCAGGGTGGCTTTCGCCTCGGCCAGCTCCTCGGCGCAGTCGTCGGCGGTGTAGCCCTTGGCCACGTCAATCAGCTCTCTGGCCTCGATGGACTCCAGCGTCACGCCAAAGACGCTCATCATCTCCGCGTCCAGCGCCCGGCCAAACCCGAAGCCCTGGGGAGTGTGGCCGATGGAGGCCATCTTCAAGTGGGTCAGATCGGCTTTCACCTTTGCGGCGCGGATGGCGGCGTTCAGCTCGGCCTGGACCTCCGCCTCACCGGGGCCGCCAAAGACGTACTCAAACTGTCCATCCCCCCGGAACGCCTGAATTGCGTTGGCGGCGGAATAGGCCCCGGTCAGGGAGTTCAGACGCAGGCGGCCTCCGTCGATGACCGGCTCCCGCAGGGTCCACAGCAGAATGGGGCAGGAGAAGCGCTTGAGCACCTCGCTGGCATAGGCGGCGTTGGCAAAGGTGATGTTTTGCAGCACCACCAGGTCCGGGGAAAGGCCGTCCAGATAGGCGGTCAGGTCGTCCAGCGTCAGCAGCATTTTCTCCGGGCAGACGGCGGCGTCGGTCAGCGACCGCAGCAGCGAAACGGACTGATCAAACTGGATCTGCGCGCTCTCCAGGTGAAAGGTGCCGACGCCGATCGGCACATAAGCTACTTGGAATCCCATAAGAGGGCCCTCCTTTAGTTGTGATTTCAACGTTTGTTGTTTTCAAAAAGGCAACCCGCCCATCGAGGAACGGGTTGCCGGAATTGGGTGGGATAGATGAATCAGTCCTCACTGGTGCCGCCCTTGGCGGGAGGAGGACCCCATTCGTTGTGCTCGGTCTTTTCGATGGCTTCCGCATCGAACTTCTGGTGGTTGGCGGCCATTTCCGCCTCCTGCTCGGCGTTGGCCTTTTCAATGCGCTTGTTCAGGCGCATCATGGAGACCAACAGCACCACGGTCAGGATCAGGATGACCAGAGAGATGGGACGGCGGAAGAAGATGGTGTAATCCCGGTCATAGCTCATGGAGGCGGTGACGAAGTTCTTCTCCATGATGCTCTCCAAAATCATACCCAGCATCAGCGGCGTGTTGTCGATGTCCAGCAAGGTCAGGATGTAGCTGAACACCAGGATGGCGGCGGTCAACACCAGTTCCTTGGTGTTGTTGGTGGCCGCGAACGCACCGGCAAAGCAGAACATGATGATAGCGGGAGCCAGGTAGGTGTACCGCACCTGGACGATCTTCGCCACGGCCCGGGTCAGGGCCAGGCCGAAGGGAGCCAGGAAGATGTTGGCCACCAGCAGGCCGAAGATGATGGTGTAGGCCATGACGCCCTGCTTGGTGAACAGGGTGGGGCCGGGGGTGATGCCGTGGAGGACGAACGCGCCCAGCAGCAGAGCAGTGACGCCGTCGCCGGGGATACCCAGGGTCAGCAGGGGGATCATGGCGGAGCCGACCACGGCGTTGTTGGAGGACTCAGCGGCGGCGATGCCTTCCAGACAGCCCTTGCCGAATTCCTCCGGGTGCTTGGAGGTGCGGCGCGCCTCGTTGTAGCACAGGAACTGGGCCACGCCGCCGCCCACGCCGGGCATGGCGCCCAGGACGGAAGCGATGCCGGAGGACCGCAGACAGGCGGGCAGGATGGACTTGGCCTCCTTCATGGTCAGGCCCTCTTTGTCGATCTTGTTGGCGTCGTCCAGCTTGCCGCCGGCCAGCTTGAAGTCCCGGAGTTTCATGACCACCTGGGTCAGAGCGATCAGGGCAATCATGGCGGGCAGGATGTCAATGCCGTATTTCAGCGTTTTCAGGCCGAAGGAGAAACGGGAGACGCCGGTGACGGCGTCCAGGCCGATGCAGCCCATCAGCAGGCCGATCATGCCGGAGATAATGGCCTTGGGCAGGCTGCCGCCGGAAACACCGGCGATCAGGGAGATACCCAGGATACCCATGGCGAAGTATTCCACCGAGGTGAAGTTGGAGACCAGCTTGGCGATGATCTGCGCGCACAGCAGCAGCAAAATCGCGGAGAACAGGCCGCCGAAGGTGGAGGCGAACAGAGAGGTATCCAGCGCCTTCTTGACCTTGCCCTTCTTCGCCAGGGGATACCCATCGAAGGTGGTGGCAATGGCCGAGTTGGTGCCGGGGGTGTTCAGGGTAATGGCCGAAATCGACCCGCCGTACATGCCGCCCACATAGACGGCCAGCAGCAGGATGATGGCGGTGGCCGCGTCGTCAAAGGTGTAGGTCAGCGGCAGCATCAGCACGATGCCCAGCGTAACGCTCAGGCCGGGGATACAGCCCACCACCATGCCGATGGCCAGGCCGATACAAATCATGGCGATGTTGGTCAGGGTGAATGTCTGGACAAAAGCGGCTCCAATATCTGCAAACATAACTTATCAACCTCCAAACAGTTCGCCCGTAGGCAGCGGGATGTTGAAGATGTTCTTAAACATCAGGTAAATCAGAATGGAAGCGATGACAATGTAGACATAAACGGGCCATTTTCGCTCACCGCAGAAGAATACGATGGCGATAAAGGTGATAATGGACGCGGGGACGTAGCCGATTTGGATGATGAGTACCACATAGACGCACAGCATCGCAATGAGAATGATGGCAGGTCTTTCCTTCTGCCAGTCAAACTCAACGATTTTCTCTTTCTTAAAGACCAGGCTCTGCACCAGCAGCACAACAGAGAAAATCAGCATGATCACCAGGCAGATGCCGGGGATGATGCGGGGACTGGGCGCGCCGGAGTCGTAAGCAGGCTCCCGCACCTGACTGGGCAGCATGATTAACAAAATCAAGCTGGCCAGACCCATGATAATGCCGCTCCAGAGGTACGTCCTGATTTTGAATTTCATAGGAATTTCCCCTTTCCGCAGGAATGGAACCGGACACGAGCAGTCATTTTCACGGGGACGAATCGGTCAGTGGCCGGGCCGCCCCCGAAAAAATGCCGCTCCCCTTCTGCCGGAGACCCGCCCCGTAAAGAGACGGGCCTCGCTGACAGGAGGTAAAAAAGGAATGAAAAACAGTGAAGGGACAGAGGAATCATTCGCCGCTCAGGATCGAATAAGCGTTCAGCGCCTTGACGCTGGCTTCCTCGATGAACTCGGCACACTCGTCGCCGTACAGTTGGAAGTTGTTCAGCAGGACGGAGTCGATCCACTCATAGTAGTCGGCCTCGGCCCAGACGTTCTGCATGATCTCGGTCATGTCTTCATAGAACGCTTCGTCACAGCCGGTGTGGACGGCCAGTGTGCCGCCGGCGGGCAGGATGGAGCTGGAGAAGTCGATGTCGGGGTCAAGTTCTTCCGCCTTGGTGTCGCCCGCCACGGTGGGAACGGTGATAGCGTCGCCGTTTTCGTCCACGAAGCCGGTGAACTCGGTATCAGAGAAGGCCAAGATGGGGATCAGAGTACCGGCCTCGACCTCGTCCTGGGCGGCCTGGGTGGTGCCGACGAACACGTCGACTTCGCCGTCGGTCAGGCCCTTCTTCTGCTCGGCGCCGCCGTCATAACCGGAGACCACGGTCACGTTGCCGCCCATCTGGGCCAGCAGGGAGCCAAGGCACAGGTGGCAGTCGGACAGGGGGTTGCCGCCGGACATTTTGATGCCCTCGGTCTGGGCCTTCTCCAGGATGCTCTCTAGGCTCTGATCGGGAGTGGTGTAGAGGATCCAGGTGCGGTCATCCACGGTGCCGATGGGGGTCATGTTGGAGCGGTCAAAGTCCACTTCCTCGGTACCGTAGGTGGTGCCCAGGTCGGCGCGGTAAATCAGGCCGTAGCCGTAGACCAGCAGATCCATGGTGTCGGCGTCCTCGTCGGCAAACTCGGTTGCAGCGGCAAAGCCGTCGCCGCCGGTGTTGTTGGTGACGATGAAGTTGTAGTCGGACTGGATGGTGTTGGCCACCTGCGCGTATTTACGGGCAACCAGGTCGGCGGTGCCGCCGGTGCCGTAGCCGCACATGATGGTGACGGTGGTGCCGCCGTTGGAGACGGTTTCTTCCTCTTCGTCTGCGGCAGCGGTGGATGTGTCGGTGGTGGTGTCGCTGGAGCTGGAGCTGGAAGAGCCGCAGGCCGCCAGAGACAGGACCATAGCCAGGGCCATGATCAGGGCGAGTAGTTTCTTCATTTTTTTACCTCCATAAATAAAATGAATTGTGGGTGACAACACCTCGCCTTTCGGCTGCGGCAGTCCACGCGAAGCGTTCCGGCGGCGAGGGACGAAAAGCCTGAAGCTGGGAGCGTATCCCCGTGGGGATTTCAGGCCCTTGCGTCCGGCGGCTGACAAAATCTCCGGCGGAACACCGCAGCGTTCCTTGCGCAGTGTTGTCTGGCGTATTTCTCCGGCAGGAAGGGAACTCCCCGCCGTAAAGAACAGGTTTAGAGGGTTTTCATAGGGTTTTAGGGTTATTTTGCATACTTTTCCCGGATCTCACCCAAGAGGGCGGCCCAGGGAGAGGTTTTCTTGTAGAATACGGGGGTATCGCCCAGCGGCGCGGCGACGATGTGGGTCCCCTTGCCGTAGGCTTCGCCGCTCCACAGGTGGAGCCACTCCCCTTCCGGCAGATAGACCTCCCACTCCGTCATGCCGGACTGCCACACCGGGGCCACCAGGATGTCCGGCCCCAGCAGGTACTCGAACTGGTTGGTATAGCACGCTTCGTCGTCCTCGTTGTGGAGGAACAGGGGCCGCTGGACGGGGAGACCCTTCCGGGCGTTTTCTGCCACCAGCGCCTTGAGGCAGGGGGTCAGGGCGGTGTAAATGTTCACCAGCCGGGCCAACTGCGCCATGCAGTCCTCGTCGTCGTAATACTGGAAGTTCTGCTCTGGGCGGTTGCACTCGTGGGTGCGCATGACCGCGGTGAACGCTGCCATCTCCGCCCAGCGGAGGAACAGCTCCTTGGTGCGGACGTTTTCGTACATGGAGGTGTAGCCGCCGATGTCGCTGTGGGTCAGGCCGCAGCCGCTCATGCCCGCGCTGAGAGCGGCGCTGATGACGGTGCAAAGCCCATCGTGCCGGGTGAAGTCCACCGACTGGTCCCCCGCCCACAACAGGGGGCAGTACTTCTGGCTGCCGGTCCCACCGGCGCGCATAAAGTAGACCACCTGGCCCCACTTACCGGTCTCCACCAGGGCGTCGTGGTTGCATTTGGCCCACAGCACCGGCCAGCGGTTGTGTTCCAGCATGGGGGAATTGCCGCTGGCGAGGCAGATGTCGTCGGTGGGAAGGTACTCCCCGAAGTCGCACATATAGCCGTCCATGCCGATGTCCAGCATGTTTTTTTTGATGACGTTGTCTTTATACCAGGCGTAAGCCTTGGGGTCGGTCAGGTCGATGACGCCGCAGTCGAACTCACCGAAGTCCACCAGGTAGGTGTTGCCGTCGGCGCGCTTGGCGAAAACCCCCGCCCGCTCCGCCTCCGGGAACAGGTCCCCGCCGGTGCAGAGATAGGGGCTGATGTAGCCCAGAAAACGGATGCCTCTTT
The DNA here is from genome assembly GCA_021202515.1 of Clostridiales bacterium. GTDB lineage: Bacteria > Bacillota > Clostridia > Oscillospirales > Oscillospiraceae > Onthomonas. The sequence continues at coordinate 74,348 of JAJQCW010000003.1, read as the reverse complement.
TGTGCAGCGCAGCGATCTGCCCCGGCAGGTCGGGATACAGCGCCGTGTTGTAATGCCAGTCCCAGCGCAGCCGCTTGCCGAAGGAGGTGTAGCGCACCCCGGCCCAGTCCTGACACCACACGCCGGAAACAGGAATACCCGCCGCCAGGCTCCGGTCCACGATGCCGAAGGAACGCACGCTGCCTCCCTGCACGCCCACGATGAGGCCGTTGTAGATCCAGTCGGGCAATTCCGGCTGACGGCCCAGGAAAGCGGTCAGCTTCTCCAGAAGCGCCGGGAAGGTCTCCGCCGCCTCCATGCGGATGCTGGCCGGGACCTGCCAGAATTGCAGCTCGTGGAAGGTCTCGTTGCGGAAGTCGAAGTCCGCGTAAGAGGAAGCGTCCGCGTGGAGGTAGTAGTGCCGGGAGGACACAAAGGTGGGCTGGGGATAGTTGGTGTTATAGTAGTCGCCGCCGCCCTTGCAGTCCTGGTCGTACCGCCAGGTCAGGTAGGTGGACTTGTCCCGCCCTACCCCCGGCTCGGAGGTCCACAGGGGAAAGTGGCGGCCCCGCAGGTCGAAGTAGGACATCTGCTCGCCGCAGCCGTAACAGTGCTCCCCCTTCTTCGCCGGAACGCGGAACCAAAAGCGGTTGATGGCGGGGTTTTTCTGTTCAAAGGTTAAGGTAACGCAGTCCCCGTCCTGCCGGACGAGGGCGGTCAATTCGTTTTCAAAGTTCAGCAGCAGACCGTCTTTGGTATCCTCTGCATTGGATATCATCAGGGGGCGGCGCTCGGTGACATAGTCCTCGATGGTGAAGTTGCCCCGGTACATCTCCACTGACTCGCTGCCCTGGCCCACATAAATCATGGGGCAGGCTTTTGTGGCGGTTAAAAGGGTATTTTTGCCGTGTTGCAGGGTAAGATCCAGGCCATTGCGAATGAGTTTCATAAGTAAGACCTCTCTTTTCTCTGGGCACGGGTGTGCCTCATTAAGTATTAATAATAAAGCGCTTTGTTTTCTCCCAGCAGGCCGGGAAAAGCTCCCTGGCGGATGAGCGGCTCCCGCTCCGGGTGGGCAATGACCCATTTGTTGGTCTGGAGGAGCAAACGGCTCTCCGGGTCGTCAGTGACCGTTTTTTCCGCCAGCGGCGTGTTGGTTCCCCGGGGCAGGACGACGATGGCCTTGAAGCCCTCGTCCGTCACCCGGCAGGGGGACAGGTGCAGCGTGGTTTGGTACAGCTCAATAGCGGTCCCCCGTTCCACGAAGAACACCTCGGCGTCCTCAACCCGATAGGTATTGTCCCGAATCAGCCACGTGTGGCCCAGAACCAGCATCAGGTCGGTGATGGCCACATTGATCTCGCTGCCCTTGTGGTACTCGAAGCCGTTATAAGTGGTGTTGCGCCCGTTGCAGTAGCCCACCTCAATGGGCATCCCGCCGTAAAACACCGCTTGCAGCCGACTCACCACAGCATCCTGCTCCATCTCCGGCACCGAGGCCAGGTAAATGTTCCCGTTCTCCGGGATGGGAGTTTGCTGCTCCATATACGTCGTCAGGCCGGAAAAATCATAGCCGTCGATCACCCGTCCATAGGTGGCAAAGGCGGCGTCCCGCACAGAGCGCACGGGAACATCGTTGACCTGGTTCAGCCGTTCGAGGGTCATATCTGTTCCTCTCCTTTTTGAAATACGGTTCCTGGGGAAAAGCGCGAAGAAACGAGTGAGGCCCATACTCTAAGTAATCATTTTAACGCCCTTCGTTTCTTTGCGCCAATTCGAATAAAAATAGCTCGATATAGCAAAAAACTATGATGGAAAAGGGACCTGCGGGCCACAATTATAATTATTTCATTTAATTAATTAACCTTTTCCAAAAAAAGCACGTTGGTCTTTCCATTTCTGGTGGCAATATGACCAATCGCCCTCGGTTTCTATCCCTTAATATATAGTTATTTTACACCATTGTCAAGAGAGAATTTGGTTTGAATTGCGTTTCGGACTTTTCACTAAATTCTTTCTATCATTTTTGTGCAAAAGTCCCATAGTGACCGGACCACTTTCCGGGAGGAAATGACAGCGCCGCACAGTTGACTTTCCTGCACCGTGCGGCGTTGCCTCTCCCCTGTTTTACAGACCCATGGCGTCGGACAGATTGTCCATCACGTCCGTGACCGCTTTGATGGCCCGGGCTGCGGAGGACCGCTTGAGGCCGCGTTTCCGGTGGGTGGGCACCATGGCCCCCATGATCGCGCCTGCGGCGATCCCCATTCCCATTCCGCGCAGGAAGTTGGAATTTGTCATTGTTGCACTCACCTCGCTCTGTCAGTCATGCGGCGCAAAGCCGCGCAGAGCTAGTATGCGCATCCTGGGAAGGAATTTGCCCGCAGAAGGCTGGTGCTTTCTTCCATCGAAAACCCGGACGGATTTTAGTCAAAACGGATTGCAAAGAGTCCGCCCTTCATGTATAATTAAGAGCAGGAAAGTGAACAAGCGACGCCGTACAATGGGGTGCGGCGCTATTCTGACAAAGGAAGTGAACGCATGAAACTGCTGATCAAACAGGGCAAAATCGTCGATCCGGTCAGCGGAATTGGCGGGAAAATGGACATCCTCATCGAGGACGGGCGCATTTCCTGCATTGGGAGCCAATTGGAGGACCGTTACGCTCAGGTGGTGGACGCCAGAGGTTTCGCCGTCTGCGCCGGCCTGGTGGATATGCACGTCCACCTGCGGGACCCCGGCCTGACCTATAAAGAGGACATCGTCACCGGGACGGCTGCCGCCGCCCACGGCGGTTTTACCTCCATCGCCTGCATGGCCAACACCAAGCCCGTCGCCGACAACCCGGAGACCATCCGTTACATCCGCGAAAAGGCCCAGCAGGAGGGCAGCGGCGTCCAGGTGTGGCCGGTGGGCGCCGTCACCGTGGGCTTGCAAGGGGAAAACCACACTGACTTCAAGGCGCTGAAAGCCGCCGGAGCCGTGGCCCTCTCCGACGACGGCGTGCCGGTGATGGACGCCAACCTGATGCGGGACGCACTGATCATGGCGGGCCGCCAGAAGCTGCCCATCCTCTGCCACGAGGAGGACAGCACTCTGGCCGTCAACTACGCCGTCAACGAGGGCCGGGTCTCCCGGCAACTGGGCATTCATGGCCGCCCCGCCATTGCGGAGGAGATCATGATCATGCGGGACGCGATGCTGGCCGAGGAGACGGGGCAGCCTGTCCACATCTGCCACATCTCCACCGCCAAGAGCGTGGACATCGTGCGACGCTATAAGCGCAGAGGCGTGCAGATCACCTGCGAGACCTGCCCCCAATACTTCACTCTGACCCATGAGCAGGTGCTGCTCCAGGGGTCCATGGCCCGGGTGAACCCGCCGCTGCGCCCCACCAAGGACGTGGAAGCCATTGTGGAGGGCCTGCGGGACGGCACCATCGACTGTATCGTCACCGACCACGCCCCCCACTCTGCCGAGGAAAAGGCAAAGCCTCTCACCGAAGCCCCCAGCGGCATGGTGGGGCTGGAGACCTCTCTGGCCATTGCGCTGACCCAGCTCTACCACACCGGCAGGATGAGTCTGACCGATGTGATCCGCAAAATGACCATCAACCCCGCCCGCATCCTGCGGCTGCGCAAGGGTAGCCTGAGCATGGGGGCCGACGCCGACCTGACCATCTTCGACCCCAATGAGGCGTGGACCATCGACCCCACCGATTTCCGTTCCAAGGGCCGCAACACCCCCTTCGCCGGGATGCAGGTGAAGGGCAAGGTAAAATACACCATCGTGGGCGGTAAAATCATTTACCGTTACGACGATTAAAGCAATGTCCCAAAACTGAACAGGGAGAGAAAACACTATGTCTTTTGACCGTTTGCAGCAAGCCATTATCCGCACCAAGAACCCCACCGTGGCTGGGCTGGACGCCCGGCTGGAGTACGTCCCCCAGCCCATGATCGACCGGGCCATCGCCCAGTACGGCGAGACCCGGAAGGCTGCGGCGGAGGCCATTTTCGCCTTCAACTGCGGCCTCATCGACGCGCTGTACGACATCGTCCCCGCCGTAAAGCCCCAGGCCGCTTATTATGAGCTGCTGGGCTGGGAGGGTATGGAGATGCTGGAGCGCACCATCCGCTATGCCAGGGAAAAAGGGATGTACGTCATCGCCGACGTGAAGCGGGGCGACATCGGGGCCACCGCTTCCGCCTACGCCGAGGGCTGGCTGGGCAAGACCGTGGTGGGCGACGCACAGTTGCCCTGCTTCGACGCGGACTGTGTTACCGTCAACGGCTACATGGGCGCGGACGCGGTGAACCCCTTCCTGAAAATCGCCAACCAGGAGGACAAGGCCCTCTTTGTGCTGGTGAGGACCTCCAACCCCTCCGCCGTGGACCTGCAAGACCTGGAAATCGGCGGCGGCAAGATTTACGACGTAATGGGCGCTCTCGCTGCCAAGTGGGGCGAGGGCTACCTGGACTGCTACGGCTACAATCGGGTGGGCGCTGTGGTGGGAGCCACCTGGCCAGAGCAACTGGCCCAGCTCCGCAAGGCGCTGCCCCACACCTTCCTGCTGGTCCCCGGCTACGGCGCCCAGGGCGGCACCGCCGAGGATGTGCGCTTCGCATTTGACGAAAAGGGCCACGGCGCCATCGTCAACTCTTCCCGCGGCATTATGTGCGCCTGGAAAAAGACGGGCAACGCCGGTGCGGACTACCAGGACGCGGCCCGCGCCGCAGCGATTGAGATGCGGGACGCTATCACCGCCATTACCCCGATTTTGGACTAAAAGGAGCGGTCTTTTATGCCAGTACAAGCTCTGTGTCGAATCCTTCGGGCGGACCGCCTGACCCCGGATACCTTCTCCTTCCTGCTGGACGCGGGAGAGATGGCCCGGTCTGCTCAGCCCGGTCAATTCGTCAATATCGCCTGCGGCGAGGGTCACCTGCTCCGCCGCCCCATCTCCATCTGCGATGCGGAGGGCGATACCCTCCGGGTGGTGTTTCAGGTGCGGGGAGAAGGCACCGCCTGGCTTGCCCGACAGCCGGAAGGAACAACGCTGGACGTGCTGGGTCCCCTGGGCCACGGCTTTGCCTACCCTGAAACCGGCAAGGTACTGGTGGTGGGCGGCGGCATCGGCGTACCCCCTATGCTCTATGCGGCGAAGGCCGCGCCCGGCGGCGCGGCAGCGGCGCTGGGGTTCCGCAATCAGCAGGCCGTCATTCTGCTGGAGGATTTTCAACAGGCCGGTTGCCTGGCGCGGGTTGCAAGCGACGACGGCTCCGTGGGCTGCCACGGCTTTGTGGACGCCCTGGTGCGGCAGTATCTGGAGGAAGATAAAACCATCAGCGCGGTTTTCGCCTGCGGCCCCAAGCCCATGCTGAAAAACGTTTATAAGGCGGCGAAGGACTTCGGCGTACCCTGTCAGGTCTCCATGGAGGAGCGGATGGGCTGCGGCGTGGGGGCCTGCCTGGTGTGCGCCTGCTCGGTGGGCGGCAGTTATAAGCACGTCTGCAAGGACGGGCCGGTATTCCCCGCAGAGGAGGTGGATTGGGAATGAGCGTCATCAACGGCGTAGAGATGGGCGTCACCCTGGCGGGGATGTCCATGAAGAACCCCATTGTAGTGGCCTCCGGCACCTTCGGTTTTGGCCGGGAATACGGTCAGTTTTATGACATCAGCAAGTTGGGCGGCATCTGCTGCAAGGGCCTGACCCTCCACCCCAGGGAGGGCAATCCCCCGCCCCGCATCGCGGAGACCCCCATGGGCATTTTGAACTCCGTGGGGCTGCAAAACCCCGGCGTGGATCGCTTTATCGCGGAGGAACTGCCTTATTTGCGGCAGCACGACCTGAAGGTCATTGCCAACATCTCCGGCAACACGCCGGAGGAGTACGGCGTCATGTGCGAAAAGCTCTCTGACGCAGGGGTGGACATGATCGAGGTCAACGTCTCCTGTCCTAACGTGAAGTGCGGCGGTTTGCAGTACGGCACCGTCCCGGAGATGACCGCCGAGGTGACGGAGTGCGCCAAAAAGCACGCTGGAAACGTGCCGGTGATGGTCAAGCTCTCCCCCAACGTCACCGACATCACCGCCATCGCCAAGGCGGTGGAGAGCGCAGGGGCGGACGCCGTCTCCCTCATCAACACCATTCGGGGGATGCGCATTGACGTAAAGACCCGCCGCCCGGTGCTGCACATGAACACCGGCGGACTGTCCGGCCCGGCGGTGCTGCCGGTGGCGGTGCGGATGGTTTGGGAAGTCGCCAACGCGGTACACATCCCCGTGCTGGGCATGGGCGGCGTGACCAAGGGCGACGATGCGGCCCAGATGCTGCTGGCAGGGGCCACCGCCGTAGCCGTGGGGACGGCCTGCTTTGCCGACCCCTACGCCCCCCTGAAGGTGCGGGACGGCCTGGCGGCGCTGGCCGCAGAGCAGGGGCTGCAATCGGTCAGCGAACTGACCGGCGGCGTAAAGCCCTGGTAAAGTATAGAGAAAGCGAGCGAACGCTGCAATGACGCGACTGTATTTGATTCGCCACGCCCAGGCGGAGGGCAACCTGTACCGCCGGATGCACGGCTGGTACGATTCCCTCATCACCGACACCGGGTACCGACAGATCGCGGCCCTGACGGGCCGTTTCGACGGGGTGCCCATCGACGCGGTGTATTCCAGCCCCCTGACCCGGTGCAAAACCACCGCCAGGGCTATTTATGTGCCGCACCATCTGCCGCTGCAAATCGAGCCGGGGCTGATTGAAATTGGTGTGGGCGTGTGGGAAGATCTGCCCTTTGGCGATGTGCAGGTACACGACCCGGAGCGGATGCGGCTCTTTGGGGAAGTCTCCCCCGCCTACTCTGTGGAGGGCGGCGAGACCTACCAGCAGGTACAGGAGCGGATGGTGGAGGCGATTTACAAAATCGCCGACGCAAACCCCGGCAAAACCGTGGCCTGCTTCTCCCACGGCATGGTGATTCGGACGGCGCTGTCCTGGTTCCGGGGATACGGTCTGGAGGGGATTGGTAAAGTCCCCCACAGCGACAACACCGGCGTGGCCTGCATCGAGGTGGAGGGCCGCGACGTGCGGGTGCTGTTCGAGGCGGACAACTCCCATCTGCCGCTGGAGATCTCCACCATGATAAAGCAGCGCGGCCCCGGTGAGGAGCGCACCGTCTTTGCCATGGGCAATGCCAACCTGTGGTTCCGCCCTTGGCGGCCCTACGAGGAAAAAGAGCTGTACTTCCGCTACCGCCATGAGGCGTGGGTGGACATCCACGGGCGGGAGGCGTTCTTCGATGGGGAGGCGTTCTATCAGGCGGCCCTTCGCGCCAGCCTGATAGAACCCAAGTCGGTGATGGTGGCCTGTCTGGGCGACGAAATCGTGGGCATGATCCAGATGAATTTGGAGCGGGACGCGGAAAGCGGCGTCTGCTTCGTCCCCTTCGTCTACATGAACCCCACCTACCGCCACAAGGGGCTGGGCGTCCAGCTCATCGGGCAGGCGGTGTCCACCGCACGGCCTCTGGGCCGGGACAAGCTGCGGCTCCGCTGCGCTCCCACCAACCAAATCGCCAAGCGGTTTTACACCCGCAACGGTTTCCGAAAAATCGGCATGGCTCAGGACAGCCAGGTGCCCCTGGAACTGCTGGAAAAGGACATCGGCTATCCCAAAGAGGATTAACAGTATATCAGGCGCTCGCGTTCGGGCCGAGAAGGGCGGATTCGAGCGCCGCTTTTTGTCCTTTTGCTTGCCTCTCCCCTCCCTATCCTATTGAGTTGAAAAAGGTGATTCCCAAGATGGATCTCTGTGATTTACGCGAAATCAAACCCCTGCTGACCCGGTACGGCTTCCACTTCTCCAAGTCCATGGGGCAGAACTTCCTCATCGACGGCAGCGTTCCCCAGGCCATTGCCGAGGCGTCGGGCGCGGACGATACCACCGCCGTGCTGGAAATCGGGCCGGGCATCGGCCCGCTGACCGTTCAGTTGTCTCAACGAGCGGGCAAAGTTGCGGCGGTGGAGCTGGACACCGCGCTGCTGCCGGTGCTGGCGGAAACGCTGGCCGACTGCCCCAACGTGACGGTCATTCCCGGCAACATCATGAAACTGGACCTGGATGCTCTGCTGAAGGAGCATTGCGACGGGCTGACCCCTATCGTCTGCGCCAACCTGCCCTATAACATCACCACGCCGGTGTTGACCCGGCTGCTGGAGAGCCGCCGCTTCGCCTCCGTCACGGTGATGATTCAGCGGGAGGTGGTAAAGCGCATCTGCGCCCGTCCCAACACCGGTGACTACGGTGCGTTTACGCTGCTTTGCCAATTCTACGCGGACTGTGAGCTGCTGTTCGAAGTGCCGCCCCACTGCTTCTATCCCGCGCCTAAGGTCACCTCGGCGGTTGTGCGGATGACTATGCGCTCCGCGCCCCCGGCGGCAGTGGACAGCGAAACGCGGTTCTTTCAGGTGGTACGGGCCGCCTTCCTCCAGCGGCGGAAGAAGCTGCTGAACGGTCTGTCCTCAGCGTTTTCCACTCAGTTGACCAAAGAACAGCTTCGGGAGGCCCTGACCGCCTGCGGCCTGGGGGAGAACACCCGTGGGGAGCAACTGAGTTTGGAGCAGTTCGCCGCTCTGTCCAACGTCATTGGGGAGATGCTGGATTAGGGAGCGGTCCCACCTCTCCCCTACTGGCATAGACTGGGGTATTCTCAATGTGGGAGGCCCTGTCTATGCCTTTTGTCTATCTGTCCCCCTCCTCCCAGGAGTTCAACCCCTACGTGGGCGGCGGGAACGAAGAACTGTACATGAACCTGATTGCCGACCAGTTGGAGCGGTGGTTTCGCGCCTGCGGCATCTCCTTTGTGCGAAATACCACGGATATGACCGCCGCACAGTCCATTGAGGCGTCCAACGCCGGGCAGTTTTCCCTGCACCTGGCGCTGCACAGCAACGCCGCGCCGGAGGCCCTCTCCGGCGTCCTCCAGGGGACCGACGTGTACTATTCCCCCAACTCCGTCCACAGCCGCCGGGCCGCTGAGCTGATCGTTGCCCGGCTGCGCACCATTTACCCCCAGCCGGAGAAGGTGCGCGCCCTGCCCACTGCCACCATTGGCGAGGTGGCGAAGGTCACGGCTCCCGCCGTGTTGGTGGAGCTGGCCTACCACGACAACCCGGAGGACGCCCAGTGGATACGGGACAACGTGCCAGAGATCGCCAAAGCGCTGGCGGAGGCGGTGGCCCAGTATTTCTCCCTGCCCTTTCTGCCCCTCCAGCCGCCCCAGGCGGGCTATGTGGACCTGAACTGGGGCAGTCTGAACGTCCGCGCCGCGCCGGACACCGCCAGCGAGGTGGTGGTGTCCCTCCAGGACGGAACCCGGCTCACCGTCTGGAACCGCTACCAAAACTGGTTCGTGGTGGAGTGGAACGGCGTGTCCGGCTTCGCCTTGCAGCAGTTCATCACGCTGGAAAACGAATAAACAGCGCCCATTTTGTTTACCATATCCATGCGCCGGAAACGGCGCGGAATGGGAGACAAAACCGTGAAAAAACAGAACTATCGCAATTTAAACCACCTGCTCCACTGTGACCGGGACGCGGAGTGCTACTTCACCGTCCTGCCCGACCCGGTGCGGGAGCGGGTCATTCAGTGCGGCGATTCCATTCGGAACCTGGCCGCGCTGCGGGAGTATTCCGAGAACGTCCTGCGGGAGCTGTACTAAGGACGCAGAAAGGCGGAGCCGCGGCCAGGCCGCAGGCGTCCGCCTTTTATGTTTGGGGTTTATTGGCTGTTCAGCCAGGTCTCGAAGTCCTGGTCGCCGTGGTCGATATGGGGGAAGCAACTGCGGAGGTTGTTTTTGGTCTGTTTGGTAAGCGGGTGGTCCGGGCCGAGCTTCTGCTGTCGAATCTCCCAGGCTTTCCGGTACAGTTTCACTGCCTCATCATATTTTTTCTGATTTTCATAGACAAAGCCCAGGTTGTTATAGCTGCCGGGCGTGGACGGGTGGTCCTCTCCCAGCACCTTTAATCGAATAGCCAGCGCTTTCTTGTGGTACTCCTCCGCCTGATCGTACTTTCCCTGGTCGCCGTAGACATTACCCAAGTTGTTGTAGCTCGTGGCCGTGGACTGGTTGTCCTCTCCCAGCACCTTGCGCTTGATGTCCAACGCTTTTCGGTGGTATTCCTCCGCCTGGGCGTATTTCCCCTGCTCTCTATAGACAATACCCACGTTGTTGTAACTCATGGCCGTATCTGGGTGGTCCTCTCCCAGCGCCTTGAGGCAGATGTCCAGCGCTTTCTGATAGTATTCCTCTACTTGGGCATAGTCTCCCTGAACATAGTTGACATTCCCTAAGTTGTTGTAGCTGGTGGCCGTGTCCGGGTGGTCCTCTCCCAGCACCTTTAACTGTATATCCAGCGCCTTTTTATGGCAC
>JAJQCW010000003.1:0-63842 GCA_021202515.1 Clostridiales bacterium | reverse complement strand
CGGGTGGTCCTCTCCCAGCACCTTTAACTGTATATCCAGCGCCTTTTTATGGCACTCCTCAGCTTGGGCATACTTTCCATGGTAACTGTAGGCAGCACCCAGGTTGTTGTAATCAATAGCAGTGTCCCGGTGGTTCGGTCCCAACACCTCCAAATCAATTTTCAGTACTTTTTTATAATAGTATTCTCCTCTGGCAAACTTCCCTTGGTCGACATAAACATTCCCCAATCTTGTGTAAAGCGCACCAGAGTCCCGGTTTTTCTCCAGCCTATTCCCCACACGCTCCAGCACCGCTTCGGCGATTCCCAGCTTGAACTGAACCACCCGGTAGTCCTCGCCGTCCTGGAAATACGTCTCGTAGGTCACAAAATCGAGGAACTGCGCCACCGCCTCCACCGGCACCGGGTCCAGCAGGACGATCTCCCGGACAATGGGGTGTACTTCGTAGCCACCTCTTTTATTCGCGTCATCCGTCTGGCTCAACCAGCCAGTGTTGACCAGTTCCGCCAGGGTGTTTTCGTCGCAGCCGATCCATTTCTGCACCTCCGCAGGCAGCGTGTGGCTGTCCGCCATCAGTGCCAGGTTCTGCATAACACGACTTTGTTCCCCGTCCAAACCGGTCATGTCAAAGAGCTTTTTCAGGTGTTTTACCACAGTGTCTTTTTCGTTGTCATGGCCGGTGCTGAATTTCAGGTCGGAAAAGCCGAAGTTCCTTGCTTGCAGTTGTTCCAGGTACTCCGCCAGGCTCGCCTTTGCAGGAACGCTCTTGGCCAGCAGCTCCACCGACAGGGTGTGGCAACTGACCAGCCGGACCAGCTCCCGCACTACAGGCTCGTCCTGTTCTGTGACGGTTCTGGAGCAGTAGGAGCGGAACAGTTCCACACACTCGTCCTCGCTGAGCGGCGGGATGCGTTTGGTGATATAACCATCCGCCTCCCACAACCGGGAAGTCACAACCAGTGTGACATCATAGCGCGTCAGTTCGGTCAACAACTTGTCCGGCTGGTCTACGTTGTCCAAAAATAAGATGGTCTGTCCTGTGCATCCTTGCAGGCGGTTTTCAATTTCGGAAAAACGTTCCTCGTCCGTTTTCTTTTCGTTTCCTGTGTCGATAGCCGCCAGCAGACTGGCTTTCAGGTCGCCGCTCTCCCGGCACTCCACCCAGCCAATTTGCTCGCACTGGCTTTTCAGTTTGCGGTACAGCGCACGGGCCACGGTGGTCTTTCCCACCCCGCCGAGGCCAAAGAGCAGAAATTTGTTGTTCTCCCCGGCCTGCGCCGCAGCGGTGATTTCCTGACACAGCTCCGCCACCAGTTGTTCCCGGTACAGGGGCTTTACGATGTTCACCGGCGACCTGGTCAACAGTTTCACAGGTTTTGGGGCTTCTGGAGCCGGGGGTTCTGCGGGCGGTTGGGGTGCAACCGGAAGCGGCTCCGGTTCAGGCGGAGGAAGTTGTCGTTTTCTCTTTTCTCTCATTTCAAGGAGGTCTTTTATAATCCCCCACACGTCTCCTATCCAACTCATATCTACACACCTCACTCTGGAAAAGTGAAAATTTCACATCTGCCTTTAGTATACCATATTTTCCACTCTGCGCAAGGTGAAAAAGGCAAAAACTGTCCGTTCCTGCCGAATCCAGGGACGGAGGGGCAGATACGATAACCCGCGGATAAATCCCCATCTTTCTGGGAAAGATACCCTCGACCAACAAACAGGAGGGTATCGCCATGAAACAATACGGAAAAGAACTGCTTGGCACCAAAACCGACCAGAACCTGCGCACGGCCTTCGCCGGGGAGACTCAGGCCCGGAGCAAATACGACTTCTTCGCGCAGGTGGCCCACCGGGAGGGTTTTGAGCAGATCGCCGCCATCTTCCGGGAGACCGCCGACAACGAGCGGGAACACGCCCGGCTGTGGTTCCAGGCTCTCTCCGGTATCGCGGACACGGCGCTGAACCTGAAAAGCGCCGCCGCCGGGGAGCATTATGAGTGGACGGAGATGTACGCCCACTTCGCGGAGGACGCGGAGGCGGAGGGCTTCTCCGAGCTGGCAGCCCGGTTCCGGCTGGTGGCGGCGGTGGAGAAAGGCCACGAGGAACGGTTCCAGAAGCTGATCCGCAGCGTGGAGGCACAGACCGTCTTTGCACGGGCCGGAGAGGTGGTCTGGGAGTGCCGGAAGTGCGGCCATCTGGTGGTGGCCAAGCGCGCGCCGGAGGTTTGCGCCGTCTGCGGCGTCGGGCAGGGGTATTTTCAGGTGAAACCGGAGCTGCAATAAACCTCTGAAAAGCAAAACCAGCCGGGAAAGAGGGTGCCTCCTCCCGGCTGTTTTTTTGTGCTTGTTTCAGTGTTATTTTGTTATCTGAATCATTCCTGTTACTCTGCTTTAAGGTAAAACCCCTCCGTTGCGGCTTACGCCGCGCCACCTCCCCTTTCAGGGGAGGCAAGAGGGGGTGGTCAGTTGAGAAAAGAAACAGTCAAGATTTCTTTTCACGTTTAACCATTATTCCTCCAGCATATACCCGATCATCTCGTCTCTGGCCTCGGCGGTGTCGGCCACTCCGATGAGGAAGTCGTCGCCCATGGTCCCCTCCAGGATACCGGTCAGGCGGCCAGAGTCCTTGATGCGCCAGCCGTACCGCTGGCAGATGTCGTCGTGGGAATGGCGGTAATGCTTTTCGTCCCACCGGCCAACGTAGGCGCAGTAGTACCGCTGGCCGTCGTAGCCGTGGCGGGGTTCGTCGTAGCAGATCATGTCCGCCCACAGCTGATAATAGTCGGCGCTGGTGGCGTAGTTGATCATGTCCGGGGTGTAGCCTCCGGCGGGGCGCATGTTGACCTCCAGTCCCACGATGTCCCCCACGTTGCCCAGCCCCTCCTTGGCCTCAGTCAGCCGGAAGAACTCCAGGTGGAAGCTGCGCTTTTTCAGGCCGAAGGATTTCAGCACTGCCTTGCCCGCCTCCAGGATATCCCAGGGGACATCCTTCAGCACGGAGTAGTACATGGGGCCGTGGTGCTGCACCATGTCCATGATGGAGATGGTGGTCACATGGTTGGCGCAAAAGACGATTTCCCCCTTGCTGTTGACGATACCGTCAAAGGCGGACACGTCCCCGGAGACGAACTCCTCCAAAATATACTGGGAGCCAAGGTCTATGTCAAACAGCCGGTACAGGTCCGCGTCCGAGCGGATGGTGCGGTTCCCGGCGGCCCCCACCCCGTTGTCGGGCTTTGCCACCAGGGGATACCCCACCCGATGGGCGAAGTCCAGGGCGCTTTGCCGGTCGGTCAGCAGGTGATACCGGGCGGTGGGGATACCCGCCGCGGCGTAATAGGCTTTCATGGCGGATTTGTTCTTGAACTTCCTCATATCCTCTGGCTGGAGGCCGCTGGTGATGTGGAAATCCTGGCGCAGACGGGCGTCCTGCTCCATCCAGTATTCGTTGTTGGACTCCAGATAGTCGATTTTGCCGTAGCGGAAGGTGAAATAGGCCACCGCCCGGAGCATCTGGTCATAGTCCTCCATGGTGTCCACCTTGTAGTACTCGGTCAGGGAGGCTTTCAGCTCCGGGTGCAGCAAGGCATAAGGGCAGTCGCCAATGCCCAGCACATTGACGCCGTTGCCCTTCAAGCGCTGGCAGAAGTGGCGGTAACAGTCGGGGAACTGGGGGGAAACAAAGACAAAATTCATGCAAAACCTTCCTTTCTCTCGTTCGCAGTTTGTGTGGGCAGGGGATTTCTATGCTTACTCGAATTGGAAACTTGTGTTATTCTTCCACCACGCGGATGCTGTAAACCGCGGTGATTTGGGCGGGGTAGGATTCTGCGATGTCGCCGTCATAGACGATCTCCAGCGTGTCCCCCACCTCCGGTTCCGGGGAGGATTCCATCGCCGTCACGGGGACTACAATGCGGTCAGAGCTGTTCAGTTCCGCGCTCCCCGCCACCGGCTCCACGAGAAAACCGCTCTCGTCGGCCTCCAAAATGGTGGCCCGAAAGGTCACTCGGTCCGCTGTTTCGCCGCCGCAGGCAGAGAGGGAAAACAGGACGGCAAGGGTCAAAAACAGACTAAGAAATCGCTTCATGTTGTCTCTCCCCTCTCACTGTCCGATAAAATACATCGTATAGCCATCAATAGAGAGAATCAGCGTGGGGGCGGAACCGCCGTCCGCATACTTTGTCAGCGCGGAAGTTGCGTTCCCTGTGCTGTCGTCAAGCTGGACGGTGTAAAGAAGGCTGTCGCCGGTAGCTGTACTCTCGGCGTAAACCCCGCTGTAGACCTGACCGCTGGCGTGGTCGGTCAGCACAAACGCTCCCTCGCTGGCGGTACAGGAAAAATCGACCTCAGTCGCACCGGGGTACGAGGCCAGATAGTCCGCGGCGCAGGCCACCACCTCTCCCCCATCGCTGTCGCTCTGCACCGTGTTCAGCGTCCACTCGTATTGGTCGATGGCCGTTAGGCTGGCACCGCCGCAGGCAACGAGGGAGAGCAGAATCACAAGGGACAGGAACATGTAAAGAAATCTTTTCCATTTCCACATAACAGGAACCTCCATTCATCAGCAGGGTTTCTATTGCTGTTACATTCAGAATAGCACATATTAAAACGCCTGTCAATTCAGTCGGTACTGCTTTTATGGAAATTTAATGTAACCTGCTGCGGGTCACACCTGCTCTGACGCCTCCTCCAGCTTGGTCAGATCGGCCAGGGTCAGCACGCAGGACTGGAGCAGCTCCACAAACTGCTTCGGCGGCATACAGTCCCAGCTGGAGAGCCACCGCTCCAGGGAGCAGAGGAAGGCATCGGAATAAAAGTTGATGTAAAACTCCATCTGCCGCGGCTCGGCCAGGACCTTCCTTAGCAGCTCCCGCAACAGCGGCGAGAGCATCTCCCGGAAGTGGTCGGAAAAGGAGTTCTGCCCCTTCACCTCCAGCGCCCGCCGGTAAAAGACCCGATTATCATAAAAATACCGGCACAATTCCCCCAGCAGCGCCCAGCGGATGCCCTCCTCGTGCTGAACGGTGAGCTGCAAAAACTCTATATCAAAAATCCAGTTGACCAGGTCGTATTTGTCCCGAAAATGGTAGTAGAAGCTCTTGCGGTTCATGCCGCATTTCTCGCAGATATCCCCCACGCTGATTTTGGAGAAGGGCATTTGTTCCATCAGCTCCTTCATCGCCATCGCCAGCGCCCGTTTGGTGATGTTGGAATCCGCCATATCCTGCCGTCTCCTTCCCTGTTTCACAGATATTACCTGGTATTTTGGGCAGCGGGCCTCTACATCCGACCCGCACCCTCAAAGACATCATTTTTTAGTATATTGTAGCGCATCCAGGCGGAAACCGTCAAGTCTCCTTCCCACCAACAGACGGACAAATTTACTTCTTTGTGGCAAAAGTTTGGAAGTCCCGGTATTTTTACGCCTCAAACTTGAAGCTCAATGGTGCTGCCATTCCTGCCGCCTTTGACCAGTATTTTCTGGGGAATACACTCCTCCAGCTTCTCCACGTGGGAGATGATGCCCACCTGTCGGCTGTCTCCGGCCAGTTGGCGCAGCACCTCCAGGGCCTTTTCCAATGCCTGGTTGTCCAGGGAGCCGAACCCTTCGTCGATGAACATGGTCTCCAACTGAACGCCCCCAGCGTGTTGCTGCACCACGTCGGAGAGACCCAGGGCCAGGGCCAGCGACGCCTGGAAGGACTCGCCGCCGGAGAGGGACGGGGTGCGCCGGGCCTCTCCGGTGAAGGCGTCCAGCACCTCCAGCTCTAGCCCCGCCGCACCGTTTTTCCGGTCGGCGGTCTCCCGCCGGGCCAGGCTGTATTTGCCGCCGCTCATCACGTCCAGGTGACAATTCGCCTGGGCGATGATTTCCTCGAAAAAGGCGCTGAGCACATATCGGTCAAAGCTGTAGCGGCCCAGGGCGGTGTCCTGACCGTTGGCCACCTGAGACAGTCGTTTCAGCTCCCGTTCCGCCGGGGCAATGCGCCGCAGGGTCGTCTGACCACGGGCCACCCCGCGGGCCACCTGTCGGTTGGCCTGATGCCGGTGATACTGCCGGTCACGGTCCTCCCGCCGTGCGGCAAGCTGACCCTCCAGCGTTTGCAACACGCCCTCCAGCGCCGCCAGGTCGCTTCGCTCCCACCCGGCGGTCTCTTCTTCCAAGGAACGAAGCCGGTTGGCGCAATCCCGGCGGCGGTTTTGGTACTCGTTCAGCCGGGCCTCCTGCACAGTCAACCAATCCTCGTCGATGCTCTGCCCCTCCGGAGCCAGCGCTCGCTGGTAGTCCGCCAGGGACGCGAACCCTGCGCCCTTCCAGGCGGCATCCAACTGCGCGGCGGCAGTTGCCAGTTCCTTCTGTTGATTGGCCAACCGGGTCTCCCCGGTGTCCAGCAGACCGGCCAGCCGCGCCAGTTCCCGCTGGCTCTCGTCCAGCGCGGCCTGGGCCTGGTCCAATCCCCGCTGCCACCGGTCACGCTGGGCGGTCAGCCTGGCCTGCTCCGCCAGCGCCTCCTGCCGGGATGGGAACGGAAGTTTTCGCCGTCCCTCCTCCGCCTGGGCGGTCAGACGAGTGACCTCCTCCTGTGCGCTTCGGCAGTCCTCGGCCCACTGGTCCAACTGCGCCTGCGCCTGTTCCATCTGAGGCAGGAGGTCATGGAGCGTCGCCTCGGTGGTCTCCTTGGCCCGCTTCTGCGCCTGCGCGTCCTGCAAGGCGGTCTCCAACGCGGTCAGGTCGGCTTTACCCTGGGCAACAGCCTCCGTCAGATACCCCAGTTGGGCCAGCGTGTTCCAGTCCGGCGCTTCCGAGAACAGCTCTGCTGCCAAATTCAGAGCGTTTCGTTTTTTCTCCATCCAGGCAGCGACTTTCTCGTTCAAATCCAGCGTCAGGGCATTGTTTTTCTCCTGCTCCCGCTTTGCCGCAGTCTCGGCCTGGTTTACCTCTTCCTGGGAGGGTGTCTCCGCCGACTTTTGGGCAAAGGGCGGGTGATTTCCCCGCAGGTGCCGGGCGCCGCAGACGGGGCAAACGCCCTCTCCTTTCAGCGTCAGCGTTTCCTCCAACTGCTCCGCCATGATACCGGCCTGACCCAGCCAGAAAATCTCCTTCATATGGTCGCGTCGCTGCTCCGCCGCCTGGAGCCGCTGCTGCTGTTGCTGCTGGCGGCGGCGCAGGGCCTGGCCCTCGGTCAACCCTGTTTGCAGCTCTGTGATCTGGTTTTCCAGTCCGGTGAGGCGGGTCAGCCGCCTGCTGGCCTGCTCCCGCTCCGCAGCCAGCCGGACACAAGTCACCTCCGCGCCCTTGAGGGGTTCCAATTTGGCCTGTAATGCGGCCTGTTGGGTCTCCAATCGCTGTTTTGTGTCCTGGGCCTGTGTCTCACCCCGCCGGGCGGCGGCCAGGCGGCGACTGACGCTGTCCAGCGCTTTTTGAACGGATTCCACCCGGTCATAGTCGGGCAGGGCCTCCCCAATGGCCTGAATTTGGTGGCCCAACCGTTCCATTTGAGGGGTCTGCTCCCGCCAGCGCTGACAGTCCTGTTCCAATGATTGGAACCGCCGGGTCTCCTGTTCGCGCTGGCCTGTCCATTGGGCCAGCTCCCCTTGGGTCTGGAGCAAGCGGCACCGGGTCTGCTCCATGGCACGTTCGCTGGGGGACACCAGCCGGAGGGCTTTCCTGCCCCGCTCCAGGCGCAAGGACAAGGCTTCCATCGGCTCCGCCTGGGCCTGTAAGTCAGTTTCCTCCTGGCGGCACTGTTCCAGCGCATCCAGCCGCTGGTTTCGCTGTTGAGCCAAAGCCTTTTGGGTCTGCATCTCCTCCCGCCGGTTCTCCTGGGCGCGAATTTCCCCATCCAGCGCCTCCAGCGCCTGCCGGTCCTCGGCCTCCAGTTGGGCCAGGGCCTCCTCCAGTTGGGGATGGTAGAGGACGAAACGGCTCCGCTGTTCCTCTGTCAGTTCTTCCGGGAGGCTGAGGGTGCTCAGCCGCAGGTTGATCTCCCGCTCTGCCTCCTGCCGCCGGGCCTCCAGGCAGTCCGCGCCCCGCTTTAGCCGTTGCTGGAAGTCCAGATACAGCCGGTTGTCGAAGAGCTGACCCAAAATCTTGCCCCGCTCGTCGCTGCCCGCCTCCAGGAACCGGCGGAACTCTCCCTGCGCCAGCATGACGATTTGGCGGAATTGGGTGGCGTCCAGCCCCAGCAGTTGGGTGATGTGGGCGGTGACGGCGGCCTCTTTGGTGACAGGCAGCTTCCCTTCCTCCTCCAAAAGAGCGTTTTTGGTTGGCTTGCCCACAGAGCCGTCCCGTTTTTTGGGGAATCGGAACTCACGGCTCACCCGGAACCGCCGCCCACCCTGGGTGAAGGTCAGTTCTACCCAGGTGCGGTCATGCTTGCCGGCGTAATCGCTGTGAAACATCTCCGCCGTCCGCCCGCTGCCGCTGGCCACGCCGTAGAGGGCGTAAACAATGGCGTCGAACAGGGTGGTTTTCCCCGCGCCGGTGTTGCCGGAGATGAGGTAAAGCCCGCTGCCCAGTTGGGTGAAGTCCACCGTGGTCTCCCCGGCGTAGGGGCCAAAGGCTCCCATAGTCAGTTTTTCGGGTCGCATGGCTGCTCCTCCTCTCCGAAGCGGCGCAGGGCGAAGTCCACCAGCGCCAGCGTGTCCTGATCTACATCGTCCCCCCGGCGCAGCTCCGGCAGCGGTCCCTGTCGTGATTGTTCCGCGACGAAGGCCGCCAGCTCCGTCTGCGCCTGGTCGGGGACCTCTCCCGCCTGATGGGTGTAGAAATCCCAGAACAAGTCCTCTAACGGGCGCTCCTTCACCTGGGCTGTTCGTCCGGCGGTGTGCTGGGCCGCCTGGGGCAGCTCCCGCGCCACCTCCATCAGGTTCGGATACACCGCCCGCAGCCGCTCCATGGCGCGGGGCGGCATCTGTACATCCGTCAGCACTGCCCGCAGATAATCATTCCGCAAAGAGACATCTTCCGTTCCCAGGGCGAGCAGTTCCTCCAGCGTTCCTTTCACCTGGCGCATCCGGTGAAGGGCGGGCAGTTCGATGAGCTGATACGTTATCTGTCCCTTCTCCCCCAGCTCCACCAGGGTCACGCCCTTGTGCTGGTTCACCTCGGAGAAGCTGTAGGGCAGCGGCGAACCTCCGTAACGCACCGTCTCCCGGCCAATTTTCTGGGGGCCATGGATGTGGCCCAGAGCTACATAGTCAAAGGCAGAGAAGGCGCTTGCGTCCACCTGCCCCACGCCGCCCACGGCGGTCTCAGAGCCGTCCCGCTCCGGTTCTGCGCTGCCGGAGACAACGAACTGGTGAGCCACCAGCACGTTCCGGCGGGCGGTATCCACAGGCTGTGCATCCAACAGGGCGCGGACCGACCGGTCATAGGTGGTCAGGTCCTCCCGGTCCAGGGCGAAGCGCACCGCTGCCGGGAACAGGTAGGGCATCAACCAGAAGGTCACGGGGCCGTATTCGTCCTCCAGCGTCACCCGCGGCAGCTCCTTTTGGCACTCCCCGGCGATGTAAACCCCTTCCCGCTCCAGCAGGCCGCTGGCGAAGGCCAGCCGGGGGCCGGAGTCGTGGTTTCCCGCCACCATCAGCACGGGGATCTTCCGCTGGGAGAGGGCGGTCAGCAGCCGGTCCAACAGCGCCACCGCTTCCTTGGGCGGCACTGCCCGGTCATACACGTCCCCCGCGATGACCACCGCATCGGGCCGGTACTGGTCCGCCGCCTCCAGCAGCCGGTCCACCCAATAGGGCTGGTCCCTCTCGTCGATGAGAGAGTAGCCGTACAGGGACTTGCCCAGGTGCAGGTCCGCCAGGTGAAAGAATCGCATAATACCCCTCCATGTCGGTTTGTTTTTCTCGTTCTGAATTATCAGCCGTATGCTAGAAACCCCTCCGCCACCGCCTTTAGGCGGTGGCCCTCCTCCCCTTTCAGGGGAGGCAAGAGGGGATAGTGTTTGTCAGTTGTTGCCGTTTTTGCTCGATAGATGAGGATTTTTCAGTGATAACCTCCCTTACGAGCCACTAACTATTAGTCATTAGAGATGCGGCTGATTCAAAGGAATAACTAGTTTTCTTTATTATACCGCACTGGGGCGGCGTTTTCCATCCCTTTTCCCGCAAAGGACAGAAAACGCCCGGAGAAGGGCGATTTGCTCTCCTCCGGGCGGTGGTGGCGATAAAATTGAAACTCAGAAGCGGAAATCCCGCTGGCCGTTTTCGATGTCCGCCAGGTGCTGGACGGTGATGGCCCGCACCTTTTCGTTGGGGATATTTGCCAGTTCCTTCTGGATGAGCTTGAGGCCCACCTCACGGGTGGCGGGGGTGGCGTAGTCCTCCAGGTACTCCTTCAAGGTCATCAGGGCGTTGGGGTGGCAGCAGTTCTGGATAGCGCCGGACTTGCAGACCTCCATGAACCGGTCGCCGGTGCGCCCCGCCCGGTAACAGGCGGTGCAGAAGCTGGGGATGTAGCCCATATCCATCAGCCACTTGACCACCTCGTCCAGGCTGCGCTGGTCAGAGATGTCAAACTGCACCGTGTCCTCCGGGCGAATTTCTTCGGTGTAGCCGCCCACGCTGGTACGGCTGCCGCCGGAGATTTGGGAGATGCCCAGGTGCAGCACCCGCTCTCTGGTGCGCTGGCTCTCTCTGGTGGAGACGATCATACCGGTGTAAGGCACCGCCACTCGGATGCAGGCCACGATTTTGGCAAAGGTGTCGTCGTCGATGGCGTTGGAGAAGGTGCTGGGGTCGATGTCGTCCGCCGGGCAGATACGGGGGACGGAGATGGTGTGGGGGCCGACGCCGTGAACGGCCTCCAAATGCTCGGCGTGCATCAGGATACCCGCGAACTCATAGCGGTACTTGTCCAGGCCGAACAGCACACCCAGCCCCACATCGTCAATGCCGCCCTCCATGGCCCGGTCCATGGCCTCGGTGTGGTAGGCGTAGTCGTGCTTGGGACCCCAGGGATGCAACTGTTCATAGGACTCCTTGTGGTAGGTCTCCTGAAAGAGGATGTAGGTGCCAATCCCTGCCTCTTTCAGCTTGCGGTAGTTCTCCACGGTGGTGGCGGCGATGTTGACGTTCACCCGGCGGATGTCACCGTTTTTATGGTGGACGGAGTAGATGGTCTTAATGGACTCCAAAATGTACTCGATGGGGTTGTTCACCGGGTCCTCGCCGGACTCGATGGCCAGCCGCTTGTGGCCCAGGTCCTGGAGGGCGATGACCTCCTGGCGAATCTCCTCCTGGGTGAGCTTTTTCCGGGGGATGTGCTTGTTGACGGCGTGGTAGGGGCAATAAGTGCAGCCGTTGACACAGTAGTTGGACAGGTACAGCGGTGCAAACAGCACGATGCGGTTGCCGTAGAAGTCCTTCTTGATCTGCTCCGCCAGGGCGTAGACCTGCTCCACCTTATCCGGCAGGGTGCAGGCCAGCAGCACGGAGGCGTCCCGGTGGGACAGACCTTTCAGCTCCTTGGCCTTGGCGATGATCTGGTCGATGAGTTCCGCATCCTCCTTGTGGGCGTCGGCATAGGCCAGGGTCTCCACAATTTCCTCGTGGTTGATGAACTCCTCTGCTTTCAGGGAACTGGGGTTGTAAATTGCCATAGTTTGGTTCCTCTTTCTTTTTATAGATATGTAGTAGGTTAAACTTTCAGGCTATCAAAAAGTAATGGCAGCCCTCCGCAGGAGTTTTGTTGCGTAAGCAACAAAATAAATTGAAATCCGTGCTTTTAGCCGGGCGTGTACCGGCAAAAGCACACAGGGAGGCCCCAAACGTGCGCGCTTTGCGCGTGCGCTGCCGGGGCCGCATTTTCGACCAAAATCCGTGATTTTGGTCGAGAGCCTGTCGGAGACAGGCTCAAACGCGGGAATAGGCCACCTTTGCGGACACACCCTCCAGCCGCCCGATTTTACCCGACAGGGTGCTGATGGCGTCCATAGGCGCGTCCACCGCTACGCTGATGAGGTTGACCCCCTTGGCGTGGTAGGGGATGCCCATCCGCCCGATGATGACGCTGCCGTACTCGTGCAGGAGGGCGTTCAGCGCCTCCACGCTGTCGGGATTTTCCACGACGATGGCGATGACCGCCAGTCTTGTCTCCATAGTGTTCTCTCCTTTTCTGGTCTGATATATTTGGTTATCCCTTTCACTAAGCCGTGTGCCAGAAACCCCTCCGCCGTCAAGCGGCACTTCCGAAGCTGCGCTTCTCCCTGCGCCACCGCCTAAAGGCGGTGGCCCTCCTCCCCTTTGCGACTCGCATGGCCTAAAGGCCATAGCTCCCTGCATTTGCGCTAAAAAGGAATTGGCCATTCGGCCAGCGCTTCACAGGGGAGGCAAGAGGGGTGGTCAATTGCTGAATGATGGTACTTTTTGGGAGCCTGGTATTATTCCATCATTCAGGGATGGCTACGTCCGCCAAAATGCCGCTGAGGTGGGCGATGGCGACCCCATAGTTGGTCATGGGAACCCCAGCGGCCTGGGCCTCGGCCACCCGGCTGAGGACGTACTTCCGGTTAAACATACAGGCCCCGCACTGGATGATGAGGGCGTACTGCCCCAAATCGGCGGGAAAGTCCTTGCCGCTGACCACGTCCACGGTCAAGCCGGGGCCGGTGCGCTGGCGCAGCAGCCGGGGGATTTTCACCCGGCCAATGTCCTCCTCCATGGGGGCGTGGGTACACGCCTCAGCAATCAGCACTTTGTCGGTCTCCCGCAGCCCGTCAATGGCTTTTGCTCCCTGAATATAGGCGTGAATGTCCCCCTTGTAGGCGGCGAACAGGGTAGAAAAGGAGGTGAGCAGGCTCTCCTGGGGCTTTTTGTCGTAGACCAGCCGGAACACCTGGGAGTCGGTGATGATGAGTTTGGGCGGGTAGGCCAGGGCGGAGAGGGTTTTGTCCAGCTTGTCGGTGGTGCAGCTCATCACCAGACATTTTTTGTCCAGCAGCTCCCGGATGGTCTGCACCTGGGGCAAAATCAGCCGCCCCTCCGGGGCCTGGATGTCCTGGGGCATCACCAGCAGCACCAAGTCGTTTTCTCCTACCAGGTTCCCGGTGATAAACCGCTTGCCTTCTGTTCGGTGGGACAGCTCCACCAGACGCTCCCGCAGGGCGTCCACCCCCTGGCCGGTGACGGCGCTGGTGGTGATGGGGTCGGCGTCCAGTTCCCGGCGGATGGCGGCGCAGAGGGCCTCGACATCCGGGTTGGCGTCGCACTTGCTGACCACCGCCACCACGGGGGTATCCTGCTGGGCGAAGAGGCGGAACCAGTTGGCCTCTTCCTCCAGATTTTCCTGGGTGAAGAGGATGACCGCCAAATCGGTCTCCTGGGCCACCTGCCGGGTGGTCTCCACCCGCTTTTGGCCCAAATTTCCGGCGTCGTCAAAGCCCGCCGTGTCGATGAGGACGCAGGGGCCGATGCCGTGGATCTCCATGCTCTTGCGGACGGGGTCGGTGGTGGTCCCGGCTGCGCCGTCCACAATGGAGACGGCGTGGCCCGCGAAGGCGTTGACAAGGGCGCTCTTGCCGCTGTTCATCCGGCCCAGAAAGGTGATGTGGGTGCGGCTGGAGGCGGGGGTCTCGTTCAGGGAGGTCTTCATAAGCGTCTCCTTTCTCTCGTGGGGCGTTTCCGGCGGGCACGGTTGCAGCCTGCGCGCCGGAAAGCACAGAAAAAGCCCGCATCGGAGGATGCGGGCATAATATACCTCTTATAAACAAACGCAAAGGGCAGTTCGTCCGGCCATTCGTCAGAACTCGTGTTCTTCCAAGGGGCGGGGCAACGCAACATTCGGGTTTGTGACAAGGGGTCTGCTCATCACTCACACCGGTATCATACTATAAAGCAGGCAGAAAGTCCAGAGAAAAAACGCGATTTCAGGAAAATTGGTCGTTCCAATTTTGATGGACCTCCAAACGGAAAACCTGCCTTCCACAAAAAAGTCCCCGTCCAAAAAGACGGGGACTGAGTTGGTGCGCAAGGCGGGAGTCGAACCCGCACGCCCGCAATGAGCACTGGCACCTGAAGCCAGCGAGTCTACCAATTCCACCACTTGCGCACATCGAACAGGACTGATCTCGCTCACTGCAAGAGATACTTTACCACCCGCTAAAGGAAAAGTCAAGTCCCAATCGACGTTTTTTGCAAAGAAATCTTCCCGTCACAGCAAGAGCAGCAGCGCCAGCAGCACCCCGCCCCGCAGCAGATCGGGCCACAGTTCGTCCCCTTTGAGCAGGCCAAAGGCGGTGGAGATGTTGTTCCGGGGACAGATGCCGGAGCAGCGGCCACAGCGGATGCACTCCCCTTGCCGAAGGGAGTCCCGGTCCAGTTGGAGGGAGACAGGACAGTTCTTCTGGCACGCGCCGCACCGGGCGGGGCAGGCGGCGGCGTCCCGTTTCAGGTTGAAAAAGGGCAGCACCGGCAGCAGGGAGAACACCGCCCCCAGCGGACAGAAAAACTGACAAAAATACCGCTCCTGGAGGGCCATACCCACCAAAATCGTCAACAGGAACACGATGGCCACGCCGTAGGCCGCCAGCCGGAAGTTCCCGGAGATGAGCATGGAGAACACCGTCCACGGGCTGTTCTGGCTGACTGTGCCGCCGTATCCCAGAAAGCACAGGACCAGCACCGCCGCCAGCGTCACATATTTCATCCATTGCAACACAAGGACTGCCTTTTCCGGCAGCTTGGGCAGCTTGATTTTGGTCTTTTTCTGCGCCCACTGGGAGAAGCGATAAACCCAATCCCCCACCGCGCCGAAGGCGCAGGCCCAGCCGCAGAAGTACCGGCCAAAGAGGATGGTAAAGGCCACCAGCAGCACCAGATGGGTGGTAAAGGCGGACCAGACCAGCGGCTCCCCTTCCCCGAAGGCGGTGAAAATGGCCTTGAGGCCGGAGAACGCCGAGGCGTAGACCGAAGGGGCCGCCAGGAAAAACACGATTTGCACGCCGATGCGCACCCAGCCCTGGCGCTGGCGGCGGGCCAGGGCCGGGTTCTTCGGCTTCTTTTTCTGCTCTGTCATTGAGATGCCTCCTCCAGCGCGTTTTGCGCCGCCTCCAGGATACCCGTGGAGGAGAAGGTGGCCCCGCTGACCGTGTCCAGGTCGGCGGACTGAGCGGTGACGATGTCGTCCAGCAGCGTCTCCGCCTGGGAGAGATAAGAAGAATCCTCGCCGGGCGCGGAGACCAGCTCCACACTCGTAATGTCGCCGCCCTCAATGGTGACGCTCAGAGTGATCTCCCCGCCGAAGCCGCTGCCGACGCCGGTATAAGTGCCGTCCTGATATCCGCTCTCCGCCTCTTCCTCAGCGGCCTGGTTCAGCGCCGCCGCCTCCATCGCGGCGTACTCCTCCGCCAGGGCCTCTGCCTGGGCTGCCTGTTGGTTGTACTCCTCCACCTCCGCCGCGCGGGGCAGAGCGTACTGCTGGTAACACACCCCAATGGCAAAAATCAGCGCCAGATTGACCGCCCGAAGAATAAACTGTCTCATTCCTCTGTGTCCTCCTTCTCGCTTTGCGGGGATGTTTCCTCGGCTGCCGCGTCATCCTCCGCTGTCTGCTTCTCCTCGGCGGCGGTTTTTTCTGCCTCCTGTTCGGCAGGGACAGCCGATTCCTCTGTGGATTCGCTGGCGGTTTCCGCTTCTGCGGCTTCAGTTTCCTCGGTGGAGGCTTCTTCAGCGATTTCTTCCTCTGCGGTTTCCTCCAGCTCTGCTTCTTCCGTCTCGGTGTCCTCGTCTGTGTCAACCGCTGTCGCAGTCACTTGGCTGTTCGCGGCCACCGCCTGGGCGTATGCGTCCTCATAAATGGCCACCAGCGCCACAGAGGAACAGGTGGCGTTGCTCACCGCGTCAATGTCCCCGCTGCTCTGCTTGTCGATGAGCTGGGCCACCACGCCGGTGTACTTGCTGGTCCCCTCGGCGGCGCGGGTGTAGTATTTTACGTTGCTGTCGTCGGTGGAGGTCAGGTTGTCGATGGACACCAGCTTTCCGTCCTCGAAGGTCACGTCTGCCGTCAGGGTATAGGCTTCAAAGTCCTCGTACTCGTCCGGCTCGCACAGGGCGCTGGCGGTATAGGTGCCGTCGGCAGGAGTACCAGTTAAATCTCTGTCGGCAGAATCGCCGGTTGCGTCGGAATCGCTGTCGCCTGCGTCCTCCGTCTGGGCGGCGGCAACCGCCTGGGCGTAAGCGTCCTCGTAGATCGCCACCAGCGCCACAGAGGAACAGGTGGCGTTGCTCACCGCGTCAATGTCCCCGCTGCTCTGCTTGTCGATGAGCTGGGCCACCACGCCGGTGTACTTGCTGGTCCCCTCGGCGGCGCGGGTGTAGTATTTTACGTTGCTGTCGTCGGTGGAGGTCAGGTTGTCGATGGACACCAGCTTTCCGTCCTCGAAGGTCACGTCTGCCGTCAGGGTATAGGCTTCAAAGTCCTCGTACTCGTCCGGCTCGCACAGGGCGCTGGCGGTATAGGTGCCGTCGGCGGGCAGCACGTCCTCGCTCTGCTCCTCGTCCTGGGTGCCGGTGTTGTCCTCCGTTTCGCCCTGGTTCTCATCCTGGTCGCCGGAGGTGTCCTCCGTCGCGTCCTGTTCCTCGTCCGCGTCTCCGTTGTTCTCGGTTTCATCGGAATCGTCATCGGGCGTTTCTACCGTGCCGCCGCCAGCGGCCACCGCCTGGGCATAGGCGTCCTGATAGGCGACCAGAATCGCGTTTGAGGAATAGGTGGCCCCGGAGACCACGTCAGTGCTGCCGGAGAGCAGGTTGGTTTTCATCCCCGCCCAGGCAGAGGCCGCAAAGGGTACGTTGTCCTCGTCATCGTTGTCCACCAGGGTGAAGTCCTCCAGAGCGGTCAACACGCCGTTTTCGAACACGGCGGTCAGGGTGACGCTGTAGCCGAACTTTGTACATTCCCCAGTGCCGGTATAGCTGCCGTCGGCGGGCGCGCCCTCCGGCAGGGTGATCTCCTGGCTGGCGTTGGTCTCCGTCTGGTCGCTCTCTTCTTCCTCAAGGGTGGAGACCGACTGCCCCGCCGCCTTTTTCAGGGCAGCCTTCACCGCCTCCCGGATGCCCGTGGAGGAGTAGGTGGCCCCGGAGACCGTGTCCACGTTGGGACTTTGGGCCTTGAGAATGCGGCTGATGATGGCTTTGGCCTTGCTGAAATAGGACGCAGTCTCCCCGGAGTGGCTCAGCACCTGAATGGCGGTGATTTTGCCGTCCTTAATGGTGACCTGGACCTTGATGGTCCCGCCGAAGCCCCTGGCGGAGCCGGTATAGGTGCCGTCCGCCCAGGTCGCGCTGTCGTCATAGCTGCTGACAGTGAGCTCCGTTGTGGTTGTGCCGCTGTCCGCCGTTTCAGACAGCTCGTTTGTGCCGCTCAGAGCGTTTTTCACCGCCTCCAGAATCCCCCGGCTGGAATAGGTGGCCCCGGAAACCGTATCCACCTCCCAGGTCTGGGCGGTCAGCACGGAATCAATGACCCCTTTGGCCCGGTTGAAGAAGCTGTCGTCGTCCTGATAACTCAAAATGTTGATTTGGACGATTTGGCGGTTCTCCACCACCACCTCCACTTGAGTAATGCCGGAAAAACCGGTGCCGGAGCCGTAGTATACGCCGTCCTCAAAGTCGCCGACCCCCTGGGCCAGCAGTTCTTCCACAACGGCTTCGGTCTCCTGCTGGCTCAGCGTTTCGCCGTCCTCCGCCACAGCGGAGAGATCCGGCTCCTCCGGCCAGACAATGGCCTCCAGCGCCGGGGCGCTGATTTGGAAGCCAATGGCCGCTGCCAGCCCCACCGCCACGGCGGGGAGCAGTTGGACCAAACTCAATATCTTTTTCATTGCGTTTTCCTCAGTTTTCCACACAGGTATAGTCCAAATCGGACTCGAAGCAATCCTTCAGACCGCCGGTGATGGTGACGGAGCCGTCCTCCTCCACCAGAACTGCGTCAAATTCGTCGCTGTGCGCAGCCCAATATTCCAGGGCGCGTTCCTTTCCCATGACAAACAGGGAGGTAGACAAGCCGTCGGCCAGGGTGCCATCCTCGCTGACAATGGTGACGGAGAGCAGGCCGCTACGGGCGCTGCTGCCGGTGGCCGGGTCCAGGATGTGGTGGTAGGTGACGCCGTCCTCCTCAAAATAGCGCTCGTAGCCGCCGGAGGTGATGACCGCCTTGTCCTCCACGCTGAGGATGCCCACATAGTCTACGTTGGACAGGGCCTCCACGGTGGTATCCGGGTTCTCAATGCCTACCCGCCAGAGGCTGCCGTCGGTCTTGGTGCTGTAGGTCTGCACGTTGCCCCCCAGAGACACCATGCCGGACACCACGCCGTATTCCTCGAACACGTCCATGATGTGACTGGAGACGTAGCCCTTGGCAATACCGCCCAGGTCGATTGCCATGCCCTCCGGGAGGGTCAACTGCCGGGTCTCGGCGTCGTATTCCAGCTTGTAGCTGCCCACCAGCTCCAGCAGCTCGTCGATGCGCTCCTGGGTCGGCACCTGGTACTCCCCACTGGTGAAGCCCCACTCTACCATCAGGGGGTAGATGGTGATGTCAAAGGCCCCCTCTGTCTCCTGGTACAGGGTCAGGGAGCGTTCCACCAGCTCCGCGGTTTCCTCAGAGAGGAGAATAGAGCCGCTGTCGTTGAGGATGGAAATTTCGCTGTCACTCTCCCCCACGCTCCACAGGGCGTCCAGCCGCTGAATTTCCTCCACCGCGGCGGACACCGCCGCCTCCGCTTGGTCACCGTAGGCGGTGACGGTCATATAGGTGTCCATGGCGAACACCTGCTGTGTGCTGGAAGCGATTTCCTCCGTCTCCTGGGTGGTTTGGACGGCGCTGGACGCTGCCTGACTGGTCTCGCCGTCAGAGGATACTTCCGCCGCGCCGCCGCAGCCAGTCAGGGCGCACAGCGCCGCCGCCAGCAGCAGGCAGCCGATTTGCCTTGTCAATCGGGATCTTCCTTTCTATGGGAGCTATTAGCTTCTAACAACCAACGGCTAAAAGCTAACATCGCACGTCAAGGCAGGGGCCGAAGCCCCTGCCTGTGGTTGTTTGGTTGGTACGAACGAAAATCGCTTACTTCTTGACCTTAACGGTCTTGACCTTGCTCCAGCCGGCGTAAGAGGTCACGCCGCCGGAGGTCTTGTAGGCCCGCATACGGATGTAATAGGTCTTACCCTTCTTCAGGTTCTTCAGGGTGGTAGTCAGGTTCTTGTTGCCCTTGACCTTGACGGTCTTGGTGGTAGAACTGGTGAAGCTCTTGCTGGTGGAATACTCGATGACGTAACCGGTGGCCTTGGTGTTCCGGGTCCACTTGAGGCTGATCTTCTTGCCGCTGACATTCTTGGCGCGGGTGAAGTGCTTGGCAGTCAGGCGGTAGATGGTCTTGGTGGCGGAAGCCTTGCTCTTTCCGGCAGAGTTCACCGCGTAAACCTTGTACTGGTACTTGGTGCCGTTCTTGGTGGCGGCGGTGTCCAGCCAGGTAGTGGAGGAAGTGGTCTTGACCTTCTTCCAGCTTCCGCTGCCGATCTTGCGATAGACCTGGTAGCTGGTGGCGTTGTCCACGGCGTTCCAGGTGAGCTTGATCCCCTTCGCCCGGTTGATGGCGGAGGTGATCTTGGTGGCGGCGGGAGCAGTGACTTCTTCTTCGGCCTTCTCCAGCGTGGAGATGGCAGCGGTCAGAGCGGCAGCAGCTTCGTCCACCTCGTTCTGGGTTGCGGCGGCGTTGGCGGCCACGGTCTGCGCGGCGGTCAGAGCGGTTTGCAGGTCAGCCCAGCTTTCGGCGGTGTAGTCGCTCTCGGTCAGGGCGGCAGCCTGTTCAATGGCAGAAGTCAGGGCAGTGGTGTCCACCAGCGCGTCAACGGCGGCTGTCAGGGCGGAAGTGATTTCGTCTACCTCGGCCTGGGTCTTGCCTGTGGTGGCTTCGGCCAGGGCGGTGGCGTCCGACAGGGCGGTCTGCATGGCGGCCCAACTGTCGGCGGTGTAATTGCTCTCGGTCAGGGCCTGGGCAGTCTCAATGGCGGCTGTCAGGGCAGCAGTGTCCACGCTGTAAGTGGCGTTGACGATGTTGCTGGCGTAGTTGTCGCTGGTGATGGTCACCCGATAGGTGGTGCCGTCGGTGGCGGCAGAATCCAGAGTCACAACGCCGTCCACAATGGACTTGGCTTCATCGGTCAGGGAGGCACCGTTCTTGCCGGAGGCTTTCACGGTGACGGTGACGTTCTCCGCGTCCTCCGCCACACCAGTGATGGCGAGGGTGGTGCCGCTGGTGAATTCTGCGGCGGGGACATCGGCCATATGAGGCGTTACATACAGGGCCTCAGACAGAGTGTACACCACGATGCCGGAGGCGGTGATGAAGGTCACGCTCTCGATGGTCTTGCCTTCCATGCCGGAATAGTAATCGTTGTCGATGGTATCCCAGGCGGCCTCGTAGTACTTGCTGGGGGTCCACAGGTTCTCACTCTGCTTCATGGCGTACTGTGCGCCATCGGTGGTAGTGAAATAAGCTCCGTAGACCTCCGTGGTGGCGATGCCGTAATCGGAATCCAGATCCAGCTCATAGTCGCCCCAGACGGAGCTGCTGGAGAGGGTAGCGTCCACGGTGGCAGTGGTGGCCTCAGCGGTGGATTGGATGGAGGAGAAGCTGTAGCCGGTGCGGCTGCTGTAGCTCAGCTCCAGATACACGGTGGGAGCGCTCTCCAGCGCGTCGCCCACGTAATAGTCAGCGGCAGCGTCGGTGACCAGGTCTTTCACACTGGTATAGGCGGAGCCGGAGACCTTCACGGGAAGGACTACGCCGTAGATGGTGGTGGTGCCAGCGTCGGAGTCCACGGTCATGTAGACGTTCTTGCAGTTGGCAGCCTTGCTGGTGGTGGCAGAAGTGACAACGTCCACGTCGCCGTCATCGTTCAGCTCGCCATAGAACACGCTGTAAGGCACATTCATATAGTAGTAATTGTACAGGGAGAAGCTGGCGGTGAGGTCGGCGTATTTGCCGCTCTGGTCGGAGATGGTCAGGGTGTAGCTGTCCAGGTCGGTGTCGGTGGCAAAGGTGATGGTGCCGTTCTCGGCGTCAATCACAGCGCCCTCGATGTCCACGCTGTACGCGGCCTCGAAGTCGTCGGCCAGGGTGCCGTCCACGGTGAAGGTGGTCTGGCCGTCCAGCACGTAGGCGTCCTCCACGGTGACAGAGACATCCGACTTGGTGGGGACATACACGCTCTCGCTCAGGGCGACCTCATAGATGCCCGCGCTGGTGTAATAGGTGATGCCGGTGATGGTTTGGCCCATGATGGCCTCGTAGTGGGCAGAGGAGGTGGGGCAGTTGTGGACTGCGGTGGTGAAGCCGGTGCAGAACGCCAGCTCGCTGACCCGCCAGATGTTCTCCAGGTGGCGCAGGCCGTAATCGCTGCCCTCGGCGGTGTGGAGAACCACGCCGTAAACGTCATCGGTGCCGGCGGTCACATAGTCGGTGATGCCGTCCACGGTGAGCTGATAGTCGCCGTAAGAGGTATCGGTGGTCAGCTCCGCGCTGCCGGTGATGGTGGTGCTCTCGCCTACCACAGCGCCGAAGGAGAAGGAGCCGTCCTCATTGACGGTCAGTTCCTTGTAGTAGGAGGGATCGCTGCTCAGCACGTAGTAAGAGTAGCTGTCCGCCTGATACAGGGCCTGAGATCCGGTGTAGGTGGTGGTGGAGGTGGTGCCGCGGTTGGTCACGGTGATCTCCAGGCTGTCGTCGTCGGTGATCTGGGTGTAAGCAGACAAGTCAGTTCCTTCGGGAACCTTCACGGGGAAGGTGACGCCGGTGATGTCACTGCCGTCCTCACTGACATGGTAAGAACCACCGGAGAGGCTCCAGGTCTGGGTCTTGGCCTTGGTGGCGGAGGTAAAGGCGTCCACGGCCACGTCGTTGTTCACGTCAGCCGCATAGAACTCGTCATAGGGGATGTTCATCAGGACGTAATAGTCCTGCGCAACATAGGTGGCGGTGACGATGTTGCTGGCATAGTTGCTGCTGGTGATGGTCACCTGATAGGTGGTGCCGTCGGTGGCGGCGGTGTCCAGGGTGGCCACGCCGTCCACCACGCTGACCGCTTCATCGGTCAGGTAGGTGCCGTTTCTGCCGGAGGCTTTCACAGTGACGGTGACATTCTCCGCGTCGTCCGCCAGATTAGAGATGGCAATGGTGGTAGCGCTGGTAAACTCTGCCGTGGGAATATCGCTCATATGCTCCTGTACATACAGCGGCTCATCCAGCGCATACACCACAAGGCCGGAGGTGGTGATGAAGGTAACGCTCTCGATGGTCTTGCCTTCCATACTGGAATAGTAATCGTTGTCGATGGTATCCCAAGCAGCCTCGTAGTACTTGCTGGGGGTCCACAGGTTCTCGCTCTGCTTCATGGCATACTGGGCACCATCCGTGGTGGTGAAATACGCGCCGTAGACATCAGTGGTGGCGATGCCATAGTCGGAACTCAGGTCCAGCTCATAGTCGCCCCAGACGGAGGCGGAGGAAAGTTCCGTATCGGTGACCGTGGAGGTGGTCGATTCTCCCTGGATGTCGGAGAAGGTGTAAGCGCCGTCCGCATAGCTCAGTTCCAGATAAACGGCGGGGTCTTCCACAGTCTCGCCCACGTAGTAGGCGGCAGTGGAATCGGTGACCAGGTCCGCAACGGTCTCGTAGGTTGACTCGCTCATCTTGACCGGAACCACTACGCCATAAATGGAGGTGGTGCCCGCGTCAGAATCCACGGTCAGGTAGACGTTCTTGCAGTTGGCCGCTTTGCTGGTGGTAGCGGAGGTGACGGTGTCCACGTCGCCGTCGTCGTTCAGTCCGGCGTAAAAGTCCGCATAGGGGACATTCATGTAGGCGTAGACCTCGGCCTCCGTATAGGTCGCGGTGACGATGTTCGCGGCGTAGTTGCTGCTGGTGATGGTCACCTGGTAGGTGGTGCCGTCGGTGGCAGCAGTATCCAGGGTCACAACGCCGTCTACAACGGTTTTACCCTCATCGGTCAGGGACGCGCCGTTTTTGCCAGAGGCTTTTACAGTGACAGACACGTCCGCCGCGTCCTCCGCCAGGTTGGAAATAGCCATGGTGGTGGCGCTGGTAAATTCTGCCGTAGGAACGCTGCTCATATGCTCCTGCACATACAGCGGCTCATCCAGTGCGTACACCACAAGGCCGGAGGTGGTGATGAAGGTAACGCTCTCGATGGTCTTGCCTTCCATGCTGGAATAGTAATCGTTGTCGATGGTATCCCAGGCGGCCTCGTAGTACTTACTGGGGGTCCACAGGTTCTCGCTCTGCTTCATGGCGTACTGTGCACCATCGGTGGTAGTGAAATAGGCTCCGTAGACCTCCGTGGTGGCGATGCCATAGTCGGCGTCAAGGTCCAGCTCATAGTCGCCCCAGACAGAAGCGGTGGAGAGAGTGGTATCGCTAACAGTGGTGGTGGTCACTGTCCCCTGGATGTCAGAGAAGGTGTAAGCACCATCCTCATAGGTCAGCTCCAGATAAACGGCGGGGTCTTCCACGGCCTCGCCCACATAGTAGGCGGCGGCGGAATCCGTGACCAGGCCCGCAACGGCCTCATAGGTCGCGGCGCTCATCTTGACCGGAACCACCACACCATAAATGGAGGTAGTACCCGCGTCAGAATCCACGGTCAAATAGACGTTCTTGCAGTTGGCCGCTTTGCTGGTGGTGGCGGAGGTGACGGTGTCCACGTCACCGCTGTCGTTCAGCTCGGCGTAAAAGTCCGCATAGGGGATGTTCATGGAGACGTAAACGTACTCGGTCTCTTCTTCGCTGCCGGTGTTTGCCGCGACAGCCTGGGCGTAAGCGTCCTCATAAGCCGCCACAATGCCCTTGGAGGAACAGGTGGCTTCGGACACCGCATCCACGGTGGTGCTGCCGCTGATGAGCTGGTCATACACGCCGGTATAGCTGCCGTAGCCCTCCGCAGCGTCGGAAAAATAGCTGCTGTTGTGGCGATCGCTGATGGTGGAGACCAACTCCGCGCCGGTCAGAGCGCCGTCCGCGAAGGTGAAGGCAATCTGCACCTCATAGGCGTCGAAATCCTCGTACTCGTCCGGCTCCACGGTGGCGGTGCCGGTGTAAGTGCCGTCGGCGGGGGTGCCCTCGGACAACTCCAGGGTCAGGGAGCCGTCGTCATCCACATAGGCGGCAGAGACGGTGGCCTCTTCCTCGGCGGCGGGAGTTTCCTCCTGAACCGCTTCGGTCTCAGCTTCTGCCTCCTCCGTTTCCTCAGAGGCTTCCGCTTCCTGTTCGTCCTCGGCGTCCGCTTCGGCTTCTTCCTCAGCCGCAGCTTCTTCCACTTCGGCGGCGGCAACGACTGCCGCCTCGTCGGAGGCATCCAGCTCGGCGGCCAGCACCGTGGGCTGGGCAACGCTCAGCAACAGCGCCAGAGACAGAAGCAGGGAACATACTCTCTTCATTTTGATACTTCCTTTCATTAGAATTGAGCAGCATTTGGTTAGAAACCGCTAACCTTTCTGTTGAAAAAAGGCCGCTGACGCGGCGATTCCGGTGACGGGTTAGTTGTGACGAACCTCTGCCCGTAAATGGTAGTTAGCCCGTGGTAAAGAGAATTATCCGTAGCTAACCGATGCACAGTTTATCAGGTTCCATTCGGCTTGTCAATTCATCGTCGGCGCAAACGGTTTTTTCCCTCTTGAAAAAAATCCGAAATGGTCTGTTTTGTCCATTTTGGATTGTCCCAGACACATGATTCTGGGCCTCCTGGGGCAAGCTACCGCCGAGGTGAACGCAATGGACCCCATGAGAGAGCTTCCCCTGGGCTTCGGCATGGCGCTGTGCGCCAATCCGGGCGCAATGGCCTATTTTGAGCGGCAGTCCCCCGCCCGGCAGCGGGCGATTTTGGAACGCACCCACAGCATCCGCTCCGCCAAAGAGATGAAGGCGTTTGTGGCCGGGCTGGGGCAGGAATAACGCAAAGACAGCAAAAACCACCGGAAGAATCTTCCTCCAGTGGTTTTGTACTTATTGGTGTTGTAACCCCTCCGCCGTCAAGCGGCACTTCCGGGGCTTTGCCCCTCCCTGCCCTTTCAGGGGCGGCAAGGGGGAGAACTTGTTGATTGGTCATCACTTTTATCCAACAAGGACAAATTTTCCACGTAAAATGGACAACCAGTTTTTCTTATTCCTCAATCAGGCCCAGGTGGACGAACGCTTTATAAAGCCCGTCCTCCTCCACGCTGGCGGTGACGTAGTCCGCCATTTGTAAAATCTCCGGGCCGCCGTTGCCCATCGCCACACCGATGTTGCAATATTCCAGCATGGGGATGTCCACCTTGGCGTCGCCGAAGGCGATGGTGTCCTTAAGGTCCGCGCGCAGGTGCCTGAGCAGCGTCTCAATGGCGTTGGCCTTGGTGATATCCTTCACACCCAGGTCGCCAAAGAGAGCGGTCTCTCCCTTGCCGCCCCAGGTGCCGGGTTTCAGGTCGGGGAACTCCGCTACAGAATCCAGGTGGTCCTGATAGCTGCTGAGGATGAAGCTGATTTTGTTCACGTCGTCCCGGTACAGGTCGCCGTCGAAGATCATCTCCGGGAACACGTCCTCCACCGTCAGCTCCCCGGCGTTGGCGACCTCCTTGCGCTTGCTGTACTCCTGGATAACGGGCCGCCCCGCCTCCCGGAAATGCTCGCTGCCATAGAGACCGCTGTTGCTCTCTACGTAGAACTCCAGCCCCCGCTGATGGAGCCAGTCCACCACATGGCGGCACTGCTCCAGAGAGAGGGTCTGGTGCAGCAACACATGGCCGTCATCCTCTACATAGCTGCCGTTGCCGCCAATCATGCCGTCCACGCCGATGTCCCAAAGCTCCGGGTAGATCTCCGCCCGGCTGCGCCCGGTGCAGAAATAGACCCGGTGGCCCCGGCTCCGGGCGGCGCGGATGGCCCGGACCGCCGACGGGGGGACGCGGGTCTCGTAGTCCACCAGGGTTCCGTCGATGTCAAGAAAAATGATTTTGGGCATATGGTTCACCTCATTGCAGAAAAGGGGCAGACGAAAAACGCCTGCCCCTCCCTGCCTATTGTCGTTGACAGATTACAGCTCGTCGCCGTTGCTCTCGATGACCTTCTTGTACCAGTAGAAGGAATCCTTCTTGCGGCGGCCCAGGTCGCCGGTGCCGTCGTCGTACTTGTTCACGTAGACCATGCCGTAGCGCTTGGCCATCTCGCCGGTGGAGGCGCTGACCACGTCGATCCAGCCCCAGGGAGTGTAGCCCATCAGGTCCACGCCGTCCTTGACTGCCTCTTCCATCTGCTCGATGTGCTGGCGCAGGTAGTCGATGCGGTAGCTGTCGTGAACACTGCCGTCCTCCTCCAGCTTGTCGTAAGCGCCCAGGCCGTTCTCCACCACCATCAGCGGAATCTGATAGCGGTCATAGATCTCGTTCAGGGTATAGCGCAGGCCCTTGGGGTCGATCTGCCAGCCCCAGTCGCTGGCTTGCAGATACGGGTTCTTGCAGCCGCCCACCAGGTTGCCGCCCACAGCGTCTGCGTTGGGGTCTGCGGACTCACAGGCGGTCATATAATAGCTGAAGGTGTAGAAGTCCACGGTGCCCTGCTTCAGCAGCTCGTCGTCACCCGGCTCCTTGGCAATGGTGATGTTGTTCTCCTCGAAGAACCGCTTCATATAGGCGGGATAAGCGCCCCGCACCTGGATGTCAGAGCAGAACCAGTTCA
Organism: Clostridiales bacterium; assembly: GCA_021202515.1. Classification (GTDB taxonomy): domain Bacteria; phylum Bacillota; class Clostridia; order Oscillospirales; family Oscillospiraceae; genus Onthomonas. The sequence continues at coordinate 37,114 of JAJQCW010000003.1, read as the reverse complement.
TCTGGCGCATTTCAAACTGGCATTTCAGCACGTCGTCGGGGTTGCAGGTGTAGGGGTACTTGGTGGCGAAGCAAATCATGCAGCCCATCTTGAACTGGGGATACTTCTCGTGGGCCAGCTTGATGGCCTTGGCGCTGGCCACGAACTGGTGGTGCAGGCCCTGATAGCGGATCTGCTTCTCGTCCGGCACTTCGGTCACCGGGCCGCAGTAGTCCTTGATCGTGCCCAGAGACAGGACGGCGCCCATGGTCATGGTGCCGCAGTTGATCTCGTTGAAGGTCAGCCAATACTTGACCTTGTCCTGATAGCGGTCGAAGATGACTTCGCAGTAGCGGACATAGCAGTCGATGACCTCCCGGCCATACCAGCCGTTGTACTTCTCCACCAGAGCGTAAGGAAGCTCATAGTGGGAGATGGTGACCAGCGGCTCGATGCCGTACTTGTTCAGCTCGTCAAAGACCTTGTCGTAGAAGGCCAGACCCGCTTCATTGGGTTCGGTCTCCATACCGGTGGGGAAGATACGGGTCCAGTTGATGGACATGCGGAAGCACTTGAAACCCATCTCGGCGGCCAGAGCGATGTCCTCTTTGTAGTGGTGATAGAAGTCGGTGGCTTCCCGGCTGGGGTAGAGGGTCCCCTCCTCAAAGGGGGTGGTGAGGCGCTTGGGGGTGGTGTGGGAACCGTTGGTACACATGTCGGAGACAGACGGGCCTTTGCCGTCCACATCCCAGGCCCCTTCGTACTGATTGGCAGCAGTCGCGCCGCCCCAGAGGAAGTCTTTGCGCAAAACAGACATAAATTTGCTCCTTTCAGGGTGATATAATTCCCCCTCTGTCCCCGCCGAAGCGGGAGACAGAGGGATGGGGGTTACATATTACTGATTATACCACAGTCATCAGGTCCTGACCAGCCTGAATGTTGGCCGCGTCCACGGGCTTGATGGACACGTATTCGTCGGAGTTGGTGACCAGCACCGGGGTGTGGAGGGGATACCCCGCGCCCTTGATGCCGTTGATGTCGAACTCGATGAGGGTGTCGCCACGCTTGACGTTGTCGCCCTCCTTGACCTTGTAGTCATAGAATTTGCCGTTCAGCTCCACGGTATTCAGACCCACGTGAATCAGCAGCTCCATCCCTTCGGGGGTGGTCAGGCCGACGGCGTGCTTGGTGTCCATAGTGGCGGAAACAACGGCGTCGCAGGGAGCGACGACCTTGCCCACAGTGGGGACAATGGCAACGCCTTCGCCCAGAGCGCCGGAGGCAAAGACCTGGTCGGGCACGTCGGCCAGCTTCACGACCTCGCCGGTCATGGGAGCGGACAGGGTGATGGTCTGAACCAGGGGCTTGGGAGCGGACTCGGAAGCGTCCTCAGCAGCCTCTTCCTCTTCGTCTTCTTCCACAGCGGGGTCCTTATACATGATGAAGGACAGGACGAAGGAGATGCCAACGGAGAGGACTGCGCCGATAGCGCCGAAGATGACGCCGCGCATGGGGCTGTCGCCGCCGATGAACTGGATCAGGGTCAGGATGGAGGGAGAACCGCCCATCACGTAGCCAACCACGCCGGTGATGCCGCACCACAGGCCGGAGATACCGGCGGCGATGACAGCGGCGGCCATGGGCTTGCCGTAGCGCAGGTTGATGCCGTACATGGCAGGCTCGGTAACGCCGGCCACCACAGCGGAGATGCCGCAGGCGATGCCTTCGGACTTGGTCTCAGTGTTCTTGCTCTTGAGACCGACGCCCAGGGAAGCGCCGCCCTGCGCCAGGTTAGAGCAGAACATGGTGGTGATGACCAGGGCGTCAAAGCCAACCGTGGTCAGGTTGATGGTGCAGAACGGGACAAGTGCATAGTGCATACCGGTCATGACGATGAACGGCATAATGGCGGACAGGACGCCGATGGTCAGCCAGCCACAGGCATTGTAAGCGGTGTTGAACAGGCCGGACAGGGCGTTGCCGAGGATGTTGCCGATGGGGCCAAGGATAATCAGGGCCACAGGCACGCAGATGATCAGGAAAATCAGGGGCTTCAGGAAGGATTTCAGCACGTTGGGGGATACCCGGTCGGCGAAGTCCTCCACCCACTTCATCACCGGGGCCATCAGCAGGATGGGCAGGACGGAAGAGGTGTAGGTGGAGCAGATGACGGGGATGCCAAAGAGATAGGTGCAGTCCATACCCAGGAAGGTGCCCAGCTCCAGGGAGCCGCCAGCCATCAAGGTGACCAAGTCGGGATAGACCATTGCGGCCGCCACAGCCATGAACAGCATGGGAGAGCCGTCCATCTTTTTGGCGATGTTAAAGGCCAGGAAGATGGGCAGGAAGGTGAAGAAGCAGTCGCCCATGGCGGTGAGGATGATATAAGTGGAGCCGTCGGTGGGCAGCCCAGCAAAGGTGGTCAGAAGGGTCAGGACCACCTTCATCATACCACAGCCCAACATGGCGGGCAGCAGCGGGGTCATACAGCCGGAAACGAAGCCCAGCAGCCGCTGAACGGGGTTGCCCTCGGCCTTCTTGGGAGCGGCGCTGCCGCCCTCCGCGCCGAAGTTGCCCTGTTTCTTAAACTCCTTGAACAGGTTAGAGACCTCGTTGCCGATGACGATCTGATACTGACCGCCCTGCTTGATGACGCTCTTCACGCCCTTGATCTTCTCCACCTTCTTGTCGTCCGCTTTGCTCTCGTCGTTCAGGACCAGACGCAAGCGGGTCATACAGTTGGTGGCGCTGGCGATGTTGGAGACACCGCCAACGGCTTCGATGATCTTTTTCGAAGTCTCGACATAGTCTAATGCCATTTTCTTTTCCTCCTAGAATAGAATTTGGTTTTTATGATAAGCGGTGCGCGCCAACCGCTATAACATACACAACAAAATAGAAAACGGACAAAGCCGGAAAAGCAGACAGATCCCGTGGTCCTCCCTGTATCTTTTCCAGGCCTTGCCCACTTGAGGTCACAATCCCGTACAAAATCGCTGTTAAATTTTATCAAATTATCCTGTCAGCCCCGGTTCCGGCTCCTGCGGGTGACCCGCTCCACGTGGATCATCAGGTAAAGCCGCTCCTCTGCGCCAACGTCATAATGAAAATTGATGAGGATATAATCCGCGATGCGCTCCACGCACTGGTAGACGTGGGGGTAGCGCTCCTTCAGCTCGTCATACAGCTCGTTATGGCTGTCCTCCTCGTAGGTCTGGCGTTGGGCCACCCGGCTGACAAAAAATTTCAGGTGGGTCAGGAACCGCTGATAGTTCCAGTCGTCCTCGTTCAGAGTGATTTGGAAGGACTGCTGTACCAGGTCGATGACGTGACCGGCCAGCGTCGCCATGGTGTCCGGGGACACGCCGTGGGTTGACCCGTCCAACTGGGCGTTGACAAAGTGGAACGCCAGGAACGCCGCCTCGTCGTCTCGCATCTCCACGCCGAAGCGCTCCCTGAGCAACTCCAGAGCGTATTTTCCAATTTTAAACTCTTTGGGATAGACCCGCTTCACATCCCAAAGCATGGGGTTTTCCAGTACCACGCCGTTGCGGTAGCGCTCCACGCTGCCCGCCATGTGGTCACACAGTGGGAGGATGATCTTCTGGGAGACCTTGACCCCATAGTGGGATCGCCCATAGTCCACCACATCTTCCGCGATGGCCCAATATTCTTCGGGAATTTCGGAAAAAAGCTGCTGGAAGTGACGGCTCTCATCCTGGTTTTCGGGAATGAAGCGCCGCTCTATCAGAGAGGTGTCCACGCTGTCGCCGCTGCGCTTCTGCCAGCCAATGCCTTTGCCCTGGCAAATGCACTCATTTCCATGCTCATCACGAGCCAGAACCATGTTGTTGTTCAAAGATTTGACAACCTTCACTCGTGTTCCTTCCCCTCTTGAGCAAAAGAAAAACAGACACAGCCGCGCTGAAAAAGATAGTATTCCCCTCTGACGGGATTTATCTCATCTCAAAACGTAGGCCTTGCCTGCATGACCAGTCACAATCTACTGCTGATTATGTTACCAGACAAATATCTTTCTGTCAAGATTCGCATTCCACAAAAAACAATCACTTTTTTTGTGCAACTTTACAATTCATTTTCGATTTCCGGCGATTTTGCTATTGACTTTCCCCTCTTCCTGCCCTTATAATAGGTTAGCTGACGCTAACATCCGTCCCAACTTACATCGTTTTGGAGCCGTCTTATGGAAAACCCGCCCGTACAACCGAACAGCGCCTGTGACCGCTGCCCTGGGGTATGGGTCTGCGGCAGAGGCTCCTGTGGGCCTGCGCCGCCTGGGGACTGCCTGGGGGTGGCCTTCTGCCGGGAAGGGCGGCTGCAAATCGACCTGCCCGGCGGCAGGGCGGCGCAGATGGGCGAGAAAAGTGTGCTGCTGATGGACCGCTGGGGGGAAGCGACTCCCCGGCCCGTCTCCGCAGACGCGGCAGGGACCGCCTGTATCCTGTTGGCGGTGGACCGCCGCCGGGTCGCTGACCGGCCTCTCCCTGCTCCGCTGGACTGGGCCGCCATCGACGCCCTGCTGGAAGCCCGGGGCGGCTGCGCCGCGCTGGAGCGGGACGGCTGGACCGCCGCGCTGTTCCAGGTGTTGTCCCGCCTCCCCGCCGGGGAACAGGCGGACTACTGTGCGTTCAAGGTGCTGGAGCTGCTGTACTTGCTGAGCCGTCAGGGGCTGAGTGTCTCCGCCGCTCCCTGGGCCGCTTACTACGACAGCCGCCAAATTCAGGTCACCCGCCAGGTCCACGACTATATGCTCTCCCACCTGGGCGAACACCTGACCATCCCCGGCCTGTCCAGCCGCTTCCACGTCTCCTCTACCCTGCTGAAAAGCTGCTTTCGCCAGCTCTACGGCTGCCCCCTCCACACCTGTCTGCGGCAAGAGCGGCTGCGCCGGGGGGCGGAGCTGCTGCGCACCACCCCCCTGCCCATCGCAGAGGTGGCCGTGCAGGTGGGGTACGGCAGCGTCAGTCAATTCGGCGCGGCCTTTCGGCAGGAGTTTGGGGTCTCCCCTTCCCAGTACCGGAAACAGGCCAATTAGCAATTTGCAATGTGCAATGAGCAATGGGTTCGCCTGAAAGGACCGCCTTCTATTCTGCGCAGAAAAAGCGATTTATAACCCACTTCAACAATCCGAATCACGGAGGGATTCAAAATGACAAAGCTGACATTGAAAATCGACGGCATGATGTGCGGCATGTGCGAGAGCCATGTGAACGACGCTGTCCGCGGGGCCTTTCCCGTGAAAAAGGTCACTTCCTCCCACAGCAAAGGGGAGACGATGATTTTGACCGAGGCGGACATCCCGGAGGACCAGCTTCGCGCCGCCATCGAAAAGACGGGGTATCAGGTACTGTCCGTCACGGCGGAACCGTATAAAAAAGGCGGGCTGTTCTCCCGGTTCGCCAAATAAGCTGAGTAGCCACAAAAGAACCGCGCCACTTTGCCGTGACGCGGTTTCTTTTTTCGTTCTCATACCACTTGAAAGAGGTAAAATTTCAGATAGTCCGTCTCCGGCACGTTCCACAGGATGGGGTGGTCGGGGGCCTGCTGGCGCTGCTCGATCTGCCGCAGGGACACCGCCGCGTCCCAGGCGGCGGCGCGCAACATCCCCTCGAACCGCTCCTGGGTCATGAAGTGGGAACAGGAGCAGGTGGCCAGGTAACCGCCACGGGGCAGCATTTTCATGGCCCGGCGGTTGATCTCCTTATAGCCACGGGTGGCGTCGTCCACTGTGTCCCGACTCTTGGTGAAGGCCGGTGGGTCCAGGATGATATAGTCGTAGCCGTGGCGCTTCTCCTCCCCCAGCCGGGTCAGCAGGTCGAACACGTCCGCCACCTCAAAGTCGATGTTGGAGAGATCGTTGCGCCGGGCGTTGGCCTGTGCCATTTCAATGGCGCTGGCGGAGATGTCTACGCTATGCACCCACTCAGCCCCCGCTATGGCTGCGTTGAGGCCGAAGGAGCCGGTGTGGGTGAAGCAGTCCAGCACCCGCTTGCCTTTTGCGAGCCGGGCCGCCGCCTGGCGGTTGTACTTCTGATCCAGGAAAAAGCCGGTTTTCTGGCCGTTTTCTACGTCCACCAGGTAGCGCACGCCGTTCTCGGTGATTTCGGTGACGGCGCTCTCTGGCGTGGGCAGTCCGGGGAGGGGATACCAGCCCTTTTGCTGCTCCATCCCCTCCAGCTCCCGGATGGCTACGTCGTTGCGGAGGAAAATGCCCCGGAGGTCCTCTCCCAGGCCGGTGAGGACCTCATACAGGGCCTGAAAGACCACATCCTGCACGCGCTCCATCCCCAGGCTCAGCACCTGGACGGAGAGTAGCTCCCCATACCGGTCCACGGTCAGGCCGGGCATCTGGTCGGCCTCCCCGTGGATCAGGCGGCAACACTTGAAATCGTCCCCCGGCATGACCGTCTGGCGGTAGCGGACGGCGTACTCCACCCGCCGCCGCCAGAAGGCGGCGTCAAACCTGTCGTTGGCGTTGCGGCTCAGCAGCCGGACGGTGATTTTGCTGTTGTTGTTATAGAACCCGGTGCCCATGTAGGCGGTCCCGGCGAACACGTCCACCAGGCCGCCGTTTTCCGGCGACCCGTTGGTGGACTTGATCTCCCCGGCGTAGACCCAGGGGTGGCCCCGCTTAATGGCCCGCTCCGCCTTGGGGGTGATTTGGACAGATGGATACTCTCGTTGTTGTCTCATGGCTTACCGCAGGGTGAGCACCGCTTCCCGCTCAACGGACAAGCAGTCGATGTACCGCTGGATGAAGGTGTTGAAGCCCTCCACGTCGGTGGGGTCGGGTTCCAGGGTAACGCCGGTGTTGCCGCCAAAGACCTGGCTGTCCAGGAAGTCAGAGAGGGACTGACCTTCGGCCTTGTTCAGCATATAAGAGGCCAGCAGCGCCATACCCCAGGCGCCGCCCTCACCGGCGGTCTCCATGACGGAAACGGGCGCGTTCAGCGCGGCAGCCAGCATCTTCTGCCCCACCACAGGGGTCTTGAACAGACCGCCGTGGCCGGTGATGCGGTCGATGCGGACGTTCTCCCGGCTGAGGATGTCGTTGCCCACTTTGATGGCCCCCAGGGAGGTCAGCAGATGCACCCGCATGAAGTTAGCCAGGTTGAATTTGCTGTCCGGCTGGCGGACGAACAGGGGACGGCCCTCCTCGAAGCCGGTGATGGTCTCGCCGGAGAAGTAGTTGTAGGCCAGCAGCCCGCCGCAGTCCGGGTCGCCCTCCAGCGCCTTGTTGTAGAGGGTGCCAAAGAGCTTCGTCATATCCACCTCGATGCCAAAGCTCTCTGCGAACTCCTTGAAGATGTTCACCCAGGCGTTCAGGTCGGAGGTGCAGTTGTTGCAGTGGACCATGGCCACGGCGCTACCGTCGGGGGTGGTCACCAGGTCGATTTCGGGATAGGGCTTGCTCAGGGGCTTCTCCAGCACCACCATGGAGAACACGGAGGTTCCCGCGGAGACGTTGCCGGTGCGCTGCTTGACGCTGTTGGTGGCGGCCATGCCGGTGCCCGCGTCGCCCTCCGGGGGACACAGAGGGATACCGGCCTTGAGCTTGCCGGAGACATCCAGCAGCTTGGCCCCTTCTTCGGTCAGCACGCCCGCAGGCTCTCCGGCGTTCAGCACCTTGGGCAGCAGATCCCGCAGCTTCCAGGGGTAGCCCTTGTCCGCCACCAGCTCGTCGAACTGGTCGATCATCTTCTGATTGTAGTCGCAGATGGCACTGTCGATGGGGAACATACCGGAGGCTTCGCCCACGCCCAGCACCTTCTGGCCGGTGAGCTGCCAGTGGATGTAGCCGTCCAGGGTGGTGAAGAAGTCCACCTGAGGCACATGCTCCTCCCCGTTCAGGATGGCCTGATAGAGGTGGGCGATGCTCCAGCGCTGGGGGATGTTGAACTGGAACAGCGCGGTCAGCTCCTCCGCCGCCTGGCCGGTGATGGTGTTGCGCCAGGTGCGGAAGGGCACCAGCAGATTTCCCGCCTTGTCGAAAGCCATGTAGCCGTGCATCATGGCGCTGAACCCGATGGCGCCCACGGTCTCCAGGTCTACGCCGTACTGAGCGGTCACGTCCTGGGCCAGCTTGCTGTAAGCGTCCTGGAGGCCCGTCCAGATGTCGTCCAGAGAGTAGGTCCAAATGCCGTTTTCCAGCCGGTTTTCCCACTCGTGGTCACCGGCAGCGATGGGGGCGTTGTCCGGGCCGACCAACACCGCCTTGATGCGGGTGGAACCGAACTCGATGCCCAGCGCGGTTTTCCCGGCCAGGATGGCCTCTCTCGCTCCGTTTGTCGAATTGCCCATGTCAAATTCCTCCTGAAAATCACAGTTTGTTCCGGCGTTCTCCGCCGGAGGGCAGCAGGGCAGCATCTATGTCGCCTTCCCGCCACATTCCCTTTGTTCTGTCTTAAATATACACGAAACCTCTCTCCATTTCAAGGCCATTTTTATCAATTTCCCCAGTTAATCGGTTTAATGTCTAAGCGGTAACTCTCCCGCAGACGGAGCAAGGATTTGTCGGGGTATTTACAAACTGTTTAGGAAAGGAACGACGTGGTTTGTTATAATGAAATTTACGAAATGAAGGGGGAACCGCCATGAGCGCCTTTGTTCAATTTGAAAACGTGACCAAAATTTATAAAACCGGCTCTGTAGAGGTCAAGGCCCTGAGTAACGTCAGCTTTGAGATCGAAAAGGGCGAGGTCTGCGTCATCGTGGGCGAATCCGGCGCGGGCAAGACCACCCTGCTGAACATCCTGGGGGGCATGGACGCGCTGACCACAGGGAAGGTCATTATGGATGGAGTGGACATCGGCGGCTTCACCCGCGCCCAGTTGGAAAATTACCGCCGGTACGACATCGGCTTTGTGTTCCAGTTTTACAACCTCATTCCCAACCTGACCGCCCTGGAGAACGTGGAAATCGCGGCCCAGCTCTGCAAAGACCCCATCCCCGCCCAGCAGGTCCTCCGTGCCGTGGGGCTGAGCGAGCGGATGGACAACTTCCCCGCCCAGCTCTCCGGCGGCGAGCAGCAGCGGGTGTCCATCGCCAGGGCGCTGGCCAAGCGGCCCAAGCTGCTGCTGTGCGACGAGCCAACCGGCGCGCTGGACTACGAGACCGGCAAATCCATCCTCAAGCTGCTCCAGGACAGTTGCCGCCGGGACGGTATGACCGTGGTCATCATCACCCACAACAGCGCCCTGTCCGCCATGGCAGACCGCATCATTCGGGTCAAGAGCGGCACCATCCACTCCACCCACCGCAACGACCACGTCATTCCGGTGGAACAGATCGAGTGGTGAACTCATGACAAAAGCGCTGCAAAAAAACATCCGACGGTGCATCACCGGCAGCATCGGGCGGTATGTCTCCATCGTCCTCATCATTCTGCTGGGCGTGGCCTTTTTTGCCGGGTTAAAGCTGACCCGTCCGGCCATGACTGCGGTGTTCACCCAGTACATCGAAAGCTCCAACCTGTTCGACCTGCGGCTGCTCTCCACCTGGGGCTTCGACGACGAGGACGTGGAGGACGTGGCCCAGGTGGACGGGGTGGAGTACGCCGTGGGGTCCTACTACGCCGACTTCATCTGGCAGCAGGACGCGGACACCCTGGTCTATCGCGCCCAGGCCCTGAACGCCGGCATGAACCTACCGGAGCTGATCGCCGGGGAGATGCCCCAGGCGGCCAACGAGATTTTGGGGGATTCCCGATGCTTCACCGAGGACATGATCGGCCAGACCATCTCCCTGGCGGACTGCAACGACGAGGACACCTTAGAGGATTTCGCTTATACGGAGTATACCCTGGTTGGCATCTGCCGGACGCCGCTGTACCTGGACACCTCTCGCGGCACCACCTCGCTGGGCAACGGCAGCATCACCGGCTTTGTGCTGATGGAGCCGGAGGGTTTCACCAGCGAATACTATATGGAGATCTACGTCACCTACACGGAGGATCTGGAGCTTTACAGCGACGAGTATGACGACGCCATCGACGCCCTCTCCGACAACGTGGAGGCCGCAGCCACCCAATCCGTGGAGCGGCGGGTGGACGACACCATCGCCGACGCGGAGCAGGAAATTGCCGACGGCGAACAGGAGCTGGCGGACAAAAAGGCCGAGGCGGAGGAAGAATTGACTGACGCCTGGGCGGAGCTGGAGGACGCCCGCGTCCAATTGGAGGACGCACGGGCCGAGCTGGACGACGCAAAAGTGACCCTGGCTGACGCGCTCCAGGAGCTGGAGGACGGCGAGGCGGAGCTTGCCGATGCAAAGCAGGAGTTGGACGACGCAAAGGCCCTGCTCGACGAGGGCGCGGAGGCCATTCAGAGCGGCTACACCTCCTGGGAGAGCGCTCTTGCCGCCGGTTGGGACGCTTACAACGAGGGGCAGGACGCGCTGGACGCAGCCATCGCCGAGGGGGAGGCCACCCTCGCCGACAGCAAGGCCCAGTTAGACGCGCTGGAAAAAACACTCTCCGACGGAGAGAGCCAGCTTGCCGACGGCACGGCGCAGTACGAAAGTGGGCTGACCCAGTGGCAGTCGGGTTACGACCAGTATATCGCCTCTCTCAGCGAGTATGCGGAAAATCAGGCCGCCTACGAAGAGGGCCTCGCCCAGTACGAGGCCGCGCTGGAACAGTTCGAAACCGCCACAGGCATGACGCTGGACGAGGCGCTGGAAGTCGCCGCACAGTTGGAGACTGCCAGCCAAACCCTGGAATCCACTGCCGCCGCTCTGGACGAGGCGAAAGCGATCCTGGACGAAACCAAGGCCCAACTGGACGCGCTGGAGGAATCCCTCGCGCTGATGGACCCGGATTCCGAGGAGTACGCGGCGGCGCTGGAACAGTGGCAGGCAGGCAGCGAGGCATACAACGCCGCCCTTGCCGAATATGAGGAAAATCTGACCGCTTACCAGGAGGGGCTGGCCCAGTACGAGGCCCAGGCGGAGGCTTCCGCCGAGCTGGTGGCGACTGCCACCCAGCTAGACGAGACCCGGCAGACACTGGAAGCTTCCGCCGCCGCGTTGGAGCAGGGCAAGGCCCAGCTCGACGACGCCGCCGAAGAACTGGACACCCAAAAAGCCACGCTGGACGCGGCAAAGGCCACATTGGACGAAAGTGAATCCCAACTCGACACCCTTCGGGCCGCGCTGAAAGAGGGCTGGAGCCAGTACAACGCCGGCGTTGCGGAGCTGAACACCCAGAAGATCACCCAGCAGAACAAGCTGGACAGCGCGAAAGCCTCGCTGGAAGAATTTGAAGCGGGCATTGAAGCCTACTATGAGGGACTGGACAGCTACAACGAGGGCGTGCAGACCCTGGCCGACGGCTGGGCAGAGTATGAGGACGGTTTGGCCGAGTTCGAGGACGGGGAAGCCGACTACGCCGAAGGTCTTGCAGAATATGAGGACGGCCTCGCGGAGTACGAGGACGGCGTGGCGGAGTTCAACGAGGAGATCGCCGACGCGGAACAGGAACTGGTCAACGCCCGTGAAGAGCTGGCCGACCTGGAGGACGTGGAGCTCTACGTGTTGGACCGCAGCACCAACAGCGGTTATGTCACCTTCGAGAGCGATTCCCAAATCGTGGACCGGCTGGCCGGGGTGTTCCCGGTGTTCTTCTTCCTCATAGCGGCGCTGGTCTGCTCCACCACCATGACCCGGATGGTGGACGACGACCGCACCCAAATCGGCACCATGCGCGCCCTGGGCTACAGCCGCGGCTCCATTCTCGCCAAGTACCTGATTTACTCCGGTACGGCGGCGATTGTGGGCTGTCTGCTGGGCTTCTTCCTGGGCGGGTGCCTGTTTCCGTTCGTCATCTGGAAAGCCTATCAGATGATTTACAACATCAAGGGGTTCCTCTGCGTGTACGACTACTCGCTGCTGGCGCTTTCCATGGCGGCGTCGCTGCTCTGCTCCGCCGGGACCACCTGGTTCGCCTGCCGCCGCACCATGGAGAGCACCCCAGCCGACCTGATCCGCCCGGCGGCCCCGGCAGCGGGCAAGCGCATCTTCCTGGAGCGCATCACACCCCTGTGGAGCCGGCTGAAGTTCCTGCATAAAGTGACCCTGCGGAACATCTTCCGCTTCAAAAAGCGGATGTTCATGATGATTTTGGGCATTGCCGGATGTACCGCCCTGGTGCTGACCGGGTTCGGTATCAACGACTCCATCGCTGACATCGCCAACTATCAATATGACGACATCCAGAAGTATGACCTGACCGTCACCTATGACGACCCTATCACTCAGGACGACCTGGACTGGACCGCGGAAAACTGCGGTGCCCAAATCGAGACCCAGGCGGTGGCCCGGATGTGGTCCGGCGACCTGACGGGCAGCGAGGCCACCAAGACGGTGTACTTTGTCGCCTCGGACGACGAGAACATCAACAAGGTCTTTGACCTGCACCTGAACGGGGAGACAGTGGCCTATCCCGGCACGGGAGAAGTCCTCATCACCCAGAAGCTGGCTACCCTGGCCGGAGTGGAGGTGGGCGACACCGTGACCCTCACCGTCAACGACAGCACCAGAGGCGAGGCCACCGTGGTGGGCCTGGTGGAAAACTACGTTTACAACTACGTCTATATGACCGGCGAGACCTACGCCGCTGTGTTCTCCGAGGACTGCGAGCCGGAGACCCTGGTGCTGCGGCTGAGCGAGGACGTGGACGAACACAGCGTTTCCGCTGCCTTCTCCGGGCAGGACGCCGTCTCCAACGTCTCCGTGGTGTCGGACACCCGCAGCGCCATCGACAACATGATGAACAGCCTGAACTATGTGGTCATCCTGGTGCTGGCCTGCGCCGGGGCGCTGGCCTTCGTGGTGTTGTTCAACCTGGGCAACATCAACATCTCCGAGCGGGCCAGGGAGATCGCCACCATCAAGGTGCTGGGTTTCCACGCCCGCGAGACGGGGGCCTATGTTTTCCGGGAGAACTTTATCCTCTCCCTGATGGGCATTTGCTGCGGCCTGCCGTTGGGGGTGGCCCTCCACGCCTTCGTCATCGCCCAAATCCAGGTGGATATGGTGTACTTCAAAACCATCCTCAAGCCGGTCAGCTATCTGCTCACCGTGGGCATGGTCATCCTGTTCACCGTGGCAACCGACCTGATCCTCCGGCGGAAGATACGGGGCATTGACATGGCGGAGTCGCTAAAATCTGTGGAGTGAAGCGCAAAGCGGCGCAAAACAAATTTTATCACAACAAACATTGGGGCCAGGTGCTTTACCTGACCCCAATGTTTTGCAACAGAATCTTTTATTGTCCCACCAGGTATGTTTGCAGCTCCAGCACCCAGGCCGGGCGGTAATCCCCTTTCAGCAGCAGTTCCCCGTTGCGATACTCCGCCACCTCGACAAAGCCGTTGTAGTTGTCGTAGAACATCGCCTCGTCACAATAGGGCAGCACGTCCGCCACAGCGCTCCACCGGGAGGAAAAGCGCCGCCTGACCGTGTCGGTGGGGATGTTATGGCCGCCGTGGGCCACCCGGTTTTCGATGCGTTGGAGGTTCTCCTCCAGGCTGTCCAGGCCCACATAAAACAAGCGGATATGATACCCGGCGGCGGAGGCCCGCTTCGCGGTGGTGAAGCCGCTGAGCGTCGTCTCCTGGGTGAAGCAGATGCCCTTGTCCAGGCAGTCCTGGATGCGCCGCACCGCGATTCGTCCGCCCTTTAGGTTGTCCCCACCTGCCTTTGTCGCTGCAATTTTGTTCCCATCAATGACGATGCCCAGGTCTTTCCGTTGGCCCTTGAGGACGCCGGTCAGCGAGCTTTTCCCCGCGCCGTTGACGCCGCCAATGATGGTAAATATTTTCATGAGGGGTCTCCTTCCCTGTGCTTACTTCAGCACATACATAGAGATCGCCTGGCCGATGGCTACGATGTCGGACGCGCCCGTAAACTCAAACGTGACCTTGCCCACGCCGGAAAAATACAGCTCCAGTTCGCTGTCCAGATCCAGCGTCCCGGAGGTCTCCACGGAAAAGACCGAGACCTTGCTGTAGGGCATGGAGGTGTAGTCCTTCTTTTTGCCGGTGATGCCCTGGACGTTGACGGAGATGACCCGCTTGTTGGTGAACACGATATAATCCCGCATGGCGGTGTAGCTGCCCAGCACCTCCTCGCCGGGGATGAGCAGCGCGGCCACCCCCCGCTCCCGTACCGTGGAATCCTTGCGCAGCTTGACAAAAGAGCCGTTGTTAAAGTCGATCATGGTCGTTACCTTCCTTTCATGGTTGATTCAATAACGTTGAATAGGAACTTTCCGTCAGCCGAAATACTGCTGCATCAGCGATTTTTTCAGCGTTTCCAGCTCGTCCAGGCTGGCCCGGATGGTGGATTTGGTTTGGTCGGTGGAGTGGACGAAGGCGGCGAATTGGGTTTGGAGTTCTAATGGCGGCAAAGGCATACGGAAACCTGCTATCGCCTTTCGATTCACTTTAGGCAAATTGGTGCGAGAACTAAATTGGAGAATATACTCCAAGAAGAACTCTGACCGCATTGCTATCGCCAGAAACACCCGATTGCATTTATCCTGTTTTGGCAATATAGGATAAGCATCGGCAGAACACAGCCCACCAAAATTTGGCAATGCAACCTTATTCAAGTTTGGTCGAATCTTGCTGTAAATAATATGTTGCGGTGTGAAAATGTATTTTCCGCTGATAACGCCATCTTCTTTGACAGTGCGATACCCTCTAAGTTCACCAGTTCCTTTTTCGATACTATCAATACCGATATGCGGATAATCAGCATATTTTTCGTAATCAGTGGTCATGTTGCAGTCGATGATTGCAAAATCAGGAAATTCTTCCACCGGCCATCCCATCGGGTTTATTTTCAGGTCGCCAAACATCTCAACAAAGCGGGCTTTTACCAACTCGTCCAGTTCCTTTAATTGGGTATTCCTAAGCTCTATTAAGACGCTGATTTTGTCCAGAATAGTTACAACTTTCAGTTGTCTTTCCATTGGCGCGATAATAATATCCAAATTTTTTAGTGCGGCTACATTGAAACTGGCTTGATTAACCGACTTTTTTGTAATTCGTGGTATTTGTCGCAAGAATCTGTCAGAAGATAGAAAATAGTAAGCATAGCGACTATTTATGATGTCATTCTTCGATCTTAAACACAGCAAATTCATACCATGAATAATTGTTTCGCCAGGTCGTCTCTCGAAAATAGCCACCTTCCCTAAATGTGCCTCGCTATTAATATGGGACATCAGAATATCCCCATCTTGCAGTACATAATCTTCATAACGGGTTAAGTCATGGATTCCAGCATACCCCATTTTTCTACGGTCAACCACACGGTTTGATATGGTTTCGATTCTGGTAATTGGATAACCAGTATCATCCATCCCCTGTTTTATGTTAGCACCGTTCCTAATCAGGGAAAATGCGTCTCCAATTTTGCATAGCACAACATCCCCCTCCATTCCTGCAAAAAATAGCAAAAACCCGGTTTGAAGCAACTTCAAACCGGGTTTTACATGGCAGCGGGAGAAGGATTCGAATTCTACCGCCGCTCGTTATCCCCCGTCATTGAGTATCAACAAACGCGGAAACTACCCGGAAAAAGCCACTTTTCGGCCTTCATTTGTTATCTGTCGTTATCTGTCCCCGCTCCCGTAAGGGAAACAATAAGGGAAAAAACCTTTTCTCACCGTGGAGCGGATGCGGCCTGTATGTACCGCTCCATGCGCTGGGCGCTGTCGTCCTTCATGCGCTGGGAGACGTGGCCGTACACGTCCAGGGTGAAGGCGGCGGTGGCGTGGCCTAGATTTCCCTGGACGGTTTTCACGTCGTCCCCGTTCTGGAGGGACAGGACGGCAAAGGTGTGGCGGAGGTCATGGACCCGGCTCTCTGGTGCGCCGATCTGGGCGGCCAGCTTCTTGTAGTGATTATAGACCGTCTGAGGGCTGAGGTGTCCCCCGGTGGCTGTGGTGAACACCAGGGCGGTCTCCCGCTCGCTGTCGGTGCGCCACGCCTCCCACAGCTCCCCCGCCTGGAGGCGCTGGGCGGCCTGTTCCCGTTTCCGCCGCTCCAACAGGGCCATGACGCTGCCCGCCGCGTGGATGGTTCTGGCCTTGTCGTTTTTCAGCGGGGCAAAGGTGAAACCCCCATCCCGGAGCGGGCGCTTCTGGAGCTGCTTACAGATGCGGAGGGACCCGGCGGTAAAGTCCACACAGTCCCAGGTGAGGCCCATCGCCTCCGCCTCCCGGAGACCGGTAAAGAGAATGACCTTCAAAAGAATTTCATACTCATCCCCGGCGGAAACCTGGAGGAATGCCCGCACCTGTTCGTCTGTCAGGGGGACGATCTCCCGGCGCTGCACCTTTGGCAGCGTGACCCGCTGGGCGGGGTTGTCCCGGAGGTAGCCCACCTGTACCGCTGTTGAAAGGCACTTTGTCAGGATACCGTGGATGTTCCGCACCGTCTTAGCGGCCAGCCCCTCCCGCTGGAGGGCATTATAAAACGCCTGGATCTGCGGCACTGTCAGGGCGGACAGCTTCACCGCGCCCAGGGCGGGAAGGATGTGATTATTACAGGCGGCCCGGTAGTGCTTGACGGTCAAATATTTCTTGTCGCCCGTGTATTCGTCCAGCCATATCTCCACCCACCGGCGGAGGGTGATCTTCGAGGGCTGGAAGTAGTCGCCCCGGCTGACCTCCAGCGTGGCGGCCTGGAGCTTCTCCCGGACTTCCTTCTGTGTCTTGCCGGTAATGCTGCGCTGAATCTGCTTGCCGGTGCCGGGGTCTGTCCCGGCGGTGAAGCGGGCCTCCCAAAACTGGTATTGCTTCCCGTTCCGGGTGACGGTCTTTTTCCGAATGGACCCCGCTCCAGAAGCGGCCTTTTTCGTCGTTCCTGCCATGCTGTACACTCCCCTCCCCTGTTGGTTTTGCTCCCTCCGGCTCCAGCGCCGGGGGATTTTTTATTGTCTGAAAACCAGTACCGGAGCGGGAACCGCTCAGTCGGTGTCTTGCCCTTCGTCATTGGTGGGCCAAACAACTCGAAACCCGGTCTCTATCCGCTTCCCGACGGGCGCGTATTCCTCCAGGACAGTCGCCATTATCTGCTTGAACAGCGCCGTTTCGATGTCGCTGATAAAGATATGCGGCAAATCACGGAGCGCTACATACAGCCCCGCAAAGCCGTCAAAATCGTCTGCCCCGTGCTTCAAATCGACAACAACATTTTTGACTTCCTGCCCTTCTGTGGTGCAGACCACACGCCCGTAAAGGGTGCAGCGCCGGGTCTGTACACGGTCCCGAACGGAGAACAGTGCCTCCAGCTTTTCCGTTGTCCCCGCTACCCGCTCCACCGAAACGTCAACCGGGGCAAAGGACAGCAACTGATCCGGCGTGATGTCCAGGTACATACAAAGAGAATTGAGCGTGTTCATTTGGATTCCCTGGCAGTTGTTATAGGCCAGCGCGGTCAGAGTGGTTCTTGAAATTCCTGTATCGGCGGCAACCCGTGAGATTTTCAACCGACGCTCCGCCAACAGAACAGAAAGATTACAGTGAATCATGCGTGTTCACCTCCTAACAAATATTATTGTACAATAGTCTGTTCATTTTGTCAACAACAAGATTAAAATGTATTGACAACTGTTCCTCTTTGTGGTATTCTTTCATTGTAAGTGTTCAGACTATTGGACAAATAACGAGGTGAACAAGCAAAATGCAAATGGAAGTGACAAGCAGGTTTGCCGCGCTGCTGGGCGAACGCCGAAAGAAAATCAGCGACGTGGCCAGAGCAACCGGGATTTCCCGCACGACGCTGACCCATCTTTACTACGGCACGAGCCGGGCGGTCTCTTTTGAGACCTTGAACAAGCTCTGTCAGTATTTCGGGTGTGGCGTCGGGGACATCCTGACCCGTACAAAGGAGGACACCCCATGACCCTGACCAAGCAGGAACAGGAAACCATTATCACCTACAATGAGGCGGAGGCCACGGCCAACGTCTACACCCACAACCGGGCCTTGCGGCGCAGGCTGGAGGCGCTGGCAAACGAGCGGCCAGAGGATTGCCACAAGAGCCGGGACTTCCCCAGCGGCGCGGTGGAGTACACCGTACCCAAGCAGTGGGTGAAGCTCACCCCGCCCCGTGTGGCAAGTGAGGCGCAGAAAGCGGCGGCGCGGGCAGCGCTGGACAAGATGCGGGCTAAGCGCGAGTTCTGAGCCGCCAGAGGCCCCGGCGCGGGGGGCTAAAACGCCCTGACCAAACCGGGAAGGGCAGTTATACCCCGGAGCGGCCCCCGCTCCAAAACGGCCCGACACTCCAGAGGGAACGGAGGTGAGAACGAATGGAGAAAGCAACGCTGTCTGTGGCAGAGCTGGCCCGTGAGCTGGACATCTGCGAGACCAACGCCTACCGGCTGGTGAAGCGGGCGGACTTCCCCGCCTTTCAGCTGGGGAGCCGGTGGGTCATCCCCCGCCGGGAGCTGCTGGACTGGCTGGCACGTCAGGCAGAAGAAAAAGCCCCCCTGTGCTGACCACGACCACGGCACACAGAGAGGCTTGCACAAACCAACCATAGAGGGCTGATTTGTGTTTAGTTTACCGCAAATCGCCC
Organism: Clostridiales bacterium; assembly: GCA_021202515.1. Taxonomy (GTDB): domain Bacteria; phylum Bacillota; class Clostridia; order Oscillospirales; family Oscillospiraceae; genus Onthomonas. The sequence continues at coordinate 18,524 of JAJQCW010000003.1, read as the reverse complement.
CGCACGTCAAGAAAGGATTGTTAAAAAGATGAAATTTGAACTTCTGGAGCGGCTGGCTATTTCCGCTTCCTCTATCAACGACGTTCCCGCGGAAGGGCTGGGGAAGCTGTACCGGCAGACCGAGAACGTGGACGCGGCAGATCAGGCCGTTTCCGAGGCGTTTCTGACCGTGTGCGGCATGGTGAAGAAGGACGAAAACCCGCCCTTGCGGGATGCGCTCAACGAGCTGGACAGCGAAATCGGCGCTCAGTGCTGGGCGCATGAGGAACAGGGCTTTATTAACGGGTTCCGCCTGGGCGTCCTGTTGACGCGGGAGGTGCAGCAATGAACACCGTTGAACTGGAACAGTTGGCCCGCAACATTCAGCGGCTTAACGCCCTGGGGCTGAAACGGCTGGCAGATTTGGCGGAGACGTTGGCGGGGGTTCCTGCCTATACGGACACCAGCGGCAAGGTCATCCCCCTCAAATGGGCGGGACGCAAAGAGCGGGAGGGCGCAGCCCTTTGACCAAAATCCCAACGCCGGGCGGGGCCTTCCCTGTCCGACTGGAAAGCGAGGTATCTATGACCCAAACACCCACGACACCAACCCTCCCCGCCGGGCTGGAGGCGGCCCGGTGGTGCTGCTGGCAGCTCCAGGAGCGGGCCGGGCGACCAACGAAAGTCCCCATCAACCCCCGCACCGGCGGCGGAGCCAAAAGCAACGACCCCAACACCTTCACCGACTACCCCTCCGCCTGTAACGCCCTGGTGAACCGGGGCTATACCGGGCTGGGGCTGGGCCTGTTCGACGCCCTGTGTGCAATCGACATCGACCACTGTTTGACCACAGGGGAGGGCGGCGCGCTGGTGCCCTCCGACCTGGCAATGGACATCATTGACCGGATGGCCAGCTATACGGAGATTTCCCCCTCTGGCACCGGGGTTCATATCCTGTTCCGCGCCCCTGGGCTGCAATGGGACAAGGCCCGTTTCTACCTGAAAAACCCGGAAAACGGCGTTGAGGTCTACATAGCGGGGCAGACGAACCGGTACATGACCTTTACCGGGGCGGCCTGGCCCTTCGACCTGCCCGTGGAGGAACGGAGCGCCGCCGTATTGGAGATCGCAGAGCGGTACATGGTGCGGAGTAAGGGTAACGGTTCGTTACCCCCTCCACCGCCGGTCCCCGCTGGCCCCGCTGACCCGCTGGACGATGAGGCCCTGCTGCGCCGGGCGCGAAACGCCAAAAACGGGGCGCGGTTCTCTGCCCTGTGGAGCGGGGACAAGTCCGGGTTCCGCTCCGATTCGGAGGCGGATTTGGCCCTCTGCAATCTGCTGGCCTTCTGGACTGGCCGGGACGCGGCCCGGATGGATACTCTTTTTCGCCGCTCCGGTTTGATGCGGGAGAAGTGGGACCGGCGACAGGCTGGCACCACTTACGGAGCCATTACCATCCAAAAGGCCATTGAAGGCTGCAACCAGGTCTATGAGCCGCGGGGCAGCTTCTCCCCCGCTCCGGGGCCGGTAAAACGAACTGTTTCCAAAATGGAAAGCGTTCAAAGCGACCTTCCCCCCGCTCCAAAACGGGACATCCCAGAGGACGGGCCGCCGGTCAAACCTCCCGACCTCTCCGACGCGGGCAACGCGGAGGTGTTCGTCGCCCACTACCGGGGCCGCCTGATCTACGTTGACGCGCTGGGTTGGCTGTGGTGGAATGGCCAGCGGTGGGAACGCAGCGACCACAAGGCCCTGACCTGGGCTATCGAGCTGTCGGAGCGGATGCTGAAAGACGCGGGGCGGCGCAACCGGGAGGCCCTGGCAGCCCAGGCGGACGCTCAGGCCCAGTGGAACGAGAGCGGCGACGACGGGGACAAGGCCCGGTTTGAGGACGCGAAAGCGGAGGCGAAAAAGGCGGCGGCTTACCTGAAACACGCCAAAAACCTCCGGGGTGCTGCCCGGCTGAAAAATATGCTGGAGCTGGCCCGGCCCGCGCTGGTACTCCCGGCGGACAAGCTGGACGCGAACCCCTTCGACCTGAACACCCCGGCGGGTATCGTCAACCTGACAGACGGGCGGCTCCGGCCCCATGAGCGAGAGGCCCATTGCAGTCAGATCACCGAGGCCAGCCCCGGCAACCAGGGCGCGGAACAGTGGCAAGACTTCCTCCGCACCGTCACGCAAAACGACATCAACGTGGCCCGGTTCCTCCAGGCTGTGGCGGGGATGGCCCTTATCGGCGCGGTGTATCAGGAGGGAATCGTCATCGCTTACGGCGGCGGGCGCAACGGCAAATCGACCTTCTTTAACGCCCTGGGCCGGGTGCTGGGGGACTACTCCGGCAGCATTGACATTCAGGTGTTGACCACCGAGCGGCAAAACCGGGGCGCGTCCCTGGCAAGCCTCCGGGGGAAACGCCTGGTTGTCACCGGGGAGCTGGAGGAACACCAGCGGCTCTCCGTGGCGACGCTGAAAAAGCTGGCCAGCACCGACACCCTGGTGATTGAGGAAAAGTACCACCAGCCGGAAACCGTGAAGCAGACCCACACTCTGGTGCTGTTCACCAACCACCTGCCCCGCGTGGGCAGCACCGACAACGGCACCTGGCGGCGGCTGCTGGTGGTCCCCTTTCAGGCGGTGATCCCCGCCGGGAGCGGGGTGCAGAATTACGCCGATGTGCTGGCAACGCAGGCCGGAGGCGCGATTTTGGCCTGGGCCATTGAGGGCGCGGTGCGGTTCGTCCGTAACGGGTTCCGGCTGGACATCCCCGATGCGGTGGCGGAGGCTACCGAGGCATACCGGGAGCGGGAGGACTGGCTCAACAACTTCCTGGCCGAGCGGTGTATCGTAGACAAGCAAAACCCACAGATGAGAGTTCCCGCCAGTGAACTTTTCAAGGTTTATCGGGAGTGGGCCGAAGGTAACGGGGAATTTCCCCGGAGGGCTACCGAGTTCAACGCCGCGATGGAGGCTGCTGGGTTCCGCAGAACCACCCCAAAGGGCAAGAAGTATTGGATGGGGGTAAAATTAGACCCCGCTGCAAGGTGCGAAAATCTCCCCTATTACGGGGGAAATTCCCACTATTCCGCCTGATTGAATGACGGGTTGCGGATGGGTTGCGGCTAAAAACAAACTTTCCTATAAGAAAATTCAATTTTTGATTTCTAAAAAGTTTGTCCTGAATCGCAACCCTACCGCAACCCCAGAGAAACTAAGTCAGGTATTTTGAGCAAGCGGAGCGGCCCGCCCGCTCCTGTGGAGAAAGGAAGGATTCCATGCACAATGAAGAAACGGAAAAGCTGCCCATCTGCCCGCTGATGTCCCACTTTGGGAGCAACACGAATTACGTTCACTGTTTTGGTGAAGTGTGCGCTTGGTGGAGTGGCTGCCGGTGCGCAGTGCAAGCCCTGGATGATCTGCTGGTGCAGTTGGACAGTATCAACTGGACAGTATCAACGCGAGTTTGGCGGACCGGGAGGACTGAAAAAAGCGCCGCCCACTCTGGACAGCGCCCTTTCCCGGCATGGTATACGGTCAATCGTTGCTTTATTCTACCATGTCGGGGAGGGTTTGGCAATGTCAAACGAGGATTTAGCGCTGGAGGTCCAGCGGGGAAACGGGGAGGCGCTGCTGCCTCTGTGGGAGGCGGTGGAGCGGTTTGTCTGGAAAGAGGCGGGCCGATGGGCCAGAGCATGGGAGCGGCTGGACGACGCGCAAGACCTTGTACAGAGCGGATTCCTTGCCCTGTACGGGGCCTGTGAGACCTACCAGCCGGAACGGGGGAAGTTTATCACCTGGTATGGCCTGTACCTGAAAACGGCCTTCTCCGAGGCGCTGGGGGTGCGTACCTCCAAGCGGGACCCGCTCCAGAACGCGGCCAGCCTGGACACTCCCCTATCGTGGGACGACCCGGAGGGGGACACCCTGGCCGATGCGGTGCCGGGGCCTGATTTGATAGCAGACGCAGAGCGGCGGGTGTACCTGGAACAGCTTCAAGGCGCTGTTGATGCGCTGCTGGACACGCTGACAGAGGCAGAACAGGCGGTGATCCGGTCCCGCTACCTCCGGGGCCAGACCTACCAGGCCACAGCGGACACCCTGGGCGTGGACGCTAACGCCGTTCGCAGAGTGGAGAACCAGGCGCTTAAAACCCTGAGAAGGCCCAAAGTCAACCGGGCGCTGAGACAGTTCCTGGACGACCGGACGGACTTTTACGGGCTGCATGGGGTTCATGCGGTGGAGGGGGCGGTGGTTCATCGGGAACGGCTGGAACAAGACGGCGACACAGAAAAATGAGCCGCCTCCCCGCCTGATTAGCAGAGATTCAGCTCATTTCGTGGGCCGCCCCCTCGCCAAAAACGGGCAAAGGTTCAGCTCAAGTATTTTATACCACACAACCGACAAAATGTCAAATCTTACAGGGCGAAAAGCCCGGAAAGGAACACAAACATGAATTTTGACGAACTGGAACGCAAGGTAAACGAGGCCGTAGCAGAGCGGGACGGGCAAATCAGCCTGTTGTCTCAGCACCTGGCGGCGGCGAAAACCGACCTGGCGGCGGCAGAGGAGAAGGAGGCAGCGGCAAAAAGCGCCCTGGACGGGGCCGCGCTGGTGGCCGCTCAGACGGAGCGGGACGCCGCACAAAAGACCGTGGAGCTTGTGCGGGAACGCCTGGACGCGCTGAGCCGGGGCGAGGTCGCCGGGAAATATCAGCTTGTGCAGGCGCTCCGGGAACAGGTCTCGGAGGCTGAAACCGCCGCCGCCGCGAAAATCGGGGCGCTGCTGGAGCAGATGGAGGCAATCAGCGCCGCCCTTGACAGCGACATTTCCCGCGCTGACCGGCTGGCCCGAAAAGCCGGGGGCAAGGTGGGTATTTCCTGCAACAGCACCGCCCGGCGGGTGGTGAAGGCCGCCCGAAAAGAGTTTCGGAGGTGAACAACATGACCGAGGCTGAGAAACTGAAACTGCTGTGTGAGCAGAAACAGGCGGCGGCGGAAAAGGCCGCGCAAACCGCCGAAAAGCCGCCCCAAAAACCGGACGCTTTTCTTTCCGGGCTGACCGGCAAAGGGAAACCGGAGGAACCCCCGGCCACAGACCCGGCCGACCCGTTTTTGAAGGGACTTACCGGGAAGGACTAACGCAGAAGAAGAATTGCCCGAAGGTTGCTCGAAGGATTGACCCCGCAAAGGTAAGGTTTGTAAGGCCCTAAAAAGGCGGCTATCTGGAGATTCTGGAGGCCCTAAAAAGGGAGACATACCGAGAAATCCGAGGCCCTAAAGGGGAAATGTCAGATTTGTCAGGCCCTAAAATGCAGATTTTGCATGAAAATGAACACAGAAAAAGGGGCATTGCGAGATTTGCGAGGCCCTAAAAGGGCGGCTATCCTAACATTTCTAACACCCTAAAAGGGAAGTAACTCAAAAGTCACACAAAAAAGGCCGTTATCCTGGCATTTCTGGCCCCTGAAAAGGGGCAAGCCCCGGAAAGGTTACAAAGGTGACACCCTAAAAAGGGAGCTATCCGCAGATTCCGCAGCCCCTAAAAGGGAGGGGAACCACCCCCGCCCCGCTCCAGGGCGACCCCCAGCCGTCCAGCGCCAATTCACACACAGAGTATCCGCCCAAATCGGCCACCCTAAAAAGGGGCCACGATGGAGCAAAACCGGAGCAAAATCGGAGCGGAAACACCGGGAGAAAAAAAGTGCTGCCGGAAACCACCGAATACCGCACACGAAGGGAGGCGAGGCAATGACCCTACACAAAAAAGAATGAGCGGAACCCCTAAAGCAGCAGGACGGGGAACCGCTCAACCGTAAGGAACCAGCACAGCACCCAAACGGCAGCATTATTCTAACACGCTGCCGGACGATCTGACAACCCCGCAGGAGCGGGGAGAAAGGAAAAATTCTATGGATAGGACAGCAGCGTTAGCAGAGGTTAGAAGCCGCTGGAGGGAGATTATTCCCTATCTGACTGAACCGGCGAAAACGCGAGTAAACGCGGAAAAAAGTTGGGTATGCCCCATTTGTGGACACGGGACGGGAAGCAGCGGCAACGGCAGCGGGGACGGACTGACCCGGAACCCCCGCAGCAAGGACGGCAACGGGCTAAAGTGTTTCGGTTGTGGTTTCAGCGGGGACATTATTGACCTGTTCCGGGCCGTGTACCCCGATTTTGGGTATTCCGAGACCTTGACGAACCTAGCGGGCGAATTGGGAATTGTCATTGACAGCAACAAGCCCACAGCCCCGAAAAATGACCCCGTACAAGCCCCTACAAGAGCGTTTCAAGAGGAAGGTAATACACAAGCACCACCGGAGCGGAAAAGCCCACAGGAGGCCGCACAAGCCGCCACAGAGCAAAGCCGCGATTTGACCCCCTATTTTGAGACGTGCAGAAACCGGTTGAACGACCCGGCGGCGGTTGCCTATCTTACAGGCCGGGGAATAAGCATTGACACGGCGCGGGACTATTGGGTAGGGTACGACCCCAAAGCAGACCCAGCAGACGCGAACCACCCCACACAGCGGATTATTATTCCGACAAGCCCGACACACTATATCGGGCGGGCCATCGACCCCAAAACCGCCCCGCAGTTTCGCAAGATGAACAACAAGGGCGCGCACCCTGGTATTTTTAACTGGAAAGCCCTGTATTCGCAAGGCGTGAAAGAGGTTTTTGTTGTCGAAGGTGCCTTTGATGCCCTCTCTATCTTAGAGGCCGAAACCCCGGCAATCGCCCTCAACAGCACCACCAACGGGGAGGCGCTTCTAAAACTGCTGGAGAAGCGGCGCACAGAGGCAACTTTGTTCCTGGCCTTTGATAACGACCCCGACCCGGAGACCGCGAAGCGGGTTAAGGATCAGCGGCAGAAGCTGGAGGCCGGTTTAACCCGTTTGGGAATTTCCTTTGTTGTCGCTGATATTTGCGAGAAGTACAAGGACGCGAACGAATTTTTGACCCATGACAGGCCGGGCTTTATGGAGGCCGTGAAAACGGCGAAAGCGCAGAACAGCGGCAAGCCGGACAACACCGCCTTTTATATCTCTCACATGATGGGGGATGAGATTGAAAAATTCCGGGCAGACGTGAAAACCGGCTATGTCAATCTCGACCAAAAGAGCGGCGGGCTTTATGCTGGCCTCTACGTTGTGGCGGCAATCAGCAGTTTGGGCAAAACCACCTTTTGCCACCAAATGGCCGACCAAATAGCGGCAGCCGGGAACGATGTTTTGTATTTCAGCCTGGAGCAGAGTCGCCTTGAAATGGTGACAAAGAGCCTGGCCCGAATGACGGCGCAGAAAGACCTTGAAACGGCGGTTACTTCCCTCTCTATCCGCAGGGGCTACTTGCCCGCCCACGTCAAAGAGGCCGCTAAAGAATATCAGGAGCGGATGGGGGACAGAATTTCCATTGTAGAATCGAACCTTGATTGCAGCATTACCACGATAAGCGACTATATCAGGCGATACATAGCCCGAAACGGCGTTAAGCCGGTTGTTTTCCTGGACTACCTCCAGATATTGCAGCCGGAGGAACGGAACGGGCGGCGGCAGACCACAAAGGAAGTTGTAGACGAAACCACCACGCAGCTAAAGCGGATGAGCCGGGAATTGGGCTTGACCGTCATTGCCATTAGCAGCGTGAACCGGGCCAACTACCTGACCCCGATTAGCTTTGAAGCCCTCAAAGAATCGGGAGCCGTTGAATACACAGCGGATGTTGTTTGGGGCCTACAGCTCCATTGCCTGGAGGCTGACCCGGTTTTTGATAAGCAGAACGCCCTTAAAGAGAAGCGGGCCATAGTGCAGGAGGAAAAGGCGAAGAACCCCCGGAGCATTGACCTTGTTTGCCTGAAAAACCGCTATGGGATTGCAAGCTACAGTTGCAGCTTTGAATACTACCCGGCAAATGACCTCTTTAGGCCGGTTCTTGAATTTGAAGAAACCACCACGAAGCCCAAAAAAGCCGGGCGCAAGATTGGAGGTTGACAGCATGGGTAAAGGGCTTTTTGAGTATGCCGCCCAACACGAAGGGCAGCAGGAACAGCCCGCAGCAGAGCGGGAAACAATGGCGGCGCTTGCAGCAGATCAGCACAGCCGGGCAGAGGATCAGGCACAGGCCACGGCGGACATGGAGCGGATCAGGGCGCAGTTGACCCAGGGGGACGACCCGGAAATTATTCTTTACCGGGCTATCCGTTGTATTGGGTGCCTTGCCCACAGCCCCGAATGGGCCGCAGAGTGCAGCGCGGAACTTGATAAAGTCTATGGGGACTTGATGCAGCAGAGCATGGAGCGGGACGCAGCAGCAGAGGCAAAAAGCCGGCTGGAGGAACGAACCAGGGCATACACCGACAGAGTGAGGCGGCAACTTGAAAAGCAGATTAAAGATTGCGGGAAGTTGACCGAGGAACTAAACCGGGCGCTTTTGACCCTTGACGGAGTAGACCCGGAGAAGCAGAAGCCGCAGCAGGAGACAGACGAATAACCAGCAACCAGGGCGGGCGCACCACAGCGACCCGCCCTTTTCACTACCTGGCAAGCAATGTTTTTGTGTGACAAAAACGCTTGTTAGGGGCAATCCCTAAAACCCGGAACCATGCAGCGCATGGAACAGGGCGCACCCCCGCCCCCTATAGTACCCCCTGAAACGGGGAGGCAGACAACGGAAAGGGGGCCTAGCAAACCGGGCCGCCTCTAAAAAATGATTTTTGCGGGGAGGAATACCCGCTCGACTTTCTTTTTTTGTACAGGGGAAACCCCTCTTTATCGGCAATCCGCACCCGCTCCAGACTTGAAAAAACCGGCGAAAACCGCTCATTTTGTCGAATGAAGTCGAAGAAAATCGAAACAAGTCGAATGTTGTCGAATGAAGTCAAACGGAGGGGGATTTTCTAATAAAAAAGCTCTTTCCCTCTTTCTCTCTCTTTACTTTTCCCGCCTATTGTGATACAATATACACAAGAAGCGTGAAACAACAACAGCGGCGCTAAAAGTATAGGAGGCGTAGAAAAATGACGGATGAAGCAAAGGCAGCGCGGCGGGCATATCAGCGGGAATGGGCGCGAAAGCACCCCGACAGAGTGAAAGAACACCAACAGCGGTATTGGGCAAAGAAAGCAGCGCAGCAGCAGGCGCAGCAGGACGAAGAACCCAAAGACCAACAGCAGCAGTAACGGAGGCACAGCACAGCACCATGATACACGAAGTATTATTGACGGGCGCAGAGAACGCCCAAAGCAGCCGGGAACTTTGTTCCATGTTGCGGATCAGCCCCAGAGCCTTGACCGCAGCCGTAGAATTGGAGCGGCGGGAAGGGCAGCCCATTTGTTCCAGCACCGGCGCAAACCCCGGCTATTTCTTAGCGGCGAACCGGGAGGAAATGGAGGGCTTTTGTAGGAGCCTCTACCACCGGGCCGGAGAAATCCATAAGACCCGGCGGGCCTGTTTGAAAACGCTGGAGACGCTGCCCACCAAATAGGGGGTAGGGGGAGGTAAAATCTCTAGCCCCGCCCCCTAAAAGACCGCAGCCCAACCCTACAGACAAAAACGCGAAATTCAAAAGGGGGATATGGCCCCTAAAGGGAAGTGAAGCACATGGGACAGAAGGAAACGGCGGTAAGCGATGAACAGGTTATAGCCGCCTTGATGAGTAGCGGGAGCGTAGCAGCAGCCGCCACCGCTTGCGGGCTGGCCCCGCGTACCATATACGACAGAATGAGAAAGCCCGAATTTCAGGAGGCGTACCAGACCGCCAAAAGTGACATTGTGCGGGATGCCGTGAACCACCTGAACCGGCAGCTTGCGGCGGCAATAGAGACAATAGCGGAAATCATGCAAGACGAAGAAGCCGGAGCGGGAACCCGCCTCCAGGCGGCGAAAATGATTCTGGACAATGCCGGGCGGTTCGCTGACCGGCTGGAGGCTGGAGAACGGACGGCGCGAAAGTCAAACCAGACGCTTGATGATTTACTTTTCGGGATGGAAGTATGAACAGGAGGTATAAGAACCGTGATTAGCTTTAGTATTGAGCGGGATATAGCCACGATCAGCAGCACCGGCAGCACCCGCAAGGCGTTGACCCTGACAAGTTGGGCAGACCGCCCCGCAAAGGTGGACTTGCGCACCTGGAGGCAGGACGAAAGCGGCGCAGAGCTGCCGGGCAAGGGCTTGACCCTGACCGATGATGAGGCCGCAGCCCTGGCCCACGCCTTGACCGCCTACCTTACAGAGAAAGGGGCCGGACATGGAGCCTAACACCGCCCTCACACCCTTGCGGGCAATCCGGGCGAAATGCCGGGACTGTATGTGTAACCAGGTTGCGGAAATCCGCAAATGCCCCATTACAAGCTGCCCGCTCTACCCCTACAGAATGGGCCACAGACCGAAAAACAGCGGCGCAGAGGCCGCAGAAATGGACGCAGCAAGCGGGGAGGAATAACAACCCACACCCACGGCAGCAGCCCCAAAAACGGCGCACAGCGCCACAGAAAACCCCTCCACAGCCCAAACACAGGGCCACGGAGGGGCTATTTCTTTATTCCCCTGGAGATGAGGCCCCAGGGCTTTTTTCTTTATTGGCGTTGTCTCTCTCCATTGTTTCATCAATGGCGCGAGTTACAAAGGCGTTGATGGTTTCGCCCTGTTCGGCGGCGTGGGCCTTGATAACGTCTTTCTTGCCCTTGTGAACGGCTATGCCGATACGGTCATAAGCCTTAGCATTATATTTGTTGTTTGCCGCTATCCGGGCGGCGCTGTTTTTGTTCGCCACAGTATACCCCCTATCTGTTGCAGGACGTTCTTTCCCCCATTATACCCGGAACAGAGACAATTAACAAGTGTAAGTTGCACAAAATCAACACTGTTAAATTGTATGTTTTGCCCCTTGAAATACACTTATACAGTGTATTATACTAAAAGGGCCACAGGAGCGGGACAACAAACCGAAAGGGGGCAGCAGCACCGACACCACCACCCGCACCGGCTGGCACAGAAAAGGCCCCTTGCGCTATCAGTCTACCAAACCAAACGCAAGAGGCCACGACCACCACCCAAAAGGGAGGGGCAGCCTCTATTTTACTGCTAGCCCCTCCACACGTCAAGAAAGGAGCTTAGTTTTGAAAGATGTAACCATGCAGAGGGAAGCCGATAAAGAGGGGAGGCCGGAGGCATGAACGGCAATGTAACGCAGCGCCTCTTTTGGGCGGCGATTTTGGCGGCAATTTTCGGCGTTATGTACTGGCAGCAAGATTTTTTCCTTTCCTTGCAAGGCGGGTTTGAGTATGCGACCTATACCACGCTTGCGGTTGCGATTGTTATTTGTGCTGTTGGCGTGATTTTGCCGCCCCGTTGGGCCGAACCGGTTCAATACATTATCGGCGTTCTGGCCCTGTTGTCTCAAATTATCCTGATAGCGGAAAAATATCTTTAATGGAGGCTATACCATGAACGAGAAGCACGAAGAAATGATTATTAGAATCGGCGGGCTTGCGGTTGCCATTTTTGGGGCCGTTGCCGTTGCGTTGGGCTACCTGGCCCCCGGCGTGTTCCTGCTGATTTTCGGAACCCTGGCCCTTGCGTTTGGGAACCTGTAAAAATGGTTTGGGCGATACTTGACCGGGCGCAGGAATGGGCGCAAACGTGGGTTTTCCCCTGGTTTCGTCTGGCCCGCTACTTTTGGCGGGAGATCATAGCCTGTATTCCCCTGTTTACCCTGTTCACGTTGGGGGAGCGGGGAGCGGAACCGGCGGCTTTTGCGTGGTGCCTGGTTCTGCTGCTGCTGTTGGTTCTGGCCCTGAACCCCGGCGGCGTGTTTTATAACGTCCTGGCCCCGGCAACCCGGTTTTGCGCTGCTGCTGGCCTTGCCCTGGTATTGTGTGCCGTTGCCCTTGCGTGGTTATCCTTTTACGGGCGGTTTTGTCTGGCCCTGTTGGGCGCGGCGCTGCTGGCCCTGGCATGGTGGAAGCGCAAGCCCTGGTTATTATCCTGGCAAGTCCTCCAGGCCCCAGAGGTTGACGAAGTTCTTTCTCACCTTGCCCACGGCGGCGAATGGGAGGCCGGGCAGGAATGGGAGCGGAACGGATGCCGCCAAACAAGGGCGCTGCTACACCAGGCGTTAAACATGGAGGTAAACGAAGCAGAGATTGACAGGGCATATAAAGCCGTCTATCTGCTGGCCCTGGTTCACGGGATGGAGAAGCAGCAGAAAACGGTTGACCGACTAAAGAAGGATTTGAAGGCCGCCCAGGATGAGGGCGAAGAATGGAGGCAAACGGCGATTTGCCGGGCGGACAACACAGAAGAACTTGAAAGCGTTACACGGCAGCGGGACAGGTTGGAAACACAGTTAAGGGAGGCACAGGATCAGGCCCGCAGATACCGGAAAGAAGCCGAAACGTGGAGGCCGCAGGAGGCAGAGGAAAACCAGGAGGCGGCAATACTGGCCTACCTGGAGGCGGGCCACAGCTACCAGGAGACGGCGGCAGCGTTTGGGACGAACAAAACGAAGGTTTGGCGGCTGGCAAGGCAACAGGAGGGAGGGGAGCAATAGCCCGTTCCAACCGGCGTTTCGCAGCGTTTCAAAGGCCGTTTCAGGCCGTTTCTAGCCCCGTTTCACGGCGTTTCTATGGCGGTTCAGGCCGTTTCACCCTCCACCCCTACCCCGTTTCAAAAGCGTTTCAGGAGGCCCACAGAGGGCTATAAACCCGCTCCAGAGCGGAAAACAGACAGCCCCGCCACCTGGAGCGGCAGGGGAGGGGAGGGCAGTTTTCGGACATCGTTATACACGCACGAACAGGAAAACCAATAAAGAGAGACCCCCGGAGCAATCCGGGAGCCTCTTTTTTAATGGCGTGAATTGCTTCTAATTGCTTGAAATTGCTTGAAGGAAATAGCCCGAAGGTTGCCCGAAGAATTGCGAAGAATTGCCTAGAAACGGGCGCGTGAAATTATTCCCAGTGACGGCGTGAAGAACAGCAGCGGGGAGGGGGAGGGGGATATACCCCCGCCTTTCAAAATCTGCACAAGAAGTATAAAACCCGTTGACAAAAGAAAAAGAACAGTCTATAATAAGAGATAGAAAAAGAACACACGGAACACAGGAGGCGCGGAACATGGACAATATTTGTTTAGGGATTGACCTTGATGCAATCGGGCAGCAGATGAGGGAGAACACCGAAAAGGCCATAGCCGCAGCCAAAGCAAAGAGGCATGAGCCGAAAAAGCCGATTGAAGAAATGACCTGGAAAGAGCTTGTCATAGAGCTGGACACCATAAAACGAAGGGAGGCCGCGGAGAAATGAACGAACTTGCCACCATTTACCCCGCCCAACAGATGGAACCGGCGCGGGAAATCACCGCCCCGCTGTTCATGGACTTTGTGAGATGGATTGACCGCAGCGAGACCACCACACGGGCATACACCAAGAACCTAAAGGCGTTCGGGCGCTGGATGCAGGAGACCGGGACAGCCCGCCCCGCTCGACAGGATATAATTTCTTACAGGGACTATCTGACCGGCAAGGGGTTGAAGCCCAACACAGTGACCGCCTACTTGCGCAGCGTCAAACAGTTCTTTGCATGGACAGCGGCAAACGGCATTTACCCCAACATAGCCGAAAACGTCCACGCCCCAAAGGTAGACCACAGCGACCACAAGAAAGACGCGCTGACAGTGCAGGAGGCGCGGAACGTAGAGAACAGCATAGCAACCAGGGCGGCGGCAAAGACCACCGCAGCAGGGGAGGCCGATAAAGATAGGGCCGGGAGAGTGCAGCGCAGCACCGAACAGGGAAAACGCCTATACGCTATGTACCTCTTAGCTATCAATGCGGGCTTGAGAACGATAGAGCTACACCGGGCGAACGTGCAAGACCTGGAGACCAAAGGCGGGCAAGCCTGGTTATACGTTTGGGGCAAGGGCCGGACAGAACCCGACCAGAAAAAGCCCCTGGCCCCGGAGGTTGCGGCAGCCATCCGGGACTACCTGGACAGCAGGACAGACCACCCGACAGGCACAAGCCCCCTGTTCGTCTCTACTGGCAACCGCTCCAGAGGGCAGCGGATCGCCACCACCACAATAAGCACCATGCTTAAAAAGGCCATGCAAGAGGCGGGATACAACAGCCCCCGGTTGACCGCCCACAGCCTGAGACACACGGCGGGGACAGCTTGCATGGAACTGACCGGCGATATATACCAGACGCAGAAATACATGAGACACGCGAACCCCGCCACCACGGAGATTTATTTACATACCGACACAGAGAAGCAGGAGGCGCAGACGGCGCAGCAGCTCTATAACCTGTACCACGGGAACCAGGAGGACGGGAGCCGGACGAAGATTGACAGCACCTTGCAGCGGCTGACCCCGGCGCAGTTGGAGCAGTTGGCGGCAATCGCTGAGGCCCTGGCGGGATAACACCCGCCACAAAATGAGTATAGGAGGAAATACAATGGGCAAGGAACTATCAGAAAAAGAAATCAGGGAGTTTGTTTTTGAATCTTTCGGGAGCAACCCCGAATTTCAGCAGCGCATAAAGGAAATGTTTAACTTCTATTATCCACCGTTGCGGGAGCAGTACGAAAAAGAACCAACTTTCACCGTTGACGATGTTGCGCTAAATTCGTTTCTCTATGGTATAGTTGCGGGGAACGCATATTTAACCATAGTGGATGAGCCGGAAAACGAAGATACAGATTAAGGGCCGCAGGAGTTTCTAATTGAAGTAATATTGAATAGCTTAATTAGAAAATCGGCCACGCCTTTTATACCTCTGTTCTTATTAGTACAAGAAGCGTGAAGGGAGGAAACGCTATGACGAAGGTTATAACCACAGCGGCGATTAAAGGGGGAACGGGCAAGACCGCCACGGCGGGCGCACTGGCACAGGCTGGAGCGGCAGCCGGTAAAAGAATATTGGCGATTGACCTTGACCCACAAAGCAGCCTTTCTATCTGGTTAGGGGCAGACCTACACCGCCCCGGCAGCTATGACCTGATAGCAAAGGGGGCAGCCCCGGAAACGGCGATACAGGCCACGGGGAGCGGCGTTTTCTTGATGGGAGGCAGCGCGAACCTAACGGCGATCCGCACCGGGCCGGGGAGCGCAAGGCGGTTAGAGCGGGCGCTATCCCCTATTTTACCGGCGTTTGACCTGGTATTGATAGACACCGCCCCGGCTATGGGAGAGCTTCAAAATAATGCGCTTTATGCGTCCACCGGGCTTTTGATTCCCCTGGAGACTGACAGCAGCAGCTTACAGGGCCTATACCAGATTGCAGACATAGCCCACCACATACAGCAGACGAACACCGGGCTAAAAATCCACGGCACAGTGATAACCAAGTATGACCGGAGGCCCCGGATCAACCGCTTTTTGCGGGAGACCATTAAAGAGAAGGGCGCAGCCATCGGCGCACCCCTGTTAGGGGAAATCCGGGCCGGAGTAGCAATCCGGGAGGCTATGGCCTTACAACAGAGCCTTTTTGACTATGCGCCAAAGAGCAAACCGGCGCAGGACTATAAAGCACTTTATCAGAAAATCATGGAGGTATGAGACAATGGCAAAGAAAGATTTTGGGAGTATCAACACGGAGCGGCAGGAAACCGGCGTAAACACCGGGGAAGTGTATGCAGCTATTGAGACCGGGAAACACGCTTACAGGCAGCAGGGAACCGCAAGCCTGGAGGAACAGCAGGAGCGGGCGGCGAAGCTGAAAACGCAGGGCCGGAAAGGTTGCAAGGCCGTGAGGATCAACACCGCCTTTACCCCTGAAAATCATGAGTATGTAAAGGTCATGTCGAAGATCAGCGGCAAGACCATGACCGAATTTATCAACGTCTGTATACAGGCACACAGGGAGGAACACCCGGAGGTGTACCAGCAGGCAAAGGCCCTCATTGCAGCAATGGAAGGAAAGGGAGGCGCAGCGGATGAGTGATAAAACCCGTGAAGAACATCAACGGCAAGAGCCGGAGACAGTGCAGCAGCCGGAGACCGCCACAGGAGCGGCGCAGGAGGGGCAACAGCCGCAGTGGACAGAACAGGAACTTAGCGAAAACGAAAGGGAGGCCCTCCAATCCGCGTTAGACACTCTTTCTATTCCTGTAAAGATAACAGACTTTCCCAACCTTGAAACATTGATGGGAACAATCTCACAAACTGCCGCATTTATGCTTAGAGATTCCGCCTATAACGCATTTGTGAAAGCGAATGTCGATTTTGCGAAAGAGTACGGCGAATTTATGGAAATCGTTCCCGGCATGGACGAATATTTTAAGGTGCTAGACAAGAAGGAAAAAGCCGGACAAATCCCCATTAGAGACTATACGCAGCTTTTACTTTTATCGGAGAATATAGCCGCCATTTTGCCCTATACGGCGGACGCAGCAGAAGCATATAAAAAAGAAACCGGCAAGGCTGAATTGACCTTTGCCGACTTTGTGGAATGTGAGATTGACCCCAAAACCGGAGAAGCAACAGACAGCCTTTTTGAAAGAATTTTCAAGAGGGTACAGGACGAAGAAGAAGCCAAAGAGAAGAAAAAGGGGGAAAATGCAGGTAGTTTCTGCTTAAAGGAACTTGCCCCCGCTCCAACTGGCCCCGCACTTAGCTTTATACAGCGCACACTTAACACCGGTATGCGGCAAATGGAGGGGAGCAAGACCAACCGCCACGAACACATAAAGTACGAACAAGCGGGCAAGGCGATGAGAATAACCAGGGAAAACAAGCGGGATAAAATCGTTTTGACGTTCAATGATGCCCAAAGTGTTTTGTCTGGCAAGAATAAAGGATTTTCAAAAATCTTTTACTTCACCATGCAGCAGATGAACAACCAATTTTTCCCGCGTGAAGTCGTTATTGATTTGCAAGAAATGGTTGCGTTGAAGATGTATTCACGTCCTGACGCAGCAAGGCGGGCGGTTATCAACTTCTTTAATCAGCAGCTTAAAATGGTAATCAGCGGGGAGATATACAAAAAAGGCCGGAAGGAACCGGAAAGAGAATCCGGCGGCGTTTTGTTCTATAACTACCAGAAACAAGGTTCAAAAATCTATTTATCGGTAAATGAGAATTTCAATTTAGAGTTTCTGGCACAGTATTTCACCGTGTTCCCCTCTTTCTGCTATCAGTTGAAAAGCAATGCCTTTAGTTTGACGGAGTATATCTTTTATCTGGCAAGGCAGAACGCAAAAGCCATTAAAACGAACGGCAGCTTTACTATTTCCTTTGAGGCGATCCGGCAGCATTTAGGGCTACCAACAATCGAAGAAGCGGGAAAAAACCGCCACTATCAGCAAGACATAGTAAGACCCATTGAAGCGGCTATTGAGGAAGTGGAAGATGTAATAGCCAAAGAAAGCAGGGAGGGGAACGCCGTCTTTACGCTGACCCCGATAGTAAGCGATAACGCAGACATAGCCGATTGGTTAAACGGGCGGTTAGAAGTTAGATTTGAATCGGGATTTGCCAAGACGTTCATAGAGATAGCAGACAAGCAAGAAAAAGAAATCAGCGCGTATAAGAAAGCCAAAACCAAAGAGCGGGCAAGAATTGACGCAAGGCAAGAGGCCAAAGGAAACGCCTAATTTACATTTTCTTACACACAAATTACAGCGCACCCGCCACATTTTACAGCGCATATACCACATATTACAGCGCACATACCACATTTTACAGCGCAAAAAAAAATTTTTTGACCCCTCAAAAAAAGCTATTTCAGCAACTTTCAAAGCTGATTAAAGCCGATAAAAGGAAGTTACCGGGCGAAAAAAGGCAAAAAAAAGATATTACACAGGCGTTCCGTTTTTGTGGTAACGTATATAAATTGACATCAATTTATATTAACCAGCACAGCCGCCCCACTTGACGGCGGGCGGCTATGCTATAATAAGAGAGCCGGAGGGAGCGCGACAAAGGCCGTTTTTCCGATATGCCATATAGAAGCACCACCCGGAGAAACCGCCAAACGTTTGGCAATTTCCCTTTACCGGCAAGGGGAGACCCACGGAGCGGATCAGCAGCACCCGGCGGGCAACCTGGAGGCCCTTTCTTTATTGGCAACCCCGGCAGGGGAACCAGCAACCGGACATTCTGGACACCCTAAAAGAGGGTATCACCCGAAATGTAAGGCCCTAAAAGCAAGCAACCGGCAGTTTCGGCAGCCCTAAAAAAGGACGCTCAAAATGTGAAATGTTGAAAAATGTTGAACCCACAAAGAGCAAAATGTTGACTTTTGTTGACCGAAAACTTGACAAAACTTGACCTAAAACCTGAGAAAACCTGAGATGTTTTTTTAGAGATGGGAGAACGATTTACTACTTTTTACTACATGAGCGGCAAAGCATACTAACATTTACTAACATTTTGCGGGAAATCCGCTCCAGCACTAGGATTTTCTAGGAAAACGGCGGCTATCTGGAGATTCTGGAGGCCCTAAAAAGGGGCAAGCCCCGGAAAGGTTACAAAGGTGACACCCTAAAAAGGGCTATCCGCAGATTCCGCAGCCCCTAAAAGGGAGGGGAACCACCCCCGCCCCGCT
>JAJQCW010000015.1 GCA_021202515.1 Clostridiales bacterium | reverse complement strand
GGGCCAACCGGATGGGGGTCCCCAGGGCGACCAATGGGAGCGGCGTACAGCATGAGAAAACCTCCTTTGAATGTAGCATAAGGGAGAAAGAAGTTAAAACCTGCGGGCGGCCACGGGCCGCCCCTACAATGATAAGGAAACATTTTCACCCCAACACGCTGGGGATCTGCTCCATCTCCTTCAGATACCCCTGGATGATGCCCACGGCCTCGTCGAAGGAGACGGTCACCTGCTCCCCCTTGTTCAGGTCCTTCAGCGACACCACACCGGCGGTTTCCTCGTCCTCGCCCAGGAACATGGCGTAGGGGATGCCCAGCTTGGCGGCGTAGCTGATTTTGGCTTTGAACTTCTTCTGTTCGGTGTAGAGCTGGGTGCGGATGCCATGGCCCCGGAGCTGGGTGGCGACAGAGATGGCGTAGCCCTGCTGTCCGGCGGACATAGGCACCACCAGCACCTCCGCCGGGGCGGTGGGCGAGGCGGGGTTCAACATTTTCTGGTCGTCCAGCACGTAGAACAGTCGGGTCAGGCCGATGGAAATACCCACGCCGGGAAGGGGCTTGTCGGTGTAATATCCCGCCAGGTTGTCATACCGCCCGCCGGAGCAGACGCTGCCCACCTCCGGGTGGTCCAGCAGGGTGGTCTCGTAGACGGTGCCGGTGTAGTAGTCCAGCCCCCGGGCGATGGTCAGGTCCACGGCGAAGGCCTCTTCCGGCACACCGAAGGCGGAGAGGTACTTGGTCACGGCGGTCAGCTCGTCCAGCCCCTGGTCGAACACCTGGCTGCGGCCCCGGTAGCCCTCCAGCGCCGCGAGAACGGCGCTGTTGTCGCCTTTGATGGCGATGAAGTCCAGCACCTCACCGGCCTTGTCCGCCGCCACGCCCAGGTCGTCCACCAGGATGTCCCGGACGGCGTCGGGGCCGATTTTGTCCAGTTTGTCCACGGTGCGCATCACGTCCTGGCTCTGGTCGGTCAGGCCAAGCATTTCATAGAAGCCGTTCAAAATCTTCCGGTTGTTCACCCGGATTTGGAACCGTTTCAGTCCCAGTTGGGAGAAGGTCTGGTAGATGATGGAGGGGATCTCCGCTTCGTTGGCGATGTCCAGCTTGCCGTCGCCGATGATGTCGATGTCCGCCTGGTAGAACTCCCGGTAGCGGCCCCGCTGGGGGCGCTCCCCCCGGTAGACCTTGCCGATCTGGTAGCGGCGGAAGGGGAAGGTCAGTTGTCCGTAGTGGAGGGCCACATACTTTGCCAGGGGAACGGTCAGGTCAAACCGCAGGGCCAGGTCGCTGTCCCCCTTCTGGAAGCGGTAAATCTGCTTTTCCGTCTCGCCGCCGCCTTTGGCCAGCAGCACCTGGGCGTCCTCGATGATGGGAGTGTCCAGCGGCGTAAAGCCGTAGAGGGAATAGGTGCGGCGCAGGGTCTCCATAATGCGCTCCATCCGCTGCTGCTGGGCGGGAATCAGTTCCATGAACCCGGCCAGGGTGCGGGGCTTTTGTTTTGCCATGTCGAAATCAATCCTCTCAAAAAATAAAAAAAACGCTCATCCCAAAGCATTGGGACGAGAGCAATCGTTGCTTCGTGGTGCCACCCAAATTCAGCCTGCCGCCAGACGGCAAGCCCTCAAAACCTTCTGTTGCGGGAAGGGGACCGCGCCTGTCTCCAGGCCCGCTCAGGAGACGTCTTTCCCCAGCCCCGGTCCCGTGGAGGGCTTCCAGCCTGCGGCCCTCTTCTCTGTCCGGCGGTATGGTGGGTACTCATTCCCCGTCTTTGCGGTGTGTATCTCAGCAAAGCATATTATATCTGGTTTTGGCAGGTGCGTCAATTCCATTTCCGCACTTTTTTGCAAAAAAAGAAGGAACCGCCCTGGCCGACTACCTGGCGGTTACTTCTTACAAAGTAATCTAAAAGGGAACTGGCCGCAATGGGCAGTACCTTTTTCTGTCTCTTATTATACCCGTTTTCCGGGGTTTTGTCAACTGTGGATGGTACTTCTTTTGGAAAACCCAAATACAACACAACCAGAAATTTTTATGTTGTGTCCGGTCGAAAAACATGCTATAGTAAACATTGGATACTGCCCAAAGTAAACCAGTTCTCTCTCTGCAGGGGGCTGCTTCTTTGCCCCCTGACTTCACAGAAGGGGGGCTGACAAAATGAGCACATCAGAAGTTTTTCAGCTTTTGCTTGTTATCATTGAGGCCTGTGGCCTGATTGTTATGCTGTTAAACAGCAAGAAGTAACCGCCCTGGCCGACTACCTGGCGGTTACTTCTTACAAAGTAATCTAAAAGGGAACTGACCAAATGGGCAGTACCTTTTTCTGTCTCTTATTATACCCGTTTTCCGAGGTTTTGTCAACCCTGCGGCAACGTCATTCGTCCAGCTTGAGCACCGCCAGGAACGCCTCTGTGGGAATTTGGACAGTGCCCAGGGTCCGCATTTTCTTTTTGCCCTCTTTTTGTTTCTCCAGCAGCTTCTTCTTCCGGGTGATGTCGCCGCCGTAGCACTTGGCAAGCACGTCCTTCCGCATGGCTTTCACCGTTTCCCGGGCAATGATCTTGCCGCCGATGGCGGCCTGCACCGGCACCTCGAAGAGCTGGCGGGGGATGTTCTCCTTGAGCTTTTCGCAGATCTTCCGGCTCCGGGCATAAGCTTTATCCTTGTGGGCGATGAAGGAGAGGGCGTCCACCTGGTCGCCGTTGAGCAGCAGGTCCACCTTCACCAGGTTGCTGGGTTGGTACTCCGCCAGCTCGTAGTCCAGGGAGGCGTAGCCCTTGGTATGGGCCTTTAACGTGTCGAAAAAGTCGTAAATGATCTCGTTCAGAGGCATTTTGTAGTGGAGTTCCACCAGGGTGGTGTCCAGGTACTGCATATCCCCGAACTGGCCCCGCCGCTCCTGGCACAGGGGCATGATGTTGCCCACGTAGTCCTGGGGCGTGATGATGCTGACGTTGACGTAAGGCTCCCGCGCCTCGGCTATTTGGGCCGGGTCGGGGTAGTTGTGGGGGTTGTCCACATAGACGGTGGTGCCATCAGTTTTCACCACCTCATAGATGACGCTGGGCAGAGTGGTCACCAAGTCCAGGTCAAATTCCCGCTCCAGCCGCTCCTGAATGATCTCCATGTGGAGCATCCCCAAAAAGCCGCAGCGGAACCCGAAACCCAGGGCGGCGGAGCTTTCCGGCTCGAAGGACAAAGAGGCGTCGTTGAGCTGCAATTTCTCCAGCGCGTCCCGCAGGTCGGGGTATTTGCTGCCGTCCTCGGTGTAAATGCCGCAGTAGACCATGGGCTGGGCGGGCTTGTAGCCGGGCAGCGGCTCCGCCGCAGGGTGTTCCGCCCCGGTAACGGTGTCGCCCACCTGGGTGTCCCGCACGTTCTTGATGGAGGCGGTGAAGTAGCCCACCTCTCCGGCGGTCAGCACCCCGCAGGGGTCCAGGGCAATGGGTTCCATGTGGCCGCACTCCACCACCTTGTAGGTGGCGCCGGAGGCCATCAGCTTGACCTCCATGCCGGTGCGGATGGTGCCCTCCATCACCCGCATCAGCACGATGACCCCCCGATAGCTGTCGTATTGGGAGTCGAAAATCAGTGCCTTCAAGGGTGCCTCTGGGTCGCCCTCCGGTGCGGGGATGCCCTGCACGATGTCCTCCAACACGGCGTGGATGTTGATGCCCGCCTTGGCGGAGATCTCCGGCGCGTCCATGGCGGGCAAGCCGATGATGTTCTCGATTTCCTCCTTCACCCGGAGAGGGTCGGCGGAGGGCAGGTCGATTTTGTTCAGCACCGGCAGCACCTCCAGGTCGTGGTCCACCGCCAGATAGGTGTTGGCCAGGGTCTGGGCCTCCACGCCCTGGCTGGCGTCCACCACCAGCACCGCCCCCTCACAGGCGGCCAGGCTGCGGCTGACCTCATAATTGAAGTCCACGTGGCCCGGCGTGTCGATGAGGTTGAGCTGATAGGTCTCCCCATCGTCCGCCTGATAGCGCAGGGTGACAGCGCGGGCCTTGATGGTGATACCCCGCTCCCGCTCCAGCTCCATAGAGTCCAAAATCTGGCTCTCCATCTCACGGGCAGTCACCGCGTTGCACTCCTCAATTAATCTATCGGAAAGAGTAGACTTTCCGTGGTCAATATGTGCAATAATGGAAAAATTACGAATATTTTCCTGTTTCATCTATGGTTCTCCTTTTGTAGAGGAAAAATTTTTCTTAAATTGAGCAAAATTGAAACCCCCAAAGCAAGTACCATCCCCTCTTGCCTCCCCTGTGAAGCGCTGGCCGAATGGCCAATTCCTCTTTCGCGCAAATGCAGGCGAAGTGCAGCTTGCTGTGAGCTATGGCCCTTTGGGCCATGCGAGTCGCAAAGGGGAGGAGTGCCGCCGCCTTTCGGCGGTGGCGCAGGGAGCGAAGCGGAAGTGCTGCTTGACGGCGGAGGGGTTTCAAGTGACATTCTCCTATTTCTTCTTTCGTTCCTGGGAATCCGCCAGCCGCTGGTTCACCCGTCCGCTGGTGTTGTGCAAAATTTGCAGCAGCGACTGGTACAGAGCGGGATACTCCCGCTGGAGGGCCTTCTGGTCCAGCGGTTCCAGCTTGTCTGCCGCTGTCTTATCCCCGGCCAGCTTCTCCATCTCCATGGTGATATTGGTTTTGTCCCACATCATGGCGGCGTCCACCGCGCCGCTGCGAAACGCGGCCTCGTCCAGCGCGAAAAAGCTCGACAGGTTGTGTTTGTTCATGCTATAGATGCTGCGGAATACTGTATACAGGGCGCAGGAGAAGTAGTTGGACACATCCAAAATCAACTCCCGGTTGCCCAGCCGCCCCAGCATCCCATAAATCAGCGAGAGGGTATTGACCATCAGCTTTTTGTTCAACTGGGCCATGACGCTGCCCCGGAGAGCGTTGTCCTTGTGTTCGCTGACATCGTAAAGCTCTTCGGCGCTGATGACCGTCCCGTCCTTGGACATGGTGCGCCCCAGCAGGTAGTCTGCGGAGACCTGGTAATAGTCGCAGGCCCGGACCACAAAGGCCAGGCCCGGCTCCCGGATTCCCTTTTCATAATGAGAGAGCAGCGCTTGACTGATGCCCAGTTCGGCGGCGGCGGCTCGTTGGCTGATGTTACGCTCCTTGCGCAGCAGCGCAAGCGTGCGGGAAAAATCGGTGCTCACGGAAATTCCTCCATTTTTCTCTCTGAGAGGCACAGGCAGATTAACAAGTGGTATTATTATACCTGAATCAATACAGTTTGTAAAGCTGCGCTTAAAAATTTTCTGACACTCTCTTGCGGATGGGAAATGTCCCTGCTACAATAAAATACTACAATATTCCTGCAAACCTCAAGGGAGGGACCACCCATGCTCACCCGCGAACAGCTCAAGCAGACCAAACAGTGGCAGGCACTGAACGCCATCTGGAAAACGTTGACCCCTCAACAGCGCCAGTCCATCGGGCCAGAGTTCCAATGTCTGTCGGATTTCATCCGGGACAACTCCCGCCCACCGGTGGACTACACCGCGGAGGACGCGGATTATAAGACCCACCTCTCCAACGACGCCTGCCGTTTTGCAAACGAGCGGGAGGCCGCAGGACAGAACATTTACGACGGCTTCAAGAAGATCATCTCCCGCAGCACCTTTGAAAGCCCGGAAAAGGTGATGATCTTTTTTGACCTGAAATATAAGCAAAAATACCCCTGGGTCACGGAAAACCGGGATGAGCTGCTGGAGATCCTCGACTTGGTCTGGAACCGGCTGGTGGCGCGTGGCTTCGTGCCGGGGGAAGGATTTCCGAAGTAAACAGCTTTGCCACACGTCTATCTTTTTGCTGATGTTTATGCAGGGGCGGCCCTCGGCCGCCCGGAATACGCAGTTGGTTCTTGCGGGCGGCCACGGGCCTCCCCTACAGGTGTGTGGCAATGACTTCATGGCATACCCATAATTGCACATTGCACATTGCTAATTGCTCATTGTTTCACGTACTGGCTGTACACCTCCCCCGCCGCCTGGGCGAACAGTCTGGCCCCGGCCAGGGCCTCCTGGAGAGTGTTGCCGCTGGTGCCCACCTCCACCAGCAGGGAACCGGCGGTCAGGTGCTGGTTGAACCGCTGGCTGCGCAGGTCGATGTTTCGGGGCAGGGTGCCGTCCAGGGCTAACATGGCCCCCTGGAGCTTCAGGGCAAGGGTGAAGTTGTCCTCCCAGTTGGGATGGGTCAGCCCGCCGTCGTCCGTCCCCACCACCAGCATCACCTGAGCCACCTGCTCCCCGTCGATGGTGGTGGTTTTGGCGTAGACGGTGCCGTCGCTGCCGATGAGGGCGTCCCGATGAACGTCCAGCACCACCTGAATGGTGGGGTACTGCTCCAAATAACGCTGCACCCCCGCCAAAGAGCGGCCATAAGAGCCGCTGTAGCCGGGGTAATCGTAGGTGGTGGTGTCATGGACCACGGAGAAGCCCAGTTCCTCAAAAACCGCCTTCATCTCCTCGCCCACCCGAAGCATGTTGTAATTTTCGTCGGTGGTGCGGCTCTCGTCGCTCTCGACGTATACGTCATCCCCGTCCATGGTGTAGGCTTCGGTGGCGTGGGTGTGCATGATTAAAATCTGCGGCCCCTGGTCGGCGGGCTGGAGAGTCAGAGACGGTTCCGCCGCCCAGTCGTCCGCCACGCTGGGGTTCAGCCCCTCGGTGTGGTTGTCCACCTTGAGCTGGCTGGTTTTGATTTGGGAGAGGTCCAGCGTCACTGTCTCGTTCACTGTTTCCTCTTCAGCTTCCGTTTCTTCCTCTGCCTCCCGCTCCGGTTCCGCTGACGTGGAGGCCGTTTCTGTTTCCCCGGCGGAAGTATCCCCAACCTGGTCCGCCGGGTCGGTCTCCGGAACAGCGACCATGTCCTCCTGCTCGTCCGCTGTTTCCTCCTGCTGTGCCGCGCTGACCGCCTCCTTTTCCTGGGCCAGCACCGGGGACTGGTCCACCACCATCTCCGCCCAGCCGTCCAGCAGGTCAGTCTCACTGTCTGCCTGTCCGATCTGGTACTCCAGCAGACCGGTGACAATGGCTCCGCTGGAACAGAGGGCCGTTTTCGCGGCGTCCAGGTCGGCGGTGCGCCAGACCACCCAGAGGGTGGAGGCTGCCGCCGCCAGCGCCACCGCCCGGCGGGGAACGGTCACATGCTTCTTCATTCGTACCACCTCTCTGGACAGCCTATGTCCCGGCAGAGCAGAGTATGCCTGCGCGCCACTGTCCGGCGGCAGAGAGCCGCGCACTCTTTTTTACAAATGTATCGCAGGAAGGGGTTCGGATGGTGTTTTCTTTGCGAATTTTCTTGACAGAGAGGTTCTATGGCGGTACAATAAACGTGGATTGTTTTGAAAAACAGATGACACTGATTCTGGGCAGAAGTTATCTGGGGTTCAATGGCTTCGCTTTGCGTGGAACTGTCCGTGCAGGGCGATTTTTTGTTGCGCACACCGGAGGGGCGCGTCCCTTCCCTGTGCCAGCCTGACATTTCAACTGCGCAAAACAACACAAAGCTGATTCAAAATCTATTACAGGAGGTGTACAAAACTTATGCTGCAAACGATAATTGTCGCAATCATTGTTGCAATTATCTGCGCTGTGGCTTTCTTTTTTGTGGGTTATCAATACCGCAAGAACGAGGCGGAGAAGGAAATTGGTTCCGCCGAGCAGGAGGCCACGCGCATTTTAAATGAGGCCATCAAGGACGCCGAAAGCAAAAAGCGGGAGGCGTTGGTAGAGGCCCGGGAAGAGATCCACAAGGAGCGCAGCACCTACGAGCAAGAGGTGAAGGAGCGCCGCGCCGAGCTGACCAAGCAGGAGCGCCGCCTCCAGTCCAAGGAAGAGACCCTGGACCGGAAAACCGACGCCATCGAGCGCAAGGACGAAAAGCTCCAGAACCGCCTGGCCGCCGCAGAGCGCACCAGAGAGGAGATTGAACAGATCAAAGCCAGCCAGCAGGAGACGCTGGAGCGCATCTCCGGCCTGACGGCGGAGGATGCCAAAGCGTACCTCATCCATCAGGTGGAGGACGATGTCACCCACGAGGAAGCTGTCAAAATCAAGGAAGTCAAGGCCAAGTTCAAGGACGAGGCCGAAACCTACGCGCGGGAGGCCATCTCCCTGGCCATCCAGCGCTGCGCCGCCGACCAGGTGGCCGAGGTCGCCGTTTCGGTGGTGCCCCTGCCCAACGATGAGATGAAGGGCCGCATCATTGGCCGGGAGGGACGGAACATCCGCACCCTGGAGACCCTGACCGGCGCGGAACTCATCATCGACGACACGCCGGAGGCCATCACCATTTCCTGCTTCGACCCGGTCCGCCGGGAGATCACCCGCATCGCCCTGGAGCGCCTCATCGCCGACGGGCGCATCCACCCCGCCCGCATCGAGGAGATGGTGGAAAAGGCCAAGCGGGAGGTCGAGTCCGTCATCAAGGCCGAGGGCGAACGGGCCGTGTTCGAGACCAACATCCACGGCATCCACCCGGAGCTGGTCAAGCTGCTGGGCCGGATGCACTACCGCACCAGCTACGGTCAGAACGTGCTGAGCCACTCCATCGAGGTCTCCCACCTGGCCGGCCTGCTGGCCGCCGAGCTGGGGGCTGACGTGGCCACCGCCAAGCGCGCCGGCCTGCTCCACGACATCGGCAAGAGCGTGGACCACGAGATCGAGGGCAGCCATGTCCAGATCGGCGTGGACCTGGCCCGCCGGTACAAGGAAAACGAATATGTCGTCCATGCGATTGCCGCCCACCACAACGACGTGGAACCCCAGACCATCGTCGCCTGTCTGGTGCAGGCAGCGGACGCCATCTCCGCAGCCCGCCCCGGCGCCCGCCGGGAGAACGTGGAGAGCTACGTCAAGCGCCTGGAGAAGCTGGAGGAGATCACTTCCTCCTTCAAGGGCGTCAGCAAGGCGTATGCGATCCAGGCTGGCCGCGAAGTCCGCGTCATGATCAAGCCGGAAGATGTCAGCGAGGACCAGATGACCATTTTGGCCCGGGACATCGCCAAGAAGATCGAGGACGAGCTGGAGTATCCCGGCCAGATCAAGGTGCATCTCATCCGGGAAGTCACTGCGGTGGAATACGCCAAGTAATCCAACACACAAACAAAAACGAGGCGGAGCGCTGCGGCGCTTCGCCTCTTGTGTTCCTGATAACTTCAATATTTTTGTTATTGGCTATCCTCTTTGGATCAGCCGCGTTTTTAGTGGCTAGAAAACAAGAATTTTACTGAAAATTCCTCATTTATCAAACAAAACAAGCAACAATCGACAAGCACTCTCCCCTCTTGCCTCCGCCGTCAAGCGGCACTTCCGCTTCGCTCCCTGCCCTGAAAGGGGAGGAGGGCCGCCGCCGCAGGCGGTGGCGGAGGGGTGGAAGGAGGTTCCTATGTCCGTTCCCCTTTACGCGACCTTTCAGGAGCCGCTGCGCTCCGGGTTTCGCATCGCCTACCAGACCACCGGCGGCGGCTACCATCCTCTCCACTGGCATGACGAACTGGAGATCCTCTACCACTTGAATGGGCTGAGCGACATCACCATCGACGGCAAGACGTACCCTCTGCGCAGCAAGCACATGGTCGTCATTGATTCCCGCCAGGTACACGGCAGCTATAACCATGAGCGCAACGCCATGTTTCTGCGTATCCACATCTCCAAATCCTATATGGAAAGGTTTGTGCCGGGATTGTCGCTGTACAGCATCCGCTGCACCCCGGACGATGTGAACGACGCCAACTTTGAGGACTACCTGCAAATCTGTCTGCTGCTCCAGGAGTTGGTGCGGGCCTACAGCCGGGACGATATCACCCTGCCCATGGAGACAGAGGGGTACGTTCTGCAAATCTTCTCCCGCATCATCCGGTGCTTTGGCTACCCCCAGCGGGAGGTGCCCACCGGCGTGGACGTGCTGACCACCGAGCGCATCCGCACCGTCATCACCTACGTGGAGGAGCATTTTCGGGAACCCATCAGTCTCCAGGAGGTATCGGACCTGCTGGGGCTGGGCAAGGAAGCCTTTTGCCGTTTTTTCAAAAAGAATATGGGGCAAACTTTTTTGCAGTATGTCAACGAGGTGCGGGCGGTCAACGCCTTTCAGGATTTGGAGTACACAGACCTCCCCATTTCGGAGATCATGGAGCGCAACGGGTTCACCACGCAAAAGCTGTTCAACCGAACCTTTAAGGAGATTTACGGCTGTACCCCTTCCGTCGCCAGGAAAGAGGCAGCAAAAGAGAAATGAGCAATTAGCAATGTGCAATTATGAGGAAACCGGACGTTGCACATCATCGAAAAAAGTAAAAAAAGCAGAGCCGCCCCGCGCAAGGCGGGGCGGCCCCAGAGGGAACGGTTTATGCCAATTTTGCATTTATAGACACGCAGACGTTACCGCCGCGTTTCTGTCAGGGCGCTGTAGCCCCAGTAGGGGTTGGTTCCGGCTGTGGCGGCGCTCAGGCCGTACAGCACCTGGTTTTCGCCCTTTTGGAGGAAGCCATGCAGAACATTCACAGACAAAACCCCCTTTTTCTCAATGAAAGCGGTCTTACTTCCGCTCCTTGAGCTGGGCGATCTGCTTCCAGTCGGATGCGGTGCCGTTGGTGCTGGCGTTGGCGCTCATCACGGACGCCAAAATGTCATAGCGGTTCGCTTTCAGGTAGTTGCTAAACTTGCTCATATAAAACACTCCTATTTTAAACGGTTATTGTCTAATGGATGGGGCAGAATTACTTCTGCTCCCGCATCTCGGCCATCAGCTTCCAGTCGGGAGCGGAGCCGGTCATCATAGCGCTGGCGCTCATCATGGCCAGTGCGATATCGTTCTGGTTCGCTTTCAGGTAGTCCATAATCTTGCTCATGGTGAAACACTCCTATTCTAACAGTTATTTTTCAATGGATGGGAGCGGATTACTTCTGCTCCCGCATCTCGGCCATCAGCTTCCAGTCGGGAGCGGAGCCGGTCATCATAGCGCTGGCGCTCATCATGGCCAGTGCGATATCGTTCTGGTTCGCTTTCAGGTAGTCCATAATCTTGCTCATGGTGAAACACTCCAATCATAAACGTCTTTTTTGATGAGATAGACGGTTGCTCAGAACCGGTCAGCATGGCGTGGCGGCTTTGCCGCCTCCCGGCTGTTTTGGGCCGGTGGGTCGTTCCTGCTGACAATGTGTATCATACCCGGTTTTGCCCCGGTAGAACAGATGTTTTTTTGACCTGTTCTAAGTCGATATTGACCTACGACCAGCAAACAGCGCCTTTTATAGGAAAACGTCTCCTGTTTTAGGAAAATAGCCGCGTCCTTTCCTTTGGGTTGCAAAACCGGCGTGTTTGCTTTAAAATAAAATGAGGGTGTTCCCAAACGCCTGACTTTGTATTCATTCTCAGCAAAAAGGAGGCTCCATATGCGGGTACTGATCGTAGAGGACGAGCGCCGTCTGGCCCAGACCCTGGCCGACCTGATGGAGGCCCACAACTACACCGCCGATGTCTCCTACGATGGGGAGAGCGGCCTGGACAACGCCCTTTCCGGCATCTATGATGTGATCATCCTGGATGTCATGCTGCCCAAGCGCAACGGCTTCGAGGTGGTCCGCGCCATGCGGGACGAGGGGGTCAAGACCCCGGTGCTCATGCTGACCGCCCGCACTGAGACCGACGACAAGGTCAACGGCCTGGACGCGGGCGCGGACTACTACCTGACCAAACCCTTCCAGTCCAGGGAGCTGCTGGCCTGCATCCGGGTCATCACCCGGCGGCAGAACCACGCCGCCGACAACGTCCTTTCTTTTGGCGACCTGCGGCTGGAGCTGTCCTCCTGCCAGCTATCCTGCGGAGAGCGGAGCGTTCGCCTGAGCCGGAAAGAGTTTGAAATCATGGGCAAGCTGATGGCCAACGGCGCCCAGGTGGTCACAAAGGAGACCCTGCTGCTCACCGTCTGGGGCTACGACTCCAACGCCGAGGACAACAACGTGGAGGTGTACATCTCCTTCCTGCGCAAAAAGCTCAGCCACCTGAAAAGCACCGTCACCATCAAAACCCTGCGGATGATCGGGTATCATCTGGAGGTGAAGAAGGCCCCATGATTCAAAAACTCCGTTGGAAGTTTGTCCTCATCAACATGCTCATCGTCTCCGCCATTTTGGTGGGCATCTGCACGGTGATGGTCGTCGCCACCCGTGACAGTCTGCGGGAGGACAGCCTCAACCTGCTGCGCCAGGTGGTCAATGAGGACTTCTCCTTTTCCTGGCCTCTGGCCCCCAGTGAAGAGAGGGGCTTCTCCTTTGAAGACAAGGACGTGAGCCTGCCCTACTTCACCGTTGCGGTGGGAGTGGACGGGACAACGTTCCTGCTGAACAACCAATTCGGCACCGTGGACGAGGAAGAATTGGTCGATGTGGTGACGCTGTGCCTGGCGGAGCAGTCCAACACAGGGCTGCTGGAAAGCTACCGGCTGCGCTACCTGCGGGTGGACACCACGTCTGGCTGGCGCATTGCCTTTGCTGACATTTCCCAGGAAAGGAGCACCCTCCGCTCCCTGTATTTCACGCTGCTGTTCATCAGCCTGGGGGCGCTGGCGGCCTTTTTTGCACTGAGTATGCTCTTGGCTCGCTGGGCGGTCCGCCCGGTGGAGCGGAGTTGGGCCCAGCAGCGGCAGTTCGTCTCTGACGCCAGCCACGAGCTGAAAACCCCCCTCTCCGTCATCGCCTCCAATGTGGATATGCTCCAGGAGTGTGGCGAGAGCCTGAACGACCGGGAGCTGCGCTGGCTGGACAACATTCGGGCCTCCTCCGACCAGATGACCTACCTGGTAGAGGAGCTGCTGACCCTGGCCAGGGCGGAAAACGACCAGTCCGGCAAGGAGCAGGTCAAGGAGACGGTTCCCCTCAGCGACCTTGTCACCGACGAGGTGCTGCTCTTCGAACCGATCCTCTACGAAGCGGGAAAGGAGCTGGACGACCACATCACCGAGGACCTGCTGGTCACCGGCGACCCCGGCAAGCTCCGGCGGCTGGTGAACATCCTGCTGGACAACGCCCGGAAGTATGCCGACAGCCCCAGCGTCGTCACTCTGCGGCTGGAGC
This sequence comes from Clostridiales bacterium, assembly GCA_021202515.1. Taxonomy (GTDB): domain Bacteria; phylum Bacillota; class Clostridia; order Oscillospirales; family Oscillospiraceae; genus Onthomonas. Next base: position 48,411 of record JAJQCW010000015.1, on the reverse strand, counting down.
CAGATGGTGCCAAGCGGGTCCACCTGACCGTGAACACCAAGGGGGAACCCATTCCTCACGACCAGTTGGAGCGGATCTTCGAGCGGTTCTACCGGGCGGACCAGGCCCGGTCCTCGGAGGGCTTCGGCCTGGGCCTTTCCATCGCGTCCCAGATCGCCCAGGAACACGGAGGCCGCCTGTGGGCGGAGAGCAGTCTTGACGAGGGCAACACATTTCTCTTTTCCATGCCCCGTCTGCGGGAAACAAAGCAGGAATAATACCGCCTTTTTTCAAATTTCCCGTTTCCAATCTCTGAAAACTGTGGTATACTAAAAATGATGCGGCACAAAAGCCGCGCATACCGTTCATCAAACATCATTCCGGCGCAGCCCGCCGGTCCGGGGAGGATATTTTTATGGCTATCGCACATCTCGTGTCCCAGAAGGTCCAGGAGGTCCACTTTGTCAACAAGCTGACCAAGCAGGGCCAGATCCAGTTGGACAGCAGCTTCACCTTCAACGTCAACTTCGCCAAGGACGGCAAGCGCTGCATTGCCAAGGTCTACCAGAGCATCAAGGACAAAAACGGCGGCGAGGAGCTGTTCGTCTCCGTAGACCTGATCGGGGCCTTCTCCTGCCAGGGCATCGACAGCGACGAGGACAAAAAACAGGTCCATGCCCAGTGCTACGACCAACTGTTCCCCTATATTCAGTCCACCGTCCAGAGCCTGATGCAGGCTTCCGGCATTCCCGGCTTCCAACTGCGCAAGGCGGTCATCAACGCCGACAACGTCCAGGTGGCCCAGCAGCAGCCCCGCCAGGAGGAGGAGCCGCCTAAGCCCCAGTTCCCCATCGTTTGACGCAAACAACCCCCACCCCTCAATCCGTTTACTGAGGGGTGGGGTAAAAATTGCCCCCGCCGAACCAGGTCTGTCCCTGGTCCCCGGCGGGGGTTCGTTTTGGTTTTATTTTCCTGTTTTCTCCCGGATAAACGGCTGGAAGTCCTCAAAACTCCCCACGGTAAAGCCCGTTTTGTTGAGCAGGATTCCGTTCTGTCTGCCCAGCATCAGCACATAGGAGTGTTTCAGGTCGTGGATTTTCGTGATTTGGCTGTACTCGAACTGCATGGAGGTGGTGCCCTCCTCCATGGTGATCTTCTCGCCAAAGCGCACCACCGTCTCACACTTTCTGCCGTTGTTCAGCCGGTCAGAGGTGGCGCGGATCTCCCGCAGCAGCAGCCGGGGCGTCAGCACCCCCACCACCACGGCGATGACCATGCAGACCGCTGCAATGCCCGTCATGAAGTTGTCTCCGTTGCTCCGGGACAGCGCCAGCAGGAACACACCCAGCAGGAACACCACCACGCACATCAGCACAATGTTGCGGCTGACCACCTTGTAGACATATTCCCGCAGCATCAGCTCGTTGACCTTGTAGCGGTTTTCAAATCGGATGTCAATAACGCATGTCCTTATTTCAGCTTTTTCCACTCCGCCACCGCCAACTGGTCGCAGCGGTTGTTGTACTCGTTGCTGGCATGGCCCTTGACCCAGTGGAGGTTGACCCTGTGGACCTCGCACAGGTCCAGCAGCCGCTCCCACAAGTCCGGATTCAAAGCGGGCTTTTTGTCCCCCTTGACCCAGCCGCGTTTGCGCCAACCCACGGCCCAGCCCTTTTCCAGCGCGTCGATGATATACTTGGAATCGGAATAAAGCTCCACAATGCACGGCTCTTTCAGGGCCTCCAGGCCCTTGATGACCGCTGTCAGCTCCATGCGGTTGTTGGTGGTGGCCCGCTCTCCGCCGGAAAGCTCCTTTTTGTGCTCCCCAAAGAGCAGGATGGCCGCCCAGCCCCCTGCTCCGGGGTTGCCGGAGCAGGCGCCGTCGGTGTAGAGGGTCACTGTTTTCATTTAATCTTCGTCCTTCTCGCTGTTGTCCTGTAAGTCGGCCTCGGCCACGTCGCCGTTTTCGTCCATTTTGGTCTTGGCCAGGGCGATGACCTTGCAGCCTTCCTCCACGTTCATCAGGCGGACACCGCGGGCAACTCTGCCATACGTGCTGATGCCGCTGGCGGACATACGGATGATGGTGCCGTCGTCGGAGATGAGCAGCACGTCGTCGCTGTCGTTGACAATGGCGCTGCCCACCACCGAGCCGGTCTTGTCGGTGATGTTATAGTTCCGGTTGCCGTACCCGCCCCGGCTCTGGAGACTGTACTCCCCGGTGAGGGTGCGCTTTCCATAGCCCTTTTCGGTGACGGTGAGCAGAGCTTCGCCGTGGCCGACAATTTCGCAGCCCACCACCTGGTCGCCTTCCCGGAGCTTGACGCCCCGGACGCCTACGGCGGTGCGGCCCATGCAGCGGACATCCCCCTCGTTAAAGCGAATGGCCTGACCATTGCGGGTGACCAGCAGCACCTCCTGGCCGCCGTTGGTGCGACGGACGGCAATCAGCTCGTTGCCCTCCTCCAGGGTCAGGGCGCGGATGCCGATGGAGCGAATGTTTTTCAGCTCGTTCAGGCACAGGCGCTTGACGGTGCCGTTGCTGGTGGCGAAAATCAGATATTCATCGTCCTTAAACTCCCGGAAGTGGAGCATTGCCTTGACCTTCTCGTCCTGAGCGATGGAGATGAAGTTGACGATGTTGATGCCCTTGGCGGTGCGCCCGGCTTCGGGGATTTGATACCCCTTCTTCATATACACCTTGCCCTGGTCGGTGAAGAACAGGATATAGTCATGGGTGGAGCAGGTGAAGAGGGTCTCCACGTAGTCCTCCTCCCGGACGTTCATGTCGTTGATGCCCTTGCCGCCCCGCTTCTGGATGCGGTAGGCGCTGACGGGGGTGCGCTTGAGGTACCCGTTGTGGCTGAGGGTAAAGACGCACTCTTCCTCCTGGATCAGGTCCTCGATGTCGATTTCCTCTGCCACGTCCTGAATCTCGGTGATACGGTCGTCTCCGTACTTGTCCCGGATGGCGGTCAGCTCCTCCTTCAGGGTCTGGCGCAGCAGGTCCTCGTCCTCCAGCAGACGGATATAGTAGGCAATTTTTTCCTCTAATTCTTTGTACTCCTGTTCCAGCTTCTCCCGGTTCAGACCCTGGAGGGCGATGAGACGCATATCGCAGATGGCCTGGGCCTGGACCTCGTCCAGCCCAAAGCGGTCCATCAGGTTCTGCCTGGCGTTGTCGTAGCTGTTGCGGATGATGCGAATGACCTCGTCGATGTTGTCCTGGGCGATGAGCAAGCCTTCCAACAGGTGGGCGCGCTCCCGGGCCTTGCGCAGGTCGTACTTGGTGCGGCGGATGATGATCTCCTCCTGGAAGGCGATGTACTCATCCAAAATGTGCCGCAGGGAGAGGATTTTCGGCTGTTTCTGGTTGTCCACCAGAGCCAGCATGATGATGGAAAAGTTGGTCTGCAAGGATGTCTGCTTGAACAGATTGTTCAGCACCACCTGGCCGTTGGCGTCCTTTTTCAGCTCGATGACGATGCGCATACCGTTTCGGTCTGTCTCGTCCCGCAGGTCGGAGATGCCTTGGAGCCGCTTGTCCTTCACCTGCTCCGCAATGGTCTTGATGAGCTGGCGCTTGTTGACCTGGTAGGGCAGCTCGGTGACGATGATGCGGGTGCGGCCCGCGCCGAATTCCTCGAACTCCGTCCTGGCCCGAACTGTCACCCGGCCCCGGCCGGTGGCGTAAGCCTGCCGGATACCGGCCCGGCCCATGATAATGCCCTTGGTGGGGAAATCCGGCCCCTTGACATACTTCATCAGGTCGGCAAGGGTGGCGTTGGGGTCGTCCAGCACACAGATGACCGCGTCGATGACCTCCCGCAGGTTGTGGGGCGGGATGTTGGTGGCCATGCCCACGGCAATGCCGGAGGAACCGTTGACCAGCAGGTTGGGGAACCGACTGGGCAGTACGCGAGGCTCCTTCCGGGTCTCGTCAAAGTTGGGGTCCCAGTCCACCGTGTCCTTGTCGATGTCCCGGAGCATTTCGGCGGAGATTTTGGCCAGCCGCGCCTCGGTGTACCGGTAGGCCGCAGGGGGGTCGCCGTCCACGGAGCCGAAGTTGCCGTGACCGTCCACCAGCGGGTAGCGCATGGAGAAGTCCTGGGCCAGACGCACCATGGCCTCGTAGACCGAAGCGTCTCCGTGGGGGTGGTAGTGGCCCAGCACGTCGCCCACGCAGGTGGCGGACTTTTTGAAGGGCTTGTCGTAGGTCAGACCGCCCTCGTGCATGGTGTAAAGGATGCGCCGGTGGACGGGCTTCAAGCCGTCCCGCACGTCGGGCAGGGCGCGGCCCACGATGACGCTCATGGCGTATTCGATGTAGCTCTTTTCCATCTCCCCAACCAGTTCCGAGTTGGTAATGACCTGGTCGGGGAACGCGATATCCTCCGGTTTATAGTCTCTATTGTGTCCCATAATGTCTCTCCAATCAGAAATCCAGATTCACCGCGTACTGGGCGTTTTTCTCGATCCACGCCTTCCGCGGCTCCACTTCCTCCCCCATGAGGACGGTAAAGATCTGGTCGGCAGCGACGGCGTCGTTCAGGGTGATGCGCCGCAGGGTCCGCCGCTCCGGGTCCATGGTAGTCTCCCAAAGCTCGTGGGGGTCCATCTCGCCCAGGCCCTTGTACCGGCTGATGTCGATTTTGGCGTTGGGGTTGCTAGATCGCATTTCGGCGGAGATTCGGTCCCGCTCCTCGTCGGAATAGGCCACGCGGGTGGTCTTGCCGCGGGTCAGCTTGTAGAGGGGCGGCACGGCGGAATAGACGTAGCCCTTCTCGATGAGGGGCCGCATATACCGGAAGAAGAAGGTCAGCAGCAGAGTGCGGATGTGGCTGCCGTCCACATCGGCATCCGCCATGATGATGATTTTGTGGTAGCGCAGGCGGTCGATGTTGAACTCGTCCCCAATGCCGGCCCCCAGGCCCAGCACCAGAGGATAGAGCTTGTCGTTTCCGTAAATCTTATCCGCACGGGCCTTTTCCACGTTGAGCATCTTGCCCCACATGGACAGAATGGCCTGAAACCGGCTGTCCCGCCCCTGAATGGCGGAACCGGCGGCGGAGTCGCCCTCGACGATATAAATTTCACAGAGGGCCGGGTCCCGCTCGTTGCAGTCCTGCAATTTGTCCGGCATTTGGCCGGAGTCCAGGCCGGTTTTCCGGCGGACGGACTCTCTGGCTTTCCGGGCCGCTTCTCTGGCGCGGGCGGCGGTCATGGCCTTTTCCAGAATGGCCTTGCCCACGGCAGGGTTGCACTCCAAGTAATCCTCCAGCTTGGAGGAGACGATGTTGCTGACCAGCGTGCGCATTTCGCTGTTGCCCAGCTTGGCCTTGGTCTGGCCCTCGAACTGGGCCTCGGTCAGCTTGACGGAGATGACGCAGGTGAGACCCTCCCGGCAGTCGTCGCCGGAGACCTTCTCGTTGTCCTTCAAAATCTTGGCCTTTTTGCCGTAGGTGTTCAGCGCCTGGGTCAGAGCGGTCTTGAAGCCCGTCTCGTGCATACCGCCCTCGGCGGTATGGATGTTGTTGGCGAAGGACAGAATAATTTCGTTGTAGGAGTCGGTGTATTGCATGGCGATCTCCGCCATGCTGTCCTCCGACTCCCCGGCCATGTAAATGACCTCCGGGTGAACAGGGGTCTTATTCTCGTTGATATACTCCACGAAGGAACGGATACCGCCCTGATAGCACAGCTCGTCCCTGGCCTCCTGGCCCTCCCGCTCGTCGGCAATGACGATGCGCAGGCCACCATTCAAAAACGCCTGCTCCCGCATACGGGTATGCAGGGTCTCGTAGTTGTACACCAGGTCGTCGAACATCTCCGGGTCAGGCTGGAAGGTGACTACGGTGCCGGTGTGGTCGGTGGTCCCCACGATGGTCATGGGCTGCACCACGTCGCCCCGGCTGAACTTCATCTCGTAGATGCTACCGTTCTTGTGGACCTGGACAGTGAGCCACTCGGAAAGCGCGTTGACCACGCTGGCGCCCACGCCGTGGAGACCGCCGGAGACCTTGTAGCCGCCGCCGCCGAACTTACCGCCGGCGTGGAGGATGGTGTAAACCACCTCCAGGGCGGGTTTGCCTGTCTGAGCTTGGATGTCCACCGGGATACCCCGCCCGTTGTCGGTGACGGTGATGGAGTTGCCGTTGTGGATGATGACGTTGATCTCGGTGCAGTAGCCCGCCAGCGCCTCGTCGATGGCGTTGTCCACTATCTCATAGACCAGGTGGTGCAGGCCGCTGGTGGAGGTGGAACCAATGTACATACCGGGCCGCTTACGGACGGCCTCCAACCCCTCCAGCACCTGGATCTCTGAGGCGTCATATTCGTTTTCCGCAGCGACTGCGGTGCCCTTTTCCAGTAAATCTTCTGCCATATCGTACCTCTATTCGTTGGTTGTTCTTTGTTTATAACGATTTCTTCTGCTCGTTCATGCGGTGAAACCCCTCCGCCGTCAAGCGGCACTTCCGGGGCTTTGCCCCTCCCTGCGCCACCGCCTAAAGGCAGCGGCTCTCCTCCCCTTTCAGGGGAGGTAAGGGGCGTGGTCGGTTTAAAAACGTTGTTTTTCTGCGGAAAATACCTGCTTCACTGAGCAAAAAAGATATCTGGATTTTTATTTCTCATTCTCTTCCCACCACCGCCGCGCCGAGCGCCGCTGGAGCGTCTGGCTGGCCAGGGGGGAGAGATAGACCGTCTGCCCCTGCCCCTTGGGGGCGCAGACCACAAAGCTCTTGGGAAGCTCCTCGATGTCCACATAGGCCACATGGCCGTTTTTTTCCGCCCGGTTCAAGTATTGCCGGGTTCGGTAGCTTTGAGACGTGATTTCCAGGTCAAAAATGCCGATTACGTCCTTTTCGTCCACCAAAACGCCATTTCCCAGGTGCAGATACACGGTTATCCCTCCAACAGCGCGCCGTTTTCAATGCGCAGCACCTGCCCCGCCTCCAGCGCGGAGAGCCGGTCGCTCTCGCAGCAGGTGATGAACACCTGCCCGCCCTGGATGCGGTTGAGGACAAACTCCTGCCGCCGCTGGTCCAGCTCGCTGAGCACGTCGTCCAGCAGCAGCACCGGATACTCCCCGTCGTTGTCGTAGAATATCTCCCGCTGGGCCAGCTCCAGGCTCAGGGCTGCGGTGCGGGTCTGGCCCTGACTGCCGTAGGTGCGGACGCTGCGAGCGTTGATGTCCACCAGCAGGTCATCCTTGTGGGGGCCAGAGAGACAGCTCCGGGCCTCCAGCTCCGCCTGGCGATGCCGGGCCATGTGGTCCTGGAGCTGGGTGAAAATGGTCTGGGCCGGGGCCAGGGGGTCTGTGACGGTTTTCACCGTCTGGTACGCCAGCTCCAAATTCTCCCGCCCGTTGGAGAAGCTGGCGTGGATGGCGGGGGCGCACTGGTTCAGCTTTTGGATGAAATGCGCCCGGTAGTGGATGACCAGCGCTCCGGTCTGGCACATCCGCAGGTTGTAGTCCTCCAGCAAGTCCAGCAGGGAAGGTTTTTCCGGCCAGTCCCGGAGGATGCGCCGCTTTTGCTCCAGCAGGCGTTTGTACTCCGCCAGCGCCGCCCCGTACCGGGGGCGAAGCTGACAGATGGCCCCGTCCAGGAATTTTCGCCGTTCCGCTGCCCCGGCCCGAATCAGGTCCAGGTCCTCCGGGCAGAAGAGGACGGTTTTCAGGATGCCGGTCAGTTCCCCCGTGTTTTTCAGCCGGACGCCGTTGCTCCACATCTGGCGGCGGATGCCCCGGCCCAGCCGGACCTCCAGCCGAAAGTCCCGGTTCCGGGAGAAGATCTCTCCCTCCAGTCTGGCGCGCTGGGCCTCGAAGCGGATCAGTTCGCTGTCCGCTCTGGCCCGGTGGCTCCGGCAGGCGGAGAGATAGGCAATGGCCTCCAGCAGATTGGTCTTGCCCTGGGCGTTGTCCCCGGTGATGACGTTGATGCCGGGGCAGAACTGGGCGTTTAACGCGGAATAGTTGCGAAAATTCTCCAAATGGATGGCGTTGACAACCATCGTTACTCCACCGTGACCGTGGTGTCCAGCAGGGAGGCGCTGTCGCCGGGCCGCAGCTTTTTGCCCCGCATGGTGCAGACCTCCCCGTTGACCTGGACCTGGCCGTCCTGGATGCGGATCTTGGCCTCGCCGCCGCTGGAGACCAGGTGGGCCAGCTTGAGCAGGGCGTCTAAGCGGATAAACTCCGTTTCAATTTTCACAGTTTGCTGTTTCATATCGTCCCCCGGTTTCATTAGGCTCTGGCCCGCAGGCGAACGGGCAACACCATATACAGGAACTGGTTGCCCTGTCCCTCCTCCGGCACGATGACGCAGGGGGAGATGGGGGTGTTCAGCGTCAACTGAACCACGTCCTCCGGGGCTGCCTTCAGCGCGTCCAGCATGTAACGGTTGTTAAAGCCGATTTCCAGCGCGCCGCCGTTGGAGACCACGCCGCACTCGTCGTAGACGGTGCCCAGGGCCGTGGCGGTCTGGAGCTTGAGCAGGTTGTTCTCCAGGGTGCAGCGCAGGGGGCTTTTCTGCTGCTCGGTGACGATGAGGGAGCAGCGCTCGATGGAGGCGATGAGCTGCCGCCGGTCCACGGTGACAGAGATGGGGTTGTTGGTGGGGATGGAGTGCTTGTAGTCCAGGAAGGTGCCCTCCAGCCGCCGGGAGATCAGGGTCACACTGCCGGTTTTGAACATAATATGTTGGGAACCCTGAACGATCTCCACCGGCTCGTCGGTGTCGCCGCAGATTTTGGCCACCTCGTTGAGGGATACCGCCGGCACCACAAAGGAGCAGTTCGGCCCGCTGGTCACCTGCTCCCGCCGCAGGGCCAGCCGGTAGCCGTCCACAGACACGATGGTCAGGGTCCCGTCCTCCACCTCGAACAGCTCGCCGGTGTGGATGGGACGGCTCTCATCGTGGCTGACGGCAAACAGGGTCTGGTTCAGCATGGACATCAGCGTCCGCTGGGGCAGGGAGATGCTGTTCTGGAACTCCACGCTGGGCAGGTCTGGGTACTCCTCCGGGCTGCTGCCCTGGATTTGGAACTGGCTGGCGCCGCACCGGATGGTGATAAGGCTGCGGTCGGTTGACACATTGACAACCTCGTCGGGCAGCCGCCGGACGATCTCACTGAACAGCCGGGCAGAGACGACGATATCTCCCTTTTCCTGGATCTCCGCAGGGACCAGGGCGCGGATGCCAGTTTTTAGGTTGTAGCCAGTGAGCTGTAACTGTTCTCCCGCTTCAATTAAAATGCCTTCCAGCGCCGGGATGGAGCTTTTTGCCGCCACGGTCCGAGAGGTAGTGGTAATCATCGCCTGTAATATAGTTTTCTCGCAGGAAAAACGCATAAGGACCTCCTTCTGTTTATTAGGAAAGGAACATAAAAATAGTAGTAGTAGTAGTAGCCGCAAATCTGTGGATAACGCAAATTTTCTCTGAAATCGCAGGAAAAAACAAATTCACAGTTTTGACAGCGTTATCCACAGGCTCCCACAGCCGCGGAAAACACGATGGCGTTTTCCACAATGAAGATTTTCACAGGTGGAAAAAAGCTGTGGAAACTGTGGAAAGAGCCTCACGCATGGGATTATACAAATTGTATAAGCAAAAGGCGCAAAGACGCGCCGCCGCAACAGAAAAACAAAAGAGTTTTAGAAGGAACTTTGGTTTTATCAGTAGGTGCGGTCGTTGATGTTGGCTTTGATGTCCTTGATGACGTCGGCCAGGGCCTTGTCGGTTTTCAGGGCGTTTTCGATCTTGTCGATGGAGTGCATAACGGTGGTGTGGTGCATATCGTAGATCTTCCCGATCTCCGGCAGGCTCAGGTTGGTCATGGACCGGATGATGTACATGCTGACCTGGCGGGCCAGGATGATGTTGGCCTTGCGGCTGGTGGTCAGGATGGTCTCTTTGCTGATGCCATAGAATTTGGCGGTCTCTTCCAAAATCACGTCGGCGGAGGGGGTCAGTTCGCTGGAGGTGCGGATCAGCTCCCGGATGGCCCGCCCGGCGGCCACGTCGTCCACCTTGTTGCCCAGCAGATCCCGGTAGGCCATCAACCGGTGCAGGGAGCCTTCCAACTGCCGCACGTTGGCGGTGATGTTGTGGGCGATGTATTCGATGATGTCCTGTGGCATGTTCAGTCCCAGCAGAATGGCCTTGTCCTTGATGATGGCGCAGCGAGTCTCGTAGTCTGGCGGTTGGATGTCCGCCATCAGGCCCCACTCGAACCGGGTGCGCAGCCGGTCCTCCAGCCGGACCATGTCAGATGGGGGCCGGTCGGAGGTCAGGACGATCTGCTTGCCTGCCTCGTAAAGGTTGTTGAAGGTGTTAAAAAATTCCTCCTGGGTGGAGTCCTTGCCTGCGATGAACTGGATATCGTCCACCAGCAGCAGGTCTTTGTCCCGGTACTTCTGGCGGAAGGCGTCGGTGGAGTTCAGGCGGATGGCCTCGTTGAGCTCGTTGGTGAACTCGTCTCCCTTGACGTAAATGATCTGATACTCCGGGTGCTGCTGCTGGATGGAGTGGAAGATGGCGTAGAGCAGATGGGTCTTGCCCAGACCGGATTCTCCGTAGAGGAACAGGGGGTTGTAGCTCTTGCCGGGCTGGTTGGCCACGGCGAGAGAGGCGTTGTAAGCAAACTTGTTGGAGGAACCCACCACAAACCGGTCGAAGGTGTATTCCTCGCTGCCCATCAGGATGTTGGCGTTCTCCTCCGGGGCGTTGCGGCGGCGGCGGTATTGCTCCGCCTCCTCCGGGTCCAGGACGATCACGTCGATGTCGGCGGCGAACAGCTCATAGAGGGCTTTTTTCAGCGCGTCGATGTAGCGGGTGCGGATGATGTTGCCCTTAAAGGCGACAGGGTGGGTGATCACCAGCCGGTTGCGCTCCAGCTCAAGCGCCTCCACTTCGCTGAACCAGGTGGTGACGGCCGTGGCGGTCAGCTCGCTTTCCAACAGGGGAAGCACGCTGGCCCAGATCTCCGCGGCAGAATTCATGTCAAAACCTCTTTTCTCTTTGGCTGAACAAGGGGGTGCGCAGGGCAAAAAAGCGCAAAACACCCCATCTTTTAGTCTGTTATTAGTATACCACAAAACTGCTCTTGTTACAAACAGAAATTTGACGCCACACAGGGCTGAATAACCGTGAATAGTGGACAAAGCCCGCCGGGAGGGGAGAAACGGCTCCGCCGAAAGGGAGGGCTTACAGGGCCGCTGCGCGCTCCAAAACGGACGCGGAAAAGAGGACGCTGTGGACAAAATGACAAAAAACCTGAGGCAAGTGGTTGACAGCAGCCGATTTGGTGGAGTATAATAACCAGTGCGTTATAGTGTCCCCTGGGGATGCTTTGCCCCAAAGGGCCAGACCGGGAATCGCCCGGCGGCCAGGGCTCTCCTTTTTCAGAGCGGGAACCGGCGGCAAGGCCGCCCCCGCTGATTTCACGATTCGGAGGTGTATCGAATGGCTACCAAACGTACCTACCAGCCCAAGAAGCGTCACGGGCAGAAGGTCCACGGCTTCCGGGCCAGAATGGCCACCAAGAGCGGCCGCCAGGTGCTGGCCCGCCGCCGTGCCAAGGGCCGCAACCAGCTTAGCTATTGAGCGGTCAATTTTTTGATCAATGCGGAAGCATGTGCGAGGGGTGGAAGCTACAGCAAGCTCCACCCCTGTAATGTATCTGCGGACAAGCCCGCCCCAGGCGGGCGGCGGAGAGGGGGCCAGGCCCAGGTCGAGGCCCCCTCTCCCCTGCCTGTCGCCGCCGTTTGTTCAGGAAGGCCGGAGAGCATGAAAAAGACTGTGACCATCAAGTCCAACCGGGACTTTCAGCGTCTGTACCGCCGGGGACGTTCCGCCGCTGGTCCCACGCTGGCCCTCTATTGGCAGCGCAACCGGAAGGGAGAGAGCCGGGTGGGCATCACCACCGGCACCAAGTTGGGCCACGCGGTGGTTCGCAACCGGGTCCGTCGCCAGATCCGGGAAATTTACCGGCTGCACAAGGACGAGTTGATCCCTGGACGGGACATCGTCATCGTGGCCCGGGTCCGGGCGGTCAGCGCCGGATACCGCGCCATGGAGCGGGATTTCCTCCGGCTGACCAAAAAACTCGGATTACGCAAGCCTGTTTCCTCTACTGAGCTGGAGGCGGAACCGTGAAGCGGCTGCTGCTGGGGCTGATCGGGTTCTATCAGAAGTACGTCTCCCCCGGTCTGCCGCCCCGGTGCCGGTTCATCCCCACCTGCTCGGAGTACGCGAAGGAGGCGGTGGAGAAATATGGCGCGGCCAGAGGCTCCCTGCTGGCCGCCAAACGGATGGCAAAGTGCCAGCCCCTGCACCGCCAGAAGAGCATCGAGTACGACCCGGTACCGTGACAATTAGCAATTAGCAGTTAGCAATGTGCAATGAAATCGCGCTGTTACGCTTTTCTTAAAAACGGTTCGTCTTTTTTACTTCACGTCCGGTAATTTATCACCGGCGTACCGTTTTGATTCTCTTTTCATTGCTAATTGCACATTGCACATTGCTAATTAAATTCCGATCCCATAAGGGCGAGAAGGCCCTTTCGTGGAAATATACCCCCAAGAAGGAGGACGCCGAACAATGATTACTGCCTTTTTGCAAATCTTCGGCAAGATCCTGCTGTGGATCTATGAATTTTGCCACAGCTACGCCCTGTCCCTCATCATCTTCACCCTGCTGTCCAAGCTGGTGCTCTTCCCCATCTCCTACCGGGGCAAGAGGAGCATGATCCAGATGAACTCCCTTCAGGTGGAGGTCCAGAAGCTGCAAAAGCAGTACGGCAAGGACCAAAACCGCCTGAACCAGGAAACCCAGGCCCTCTACGAGCGGGAGGGCGTCAACCCCATGGGCGGCTGCCTGTGGTCCTTCCTGCCTCTGCCCATCCTGATGGGCCTGTACTACATCATCCGTCGGCCCATGCTCTACATGATGTGCCTGACCAATGATGAGATCACCGCCGCTGTGGAGGCCGTGACCAACCTGGGCTACGAACTGGGTACCACCGCCGCCTACCAGGAGATGACCCTGACCTCCCTGATGGGCAAGGACCCCACCGTCTGGAACGCCGTGGCCAATGCCGTGGGCGACAGCTCCTCCAAGTTGGTTTCTATGGACTTCACCTGGCTGGGATTGGACCTGTCCCAGACCCCCAGTTGGAAGATCTGGACCCTGGACCTGAACTGGGCCAACATCGGCCTGTTCCTGATCCCCATCGTGGTCACGGTGTTCAGCTTTGTCTACAGCCAGATCTCCCAGAAAACCAACCAAATCACCATGGGCAACAGCCAGAACAAGAAGGACGACGCCAGTTCTGCTGCTGCCGACTCTACCAACAAGATGATGATGTATCTGATGCCGCTGATGTACCTGTGGTTCGGCTATATCATGCCCGCCGGCATGTGCGTCTACATGCTGTTCAACTCCGTCTTTTCAGCGTTGCAGGAAGTTGTCTGCGCCCAGATGCTCAAAGGCAAGTTCGAGGAAATGGTGGCCGAGCGGGAGCGCCGGGCCAACGAGGAGAAGGAAAAGGAAAAGGAGCGGAAGGCTGCTATCGCTGCCCGCCGGGCCGAGCAGGCCGAGAAGAACCGCAAGAAGGGCAAGCATTCCAAGAAGGGCGGCGTCAGCAAGCCCAAGGACCATCCCACCGACGCCAGCCGGGTGGGTATCCGTCCATTTGCCCGTGGCCGGGCTTATGACCCGGACCGCTACCCCGTGACCCCCTACCGGGACCCCCAGGATGTGCTGGACGAAGCCGCGCTGGAGGCGACCCTGGCCAAAAACGCCAAGCGGAAGAAGAAGAACACCGAGGAAGAGGAACTGCCGCCTGAGGAGGAACTGCTGCTGGAGGAGACCGCCCAGGAGGACGAGCCTGTCCAGAACACGGACGAGGCGGAAGCCCCGGAGAACACCGAAAACGATGTTGCCGAGGGCAGTGAGAACGACGATGAGGACGAGGAGAACGTCTGACCCGTCTGCCGGAAAATTGTATTACGCTGCTATAGAAAGGAATGAAGGATTCCCATGTTAAAGTCGATTGAAACCACCGGCAAGACAGAAAACGACGCCATTGCCGCCGCTTTGAAGCAGTTGAACCTGGACCGGGACAGCGTTTCCGTGCAGGTCATTGACCGGGCTAAGACCGGTTTCCTGGGCATTGGCAGCAAGCCCGCCAAGGTTAAGGTCACCTATGAAGCGCCGGACGAACCGGCTCCCGCCCCCGTGGAAGAAGCGCCCGCCCCTGTGGTGGAGGAGCCGGCTCCCGCCGCCCCCGTGGAGGCTGTTCCTGTGGCGGAGCCGAAGCCGGAGAAGAAGGCGGACGCGCCCCGGCCCGCCAAGTAGTCCCGCCCCAAGCAGAACCCGCCCGCCCCGGAGAAGGCCGCGCCTGTGGCAGAGGAGCCGAAGGCCGCTGCGCCCGTGGTGGAGGAAGGCCCCGTGGAGGACCGCACCGAGCGCATCGTGGAGTTCCTGACCGGCCTGATGGAGCGGCTGGACTGCGACGCCAAGCCTGTCGTCACCATCACCGAGGATAACATCTACCAGGTGGAGCTGGTGGGTGAGAACCTGGGCGCGCTGATCGGTCGCCGGGGAGAGACCCTGGACGCCATCCAGCAACTGACCAACTATGCCGTCAACAATAACCAGTCCCGCCGGGTGCGCATCCACATCGACGCGGAGAACTACCGGGCCAAGCGGGAGGAGTCCCTCCAGCGGCTGGCCCGCAAGACCGCAGGGAAGGCCATCAAGTACCGCCGGAACATGATGCTGGAGCCGATGAACGCCTACGAGCGCCACGTCATCCACGCCGCCCTCCAGGACTTCGACCCCAGTATCAGCACCTATTCCACCGGCACCGAGCCGAACCGCCGCATTGTGGTGGCCTATCGCCGGAGCAAGTAACAATTTAGTCAGATGCTCATTCCGGGGCTGTGTCAAACCGTTTTGATGCAGCCCCGGCTGTTTTTGTACCGAAAGGAGCCGCCATGTCTACGCCGCTTTACACCGCGCTGCAAGAATTTCAGGCCGCCCGCCCCCTGCGCATGGCCATGCCCGGCCACAAGGGGCAGCCCCTCCCTGCCCTGGCGGACTATGCGGGTATCGACTTCACCGAGCTGCCCCCCACGGGCAACCTCTACGCCCCCGGCGGCCCCATCGAGGCGGCGGAACGCCTTTGGGCGGAGGCGTGGGGGGCGGACTGCTGCCTGTTCCTGACGGGGGGTTCCACCCAGGGCGTCCACACCATGCTGCTGTGTGCCGCCGGTCAGGGTGAGGAGATTTCGGTGGATCGGGTCAGCCACCGCAGCATCCACACCGGCATGGCGCTGCTGGATCTGCGTCCCGTATGGATGACGCGGCCCTGGCTGGCCGAGGCCGGCGTAGTGGGGCCGGTGGAGCCGGACTGTGTAAAATCTGTGCTGGAAAATCGCCCAAACATCAAAACGGTTTGTATTACCTCACCGACTTATTACGGTGTGTTGTCGGATATTCCGGCTATTTCCCACATCTGTCACGCCCACGGTGCAAAACTTCTGGTGGACGGCGCCCATGGCGCACACCTGTTCCTAATGGGGGAAAACCCCTACCGAGGGGCGGATTACGTGGTCACCTCCGCCCACAAGACCCTCCGAGCGCCGGGCCAGTCGGCGCTGCTGTTCGCCAACGCCCCGGAGACCCTGGACGGTCTGCGCCGGGCCAGCCGGACGTTTGCCACCTCGTCTCCCTCCTATCCCATGATGGCGGCGCTGGACTGGGCGCGGGAATATTACTGCGAGGGCCAGGGACAGGCCCGCTACCGGGCCACCTGCGCCGCCGTGGAGCAGCTCCGCCGGGACTACCCCGCTCTGACGAACGAGGACGCCCCTCTGGACCCGGCCCGGCTGGTCCTCTGCGTGGAGGACGGGTTTCAGACAGAGCGGGAATTGCAGGAGATGGGCATTTACCCGGAGATGGCGGACGCCGCCCATGTGGTGCTGATTTTGACCGACTGCGACGAGCCGGAGGAGATCGCCCGGCTGCGCCGGGGGTTGGACAAGCTGGGCCTCCGGGGAAAACAGCGCCAGGCGGGCATTTTACCGCCCCCTCCCCCGCCGGGAAAGCAGCTTCTCACCCCCAGGGAGGCCCTGTTCGCCCCCAAGCGGTCTGTCCCGCTGGAACGCTCCGCAGGGGCGGCAGCCGGGGAGGAGCTGGCCCCCTATCCCCCCGGCGTGCCAGTGGTGGCTCCCGGCGAGGAAATTGAGAAAAAAGGACTTTCTTATTTGCGTGAAATAGGGTATAATGAAAAGAAGGTTACGATTGTGAAAAGCGAATAAGCAGAGCAATCTGTAAAATGGAAGCCAAAGGAGGGCGATTTGTATGAAGCTGGTCATTGCCATTGTCAATCAGGAGGACGTTACCCCAGTGGTCCAGGCCCTGAACCAGGGTGGCTATGCCTCCACACAGATGTCCTCGCGGGGCAGTTACCTGGTCTCTCGTAATACCACGTTTTTCATCGGCGTAGATGAGGAGCGGGTGGAGGACGTAAAGCGGCGCATCGTCCAGAGCGTCCGCCGTCGGGAGCGGCAAATGCCTCAGATGCCCCGGGAGCATTACGGCTACCCGGCGGACGACAGCGAGCAGATCACCGTGGGCGGCGCCACCATCTTCGTGGTGGACGTGGAACAGTTCGAGCGGGTCTGATGGAACTGCGTCAGTTGGTCGGCAACCAGCCGCTGAAACGCGCCCTGGCGGGGGTGGAGCGTCCTCCCCACGCGGTCATTCTCAGCGGGCCAGTGGGGTCCGGGCGGCACACCCTGGCCCGGCTGCTGGCCCAGGCGCTGGTGTGCGAGGGGCGGGAACCGTACCCCTGCGGGGAGTGTCCCCACTGTCGGCGAGTCGCAGAGGGTATCCACCCGGACGTGATGGGGCTGGAGCGGTTCGTTCCGGCGGAGGAGCTGGGCAAGGACGTGAAGGTGAACACCGTCCGGGCCATCCGGTCGGACGCCCAGATCCGGCCCAACCAGGCCAGGCGGAAGGTGTATCTCATCGACCAGCCCATCAACCTGCCGGCCCAGAACGCCATGCTCAAGCTGCTGGAGGAAGGGCCGCCTTACGCGGCCTTCCTGCTGGTGACGGAGAACAGCGCCGCCCTGCTGGACACGGTGCGCAGCCGCTGCGCCCAGTACCACACTGCCCCGGTCTCACCCGCAGAGGCGGAGAATTACCTGGCCCGACGGTTCCCGGAGCGGGACCGGGAGGCCATTGTTTGCGCCGCAGAGCAAAGTCAGGGATTGTTGGGCCGGGCCGTTTCCCTACTGGAGGAGGCGCAGCCCGACGACGGCACGACGGCCAGGGCAGAAGCCTGGCTGAATGCGCTGCTGGAGCGCAGCGAGTGGAAGCTGATGACCTGCGCAGCGGACGCCCAGCGGGAAAAGCTCAGCCGGGACGGGTTCATCGCCCTCTACACCGCCCTAGGGCAGCGGTTCCGGGACGGAGCCGTAGCCGCCAGCGGTGGCCAAGTGGAAGAAAGCCAATGGGCGGCGCGGCTGGCCCAGACCTTCACCGTCCGGCAACTGATGGAGTTCCGGGAGCTGACCGAGCAGGCGTTGGAGCAGTGCCAGTTTTACGCCCACGCCCACAGCGCAGGGTGGCTGGCGGTGCGGCTCTATGAGGAGTGTCAGTTGCTGGCATGAGGGAAAAGACCATGCAAACTGCGGAAAAAGCCAGTTTTAACGATTTGACTGCGGTGCTGGCGTTGTATCGCTCCCTGATTGGGATCGAAGGGTGTGCCTGGAACGAATTTTACCCCGGCGAGGACGACGTTCGGCAGGACATTGCTCAGGGCAACTTGTACCTGCTGCGGACAGACGAAAGAGAAATCGTCGCCGCCTGTGCCCTTGGCCCTGACCCGGAGTTGGACGAGGCGGACGGCTGGGACAGCAAAGCAGCGAACCCCATGGGACTGATGCGCATGGCCGTTCGGAAAGACTGCCAGCATCGGGGGTTGGCGGGGTGCCTGTTGACCCAGGTGGAGAGGGAAGCCGTCCGGCAGGGCGTGGACAGTATCCGCTTGCTGGCGGCCCAGACCAATCCCCCGGCTATCGCCCTCTACGAGCGGGCGCTGTATCGCAGGACGGGAACTGCCCGGATGTACGGGCTGGACTGGTTCTGCTACGAAAAATTGCTAAAAGAATGATAAACCGCGCCGCAACCCGGCGCATGGAGGAACAACATGACCGAAGTGATCGGCGTCCGGTTCAAATCCGGCGGAAAACAATACTATTTTAACCCAAACGGCATCCACGTGGACGTGGGGGAACACGTTATCATCGAGACCGCCAAAGGCGTGGAGTTTGCCGAGTGCGTCCAGTCCAACTTTATGGTGGACGAGATGGAGTTGGTCTCCACCCTGCGGCCCATGCTTCGGGTGGCCACCAAGGAGGATTTTCTCCAGGTGGAGCGAAACAAGGAGCGGGAGAAGAGCGCCTATAAGGTCTGCCAGAAGAAAATCGCGGAACACGGCCTGGAAATGAAGCTGGTGGATGTGAAGTACAGCTTCGATGGCAGCAAGATCCTCTTTTACTTCACCGCCGATGGGCGGGTGGACTTCCGCAGCCTGGTGAAGGACCTGGCCTCGGTGTTCCGCACCCGCATTGAGCTGCGGCAGATCGGCGTCCGGGACGAGGCCCGGATGATGGGTGGTCTGGGGGTCTGTGGGCGGCCCTTCTGCTGTTCTCAGTTCCTGGACGACTTCCAGCCGGTGTCCATCAAAATGGCCAAGACCCAGAGCATTTCCCTCAGCCCCACGAAGATCTCCGGCTCCTGCGGGCGGCTGATGTGCTGCCTGAAATACGAGCAGGACGCCTATGAGGACCTGCTGAAACACGCCCCCAAGCTGGAGTCGCTGGTCAAGACCCCGGACGGCGTCGGCGTCATCAACCAGGTCAATCTGCTGCGGGAGCAGTGCCAGGTGGTGCTGGACCGGGACCCGGATGAGGTACACATCTACAAGAACGACGAGATCGAGGTCATTCGCAGCGGCAAGGGCAAGCGCCCGGCGGGGTACGAAAAGCCAGAGAAACCGGAAAAGCCCTCCCTCCAGCCCCGGTTCCAGAAGGAATCCGCCGCGCCCCAGGAGCAAAAGCCCCAGGCGGAGCAGCCCCGGAAGAAGAAAGCCGCTCCTCCCCGCAAGAACAGCCGCCCCGCCCCCGCAAAGCAGAGCGAGGAGGAGAAACGTCCCTCCGGCGGGGCTGCCCGCCGCCGCCACCGGCCCCATCACCGCCGGAGCGGGGAGAGCAGCGGAACAAACCAGCCATCCTGAAATTTATAAAAACGTACAATAAAAAGGCCCTCCACATGACATGGAGGGCCTTTTTGCAGCTATTTGGGATGATACAGAAGCGCTTAGCAGTACTTCTTGATGCCTTCGGTGGCCAGGTCCGGGGTGGAGGACATGGTGATGGTGAACTTGATGTTGTTCTTGTCGCCAAATTTATCCAGCCAGTCCAGGAACTGTTCGACCTCGGCGGGGTCCTTGGTGCCGGCGATCTTGCACAGGTTGTCCACGAAGATGTGGGTGATGTCGTAGTTACCGGCATACAGCCCGCACAGGAAACCCTGCAACTTATCGAAGGACCGGATGGGGTATTCGTTGGCAGCCACCAGACGGATGTCGTGGTGGATATTATAGGTCAGGTCGAGGTTCGGCTCGATGCAGATGATGTTGCCATGCTCTGTGGTGACAGCGGCGTTGAGCAGGTCGATCAACTGCTTGGTCTTTCCCGCACCTGCGCTGCCCATAATCACTCTTACCATAGAGAATCACTCCTTAACATTGCTTTTTCCTTTCCAAACGGAAAGGGGGGCTTTGCTATGTGTATACTCTACCATAAAACCGCACAGGTTTCAACCGATTCTTTTGTGAATTTTTCGTGATAGAGGGCGGCTCAATCAAAGGCGAAGGCCAGGTATCCGGCTGGCTCCACCTGCCCGTCCCCGCAGGGGACGAGGGACTTTGCCACGGCGAAGCCCTTCGCCCCGTCCGCTGGCCCCGCCGGAGTGCGGACCACGGCACAGTCCATGCCGAAATGGGTCAGCAGGGCGTTGACCGCTGCCTGGGGATAGGCCGTCAGCAGCTCCTTGCAGTATAGGGTCTCCCCGTCGGTCTCCACGGCGGCGAGGCTGTCCTTCCACAGGAAAAAGCCGCCCCCCGTCCGGTGGCACAGGGAACGCTGATACTCCAGCACTTCAAGGGGATAGGCCATGTGGGGCCGTCCTGCCAGCAGCGCCTCCCGCCGGGCGGCATAGGCCGCACCATCACAGGGGGCGAGGGTGCCGTTTGCCGGTCCGGTTTGGGTAAAAATCTGCTCCCGGTGGAAAAATACCGTCCGGTAGCCCAGCGTCTCATAAAAATCGAACAAGCTGGCCTCGCCGGGGACCATCACGGTCAGATGGCAGCCCTGACGGGCGGCCTGTTCCTCCGCCCAGGCCAGCAGGCGGCGGCCATAGCCCCGGCTCCGGGCCTCCGGCGCGGTGCAAAAGGCGTAGATATAACAGGCGGGGACCTCCTGCCCCTCCCCTGTCACCAGGACGTTGGGGAAGGTCAGCAGCATGGAGCAGATTGCTCCCCCGTCCTCCAGCACCGGCGCCCGGTCCGGGCGGTAGTAGGCGGAAAAGTAGTGGGCGATATAGTCGTCGGTGTCCCCGAAGCAGACCTTCCACAGCCGGGCCAACTGGGGGGCCTCATCCCGGCGGGAGGGGCGGCACAGGCCGGTCACAGGGTCTCCCCCGGTTTCAGGCAGGCCAGATGCTTTTCCACCATCAGGTCCGGGCGGTAGGAGAGCTTGGCCTTCCGCAGTCCCGGCTCGCCCATGTCGTCCTCCCGGTTCAGGTAGACGATCTCCGGGTGGTGGACCCGGACCCACCGGGCGAACTCCCGGTTGATCATGGCGTAAGCCCCCTGGATGTCGGCATAGGACTTTTCGAAGATCACGTCGTAGGTGTCCCCGCCGATGCTCCGCCCCATGGTGAAGGCCAAGGGTTTGTCCTCCCCGTAGAGGATCAGACCCTCCAGCTCCAGTTCGTCGTAGTGCCGGATGCACAGGCGCAGGGCGACTTCCCCCTCCTGCTCGTTCCAGTCGTCCAGCCCGGCCTCCGCCTCGGCTCGTTCCCAGTCTTGGGCCAGGGCCACGCACTGGTCCAGATTCTCCGGGGTGATCTCCACTACCCGCCAGTCCGGGTAGTTTTCCACGAACCGGTGGATGTGGTTGCGCTTGGCGTGGAGCTTTTTCCCCGCCAGGTCGGCCAGCTTGTCCACGGTGTAACAGTAGTCCGCCGCGTTTGGGTAGTTGGTAAAGGCGAATTTCCCGGGAAACAGCGTTTCCAGTTCCTCAGTCTGTTCTTCGGTCAGGCCCAGCAGACGGAAGGGACGGCCCCGCTCCGCCGCGTCCTGGGCCAGAGTGTAGAGCAATTGTTTCCGGTCGCCGGAACCGGCAGACCAGCCGTAGCCCCCTTCCTCTGTTCCCACGTGAACCACTACGAAGCCGTCCACCAGGGCCACTGTCTCATCGAACGCCTCCGCCCAGGCCATCAGGTTGGGGAAGGTGTATTCGCAACTGCGGAAGCCGGAGGCGCGGAAAATGGGGTCGATCCACGCCTTGTCTGCCAGTTGCGGACGCTTGAAGTCTATCATAATTACCTCGTTTCTACGCAGTCCCCTTCCGAAGTGTTGATTTGGGAAAGGGCCGCTAGCAGTATACCACAACCGGTCAAATACAGGCAATGCTCCCGGGCCATTTTTCGAAAACTTTACCCCTGGTTTCTTTTCGCGGAAACTGGCAAAAACACCGAAAACGGCGGAGTAAAAGGGGATAAAACGGTAAAAACGACAAATTGCTTCATTTCATTAAAAAAATGTGTATTTTCGTGTGCAAAATCCCATTTCATTTGCTATAATAGGGGACGCTGGGGGAACCGCTTGCGCGTACCCCCGCGGAGCCGCAACGAGGCGGCGCATCGAAAACCCACACGAAGATGAAAGGGGAGAATGGGCTATGACAGCTTCCAGTGCGGTGATTTTTGTGCTGAGGGAGGCAGCCCAGTCCTCTTGTGAACCGTTCCTGTTGCAGAAGATTCTGTTTTCTCCCGCTGCCAGTTGGCTTGCCATGGGCCTGGAGCGGCAGGGTGTGGAACGGTTTTTTGTCGTTGCGGAGGACGACCTGACCGCCCCCACCGCCGGGTGTTTCCCCGCCGGGACAGAGGTGGTCTCCAGTGCCGACCCATCCCTGGACGAAAAGCTGAAAGGATTTGCCGCCGGGTGCGGGGGCAAGGTCATCACCATCACCCAGCCGGTGTGGCTGTCCTGCTCCGCCTGTCAGGAGCTGGTGGAGGAGGAATTTCTCACCCCCGCCGGGGACGTGATGGGCGTTTACCGGGTGGAGGCCGCTGACCTGGCGGAAGGCGGCGTGGACGCCCTGAATTACGGCGACTACTACTCCCCTCTGAACGACCCGGAGGTTCAACTGTTGCCCCTGACCGGCCCGAAAGAGCTGTTCCAGGCCAGAGAACTGGGGCTGGCGGACAATCTGTATCGCCTGCTGGCGGAGGGTGTGGACTTCATCGACCCCAACACCACCTATGTGGAGGCGGGCGCTCAGGTCGCGCCTGGCAGCGTCATCATGCCCAACACCATCCTCATGGGGCGGGTGAAAACCGGAGAGGGCTGCGTCCTTGGCCCCAACAGTATGCTCACCGACTGCGAACTGGGCAGCGGCTGCGTGGTCAACGCATCCCAGGTCTCCGGCGTCCGTCTGCCCGACGGGACGCGGGTCGGTCCGTTCCAGGTGGTAAAAGAATAAATTCCGGCTGGAATCATTGATAAAAAGAACGAAACAAGAAAACCATATTCAAAACCGTGCTGTATCTGTCACCCATCCGCATCGCGGGCCACACCCGCCCTTATGTCTCTCATTCATTCGCAAATTCCTGAAAAAAGAGACTTGAATCCAGGAGAGGAATGATTTTGTTATGAAAGACCTCAAGATTTTCAGCGGCAGCTCCAACCCCGCCCTGACCAGGGCCATCTGCAAAAAAATCGGCGTCCCCATGGGCAACTCCGAGTGCGGCGCGTTCTCCGACGGGGAGAGCTTCGCCTCCATCTACGAGACCGTCCGGGGCAGCGATGTGTACGTCGTCCAGTCCACCTGCGCCACCGGCAAGCCGGGGCAGAAAGAGTACCGCAGCGTCAACGACTACCTGATGGAAATGCTCATCATGCTGGACGCGCTGAAACGGGCCTCCGCCGGGCGCATCACCGCCGTCCTCCCCTATTTTGGCTATGCCCGGCAGGACCGCAAGACCAAGCCCAGAGACCCCATCTCCGCCCGGCTGGTGTCCGACCTGCTGACCAAAGCGGGCGCGGACCACGTGCTGACTATGGACATCCACTGTCTCCAGATCCAGGGCTTCTTCGACATCCCCATGGACAACCTCCAGGGTGGCACCCTGTTTGTGGAGTACTTCAAAAAGAAGTTCGCGGACAGCTATGACAACACCATGGTGGTCTCCCCCGACGTTGGCTCCGTGGCCCGTGTGCGGAACTTCGCCCAGCAGATGAACATGCCCATGGCCATCGTGGACAAGCGCCGCCAGAAGGCCAACTCCTCCGAGGTCATGAACATCATCGGCGACGTGAAGGACAAGAACGTCATTCTGCTGGACGACATGGTAGACACGGCCGGTTCCCTCTGCGGCGCGGCCAAGGCGCTGATGACCATCGGTGGGGCCAAGAGCGTCACCGCCTGCGCCAGCCACGGCGTCCTCTCCGGCCCGGCCATGGAACGGATCGACAACTCCTTCCTGGACGAGCTGGTGCTGCTGGATACCATCCCCGCTCCCAAGGAGCTGAGCAGCAAGATCCACTACCTGACCGTAGCGCCCATGTTCGCGGAGGTTATCTCCCGGATGTTTAACGACGCCTCCATGAACGCTATTTACAGCTAAAATTTTACCTGCAATCATCCTTTTGCGTCTTTCTAAGCGCCTTCAGGGGTCATCGCCCGCCGATGACCCCTTTGGGGCGTTTGCGCGTTTCTTTCCCTTCCTGAGTTGTTTTTCATCCCTTTTGACCGCCCGTTTCGGGCAGGAGGCAGACGATGTTTCTTTTCAAAAACCGGCAGGGGCCGGTGGAGTGGCTGGTGGTGTTCCTGGGCAACCCTGGCCCCAAGTATGACAACACCCGGCACAATGCCGGGTTCCGGGCGGCGTCCGCCCTGGAACAAAAGACCGGCCAGCGTATCAACCGCTCTAAGTTCCGCGCCCTGGTGGGAGACTTTTCCTGCGGCGGGGTGCGCATCCTGGCCATGAAGCCCCAGACCTATATGAACCTCTCCGGCGAGGCCGTGGAGGAGGCCGCCCATTTCTATAAAATCGAGCCGGACCACATTCTGGTGGTCTGCGACGACGTGTCCCTCCCCACCGGGACCCTCCGTCTGCGGAAAAAAGGCAGCGCCGGGGGGCATAACGGCCTGAAATCCATCATAGAGGAATTGGGGACGGATCAGTTCCCCCGCATCAAGATGGGCGTGGGACAGAAGCCTCACCCGGACTATGACCTGGCCGCCTGGGTGCTGGGCAAGTTCTCCCCGGAGGACGCCAAGCTGATGGACGCCGCCGCCCAGCGCGCGGCGGAGGCGGTGGAAATGGTGCTGGAGCAGGGGTTTGAGAAGGCCCAGAACCGGTACAGCAAGTAAAATATGGTTGTCCCTTTCAATCAGGCGCGTTGGTAAGCTGTTAGCTTTTAGCTTGATGGCGTTGAACAGATGGTTAGTGGCTAGAAAAGAGGGCGGCTCTACTGAAAATCCAACTTTTATCGCATAAAACCAATACCAGATAATAAGCACTATCCCTCTTGCCTCCCCTGTGAAGCGCTGGCCGAATGGCCAATTCCTCTTTAGCGCAAATGCAGGGAGCTATGGCCTTTAGGCCATGCGAGTCGCAAAGGGGAGGAGGGCCGCCGCCTTTAGGCGGTGGCGGAGGGGTTTCTGGTACGGGGCTGAGTAAGGGAGATAACCAATAAAAACGATTCCGCGCAAACGGTCCTGTTCACGGGGCCGCGTCCTCCCTAAAACGACAAAAAACCACCACTTTTTTATGATTTCGAGGTCCGCCATGAAACCATTGACAACTGTATTGCAATCCCTCCCGGAGTTCCGGGAGCTGACCGCTCAGTTGGACGCGGGCCGCAGCCCTGTGGCTGTGGCTGGTCTGACCACGGTCCACCGGTCGCACCTGGCCGCCGCCCTGCGGGAGGACACGGGGCGGCCTATTGTGCTGCTCTGCCCGGACGAGCAGGAGGGCAAACGGCTGCAAAGCGACCTTGAATTTTTCACCGGGGAGCCGGTGGAGCTGCTGATGGGGCGGGAGTTCGTGTTTCACAACGCCACCGTCTCCCGTCAGTGGGAGCACCAGCGGCTGCGGCTGCTGCGGGGATTGCAAACCGGGCGGGTACCGCTGCTGGTGGCCACAGTAGAGGGCCTGTTCCAGCGGACCATGCCCCCTGCTGTGCTGGAAAAGGCGGCGCTGACCCTGCGGCCCGGCGAGATTTATGAGACAGACTACCTGACCCGGCGGCTGGCCGCTGGAGGGTACACCCGCTGTATGCAGGTGGAGGGGCCGGGACAGTTCGCCCTCCGGGGAGACATTCTGGACGTGTTCTCCCCTGCGGCAGAGGCCCCCGTCCGGGTGGAGTTCTGGGACAATGAGGTGGACACCGTCTATTCCTTCGACCCGCTGACCCAGCGGCGAACTGAGCGCCTGGAGCGGGCGGAGCTGCTGCCTGCGGCGGAGACGCTGCCCCAGTTGGCCCCAGGTGGCGTGTTGGGGCTGGTGGAGGACATCGAGCGGCGGAAGCTCCAGGTGGAGAAGGCGTCTAAGGCTAAAAAGCGCAGCGACGCCACAGACTACGCTACCCTGCTGAACACCCTGGAGGAGGACAGCCGCCGCCTGGCGGACGGCACCGCGTTCCCGGCGTCTGACCGGTACATGGACCTGATTTACCCGGACTTCGCCTGTGGTTGCGACTACATTCCTGCCGATGCTTGCGTCCTCTGGGCAGAGAGCAGCCGGTGCGTGGAGGCCGCCAACCACTACCTCTGGCGGCTCACCGAGGACATGGACGCGCTGTCCTCCTCCGGCGTGCTGTGGGCGTCTCAGGCGCGCTACACGGCCACGGTGGAGGAGATGGGGCGGCGCCTGGGCCGGGAGTTCCCCTGTGTCTATTTGGACTCCTTCCAGACCTCTGTGCGGCCCTACGACGCCCGTGTGCTGCTGACCCTGAACTGCAAGCAGCTCCCCAGCTTCGGTTCCAGCCTGGAGACCGCCGTCTCCGACCTGGAGCACTACCAGCACCGCAAATACGCCTGTGTGGTGCTGTGCCAAAGCCGGGGCCAGGCGAAAAACCTCTCCGATCTGCTGCGGGAGCGGGACGTAAAGGTACAACTGGATCTGGATTTGAAGCAATTGCCCCAGCCGGGCCAGACGGTGCTGTCGGTGGGCGGGGTGTCCTCCGGGTTTGAGTACCCCGGCTTCGCCCTTATCACCGAGGGGACCGCAGCCCCCGCCCAGAAGCGGCGAGGAAAGTCCTCTAAAACCGCCACCAACCGGCAAAAGCTGCAATCCTTCACCGACCTGGTCCCCGGCGACCTGGTGGTCCACGAAAAGCACGGCATCGCCCGCTTTGTGGAGATGACCAAGATGAAGGTGGACGGGGTGGAGAAGGACTACGTCAAGCTCTCCTACGCCGGAGGCGACAGCCTCTACGTCCCCGCCACCCAGTTGGATATGGTCAGCAAGTATATCGGCGGCGGTGAGGGAGAGGACGGCAAGCCCACCGTGCGCCTCTCCAAGCTGGGCGGGACCGACTGGACCCGTGCCAAGTCCAAGGCGAAAAAAGCCACCCAGGACCTGGCGAAAGACCTCATTCAACTCTACGCCGCCCGCCAGCGGCAGCCGGGCTACGCCTTCCACGCGGACGACCCCTGGCAGCAGGAGTTTGAGGACAAGTTCGAATACCAGGAGACCGAGGACCAACTGCGCTGCGTGGCCGAGGTCAAGGCGGATATGGAAAAGCCCATCCCCATGGATCGGCTGCTCTGCGGCGACGTGGGCTATGGCAAGACCGAGGTGGCGCTCCGGGCGGTGATGAAATGCGTGCTGGAGGGCAAGCAGGCGGCCATTCTGGTGCCCACCACAGTGCTGGCCAACCAGCACTATCAGACCGCCCTGCGGCGGTTTGAGGGCTTCCCGGTGCGCATCGCCCTCATCACCCGGTTCCAGACCGGCAAGGCCGCCAAAGACATCCTCCGGGACGCGGCAAACGGCCTCATCGACGTGCTCATCGGCACCCACCGGCTGCTGGCCAAGGGCTTGCAGTTCAAAAACCTGGGCCTGTTGGTGGTGGACGAGGAACAACGCTTCGGCGTGGGACAGAAGGAGAAACTGAAAGAGCGGTTCCAGCAGGTGGATGTGCTGACCCTCTCCGCCACCCCCATCCCCCGGACGCTGAACATGGCTCTCTCCGGCATCCGGGATATGTCCACCCTGGAGGAGCCGCCCCAGGACCGTCAGCCGGTGCAGACCTACGTGCTGGAGCACGACTGGGGGGTGGTGCTGGACGCCATCCGCCGGGAGGTGGGCCGGGGCGGACAGGTTTACTACCTCCACAACCGGGTGGAGACCATCAACCAGACCGCTGTCCGCCTCCGGGAGATGCTGGACGACGAGAACATCCGCATGGGGGTGGCCCACGGAAGGATGAGCCAGGAGGAAATATCCGACGTGATGGACCAGGTGGTCCGCGGCGAGGTGCAGGTGCTGGTCTGCACCACCATCATCGAGACCGGCATCGACATCCCCAACGTGAACACCCTCATCATCGAAGATGCGGATAAAATGGGCCTGGCCCAGCTCCATCAAATTCGGGGCCGGGTGGGGCGTTCCAGCCGCCGGGCCTACGCCTACCTCACATATCGCCACGGGAAAATCCTCAGCGACGTGGCCGCCAAGCGGCTGTCCGCCGTGCGGGAGTTCGCGGAGTTCGGCGCGGGGTATAAAATCGCCATGCGGGACCTGGAGATCCGCGGTGCGGGCAACCTGCTGGGCGCCCAGCAGTCCGGCAACCTGATGAGCGTGGGCTATGACCTGTACCTCAAGCTGCTTGAGGAAGCGGTGTTGGAGGAGCGGGGCGAGAAGCCTGTCCGCACCGAGGAAGTCACCGCCGACCTGTCCCTCTCCGCCAACATCCCCGACTGGTACGTCCCTGCCGCCGAGCAGCGGATGGACCTGTACCGCCGCATCGCCCGCATTCGGGAGGACCGGGAGGCCACCGACATGATCGACGAGCTGGTGGACCGCTACGGCGACGTGCCCGAACCGGTGGAGAACCTGGTGAACGTGGCGCTGCTGCGCAGCGCTGCCGCCAACTGCGGCGTCACCGACATCGCCCAAAAGGGAAACAACATCAACTTTGGCCTGCGGGAGTTCGACCTGAAACGGGTCTCCCGGCTGTGTACCGTGCCGGAGCTGAAAGGGCGGGTGCTGGTCTCCCCCGGAGACCGGCCCAACGTGGCCCTGCGGCTGAAACCCGGCGAAAAGCCGCTGAAATGGGCCAGGCGGCTGGTGGAAATCTATACCGAGTGCTGAAAAATCCCCTCGAACGATGCTGTTCGAGGGGATTTGTTATCGTGTGGTGATTTACTTCACCTTGATTTTCACTTTGGAGCTGTAGAAGGAGTAATAATTGGTACCGCTGACCTTGGAGTAGGAGCGGATACGAACATAATAGGTCTTGCCGCTTTTCAGGCCGGAGATCACCTTTTTCTTGTTGGAGGTCCCCACCACGGTGACGGTCTTGGCGTTGGAGAAGTCCGAGCTGGTGCTGTACTGGATCTGATACCCCCGGACGGATTTCAGCGCCGTCCAGGTGACGGTGATCTTTTTGGAAGAGCTGGACTTGACCGCCAGGTTGGAGACCTTTTTGGGGACGATTTTAAAGGTCTTTTTCACCGAACCAGTGTAGTTGCCTGTGCCCTTGATGGTAATGGTGGCGGTGCCCACCGACTTGTTGTTGGAATAGCTGACGGTGTAATCAGTGCCTTTGATCAGGGTGGTGCCGCTGTATTTCACCTTGGGGGTGGGCTTGATTTTGCTGCCGGTGTAGGTATAACGGGCGTTGATGGAGGAGATGGTGGCGTTGGAGAGCTTCCGGGCGGTGACCTTGAAGCTGTAGTTCAAAACAGTGTAGGTGGTCCCGTCCACCGTGGCTTCGATGACATAGGTGTAGGACCCCACCGGCACCTGGCTGAACAGCACATCCTCGTCCAGCTCGTACACGTCAAAGGTGGTGCTGTTGGGGGTGGCAGAGGCGCTGGTGACGGCCTTCCCGCTGCTGTTGTAGACCCCGGCGGTGACGCTGGTGATGGTAGAGGAGGCGGTGATGGTCCCCTTGAGGGTGAAGAGGGTGCCGTAGGTCATGGAGGTGCCGGGGGTGGTGTAGTCCGAGAGAACGGGAGCAGAGGCGGAGGAAGAGCTGTTGCTGGAAGAACTGCTGCTGGAGGAGGAGACGAGGGCGCTGTACACCGGCCAGTAGGTGTTCTTGGCCAGGTTGCCCCGGGTTTTGCTCTGGGTTGTCTTGTTGGCGGGCTGCTCGAAGTAATAGCACCAGTAGTACCCCGCGTCGTAAGCGCCGGAGGCGGAGTTGCTGACCCCCTGTAAGTATTTCAGGATGTAATTATAGGTGCTGGTGCTCAGCTCGTAGGCCAGGAAGTTGAGCTGGCCGGCGACGGTCTTGTAGCTGTACCCGTTGCTGCTGCACCAATTTTTCAGGTTGGTGTACCGGGAGCCGTTCCACTGGCACAGGCCGTAGCTGGTCAGGCCGTTGCTGTCGGTGCAGCTGGCGGTGGGTTTGAAGCTGGATTCGGCGTACATATTGGCCATGATGCCGCAGGCGGCGGCGGTGTTCAGCCCCATCGTCCCGGTCAGGTAGGTGAAGATGGTGGTCTCGTTGCTGTTGCCGGTGACGGTGGTGGTGCTGCTGCTGGCCATGGCGGTGGCCTGCACCAGATAGACGGCGATATAGGGCGCGTCCAGCTCCACGTCCAGCCCGTCCAGCAGCGGATAGGCGTCGGTGTCCCAACTGGGGCTGAACTGGAAGTAGTAGTCGTTGGAGGTCTCGTAGTCGTCCAGGCAGTACCAGGTGACGGGGATCTCCGTCACCTCATCTCCCTCGTCCAGATAGACTGGCAGGGTGGACGGCATAGACGAGAGCAGGGTGTCCAGATCGATTTTTTCCGCCAGGGCGATCTCCTGGGTCTCCAACGTGCCAAAGCCGGTGACGGTCCCGACGGAGGCGGATTCCGCCGCGGCGACAGAGCTTGTCTCTGCCGCAAGGACCGGGGAGGCGGGAAGCAGAGTGGCTGTCATGGCCAGGGCCAGGGCAAGGGACAACAAACGATGTGCGAGTTTCATTGAAAACCTCCTGTTTTTCAGGTTGATATGGCAGAGCATTTTCTTTCAGGAAAGGGGAGTTTTTTTACCCCGTTCCTTTGCAGTATAGCAGAGAAAGCCGTATTATTCAATACTTTTTGGTCGTAAAAATTTAAAATAAAACGGTTTTTTGAAAATTCCAGCATATTGAAGTGAAACGTATTTCACATTTCCTGGCTTGTTTCCCCATAGTGTTCCAAAAAGCTGTGTTCTTCGCCTTTTGTTTTATAACCGGGGAAGGTGTCGAGCTGGACGCTGTGGATGGCCTTGAACACGTTCTGTTCCACCTGGGGAAAGTCCTGCCGCAACTGTCGCAGCAGTTCCTTGACCTCCTGGCGCTTGCCAGGAACGGTCCCCTCCCCTGTCGCCTCGGTGAAGCGGCAGGCGCACTGGAGAAAGTGCAGGTCGTTGTAGTTCTTCCAGCGGATGATGTCGTCCTCGTGGATGCAGTACATGGGCCGGATCAGCTCCATGCCGGGGAAGTTGGTGGAGTGGAGCTTGGGCATCATGGCCTGGAGCTGGCCGCCGTAGAACATCCCCATGACGGTGGTCTCCACCACGTCGGAGAAGTGATGGCCCAAGGCGATTTTGTTGCAGCCCAGCTCCCGGGCCTTGCTGTAGAGGTGGCCCCGGCGCATCCGGGCGCAGAGGTAACAGGGAGAGTGGTCGGTGCGTTTGGCCACCCGGAAGATGTTGGTCTCAAACACGGTGATGGGCAGCTCCAACAGGGCGGCGTTGTCCAAAATCTGCTGCCGGTTGGCGGGGGCATAGCCGGGGTCCATCACCAGGTAGACCAGTTCAAAGGGAAAGTCGCTGATCCGCTGGAGCTGCTGCATCAGCTTGGCCAGCAGCATGGAGTCCTTGCCGCCGGAAATGCACACGGCGATCTTGTCCCCTTCCGACACCAGTTCGTAGCGCTTCACGGCGGCGATGAAGGGGTTCCACAGGGTCTTGCGGTAGGTTTTGATGATGCTGCGCTCAATGCGCTGGCAACGGGTCAGTTCTCTCGGCATGGGATGCGCCTCCTGTTGTTTCTGCTCCATCATATCGGATGGAGCGGATTTCGTCAAGTGACAACGGGGAAACAGGACAAAAAAACGCCGGGAACTTTTTGCGCCGCTGGACAGAGGCCCCTTCCGGGACACGCCAAAAACCGTGGAAAAGGGTTTGTTTTCACTCGAACCAAGTTGGTTTTTGGCTAAAAGTGGGCAAAGAAAGGGCAAAGAGAGGGAAAAACGCTTTTTCCCTCCAGCATTGCACAGGCGGACTTGTGCAAAACCCTGTGTAAAAGGTGCAAATCTTTTTTTGAGGGGAAAAATCCACACCTGGGCCGTTAGAGGGCAAAAAATACACGCCGGAGGGACAAAAAGAGAAAATTTTCCTCGTATTATTTTCACGGCTTTCCACAGACTGATGGTAAAAGGGAGGGAACACAGGATGAAACGAAAAGCATCCGCGCTGCTGGCAGCGCTGATTTTGTGGGCGGCCTGTCCTGCTGCGCAGGCGGAAAACGCCGCCGAGCCGGTGGAGGTCTCCGCCAAGGCGTCGTTGCTGATGGAGCGGGAGACCGGCGCGGTCCTCTATGCCGAAAACGAGCACGAGCAGTTGGAGCCTGCGTCGGTGACGAAGGTCATGACCATGCTGCTTGTGACGGAGGCGCTGGAGAGCGGTGCGCTCCGGGAAGAGGAGCTGGTGACCACCTCGGAGTACGCCGCCGGGATGGGCGGCAGCCAGGTCTACCTGAAAGAGGGCGAGCAGATGACCGTCCGGGATATGCTCAAAGCGGTGGCGGTGGCCTCCGGCAATGACGCTGCCGTGGCCCTGGCGGAGCATCTGGCCGGGTCGGAGAGCGCCTTTGTGGACCGGATGAACCAGCGGGCGGCGGAGCTGGGCATGGAGGACACCCATTTCTGCAACTGCAACGGCCTGCCCGCAGAGGGCCACGTGACCTCCGCCTACGACATCGCCCTGATGAGCCGGGAGCTGCTGAGCCACGACCTGATCCGCAGCTACGTGGGCATCTGGATGGATTCCATCCGGGACGGTGAATTTGAGCTGGCCAACACCAACAAGCTGATTTACTACTACGAGGGGGCCACCGGTCTGAAAACCGGTTCCACCAACAGCGCGGGGTACTGCATCTCCGCCTCCGCCCAGCGGGACGGCATGGAGCTGATTGCCGTTGTGCTGGGCAGCGAGACCTCCGCCCTGCGCTTCGCCAGCGCCAAGGCGCTGCTGAACTACGGCTTTGGGGGCTATACCCTGGTGGACGCCACGCCGGAGGGACAACTGCCCCAGGTGGCCGTCTCCCTGGGAGAGCAGGAGACCGTCTCCACCCGGCTGGACGGCAGTTGTAAAATCCTCGTGGCCAAGGGCGACGGGAACAAGATAGGGGTCGAGCTGGAGACGGTGGAGAGCGTCGTCGCGCCCCTCTCTGCCGGGGACAAGCTGGGGACGCTGACCATCACCGTGGACGGCGAAAGCTGCCAGACGGTGGATCTGGTGGCCGGGGAGGACGTGGCCCGGCTGACCTACGGCGGCATCTTCGCCCGCATATTGGAAAAGATGACCATGCAGGCGGAATGACACAACTGTGCCGCGTCGGGATTTTCCGGCGCGGCAAGCCGCCCGTTACAAATCCTTCAAAATTTGTTCTTGATTTGTCTACCATCTCTCTCCTGCCTTCTGTTATTCTATACTCGCAGGGAGCGAGCAGGGCAAGGCTCCCCCCGCTTTACATAGATTTCTCTCCTTTTCTTTCTTTCTTTCATCAACCTCCTTTCTTTTCTCTCTTTTCTCTTTTCAAAGGCCGCCGCCGGAAGCGTTTCCCGCGGCGGTTTTTGAATCGCTTCTTGAAACGAATGAATTTTCCACATTTTTTGCCTTTTTTCACTGTTTTTTGAGAAATCCTCTTTCTTTGTTCCGCCCGGTGTGTTATACTGTGTTGCGCAAAATGTGATTTGTATTCCCGGCGGTCCTGCCGCCGTCTGTGTATAAGAAGGTATCCTGTTATGAATTATCCTGACCGCGTTTTGATCAAATCCCGCGCCAAAAAACAGGTGCTGGATCAGTCTTTTGGTATCCTGATGGTCAGCATTGCCTATCTGCTGCTGACGGAATGGATCTCTACGGTCGTCAATTTGATTTGGACCAACCCGTTGACCGCCATCAGCGACCGGCTCAGCGAGAGCATGGATACGCTGCTGGACCAGGTCGCCGCCCAGGGCAGCATCTCTGACGCGAGCGTCACCGTGGCGCTCAGCTCCGCCATGACCTACGCCCGTCAATTGCTGGCCCAGCCTCAGCAGGAGATTTTGCTGTTTGTGTTTCTGCTGCTCTACCTCTACGCCGTGGTGATGGGGTACGGGTTCAGCTTCTACGCCATGCGCACCGCCAGAGGGGAACGGCTGGGTGCCGGTTCCCTGTTTGACCCGCTGTGGATGGCGGGAAAAATCATTTTGCTGAGCCTGTTGCTCACCGTGCTGGTGGGCGTGGGCGTGGGCCTCTTTATCATTCCCGGCGTTTTCATTTATTTCAGCACCCTGCTGGTGCCCTATGTGCTGCTGGACCACCCGGAGATGTCCATTTTCAAGGCGATATCCGCCGGCTGGCGGATGTCCAAGGGCCACCGGGTCCAGATGTTCACCCTTGAGCTCTCCTTCATTGGGTGGGACCTCCTGGGGCTGCTGGCCACCAACGTGGGCTACAACGTGGGCTGGGTGTTCTTTGGCAGCGACGGGCTGGGGACGATCCTGAGCCTGCTCTGCTATACGGTGGTCTACGCCTTTGTGCTGCCCTATCGGGAGATCGCCCTGGTGCATTTTTACGACACCATCCGCCCCCAGGACCTGCGGGTGGAGGAGAAGCCGGTGAAGGTGAACAATTAAAAAAGCAAAACAGAAAGGCTGCACCGAACCAAATTCGATGCAGCCTTTAGTTTGTCAAAAGTCACTTTCAAAGAAACAAACCAACATGAAAAGTTATAGAAGCCCTCCGCAGGAGTTTTGTTGCGCAAGCAACAAAATAAAATGAAATTCGTGCTTTTAGCCGGGCGCACCCCAGGGTGGCCTCTCTTGCCCCTTCGGGGCAATTCACCTTCTGTACCGGCAAAAGCACACAGGCAAGGAGGGGCAACGCCCCGGAAGTGCCGCTTGACGGCGGAGGCCCCAAACGTGCGCATATGGGGACCCGGCCAAAGCCCAGCGAAGCGGGTTTGGCTGGGAGAGGAGCCGCAGCCGGAATGAACGACCTTTCGCGCTTTGCGCGGAAGGGAGCGATATGGAGCTTGCGGCGACGATGTGCGCTGCCGGGGCCGCATATTCGACCAAAATCCGTGATTTTGGTCGAGAGCCTGCCTCTGGCAGGCTCAAAAAGGCTGCACCGAACCAAATTCGATGCAGCCTTTGTTTTGTGTTTTTACGCTGATTGCTCAGTCCGCCACGTAGGGCAGCAGCGCGATCTGACGGGCGCGCTTGATGGCGACGGTCAGTTGACGCTGGTGCATGGCACAGGTGCCAGTGGTGCGGCGGGGCAGGATCTTGCCACGCTCGGAAACATAGCGGCGCAGCTTGGCGGCGTCCTTGTAGTCGATCTGCTGGACCTTGTCCACGCAGAAGTTGCAGACCTTCCGGCGCTTGCGGCTGCGATTGCCTCTATCGTAAGCCATATCGAAAACCTCCTCAATCGTAGGAATAGAACCCGTTTATCAGGTTCGTTTAGAACGGCAGTTCGCCGTCATCATCGTTCAGTTCCGCGAACTCATTGGCCACGGGCGCCGCATTGCTGGGCGTATAGGCGGAAGGGGCGGAATAGGTGGACTGGGCCGGCTGCTGGGGAGCATACCCGCCGGCGTTGTAGCTGTTGTTTTGCTGGCCATAGCCGCCGCCGCTTTCCCGTCTGGAGGCGGCGAAATTGACGTTTTCCGCCACGACCTCGGTGACATAACGGCGATTGCCGGTGTTGTCGGTGTACTCCCGCACCTGGAGGCGGCCATCCACCAAAATCATGCTGCCCTTGGTGAAATACCGGCTGATGAACTCAGCGGTCTGCCGCCAGGCGACGATGTTGATGAAGTCCGCGTTCTGGGCGTTGGGGTCCTTGCTCTTGTAGTCTCTGTCGCAGGCAATGCGGAAGGAGACCACAGCCGTCCCGCTCTGAGTATGGCGCAGCTCCGGGTCCGCCACCAGGCGGCCCTGCAAAATCGCTCGATTTAACATGATGCGCTCCCTTACTCCGCCTGCTCGACCACGATGGAACGGATCACGCCATCGGTGATGTTGTAGTTCCGGGTCAGCTCAGCGGGGAAATCGGGGGCGGAAGTGAAGGTCATCAGAGTGTAGTAGCCCTCGACCTTGTGGTTGATGGGATAGGCCAGCCGACGCTTGCCCCACTCAACCACTTCGCCCAGGGTACCGTTCTGCTCCACCAGACCCTTGAACTTCTCCACCAGGGCGGCGATGCCGTCATCCCCCAGGGAAGTATCCGCGATGAAAATGGTTTCGTAATTGCCAGTAACCTTAGCCATGTGATTTGCACCTCCTTATGGACATATGGCCTCTGCCTCTTGCAAAGGCAAGGATTCTGCTGCATTGTTCTTGAATTGCAGCTTTTCCATTATATATGGCTTTTTTGTTTTTGTCAACAAATTTTTGACTTTTTTACAGAGAAAAACACCCCTCCCGGTGTTGGGAGGGGTGCTGCCAGGGTTTCTATTACTCTTTGGGGTCCTCTTCTACTACGCCCTTCAATCCGGCGGCCAGCCCTGCCAGCCCCTGAATTTCGGAGGGGATGATGATCTTGGTGGCCTTGCCGTTGGCAGCGGCCTGGAACGCCTCCAGCGACTTGAGCTTGATGACCTGCTCGTTGGGAGAAGCCTCGTTCAGCATACGCAGGGCTTCGGCCTGGGCGGTCTGCACCTTGAGGATGGCCTCGGCCTGGGCTTGGGCTTCCAGCAGCCGGGCCTCTTTTGCGGCCTCCGCCCGGAGGACCTGGGCGCGCTTTTCGCCCTCGGCCTCGCGGATCTGGCTTTCCTTCTGGCCTTCGGCCCGGAGGATGGCTTCCCGGCGCTCACGCTCCGCCTTCATCTGGCGCTCCATCGAGTCCCGGATGCCCTGGGGCGGGGTGATGTTCTTGATCTCCACCCGGTTGACCTTGATGCCCCAGGGGTCGGTGGCCTCGTCCAGAATGGCCCGCATTTTGGTGTTGATGAGGTCACGGCTGGTCAGAGACTGGTCCAGCTCCAGGTCGCCGATGATATTCCGCAGGGTGGTGGCGGACAGGTTGTCAATGGCCCGCATGGGTTCCGCCACGCCGTAGGTGTAGAGCTTGGGGTCGGTGATCTGATAGAAGAGGACGGAGTCCACTTCGATGGTGACGTTGTCCTTGGTGATGACGGGCTGGGGTTTGAAGTCGGCCACTTCCTCCTTCAGGGAGATGGGCTTGCTGACCCGCTCCAGGAAGGGAATTTTGACGTGGATGCCCACGCCCCAGACGGCGTAGAACGCGCCCAGTCGTTCCACCACGCGGGCTTCGGCCTGGCGAACGATGACCAGGTTCCTGGCCACCAGGATGCCCAGCAGGATCAGGATGACGACAAGGATGAAAAAGAACATTGCAAAGCTCCTTTCTGATGTGGGAAAAGGGTTATTGAACGTCGGAAGGTGCGGTTTCCGCCTCCGGGCGGACGATGACCCGCACGCCCTCAATGCGGAGGATAGTGACGTGGACCCCCACGGAGATGGGAGCGCCGCCGTCGGACCGGGCGGACCAAACCTGACCGGCCACCTTGACCTGGCCTTTGGAGGAAAGGTTGTCGATGGCCTCGGTGACGATGCCGGTCTTGCCCAGAATACGGTCGGCGTTGGTGGGGGTGAAGCCCTTCTTCTGGAATAGATGAGCGGCCAGTGGACGCAGCAGCAGCAGCATCACCAACGACACCACCGCGAACACGAAGAGCTGTATCCACAGGTTGCTGATGAACAGCGACACCACCAGCGCCGCCAGCGCGCCCAGAGCGAACCAGACCGAGCTGAGGCTGACGGTGACGCCCTCCAACACAGCGAAGAACACCAGCAAAATCAGCCAGACCACAGGAGCGGAGAGGGAGAATAGCGGCATGAAGGGAACCCCTCCTTTCGTAGAAATGAAACGTGATAAAGCAACCAGGGGCGGATTCCCCCCTGTATGGAATAGGATAACACAAGTCGGTGATAAAGTCCAGAAAAGAAGATTGCAATTCGGTTAAAATTTGGGTATACTGTTCTCAATTTAACAATAAGACGTGTTCGCCGCTCAACGGCGGACACAAGGAGAAATCGACATGAAGTACATCAAACTGGAGGTTCCCTGTCTGCTGGGGCTGGAAAAGCTGGTGGCCGACGAGATGAAGCGGCTGGGGCTGGCGGAGGTCCGGGCGGAAAACGGACGGGTCACCTGCCGGGGGACCCTGGCGGACATCCCCCGGCTGAACATCAACCTGCGCTGTGGAGCCAGGGTGCTGGCGGTGCTGGCGGAGTTCCCCGCCACCTCCTTCGAGGAGCTGTTTCAGGGGGTGAAGGCGGTCCCCTGGCAGGACTGGATTCCCAAAAACGGCGAGTTCCCCGTGAAGGGCTACTCCATCAACTCCCAGCTCCACTCGGTCCCCGCCTGCCAGTCCATCGTGAAAAAAGCCGCCTCCGCCAAGCTGGGGGAGGTCTACGGGACGGAGTGGCTGCCGGAGGACGGCTCGCGGTATCAAATCCGCTTTTCAATCATGAAGGACCAGGTGCATGTCTGCCTGGACACCAGCGGCGAGGGCCTCTACAAGCGGGGCTATCGGGCGGTGAACAACGGCGCGCCCCTGCGGGAGACCCTGGCGGCGGCCATGGTGTTGCTGACCGGCTACCGGGGGCTGGACCCCTTCTGTGACCCCTTCTGTGGATCGGGGACCATCCCCATCGAGGCGGCGCTCATCGCCAAAAACCGCGCGCCGGGGCTGAACCGCACCTTTGCCGCCCAGAAGTGGGCTACGCTGCCCCAGCAGAGCTGGATGGACGCGGCGGACGAGGCCATCAGCAAGGAATATGACCGTGTCTATGACATCTGGGGCGGGGACATCGACCCCCGCAGCGTGGAGATCGCCCAGGCCAACGCGGTCAAGGCCGACGTGGAGGACACCGTCCGCTTCGAGGTCTACGACGCCCGGCGGTTTTACAGCACCGCTCCCTATGGCCGCCTGGTCACCAATCCGCCCTATGGCGAGCGGCTGATGGAGAAGGACGAGGTCACGGAGCTATACCGGGCCTTCGGTCATACGGTGCGGCTGCTGCCGGAGGGGTGGCGCACGGCCATCCTCTCCAGCCACACGGAGTTTGAGGACGCCTTCGGCCAGCGGGCCAAAAAGAAACGGAAGCTCTATAATGGTATGATCAAATGCGACCTGTTTATGTATGGGAAAGTTTAGTGGCTTGAACCAGTGGCGTTGACAACCCTTTTTATTCAGCTTTCAGCTTTGATGTGAAACCCCTCCGCCACCGCCTAAAGGCGGCGGCCCTCCTCCCCTTTCAGGGGAGGCAAGAGGGGTGTGTTATTGCCGTTTAGGTTTCGTTTTTGCTCAAACGATATAGCTATAATCAAAAAAACACGCAGGTTTGCAGCCTGCGTGTTTTTTGTGTTCAAATTGAGAAAAAATTACAAATCTCGAATGGCATCCTTCATTTCCTTCACGAACTGGGACACCGGCTCCACGGCCTCCCGGCCATACTGCCCGATGAGCCGAACGATGGCGGAACCCACAATGACGCCGTCGGCGGACTGGGCCATCTGCCGGGCGGTCTCCGGGTTGGAGATGCCGAAGCCGATGCAGGCGGGGATGTCCTTCCCCTCCTTCACCAGCCGCACCATGGCCCCCACGTCGGTGGTGATTTGGCTGCGCACGCCGGTGACGCCCAGAGAGGACACGCAGTAGACGAAGCCCTCCGCGTCGGCGGCGATGGTCTTGATGCGCTGGTGGGAGGTGGGCGCGATGAGGCTCACCAGCTCCAGGCCGTACTTCCGGCAGGCGGGGGCGAAGTCGCCCTTTTCCTCAAAGGGCACGTCGGGCAAAATCAATCCCTGCATCCCCGCTTCGGCGGCGCGGGCGCAGAATTTCTCGGTGCCGTAGTGATAGACCACGTTGGCGTAGGTCATGAACACCATGGGGACGGTGAGACCGTCCTCTTTCCGCAGGGTCTCCGCCAGGGCGAACACGTCGTCGGTGGTGCAGCCCTTGGAGAGGGCGCGGAGGTTGGCCCCCTGGATGACGGGGCCTTCGGCGGTGGGGTCGGAGAAGGGGATGCCCAGCTCGACTAAATCCGCGCCGTTTTCCACCATGGCGCAGACCAGCTTGCGGGTGGTCTCCAGGTCGGGGTCCCCGCAGGTGATGAAGGGGATGAAAGCCTTTCCGTTCTGGAAAGCGTCTGCAATTTTAATCATCGTAAAGCTCCTCCCCCCGGTAACGGGCCATAGCCGCGCAGTCCTTGTCACCACGGCCAGAGAGGGTGATGACGATGATTTGGTCTTTTCGCATGGTTGGGGCGATTTTGATGGCGTGGGCCACGGCGTGGGCCGACTCGATGGCGGGGATGATGCCCTCGGTGCGGCTCAGGTACTCAAAGGCGCAGACGGCCTCCTCATCGGTGACGCCCACGTACTCGGCCCGGCCGATGTCGTGGAGCCAGGCGTGTTCCGGCCCCACGCCGGGGTAGTCCAGCCCGGCGGAGATGGAGTACACCGGGGCGATCTGGCCGTATTCGTCCTGGCAGAAGTAGCTCTTCATGCCGTGGAAAATGCCCAGGCTGCCGGTGTTGATGGTGGCGGCGGTCTCCCAGGTGTCGATGCCCCGTCCGGCGGCCTCGCAGCCGATGAGCTTCACGTCCTTGTCGTCGATGAAGTGGTAGAAGGAGCCGATGGCGTTGGAACCGCCGCCCACACAGGCCATGACCACGTCGGGCAGACGGCCCTCGGCCTCCAAAATCTGCTGCTTCATCTCCTGGGAGATGACGGCCTGGAAGTCCCGGACGATGGTGGGGAAGGGATGGGGACCCATGCAGGAACCCAGGAGATAATGGGTGTCGGCGATGCGGTTGGTCCACTCCCGCATACACTCAGAGACGGCGTCCTTCAGGGTGGCGGTGCCGGTCTCCACGCCGTGGACGCGGGCGCCCATCAGCCGCATACGGAACACGTTCAGGGCCTGGCGCTCCATGTCCACCTTGCCCATGTACACGTCGCACTCCATGCCCATATAGGCCGCGACGGTGGCGGTGGCCACGCCGTGCTGCCCCGCGCCGGTCTCCGCGATGAGGCGGGTCTTGCCCATCTTCTTGGCCAGCAGGGCCTGGCCCAGGGCGTTGTTGATTTTATGCGCGCCGGTGTGGTTCAGATCTTCCCGTTTCAGGTAGATTTTCGCGCCGCCCAGGTCCTTGGTCATTTTCTCCGCATAGTAGAGGTTGGAGGGGCGGTTGGCGTAGTTGGTGAACAGCTCGTGCAGCTCCGCCTGGAACTGCGGGTCGTCCTTAAAATGGTTGTAGGCGTCCTCCAGCTCGATGACAGCGTTCATCAGCGTCTCAGGGATGTACTGTCCGCCGTGGATGCCGAAGCGTCCGTTTGACATAGGGGGGTCACTCCTTTGTGAGAGGTTTTGGGGTAAGAAAAAAGGGGAAGGAAACCGTTCCCTCCCCTTTTGTGTCGATGTTGTGGAAAAAAACTTAGCCGAAGCGCCGCACGGCCTCCACCGCCGCCAGAATTTTGTCCCGGTCCTTGACCTTGTCGGTCTCCACGCCGCTGGAGATGTCGATGCCCCAGGGGTGGACCGCCTCGATCGCCTGCGGAATGTTCTCCGGGGTCAGCCCGCCGGCCAGGATGAAGGGCCGCTCCACGTTCTGGACGATGGACCAGTCGAAGGTCTCGCCGGAACCGGCACCGGAGTCCAGCAGGATGTGGTCAGCGGCGGAGTTTACGGCGTAGGGAATGACGGACGGGTCGTGGACCTGACAGGCCTTGATAACGGGCTTGCGGGCCATCATCTGGACGCTGGTGATGTACTCCTCCGACTCGGTGCCGTGGAGCTGAACCATGTCCACGATGCCCTGCCGCAGGGCCACCACCACGTCGGAAAACCGGTCGTTGACGAACACGCCCACCAGGGGAATGTTGGGGTCCAGGCGCTTGCGCAGCAGCTTGGCCTGGTCGAAGTCGATGCCCCGCCAGAACCGGCGGCACAGAATCACACCGGCGTAATCGGGCTTGGCTTCGTTGACAAAGTCCACGTCCTCCACGCGGCGCAGACCACAAATCTTGATTTTTGTTGACATAGAGATCCCTCGATACACAGGTTACTGTGACAGCTCAAAAACGTACCTCTATATTATACACAGGCCCGGCGGGGATTGCAAACAACAAATGTACTAAAAACAACCGGTCAAATTCCCTTCAATTCATCCATCATGGCTTTTTTATTGATAGATTTCATGAAAGTTTCGCCGATGAGGACGGCGTTTGTTCCGT
This sequence comes from Clostridiales bacterium, assembly GCA_021202515.1. GTDB lineage: Bacteria > Bacillota > Clostridia > Oscillospirales > Oscillospiraceae > Onthomonas. Next base: position 6,376 of record JAJQCW010000015.1, on the reverse strand, counting down.
TTTCTTCCAGAACCTGCACGTCGGCTCTGGTCTGGATGCCACTTTCCGAGACGAACAGGACAGAGGGGGGGACCATCCTGCGGTAACGGGTGGAGTTGTGGACATCCACGGTGAAGTCTTTCAGGTTGCGGTTGTTGACGCCGACGATGCGCGCGCCGGAGGCCAGGGCGGTTTCCACCTCGGTCTCGTCGTGGGCCTCCACCAGCGCGTCCATGCCCAGGGACTCGGCCAGCAGCCGCCAGCGGCGGAGGGTGTCCCCGTCCAACAGGGAGCAGATGAGCAGCACCGCCGACGCACCCAGGGTCTTGGCCTCGTAAATCATGTATTCGTCGATGGTGAAGTCCTTGCGCAGCACCGGCAGGGAGACGGTCTGGGCAATTTCCCGGACGTACTCGTCCCGGCCCAGGAACCACTTCGGCTCCGTCAGGCAGGAGATGGCGTCGGCTCCGGCGGCCTCATACTCCCTGGCGATGTCCAGATAAGGGAAGTCCGGGGCGATGAGACCCTTGGAGGGGCTGGCCTTCTTCACCTCGCAGATGAAGGAGACGCCGGGGGCGGCCAGCGCCCGGCGGAAGGGATAGCCGGTGCTGGCGTCCAGGGCCTCGGCCTCCGCCCGGACCTGCTGGAGGGGGCGCAGACGCTTCTTTTCCGCCACAAGCTGCCGGTTGTGGGCGGCGATGGTGTCGAGAATGGTAGCCATCAGGCGTTGGGGGATTGGGCGATGAAGGCTTTCATGGTGGCGAGAGCCGCGCCGGAGTCGATGAGCTCCTTGGCCCGCTCCACGCCCTCGGCCAGGGTGTCCACCTTGTGGTCGATATAGAGACCGGCGGCGGCGTTCATCAGCACCGCGTCCCGCTTGGGGCCGGTGAGCTTGCCGGAGAGGATGTCGGTGGTGATCTGGGCGTTCTCGGCGGGGGTGCCGCCCAGCAGGTCGGCCTTGGTGCCACGGGTCAGGCCGAAGTCCTCCGGCTGGATGGTGTAGGTCTGGTATTTGCCGTTGTCGAACTCGCAGATTTTGGTGGGGCCGCAGATGGAGACCTCATCCAGCTTATCCAGGCCGTGGACCACCAGACCGCGGGTGGTGCCCAGGCTGGTCAGCACGTGGGCCAGCGGCTCCACCAGGTACTCATCGTACACGCCCAGCAGTTCCATTTCGGGGTGAGCGGGGTTGGTGATGGGGCCGAGGATGTTGAACACGGTGCGGAAGCCCAGCTCTTTACGGATGGCACCCACGTACTTCATGGAGGTGTGGTACTTCTGGGCGAACATAAAGCAGGCCCCCACGTCTTTCAGCAGGCGAACGCAGGTCTCCGGGTCCTGTTGGATGTTAGCGCCCAGCGCCTCCAGACAGTCAGCCGCGCCGCAGCTAGAGGAGGCGGCCCGGTTGCCGTGCTTGGCGACCTTGACGCCGCCAGCGGCCAGCACAAACATGGTGGTGGTGGAGATGTTGAAGCTGTGGGCGCCGTCGCCGCCGGTGCCGACGATCTCCAGGGTTTTCATGTCGCCGGTGTCCAGGGGGATGGCCTTATCCCGCATGGCGGCGGCGCAGCCGGAGATCTCGTCGATGGTCTCGGCCTTGGTGCTCTTGGTGGACAGGGCGGCCAGGAACGCGGCGTTCTGGGTGGGAGTGGTCTCACCGCTCATGATCTCGCTCATAACGGCGTAGGCTTCTTCATAGGTCAGGTCCTGTTTGTCAACGATTTTGGTGATGGCTTCTTTAATCATAGTGGTGTTCCTCCCGGTAAGAAATTGCTTTAATATATGATGACCCTTGGGGGTCAGGATGGACTCAGGGTGAAATTGCAGGCCGTAGACCTCGTACTCCCGGTGCCGGACGGCCATGATTTCGCCGTCCTCAGTGGTGGCGATGACCTTGAGGCAGGAGGGGATGGTCTCTGGCACGGCGGCCAGGGAGTGGTAGCGCGCCCCCTCGATGACGTGGGGCAGGCCGAAGAAGATGGGGGTGCTCAGGTCCAGGGTGATGTCGGACTTTTTGCCGTGCATCAGCTCCTTGGCGTAGGAAACGGTGGCCCCGAAGGTTTCGCAGATGGCCTGGTGGCCCAGGCACACCCCCAGGATGGGGATCTTCCCGGCGAAGTGCCGCACCACGTCCTCGCAGATGCCCGCCTGACTGGGCCGTCCGGGGCCGGGAGAGAGGATGATGTGGCTGGGTTTCAGAGCTTCGATTTCCTCCAACGTGATTTTATCGTTGCGCACCACCCGGATGTCCGGGTTGATGGAGCCAATTAGCTGATACAGGTTGTAGGAAAAGCTGTCGTAGTTGTCAATCAGCAAAATCATCAGTCAATGCCTCCCTCGCTCTGCTTGACGGCGTTGACCACTGCCGCCGCCTTGTTGATGCACTCCTGGTACTCATTTTCCGGCACGGAGTCGGCCACGATGCCCGCGCCGGAGCGGACAAAGACGGTGCCGTTCTTCTTGAAGGCCAGGCGGATGGCGATGCAGGTGTCCAGGTTGCCGGTGAAGTCGATGTAGCCGATGGCCCCGCCGTAAATGCCCCGCTTGTTGTTCTCCAGCTCGTTGATGATCTCACAGGCGCGGATTTTCGGCGCACCGGAGAGGGTGCCGGCGGGGAGAACGCAGCCCACCGCGTCCAGGGCGTCGCAGTCGTCCCGCAGCTCCCCCCGGACGGTGGAACCGATGTGCATCACGTGGGAATACCGCTCGATGCCCATGTACTGTTCCACCTGGACGGTGCCGAACTTGGACAGGCGGCCAATGTCGTTGCGGCCCAGGTCCACCAGCATGTTGTGCTCGCTGCACTCCTTGGGGTCGGCCAGCAGGCTCCGCTCCAGGGCCAGGTCCTCTGCGTCGGTCTTGCCCCGGGGACGGGTCCCTGCCAGGGGGAAGGTGTGCAGTACGCCGTCCTGGAGCTGTACCAGCGTCTCCGGAGAGGCCCCGGCGATTTCCACGTCGTCGCTGACGATGTAGAACATATAGGGGGAGGGGTTGGTGGCTCGTAGCAGCCGGTAGGTGTCGAACAGGGACCCTTCCGCCTCCACCTGGAGCCGGTTGGAGAGCACCACCTGGAAGATGTCGCCCTCGTAAATGTAGTGCCGGGCCTTTTCCACCATGGCGCAATACTGTTCCTTGTTGAACAGGGGCTGGAACTCGCCCTTGAGTTTCAGGGGTTTGTTCTGCTTGGGGGTGCCGGTCTTGATGAGGGTCACCATCTCGTCAAGCTCCAGCAGCGCCCGGCGGTAATTCTCCTCGATGGAGTCGGTCTTGGCGTTGACGATGACGGTGATGGTCTGCTTGTAGTTGTCGAAGCACACCAGCTTGTCGAACAGCATCAGGTCTACGTCCTTGAAGTTGCCGGGGTCGTCGCTGTCCAGGTTCAGGGACGGCTCGGCGTACTTGATATAGTCATAGGAGAAGTAGCCCATCAGCCCGCCGGTGAAGGGGGGCATTCCTTCGATTTTGGGGGCGCGGTTCTCGTCCACGATTTGGCGGATGAACTGGGCCGGGTCGTCGGTGGGGACGGTCATGGTCATGCCCGACTTGATGGTGACCACGCCGTTGGTGCAGGTGAACTCCAGCTTGGGGTCGTAGCCCAGGAAGGTGTAGCGGCCCCAGTGTTTGGTCTGCTCGGCGGATTCCAGAAGGAAACAGTGGCGGCTGACCGATTTCAGGATGCGGAGCATCTCCACGGGGGTGCGGATGTCAGAGAGGATGGTGCGGGCCACAGGAATGGACCGGTAATCCGTGGCCAGGGCCTCGGCCTCCTCCAGAGAGGGAAAATAGGTTTTCATAGTCGGATGGACCTCCTTATTGGGGTGCTGTCCAAATTCATGAATAAAAAACCGTCCATGAGAGGTAAATCTCAAGGACGGATAACCCGCGGTGCCACCTTGTTTTGCAGAAATCCTGCACACTCGTGGAGTACTACCATACTCCCGGCCTTTGACGCAGACCATACGTCGCAGTATACTGAGGAAAACTCCCGTTCCCTGCGCCCTCAGTGGACCATTGTGACACGCGGTTGCTGCCGACATCCCAGCGCCGCCGACTCTCTGTGAGTACCTCTCGCGTCTTTACTTCCACCTCAACGGTTTTATGCTCCCGCTCTGCCGCTGGCGCGGCAAAAAGGAACACATCTATGGACGGTATGAAATTGAACGGTGTTAGTATAACAAAGGATTTTTTATTTGTCAAGTGCGGGAGAAAAATAATGTGCAATTAGCAATTAGCAATGTGCAATGGCTGGTTTTCCAGCCGTTATCCGTTGACGGACGCGGCGCTGGAAAACTGCCCGCGTCTCCTTCGCCGCAAGGCGACAGAGGAAGGCCGGTTTCCCGTACCATTGCTAACTGCACATTGCACATTGCAAATTGTCAAACCAGCGCCATCAAAATCGGCACTGTGAAGATACACAAAATCGTGGTCATAATGATGCCCGCGGAGCAGGTGGTGCAGTCCAGCCCCTTCTGGGTGCCCAAAATCAGCGGCATATTGCCCACCGGCATCCCGAACATGACCATGCACACCGGGATCAGATCGCTGGGGACGGGCAGCAGCCGCAGCACCGGCAGCAGCGCCAGGGGGATGACCAGCAGCTTCAGGAACGAGAACAGGTAGAGCTTCCCGTTGCCGAAAATCTGCTTCAAACTGGCCTGAGACACTGTGTAACCGATGGTGACCAGCGCCATGGGAGAGGCCACGTTGCCCAGGTAGGTGACGGCGGTGGCGATAAAATCGGGGACGGTGATGCTGAACACCATCACCAGCATGGCGCAGATGCACAGCAGGTTGGCGGGGGTGATTATGGCTTTCAGGGAGGCCAGGGAGAAATTCCCCTCCATCAGCGCCACGCCGTAGGTGTAGAAAATCAGGTTGTACACCAGGGTGAACTCGGTGACGTAGACCACGTATTCCGCGCCCAATACACAACTGACCACCGGGATGCCGATAAACCCCAGGTTGGAAAAGACGAACATCAGTTGGAACATCTTTCGCTGGAAGGGGTCTCTGTCAAAAAACGGCGAAAGGACCATCCCGATGAGGATAAACACCGCGAACATCCCCACGGCCACCAGAGCGATGACGCCCATTCGGTCCAGGGGGATTTTCCCCACGGAACTGATGGCGCTGGACAGGGCCAGCAGGGGGTTGAAAATGCTGACGATCATGGCGGAGAGCTTGGTGCAGGTGTGGCCGTCCAGCATTCCCTGTTTGGCGGCGATGAAGCCAGCCCCCATCATAATGACGAGTGACAGCATTTGGAAAAATACGGTGATGAGCAGTGACATGGCGGTTCGTCTCTTTTCTCGTGCAAACAGCCCCGCCGAAAAGACGAGGCTGTTTGAAACAGTAATATTGGGGTAAAAGCGCTTACTTTTCGTCCTTCACCAGGGCGAAGGAGAACTCGGCGGTGACGGACAGCTTGCCGTTCACATAGCCCTTGGCGGCGCACCAGTAGAAGGGGCCTTTGTGCTTGGTGACGGTGCTTTCGCTCTCCAGAGTGTCACCGGGCTTCACGGGGCTTTTGAAGCGGACTTTGTCCAGGCTGGTGAACATGGGGGTCACGTCGGGGGTGGCGAGACCGGCCAGCAGCACACACGCGCCCTGGGCCATCATCTCGCACAGGATCACGCCGGGGACCACGGGGTTGCCGGGGAAGTGGCCCTTGAGGAACCACTCCTCGCCGGAGACGTGGTACTTGGCGTGGGCCACGCCGTCCACCACCTCAGCCTCCTGCACCAGCAGCATATTGTCCCGATGGGGGATGATCTTCTTAATTTCTTCCTGATTCATTGATTTTATTCCTCGGTTTTGGGTTCTTCTTCGTCCGCGGGAGCTTCCTCAGGAGCGGCTTCCTCCGCCTCGGCCTCGACTTCGGTCTCGTCCTTCTTGGGGAACAGGGCGGACAGGGCGTTTCTGCCCTTCAACAGGCCCATTTTGCCCAGGGAGACCCCGGCCTTGGCGGTGTTGACGACGGCTTCGCCGGTTTTCTGTGCGGCCTGACGGACCGCGCCGGTGTTCAGCTTGACCTCTTCCTCATCGTCCTCTTCTGCTTCGTCCGCCGGCTCTTCCGCAGGCTCGTTGTCCTCTTCCTCTGCGGGGGCCTCTTCCTCCTCGGCGGGAGCGGCTTCTTCCTCAGCAGTTTCGGCGGCTTCCACAGGCTCCTCGGCCTCGGCAGCTTCTTCTTCTACCTCAGCGTCCACAGGCTCTTCCTCAGCGGCGGCGCGCTCGTCCCGCTTGGTCTTGATGAACTCGGCGGCAGCGGCGGCGCTGGCCTTGATGCTGTCGCTGAACGCAGCGGCGGCCTTGGAAGCGGCGTTCTTCACGTCCTCAGCGGTGACGGTGGGAGCGCCTTCCCCTTCGGGGCAGGGAGGCACGGGGGGCATGGGAGGAG
>JAJQCW010000065.1 GCA_021202515.1 Clostridiales bacterium | reverse complement strand
AATTTGGGGCCAGGTGCTTTACCTGACCCCAACATTTATTATAGAACCAGAAAAAAACGGGGACCTGGAATAATCCAGATCCCCTCTCCACTTTACCGTATCTTACCTCTGAATCGCCAGGATAGCAAGCGGAAAGTGAAGAATAAACCACACAAAAATCAGGAACACGAATTGTTGGTTATACACACACGGAAGAACGAGAGAGGCCCCGGCTTGCCTGCCGGGTTCCTCGGTGGCTGCTTCCCTATGGGGGAGGGGTTTCCCCTTAAAGGAAATCCCTCACGCTCATGCCGACCTCGTTGAGGTCTTCTTCGAGGGTGCGGTAGTGCCATTCCCCTTCGCTTTCCTCGTCCTCCTCGTTGGGGTCTTCTTCGGGGAAGGGGTCGTAGTTCCATCCGTTCTCCTTGTAGATTGCCAAGCGGATGCGGTTGATGTCGTCCCAGTCAAGTTCGTATTCTTCCTCCAGCTCTGCGATGCGGCTGTCGATGATGTCCTCGATTTCAATGTGGTTTCTCTTCATGGCTTTGTTCCTCCGTGTGTTTTTGTAGGTTTGTGTTCCCTTTCGTTGGTAGCATATTACCTCTGATGTGTACATTTATCCAGTCTTTTTTAACCGGTGAAGTACACAAAGTTTGAGCTGTATCTTTGGTGGATTTACACCTCAGAATTAACTTGCTATTGTTCCGATTCAGAGCGAATATGTGTGTACCGAAAGGGAAAACCCCTTAAAAACTTACACGGAGGCGCACACCATGAACGAGAAGACCAGAAAGCAAATCGAGGCCATGAAGAACCAGACCATCGGGGTGGAAGTTGAGATGAACAACATCACCCGCGAGAAGGCCGCCAGCATTGCGGCGGAATTTTTCGGGAGCCACCACCACGAAAACACCGCATACCGCAACGGCTACAGCACCTGGAGCGCCTGGGATGCGGAAGACCGCGAGTGGAAGTTCCAGCGGGATTCCAGCATCCACGGGATGGACAGCGAGAAGTGCGAACTGGTGACCCCCATCCTGCACTACAGCGACATTGAGCTTTTGCAGGGCCTGATTCGCCGCCTCCGCAAGGCCGGCGCAAAGAGCGACGCCACCAGGGGGTGCGGAGTCCACATCCACATCGGAGCGCAAGGCCACACGGCGCAGAGCCTCCGCAACCTGGCCAACATCATGGCAAGCCACGAAAGCCTGCTGGCTACCGCGCTGAACCTAGACGAAGGCCGAATTTGCACCTACTGTAAGACGGTTGACCCCAGCTTCCTCAAAAAGCTGAACAGTCAGAAGCCCGAAACCATGAGCCAGCTTGCCGATATTTGGTATGAGCAGAGCGGAGGGAGATGGGAAAATCGGAACGCACACTACAACCAGAGCCGCTACCACATGCTTAACCTTCATGCCACCTTCACGAAAGGAACGATTGAATTTCGGCTTTTCCAATTCGACGCTCCGGCAGACGGAAAGCAGAACGGCCTCCACGCCGGACAGTTAAAGAGTTACATCCAGCTTTGCCTGGCACTCAGTCAGATGGCCAAGCAGGTCAAAACTGCAAGCCCCAGCAGACCGAGAACCCCAAGTACGCGATGCGCACCTGGCTCCTCCGGCTGGGATTCATCGGCGAGGAGTTTGCAACCGCACGGGATTTCCTGACTCGGCGGCTTCCCGGCAACGCCGCCTTCCGCAATGGCCGCGCCGCATGACGAGCCTTGGTTAAACGCCCTGCTCAGCCCGCTTCGGCGGGCTTAAGGCAGTAGAAGGACGCTTAATCAAAGCCCTTCGGAAAGGACTGAATGAGCATGAAAAAAAGATACTACATCGCCTATGGCAGCAACTTGAACATCCGCCAGATGATGGTGCGCTGCCCCAACGCCAGAATCATCGGCACCTCGACCATCCCCAACTACGAACTGCTTTTCCGGGGGAGCATGACCGGCGCCTACTTGACCATTGAACCGAAGGACGGCGGCTCGGTACCGGTGGCCATCTGGTCAGTGGATGCGAAGGACGAGCGCGCCCTGGACCGCTACGAGGGGTATCCCCACTTCTACTACAAGAAGGAGATGGTGCTGCCCATCAAGGGAATCCGATCCGGCAAGGTGCGGAACCGGACAGCTTTCGCCTACATCATGCACGAGGACAGACCGCTGGGTGTACCGAGCAACCGGTACATTCTGACCTGCATGGAAGGATATGAAGATTTTGGTTTCGACCTGGCGCCGCTGATGAACGCCTGTATCAACAGCCGAGAGGAGGCGCAGAAATGAAGGAACCGACTAAAAGCGCGGTGTGTCCCCGCTGCGGCCAGACCTATCACGGTGCCCCTGCCCTCTCGCGGAGGGACAACGAGACGCTGATCTGCCCAGACTGCGGCACCAGGGAGGCACTGGAGAGCATCGGCGTGAGTACGGCGGAGCAGGACGAAATCCTCGCAACCATCCACCGGTACCAGCAGCCCTGACAAGAAAAAGCGGAGTCTCACGGCTCCGCTTTTCAAAGGCTTGCGAGATGGAAATCACTCGACCACCAGTTCGCATAAGTCTCCATTTTCATCTGTGGTCGAACACGCGACCTCAAAAACCTCACCAGTCGATTCGCTTATCACGCAGTCCTCCCAAGTGAGGAAGATTCCCTTGTCAGTCACAAGCCGTTCATCTTCGCTACCCAGAATTTTCAGCATCATCATTTTTGCACCCTCCATTCGGTGTATTCGGAGGGGTTCCGAAGAACCGCCTCCGCTGTTTTTATCTGCTCTGAACAATGGTGATTTGGAACTCCGTCCCGTCTGCCATCTGCAGCACCACCCCACGGTTCATGGTCAAAACCCCGTCCTCACGATAGCTCAGTGCGTTCTGCGTATTCGCAAGCACGGTGTTGTCTATGCTCTCTCCGAATCGCAAGATGCCAAGCAGCGCATCCTCGACCTGCTCCTCTGTGGTCTCATCGTAATCTCTGTAGTCGTTCATTCCGCTGTGCCTCCGTTTTGTATTTCCGTAGGGGCTTTCCCTTTGGTTGTGTGTATATTCGCTCTGATTTGGGTAAAAAGCAAGTACTTTCGAGGGGAAATACTACACAAATAGCTCCCCTTATCTTTGGTACATTTATGGTTGCGAATTAACTTGATATAAGGGTGCCGCAGAGGTAATATGCTACCAACAAAAGGGAAACGAACCCTGAAAAAACAAGGAGGGCGCAAGCCATGAAGAAAGAGTTCAAGAGTTACAGATTCGAGACCAGCACCACGATGGAACAGTTGGAGATGAACAGCAACAGCTACGGAGCGGTTCTGAAGTACGGGAACAAGGTTATCTTCGCTGCGATGAACTACAAGGGCGAAATCCTGGCGGCGATTTACGAGGGCAAGCACGGTGGAGACCGCATGGCTTTTCCTTCAGAACGGCTGCAAACTGGAGGGGATGGTCGAGTTGTACGGCGACCCGAAAATCTCCTTCACGGCTGGCGGACTGGAGTATGAGACAGTCCACGGTTACCTCTTCAGCGTGGGATGAAAAAGCGAATACCCTTGAGCAAGTACTTTTGGACTTGCTCAAGGGGCGCGGATGGGGATGAATCCTTGTGCCATTCCTTGTGCCATTGTGCCGCTTCTTGTGCCACCTTTTCCTCAAAATTCCCCGCAATTCCCCACTCTCGAAAACAGCCGTAAAAATGCAGCTTCAGAAAAACCTGAAACTATATTCCTTCAAATTCAGGCAAAAACAAAGAAAAACCCAGCTTGAATCTAACTTCAAGCCGGGTTTGCTTTTGGTACACCCGAAGGGACTCGAACCCCCACCATTCAGAACCGGAATCTGACGCTCTATCCATTGAACTACGGGTGCATATCTCCAACAGATGTTATTATAACAGCCTTTCCTCCGGTTGTAAACCCCTTTTTTTTGAAAAGTGACCTGTTTTTTTCGTAAAATTTCTCGGCGTGGTTGTGCAATTTTTAAAAGTGTGTTACAATAAATTGTTATCTTGGAAGAAACAGGCGAGGAGGGGAACCGGCGTGAAACAAACCATCCGTGTGGTCAACCTGGAGGCGGGGATGCCCACCGTAGACCAGGCGCTCCGCCGTCTCAGCGGCGAACTGTACACCAGCCGCCGCATGGGGTGCCGGGCGGTCAAACTGATTCACGGTTACGGCAGCTCCGGCAAGGGCGGCAAAATACGGGTCGCCATCCGCCAGGAGCTGGGCGGGCAGAAGCTGCGGGGACAAATCAAAGACTACATCCCCGGCGAGGACTTCTCCATCTTCAACAGCGCCACCCTCCAGGCGTTTTCCCTGGTGGAGGACCTGCGGAACGACAAAGACCTGGACCGGTACAACAACGGGGTCACGTTTGTGTTGCTCTGAATCACATTTTGTAGAGAGAGGTAGAAAAATGCGTACAAAACAGAAAGAAAAGAAAGCATCAGGCTTCTTCGGGCATTTGGTGCAGATTGTCCTTGTGGTTATTCTTGTGGTAGCGGTGCTGATTATCGGCTCCTATATCACAGCCAACGGACTGATTAGGGAAGCCTCCTCTGAGAGCGATACAGTCGAAATTGGATTTGAGGACATCGGCAAGCTGGTTACTCAGTCCGCCTACTGCAAGGAGGTCAACACCACGGACAGCGCGAAAAGTCTGTTTGGATTCACGTTACCCCTCACCCAAAGTACTTACATCTACAGCTACGGTGTGGAGATTCAGGCCGGTTACGATTTCAGCGCCATTACCTGGTCGTTGGAGGACACGACTATAAAAGTGACTCTCCCGGAGCCAGAGGTAATCAACTGTGAAATTGACTTGGATTCCTTCCAGATATACTATGAAAAAGAGAGTGTCTTTAATGACATCTCGCTGGAGGAGAACAACGAGGCTCTGCAACAGCTTAAAGCCTCCGCACAGGAGAGCGCCATTGCCGACGGCTTGATGGACAACGCCAGAACCAACGCGGAGACGATTTTGACCGCGTTTTTCGGCAATGTCTATGATTTGGACGAATACGAGTTGGATTTCGGGGATTAACCAACCGACAAAAAGGGGAGCTGGGCGATTTGCCCAGCTCCCTTGACGCTTTTATGGAAAACGCTTACTCGTTACGCAGCCGTTCTCAGTCCTGATGATAAGTAGCCAGATAATCACCAATGCGGCCCAGAGCGGCGGTGATTTCCTCCGGCTTGGGGAGCATGACCAGACGGAAGTGGTCCGGCTCCGGCCAGTCGAAGCCGCTGCCGGGGACGAACAGCACCTGGGTGTTGTGCAGGATGTCCATGGCGAACTCCTTGTCGTTGGTGATCTTGAACTTCTTGGTGTCGATCTTGGGGAACAGATAGAATGCGGCGTGGTTCTTCACGTAGGTGATGCCGGGGATCTTGTCCAGAGCCTTGCAGGTAGCCTCCCGCTGCTCATAGAGGCGGCCGCCGGGGACCATCATGGCCTCGGTGCTCTCCGGGTCGTTGAGGGCGGCAGGGATGACCAACTGGGTCAGGGCGTTGCCGCAGAGCCGCATGGCGGCGATCTTCTGGATGGCTTCGGTGGCGGGAACGGTGAAGCTCTCCGGGCCGGTGATGACCATCCAGCCGCAGCGGAAGCCGCAGACGATGTGGGACTTGGACAGGCCGTTGAAGGTGATGACCGGCAGGTCGGGGGCCAGCTCCGCAGTGGAGCGATGGGTGACGCCGTCCATCAGCAGGCGGTCATAAATCTCATCGGACAGGATGAACAGGTCGTTCTCACGGGCGATTTGCGCCAGGGCCAAAATGACTTCGTCGGGATAGACCGCGCCGGTGGGGTTGTTGGGGTTGATGAGCAGCAGCGCCTTGGTCTTGGGGGTGATTTTGCTGCGGATGTCGTCCAGGTCGGGATACCAGTTGGACTTCTCATCGCAGGTGTAGAACACCGGAGTGGCCTCGGACAGATACACCAGGTTGGTCCACAGGGAATAGCTGGGGGAGGGGACCAGAATCTCGTCGCCCACGTCGAACAGGGCGGTGGCGACCATGTTGGCCACTTCGCTGACGCCGTTGCCCACGAAAATGCGGTCCATGGACACGCCGGTGAGCCCCTTCTTGGTGGTGTGATAGTCGTAGATGGCCTGCCGCGCCTCCGGCATACCTTTCAGGTCGCAGTAACCAACAGCCTTGTCCACGTTGTCCAGCAGGGCGGAACGCAAGCTGTCGGGCATACCAAAGCCGAAGGTGGCGGGGTTGCCGGTGTTCAGTTTCATGACCGGGATGCCTCTGGCGGTCATGGCGTTGGCCTCGACGAACAGCGGGCCGCGGATGTCGGAGTGGACCGGAGCCATTCTGGCTGCAACTTTAAATTCGCTCATAAAAAATCTCCTTACTAAAAAAATGCCTATTTCTGTGAAAGAGCTGCCACCAGTGGCCAGGCCGCGGGATGCAAAAACCCTTACATTGATTTATATTATAAAGTCTGTTAAAAGAAATGTCAACTGGCAGATGCAGTTTTCCACGAAAATCAGAGAAGTTGTGGGAAAAGGATTGGATATTTTGACGAGCAGAGCGGACGGAATGCCCGGCGAGCCGCAAATAATTTTGCTAATATAGAGCGCAGAATAACAAAGGGGCTGTTTTTTGCAGAAAATCTATGGTATAATCCTCCTATCAACAGTGTCGCCGCCAGTGAGCGGCACACGCAAACGAAAACCACATCTGAAAGGGGCTTTCTCTATGTCTAAACAGACCAACGGCGTCTATGAAAATTACGGCGTCACCTACGCGACCCTGACCCTGACCGACGGCGAATGCGCGCTGACCGTCACCCCCGAAAAGGGTGGCATGGCTACCTCCTTCACCAAAGGCGGCGAAGAATACCTCTGGCTGCGGGACAAAAACTTCGAGTCTACCGACCGCCCCCGCTGCGGCATTCCCATCCTGTTCCCCAACTGCGGCAAGCCGGACGGCGGCGTTCACACCTTCGGCGGGGCGGACTACCCCATGGAAATTCATGGTTTCGCGGATCTGGTGCCCTGGCAGGTCAAGACGGCGGCGGACGACGTCATTGAGCTGACTCTGGCCCCCAACGGCCTGACCAAGTTCGTCTATCCCTTCGACTTCCTGCTGACCATGCGCTACACCCTGAACGGCCCCACCGCTGGGCTGACCCTGACGGTGGAGAACACCGGCGACAAGCCGCTGCCCTTCAGCGTGGGCTTCCACCCTTACTTCGCCGCCAGCAAGCTGGAGAACGTCAGCTTTGACATCACCGCCGCCACCTGCTCCGAAAACGCCAAGGGGGAGCAGCCCGCCGCCCCCGCTGTGCTGACCCTGACCAAAAAGCCGGGCAGCGCCGACTCCATCCGCCTGCTGACCGGCGTGAAAAGCCCCATGCGGCTGACCGACGCGGGCAACGCCCACACTGTCGAGGTGGCCTTTGACGAGGCGGTGTTCACCAACGGCGTGCTGTGGCAGCAGGATGTGGAGAGCTTCGTGTGCATGGAGCCGTGGAACGGCTGGGCCAATAGCGTCAACGAAGCGGGCAAGCACATTGAGCTGGCTCCCGGCGCGAGCAAGGACTTCGCCTGGACCATCACCATTGGCTGAGCTTTTGTACATAGTTTGTTCCTTTCCGGGAAATGCTAGGGGTATTCGAAGGAAAGGAACAAACCCATATGGATATGACAAACCAGGAATTTGGTGAATTGGTCAACCGCAAAAGCGCCCCCTCCCCCTTGTGGAAGGATCTTTGTATGGCCTTTCTGGTGGGCGGGGGCATTTGCTGCGTGGGGCAGGCTCTCCAGTTGTTCTGGCAGAGTGTTGGCCTGAGCCAGCAGGACGCGGGGACCTGCGTCACCATCTCGCTCATTTTCCTCTCCGCCCTGTTCACCGGGCTGAACGCCTACGACAAATTGGCCAAACACGCCGGAGCGGGAACGCTGGTGCCGGTGACGGGCTTCGCCAACTCTATCGTCAGCCCGGCCATGGAGTTTAAGAGCGAGGGCTTCATCACCGGGATGGCCGCCAAAATGTTCACCATCGCCGGGCCGGTGCTGGTGTTCGGCATCGGCTCCAGCGTCCTCTATGGGGTGCTGCTGGCGCTGTTTCGTTGAGCTGTTAGTCGTTAGCTGTTAGCTGTTGGTATAAACTGTTACTAGCAGCTAATAGCTAAAAGCTAAAAGCCGTTTTTTCTGTAAAAGCGAGGCAACTTATGTACTTATTCGACCTGGACGGCACGCTGATCGACTCCGCCGGGGTGTGGCGGCAGATCGACGTGGATTTTCTGGCCAAACGAGGGATTCCCTGGACCGAGGAATACAACCAGGGGGTCATCCACACGATCTTTCCTCTGGCGGCCCAGTTCACAAAGGAATACTGCCACATCCCCGACTCGCCGGAGGACATCATGGCGGAGTGGCGGTGCATGGCCCTGACGGAGTACCGGGACCACATCCCGCTCAAACCCCATGTCCGGACCTTTCTGGAGCAGTGCGCCGGGGAAGGGCGGAGGATGGCCATTTACACCTCCTGCGAACCGGTATTGTGCCAGGCGGCGCTGCATCACCACGGCATCGAGGGTTATTTCTCTCAAATCGTCTACGCCTCCGACCTGGGCATGGAGAAGCGCTCTCCTGCCGCATTCGCCGCCGCATTGGAGCGGCTGGGGGCCAGGCCAGAGGAATGTCGGTTCTTCGACGACTCCCCGGTTTCCTGCGCCGGGGCCAAGGCCGCCGGACTGACCGTCACCGGCGTCTATGATTCCCTGTTCGCCGCCCAGGAGGAGGAAATGCGGCGGCTGTGCCACTCCTACATCCGGGATTTCTCCGAGCTGTTGGCCCCGGAAAAAGGGTAACACACAAGGTCGGTTTTGCTCTCCATTTTTCCATATACTTTTTCGTCTGGTTCAGTATAATGGGTACCATTCTAGGCGACACCGCGCAATTCGGCAAGAGGCCGTGTTAATTGGGCGGGGGTGCCTTAAAGTAGCGGAACAACCTGCCGCAAGGAAAATGAGGGCTTTTTATGTCGATTGCATTCAACAAAACAAAATGGACCTTTACGCTCCAGACGCGCAATTCCTCCTATCAGTTGCAAATTGGCAATCTGAACTACTTAATGCACCTTTATTACGGCCCGTCCCTGGAGGACGAGGACCTGTCTTATCAAATTATGCAGTACGACCGGGGCTTTTCCGGCAACCCCTACGACTCCCGGTATCAGCGGACCTTCTCTCTGGACGCTCAGCCCCAGGAGTTCCCCACCCAGCAGCAGGGAGACTTCCGGGTGCCCTCCATTCAGGTGGTCAACTCGGACGGCAGCCGCGCCTTCGATGGGCGGTTCCAGTCCTATCAAATCAGCGACGGAAAATACCGGCTGGAGGGCCTGCCCACCTGCTTCGCTACGGAGAACGACCACGTCCAGACGCTGGAAATTTTGCTGGAGGACGCGGTCAGCAAGGTGCAGGTGACGCTGCTCTACGCCGTATTTGAGGAGGCGGACGTCATCACCCGCGCCGTCAGGGTAACCAACGGCGGACAGGGGACCATTCACCTCCAGCGCATTATGTCCGCCTGTTTGGACTTCCTCAACGGAGCGGGATACGACCTCATCAGTTTCCCCGGCCGATACGGTCAGGAGCGGCAGGTGGAGCGGCAGAAGCTGACCCACCACGTCCACACCATTCAGTCCGTTCGGGGCACCTCCTCCCACCAGCAGAACCCTTTCCTTATCCTCTGCGACCACGACGCCACCGAGGACCACGGCGACTGCTACGGCATGGCCTTTATGTACTCCGGCAGTTTTTTGGCGGAGGTGGAGCTGGACCAGTACGACCAGCTCCGGGTGCTGATGGGCATCCACTCCAAGCAGTTCGACTTTGCTCTGGCCCCCGGTGAGAGCTTCGAGGGGCCGGAGGTGCTGATGGCCTTCTCTCAGCAGGGACTGACCGGCCTCTCTCACCTGTACCACGACTTCTTCCGCACCAACCTCTGCAAGAGCAAGTATATGCGGGAGACCCGCCCCATTCTCATCAACACCTGGGAAGCCGCCTTTATGGACTTCGACGATCGGAAACTGGTGGAGATCGCCAAATCTGCCCAGCAGCTTGGCGTGGACCTGCTGGTGATGGACGACGGATGGTTTGGCAAGCGGGACGACGACAATTCCGGCCTGGGCGACTGGGTGGTGAACACCAATAAGATCAAATGCGGCCTGAACACCCTGGTCCAGCAGATCAACGACTTGGGGATGCAGTTCGGCATCTGGTTCGAGCCGGAGATGGTCTCCGAGGATTCTGACCTCTACCGCGCGCACCCGGATTGGGTGATGGAAATTCCGGGCCGCCACGCCGTTCGTAGCCGGAACCAGCTTGTGCTGGACCTGACCCGCCGGGACGTGCAGGACTACCTCATCCGCTCCGTGAACCAGGTGCTGGACAGCGCCAACATCGTCTATATGAAGTGGGACATCAACCGCTCCATCACCGACATCTGGTCCAACGCCCTGCCCCCGGAGCGGCAGGGAGAGGTCTACCATCGCTATGTGCTGGGCCTGTACCGGGTGATGGACCGCATCATCAACACCCACCCGGACATCCTCTTCGAGGGCTGCTCCGGCGGCGGCGGGCGGTACGACCCGGCCATGCTGACCTTCTACCCCCAGTATTGGGTGTCAGACAACACCAAGCCGCTGGACCGGCTCAAGCTCCACTACGGCACCTCCTTCCTCTATCCCATCAGCTCCATGGGCGCCCACGTCTCCGAGTCCAGCCCCCATGTGCCGCTGAAAACCAAGGCGGTGGTGTCTATGTGCGGCACCTTTGGCTACGAGTTGGACGCCACCCACCTGAATGCCGACGAAATCGCCGTCTGTCGGGAGCAGACCGAGGCGTTCCGCACCTATTATCCCATCATCTTCTTCGGGGACTACTACCGACTGACTGACCCCTTCCAGACGGGGAACTTTACCGCCTGGATGTCCGTCACCAAGGACAAAGCTGCCGCTCTGGTCAGCGTAGTGGTCACCAGCCTGACGGTCAACGGCCCCCAGGAGTATCTGTACCTGAAAGGGCTGGACCCCAAACGCCGCTATCGGGTGGCCGACAAGAATCTGGTCCTCTCCGGCGCGGCGCTGATGCACGCCGGGCTGCCCATCCCAAGGGAGGTGCCGGAGTTTTCCTCCATGCAGTTCCATCTGGAGGCGGTGGATTGAACCGCCCCTGAAAAAGAGCAAAATAATACCCAACCTGGCCTGTTTCGGCTCGGTTGGGTATTTTTAATGTGCAATTTGCAGCCGTTTAATCCTTCTTGGTGCCAAGAATGTCCTTTTTCCGCAGCTCCCGCACCGCCATGCAAGCGGCGTAAGCTGTGGCGGCGATCTCGGCCACCCAGAAAGCGTACCAGGCGTAGTCCACGCCAAACATCCGGGCCAGCAGCCAGATCCCCGGCACCAGCAGGATGAACTGCCGGATAGCGGTGCCCAGCATGTTCACCACGCCGTTGCCCAGGCCGGACAGAGAGTAGCCCAAAATCATGGTGGTGGAGGCGAAGGCGAAGGTGGGGGAGATGATGCGCAGAGCGGGAACGCCCAGGGCCAGCATGGTTTCGCTGGCGGAGAAGATGGACAGCAGTTGGGAGGGGAACGCCCAGAAAATCACCGTCATCACCAGGGAGATGACCCAGGAGACCGGCAGCACTACCTTGAACAGGGCCAGGATACGGTCTTTTCGGTCTGCGCCGTAGCTGTACCCCACGATGGGGATGGCGGCCTGGCCCAGACCGTTCATGGGCATAAACAGGAAGTTTTGCAGCTTGTAGTACACCCCGAAGAAGGCCACCGCCGTGGAGGAATAGGAGATGAGAATGGCGTTGACTGCCGTTACCATGACGCTGCCCAGGGCTTGGGTGATGATGGTGGGCAGGCCCACGGTGTAGATTTGCCCCAGCACCTGGCTGTTGAAGCGGAACCCTTTCAGGCTGACGTTGACTGTGGGGTTATGGAAGTGGTTGAGCAGGACGGCGGCGGCGCCGGAGGCCCACTGGCCGATGACGGTGGCGATGGCCGCGCCCCGGATGCCCATAGCGGGCAGACCCAGCAGACCGAAAATCAGGATGGGGTCCAAAATCAGGTTGGTCACTGCGCCGATGATAAGGGATACCATGCTGTCGAAGGTGTTGCCCACGGACTGCAAAAACCGCTGGAACATGGTGCTGATAAAGGTGCCGGCGCAGAACAGCATACAAATCCATAAATATTGTCGGCAGTAGGCCCCGATGACCGGGTCAGAGGTGAACATCCCCACGAACCAGCCCGTGCAGGTCAGGCCCAGCAGCATGAATACCGCCATGCCCGCCAGGGCCAGCAGCATACCGGTGGTGGCGATGTTGGTGGTGCGCTCGTATTGCTTTGCGCCCACGCTGCGGGACAGCAGGGCGTTGATGCCCACGCTGGTACCCACGGACACGGCGATCATCAAAATCTGCACCGGGTAGGCCAGGGAGACGGCGGTCAGCGCCTCCTCGCCGATCCTGGCCACGAAAATGCTGTCCACGATGTTGTAAAGGGACTGCACCAGCAGCGAGATCATCAGGGGCAATGACATATTCAATACCAACTGGGGCATTGGCATGGTTTCCATTTTGTTGTTTTCTTTCATAGCTTCTCCTTTTACCAATAGATAAACTACGCCCGGCAAACGGTTTTGCTGTTCAGGGCTGGTCCGTTACGCCGGGGTTACATTTTATTTTACTACGATTTCCCGTTTTTTCAACCTTTTTTTGTCCGCAAGTCTCGCCGCCGTTTCGGGTGAAATTGCACAACTTCGGCAAAATATTTCCGTAAAACCGTTTTATTTCATGAAATTTCACTGCAAAAGGCGATGAGAAACTGACATTTGTATATTGCAATTTCATCGACTATTCGATATAATACAATGCTGAAAGGTGGGGTATTTATGAATGCAAACGAAACCACGCGTGGTCATTCCTTTGAGGATTACTTCAAGCGCGCTGTCAATCCTATGGTGGTCATGTCGCTGCTGCTGGAGCGCCCGAAGTACGCCTATGAGATGACCCAGGAGTTGAAGGACAAGACCAACGGCGAATATACCATGCCGCTGCTCTATCCGGTCCTTTACCGGCTGCAAAAGCAGGGCTTCATCGAGGAAGCGGAAAAGCTCATCTCCGAAAACAACCGGGTCCGCAACTATTACCGGTTGACGCCGCTGGGACGCCAGCACTTGGAGGAGATGAAGCAGGAGTATATTCAGCTCTGCCGCCATGTGGAGGACCTGGTGGATCTTCCTGAGACGACCTGACCTGGAATCCCTGCGGTGGCCCGTGCGCTCCGCGCACCCCCAAATGAGAAGGAAACCAATAGAGCAGGAGACCATTTCCTTTTGGAGTGGTCTCCTGCTCGTTTTGCGTTC
This sequence comes from Clostridiales bacterium, assembly GCA_021202515.1. Classification (GTDB taxonomy): domain Bacteria; phylum Bacillota; class Clostridia; order Oscillospirales; family Oscillospiraceae; genus Onthomonas. The sequence continues at coordinate 4,160 of JAJQCW010000065.1, read as the reverse complement.
GGGCGCTATCGCCCGTATCGGTATAAGATGCCGGAAAAATTGTCCTGGTAGGGCTTACGATGCTCCAGCACCATCCGTTCCAGGCGGATGGCCGCCGTGTCCGGGTTAGATCGGAGGGCGGAGGCGATCTCCGACTCAGAAAGGGTGTTGAACACCCCGTCCGACAGCAGCAACACCGTATCCCCCGGCAGCAGCGTCAGCGGAATGGTGTTCCGGTCCACTTCCTCCAGGTCGCCCATGCCCACGTAATTGGTCAGGGAGCGGCGCTGGGGGTGGCTGGCCACGGCGCTGGCGGGCAAAATCTCCTTTAGGAGAGTCATGTCCAGCTTGCGCCCGTAGGTCTGCTCCCGGTTCAGGAGAATTAATCCTTCCCCGCGGGCCAGATAAATGCGGCTGTCCCCCACAGAAAGGTGGTAGAGCTGGTCGCCCTGCACCAGCGCCATGACCAGGGTGGAGCCGCTGGGCGCTTTGCCCTCCAGCATTTGGTTGACCTGGTGATTGGCGTCCCCCAATAACTCCAGCAGCCAGGGGGCGGGGTCGGTGTCCACCGGACGCTGGACAAAGGCCCGCTGAAGGGCGTCCACCAGCAGACGGCTGACCGCGCTGCCGTTGGAAAGACCGCCCATCCCATCGGCCAAGGTCAGCAGCGCTCCCCGCTGGGCATAGAGCGCCTCGTCGCTCAGGTCAGAGACGGCGATGCTGTCCTGCTGGTCAGGCCGACTGCCGATGTTCAGCAGAGTGCCGCAGGCGTGGCTTGCCAGTTCCCCGGCAGACGGTTTTTGGATGTCATTCACAGGAGTTCGCCTCCTCCCGAATCAGAGGTTCCTTAGAACAGGTTGATGGTACACTTGGGCAGCGCGGTTTGCAGCGCCTCCAGCTCCTCAGAGGAGTAGGTGTTGTCGCTGATGCGCAGCTCGATCAGGTTGGTCAGGGTGTACAGCGGCTCCAGACCGTCGATTTGGCAGTCGCACATGACCAGCAGGGTCAAATTGGTCAGGCCGCTGACCGGGTCCAGGCTGGTGAAGGGGTTGTTGCCAATGGCCAGGGTCTCCAGCTCGGTCAGGGTCGCAATGGGACTCAGGTCAGAGATGTTGTTGGAGGACAGGTAGAGGGTCTTTAGATGGATCAGCCCGGAGAGGCAGGAGATGTCCTCCGCCCGGTTGTAGCTCATGGTCAGCGAAGTCAGACCGTACAGCCGGGAGACGGCGGAAAAGTCGCTGATGGCGTTGCCGGACAAATCCAGCTCGGTCAGGTTGACCATATATTTCAGGTCGTCGATGTCCCCGTCCCCCAGGCTGGCGGAGCTGAGGTCCAGCTTGGTCAGAGAGGTGGAATAGCTCTTGCCGCCGATGGTGACGGTGTCCGGGACATCCAGCACCTCCACGTCCAGGGTGCAGGCGCTCAGGCGGCTGGCGAAGGACGCCAACTGACTGTTGGTCAGGGGGTTGCCGTCCACGAAAAGGGCCTGCAAATCAGAGAGGGCGTAGAGACTGGTCAGACTTTCCAATTGGTTGTCGGACAGGTCCAACGTGGTCAGCCCGGTGAGAGAAGCAAGACTTGAGATGTCCGTCAGACGGTTGCCAGCCAGGGAGAGATTCGTCAGATGGGACAGACGCTGCAAGGGGGCCGGGTCGGAGATGTTGTTGTCAGACAGGTCCAAAACGCCCAGGTCGGTCAGGCCGGAGAGAGGGGAGAGGTCGCTGATGCTGTTGCCCGCCGCGTACAGCTCCACCAGGCCGTCCAGCTCCGACAGAGCGGAGAGGCTGCTCAGGTCGTTGCCGCTGATATCCAAAACCTCCAACTCGGTCAGGGCGGAGATGCCCTCCAGACTGGTCAGGCCGCAGCCCGCCACCGACAGCTTTTTCAGGCTCGTCAGTTGGCAGATGGCGTTCCAGTCGGACTTGGTCAGATAGGAGACCTCCAACACGTCCCCGTCAGGGGAATAGGCGCTGGCAGAGGCGCCGTCCCCGGTCAGATAAAGCTCGGTGGTGTCCAGCGGGTAGTCCGTTCCTGCAATGGTGACAACGTCGCCGGAGACAACGCTGCTGTCGCCCGGGGAAGTCATCTGAGGCAGCACCGCCGCCGTGAACACCAGGGCCACGGCCAGCACGATGATGACGCAGATCATCAGGGCCAGCAGACGACGGTCCGGCCGGGCGATGACAGATACCTCAGGCTCCTGGGGCGCGGCCTCCGATGTGCCGCCGGTTTCGACGGGGCGGTAGAGGGTGATGTCCGGCTCGGAGATGAGCGGCTCCTCCGGCGTATCGTCCGGTTCCGATGGTTTCACAACGGTTGTCAGAGGTTCTTCCGCCGAGGGCAGCGGAAAATCAGGCTTTGTCTGCGTGGTGTGCGCAAAGACGGTAGAAGGGGATTCCGACGGCTGCTCCGCCGGGAGAACGGTGTGTTCCGGTTCCTCCACTGTCACCGGTTTTGCTGCCGGTTTGCGGTCAACAGAGCCAGGCTTTTCCATGGGAGTGATCGGCACCTTAGTGCGCTCCGGCGGCTCCATGGGGGTGACCACCATGGTCTTTCCGTCCGGGTCAGAGAAGGCAGGAGAGGGGCGCACCGGGATGTTCAGCCGCTCCGGACCGGTGGCGGCCTTTTTCAGCTTGTTCCAGAAGGTGGGGATGTCCTGATACCGGGCCGTGACCGGCAGGGCCATGCCTCGCAGCAGCACCGCCTCTGCTTCCGGCGTCACATCTGCGCCCAGAGCAGATGGGGGCTTCAGCTTGTCGCCGCCGATGCTCCGGTCCATGGAGTCCGGCGGGATCTTCCCGGTCAGGCACCAGTAGACCGTGGCGGCGAAGGCGTACACGTCCGTCCAGGGGCCTTGCAGATTGCTGGAGCCGTACTGCTCCGGCGGGGCGAAGCCGTGTTTCAGGGTGGCGTTGCCGGTGGTGCTCTCTTCCTCGGTGAAGCTGTGGGACGCGCCGAAGTCCAGCAGCTTTCGCTGGCCGTTTTTGGCACACATGATGTTGTCCGGGCTGATGTCCCGGTGGATCAGCCCCGCTTCGTGGATGCTGACCAGCGAGTCGGAGATCGGCTCCAGCAGGTCCAGCACCTGGCTCAGGGGCAGGGGGCGCTTCATGTATTTGACGAGAGTGGAGCCATCCACATACTCCATGATGTAATAGGCGGTGTTGTTGGCCTCGAAAAAGTCGGTGACGGAGACCACGCCGGGGGAGGAGGCCAGCTTTGCCTGACGGCGGGCCTCGAAGAGGAAATGGCGCAGACCGCTGGCGTACTCGTCCAGGGCGCGGGTCCCCTTGATGGCGTTGACAGTGACGGTGGTGGAGACGGAGGAATCGCGCCCCACCAGCGAGGAGGGGAAATATTCTTTTACGGCAACCGTGTTGCCCATTCGCAGGTCATAGGCCCGGTAAGTGATGCCAAATCCGCCCTGACCCAGGGTGCCGCCCACCACATAGCGGTGGTCCAGCACTGTCCGGGGCGGAAGCGCCGGGGAACAAAGGGTCAGTGTGCGGTCGTCACCGCCGCAGAATGGGCAGGGGTACTGGCGCGGCGCCGGTGTTTCCCTCATACACAAAAGGCAAACATGATCAGCACTGGTCATTTGATAACTCCTTGTTACGCATCTATCTAACTCTGTCGCGGAATTTGTCGAACAGAGGGGTGTTAAACCAATATACTATATCATATCCGTTTTTCTCCCGTTGCGCAAGAGTAATTCACTGTGAAATTGCAGGAAAGACGCGATTTCTTTCAAGATTCCCGGCTTTCCCTAAAAAAGAACGCCCCCTCTCCCGGAGGAGAGAGGGGGTGCAGATTGCCTTAAACGATTTGAGGCAATTCAGTAGGGCAATGGAGTTATTGAAGCCCTCCGCAGGAGTTTTGTCGCGTCAGCGACAAAATAAATTGCAATTTGTGCTTTTAGCCGGGCGTGTACCGGCAAAAGCACACAGGCAGGGAGCGCAGCGGAAGTGCCGCTTGACGGCGGAGGCCCCAAACGTGCGCATGGGGGACCCGGCCAAAGCCCAGCGAAGCGGGTTTGGCCGGGAGAGGAGGAGCAACGGAATGGATGAGCTTTCGGCTTTAGCCGGAAGCGAAGGATATGAAGTCTGCTCCGACGAAGTGCGATGCAGGGGCCGCATTTTCGACCAAAATCCGTGATTTTGGTCGAGAGCCTGTCGGAGACA
>JAJQCW010000028.1 GCA_021202515.1 Clostridiales bacterium | reverse complement strand
CAGGTCTCTATCGTCGAAGCCATCGAGCAGTAATCGAGCAGTTAAAAGCGCGATTTCAACGCACCGGACATATTTCGTTCGGTGCGTTTTTTCTGGTATCAGGCAGGAACATCCATGCTGTTTCACATGGAGTTCCTCAGTCATAAGGAGGGCCGTATGGCAGCAGCATTTGTAGACACGGCGAAAATTTTCATCAGCGCGGGCCGGGGCGGAAACGGCGCGGTGGCTTTCCACCGGGAGAAGTACGTCACCAACGGCGGTCCCGACGGCGGCGACGGCGGACGGGGCGGCAGCGTGGTGCTGGTCCCCGACCCCAGCCTGTCCACCCTGATGGACTTCCGTTACAAGCGGAAATACGCCGCCGAAGCGGGGGCCGACGGCTCCAGCGCGAAAAAGTCCGGCAGAGATGGCAAAGACCTCATCATCAAGGTCCCCCAGGGGACCGTGGTGCGGGACGCGGAGACCGGCCAGGTCATCCAGGACATGTCCGGCGTGGACCGGTTCGTGGCGGCCCGCGGCGGGCGCGGCGGCTGGGGCAACCAGCACTTCGCCACCCCCACCCGGCAGGCTCCCCGGTTCGCCAAGGCGGGTCTCCCCGGTGAGAGCCGGGAGGTCATTCTGGAGCTGAAACTGCTGGCCGACGTGGGGCTGGTGGGCTTCCCCAACGTGGGCAAAAGCACCCTGCTCAGCGTGGTGTCCAAGGCCCATCCCAAAATCGCCAACTACCACTTCACCACTCTGATGCCCAACCTGGGCGTGGTCTACGTGGAGGAGGGCGTCAGCTTTGTCATGGCGGATATCCCCGGCATCATCGAGGGGGCCAGCGAGGGCGCGGGCTTGGGCCACGACTTCCTGCGGCACATCGACCGGTGCCGCCTGCTGGTGCATCTGGTGGACGTGTCTGGCAGCGAGGGCCGGGACCCGGTGGAGGACTTCGACATCATCAACGCCGAGCTGAAAGAGTACTCCCCGGAGTTGGCCACCCGGCCCATGCTGGTCTGCGGCAACAAGAGCGACCTCTGCTATGACAGCGACAACGCCGCCCGGCTAAAAGCCCATGTGGAGGCCCAGGGCTATCAGTATTTCGACCTCTCCGCTGCCACCCACGCCGGGGTGCAGCCCCTGGTGCGGAAGATCGCGGAGGAGTTGGCTTCTCTGCCGCCGGTGAAGGTCTTTGAGGCCGACTATGTCCCCCAGCCCCCGGTCATCGACACCACCGGCGAGGTCTCCATCGAGACCGAGGACCACTACTGGTTCGTGGAGGCCCCCTGGCTGGAGCATCTGGTGGCCTGTACCACGTTCAGCGACTTCGAGAGCCGCAACTGGTTCGACCGGCAGCTCCGGGAGGCCGGGCTGTTCGACAAGCTGGAGGCCATGGGCATCCAGGACGGCGACACTGTGGTGCTGTACGATTTGCAGTTTGAATATCAGCGGTAAACCGCAAAAAAGCGCACATCGGCCAACTTTCAGCCGATGTGCGTTTGCTCCGACGTGGTGCGGGTAACAGGGGTCGAACCTGCACGCCGTAAGGCACAAGAACCTAAATCTTGCATGTCTGCCAATTCCATCATACCCGCATTTTGCTTCTAGTAGTGTAACACAAACCGGGCGGCCTCGTCAAGCCGCCGTTTCCGATGTAAAGGAGCGTTCTCCATGTCCGATGCCGCCGGGCGCTGCGCCGCCGCGTCCTTTCCCCTGCTGAATTGGTATCACGACCACTGCCGCACCCTGCCCTGGCGCAGCGACCCCACGCCTTATCACGTCTGGGTGTCGGAGATCATGCTCCAGCAGACCCGTGTGGCGGCGGTGTTGGGATACTACGCCCGGTTCATGGCGGCGCTGCCCACTGTGGCGGACCTGGCCCAGGTGGACGAGGACACGCTGCTCAAGCTGTGGCAGGGCTTGGGGTACTACAACCGGGCCAGAAACCTGCAAAAGGCCGCTCGACAAATCATGGAGGTCCATGGGGGCCAGTTCCCCAGCGCCTACGAGGACATTTTGGCCCTCCCCGGCGTGGGGGAGTACACCGCCGGGGCCATCGCCTCCATCGCCTTCGGGCAGGCGGTGCCCGCCGTGGACGGCAACGTCCTCCGGGTGGTCGCCCGGCTCACCGGGGACGAGGGGGACATCACCCGCCCGGACACCAAGCAGCGCATCCGTCGGCTGCTGCTGGACACCATGCCCCGGAACCTGCCGGGGGCCTACAACCAGGCGCTGATGGAGCTGGGGGCGCTGGTCTGCCTGCTCAACGGCGCGCCGGACTGCGCCCATTGCCCGGTGGCGGCGTGGTGCGTGGCCTGTCAGCAGGAGCGCACCGCCGAGCTGCCCGTCAAGGCCGCCAAGCGGCCCCGCAAAGTGGAGAGCCGCCGGGTGTACCTGCTTTTTTGGGAGAATAAAGTGGCCCTGCGCCGCCGCCCTCAGCGGGGACTATTGGCCCGGCTGTGGGAGTTCCCCAACGAGCTTTCCGACGCGCCGCCGGCGTATCTGACCGGGGCCGTTTCCATCGCCCCCGGCCCCACGGGGAAGCACATCTTCACCCACCGGGAATGGCACATGGATTCCCTGTTAGTAGAAATGGGCGGGCCGGAGCTGCCCGATGGCTGGGTCTGGGCCGGGGCGGAGGAGCTGGCGGCGGTCTACGCCGTGCCCAGCGCCTTCGACGCCTTCCGCCCGGCGGCAGCGGAGCGGCTTCGCAAATTAGCAATTAGCGATTAGCAATGTGCAATGGCGTAAACGAAACGTCAGTTTTTTGCAGGGCGCAACTGTACCACTCACGAAAAAGTTCTCGGGCAGGCGTGAAATACGCATAATTGCTAATTGCACACTGCAAATTGCAAATTGAATTACTTTCCTTCCAACCGGGCGATGGCCGCCTTTGCCGCCATCTGCTCGGCTTCTTTTTTGCTCCTGCCACTGCCAGAACCCACGCTGACCCCGTTGAGCAGCACCTCCATGGTGAAGGTTTTGTTGTGGTCCGGGCCGGACTCCCCGATCAGCCGGTAGCTGAGGCTCTGGCCGCTCTTGCGCTGCACCAGCTCCTGGAGGTAGGTCTTGTGGTCCCGACTGGCCTCCTGCACCTGGTCGATGTTGCTGAGGATAAAGCGCTGCACGATGCGCCGGGCCTGGCTGATGCCGCCGTCCAGGTACACCGCCGCCAGCACCGCCTCCACCGCGTCCGCGATGATGGAGGGCCGCTGTCCGCCGCCGCCGCCGGCTTCGCCCTTGCCCAACTTGAGGTAGCTGCCCAAATCTAATTGCCGGGCCACCATCGCCAGGCTCCCCTCGCAGACCAGATTGGCCCGCAGCCGAGTCAGCTCCCCCTCCGGCAGGTTGGGGAAGGTGTGGTAAAGGCTGTCCGCCGTCACCATGCCCAGTACCGAGTCACCCAAAAACTCCAGCCGCTCGTTGGAGTGGATGCTGCCCATGTGGTGCTCGTTGGCGTAGGAACTGTGGGTCAGGGCGTTCTCCAGCAGGGAGCGATCCCGAAAATGATAGCCCAGTTTTTCTTCCAGTGTTTTCATGGATTCACCCTTCTTTTCGTTCAGGTGGTCTGTTTGGGGGTGTCGAGGACCATGTGGTCGATGTTTTCCACAATGGCGCTGTTCACGTCGGCCTCCACAAAGAGTTTGGCCTGCCGCACGGCGTTCAGGAAGGCGTAGGCGTCGCTGTTGCCGTGGGCCTTAAAGACGGGCTTCTGGATGCCCAGCATGGCGGTGCCGCCAGTGGAGCGGCTGTCCAGCCGTTCCCGGAAGCCCCCCATGTTGCCCCGCAGGAACAGGTAACTGGTCTTGGTTTTCCAGTTGGTTTTGAACAGGTCCTTCAGCGCGTCCACAATGAAGTTGGCCGTCCCCTCCATGGCCTTGAGCATGATGTTGCCCACAAAGCCGTCCGCCACCAGCACGTCGCAGGCATCCGGGCTTGCCAGGTTGGTGGGTTCCACGTTGCCCACAAAGTTGATGCGCCCGGCGTCCCCAGCCTTTTGCAGCAGGCCGTGGACCTCCTTGTATAGCTCGCTGCCCTTGCTTGGCTCGGTGCCGATGTTCAGCAGACCCACCTTGGGATTGGGCTTGCCCAGCACCTTTTCGGCGTAAAAGCTGCCCATATAGGCGAATTGCAGCATGTACTCCGGGGTACACTCGGCGTTGGCCCCCGCGTCGATGAGGACGGCGTTGTTCTTGGCGGTGGGGACCACTGGCGCCACCGCCGCCCGCTTGATGCCGGGGATGCGTTTGACCAGCAGCGTACCCGCGCTCAAAAGAGCGCCGGTGGAACCGGCGGAGATAAAGGCGTCCGCTCCGTCGTCCCAGAGTAGCCGCAGGCCCACCGACAGGGAGGAATCCTTCTTTTTGCGCCAGGCGGTGGAGGGGTCGTCGCAGATCTCCACCACCTGGGTGGCATTGACGATGCTGACGCCCTGGGGCAACTCTTTGACGCCATCCTGCTCCAGCACCTGGCGGATGGCGTCCTCCTGGCCCACGAAGGTGATCTCGCAACCCAGTTCCTCATGGGCTTTCAGTCCGCCCCGGACAGGTTCCGCGGGGGCAAGGTCGCCGCCCATCGCGTCGATGATGATGTTCATTTTGGTCGCTCCTTCATTTGTTTTTTGTAAGGGGTGCGCATAAGGCGTTTCAATTGCGGAACGCTTCATGCCCACCCCCAGGGGTGACAGGGATGCAGGGAGAGGCCGGGGCTTCCTGCATTCGGCCTCTTCCTGCGCTTGGATTTCTTCACAGTGTCAGCTCTGCCAGCGCCTCCAGCGACCGGCGAGCCAGCTCCGCGTTTTTGGCCCGCTTGCCGCCCCGGACCCGGCGGCCCAAAGGCGGGATGATGCCAAAGTTGACGTTCATGGGCTGGAAGTCGGCGGAAGGTGTGCAGATGTACTGGGCCAGCGCACCCAGCGCTGTCTCCTGGGGGAAGTCCACCGGGGGCAGTCCCAACACCCGATGGGCCAGCTCCGTCCCGGCCAGCAGGCCGGAGGCGGCGGACTCCACATAGCCCTCCACGCCGGTCATCTGCCCGGCGAAGGTCAGCCGCGGCTCGTCTTTCACCTGGTAATAGCGGTTCAACAGCCGGGGCGAGTCCAAATAGGTATTGCGGTGCATGACCCCGTAGCGGACGAACTCGGCGTTCTCCAGGCCGGGGATCATGCGGAACACCCGCCGCTGTTCCGGCCAGGTCAGGTGGGTCTGGAAGCCCACCATATTGTAAATGCTGCCCTGGGCGTTGTCCTTGCGGAGCTGCACCACGGCGTAAGGCTCTTGCCCGGTCCTGGGGTCAGGGAGGCCCACCGGCTTCAAGGGGCCATAGCAGAGGGTGTCGTGTCCTCTGCGGCCCATGACCTCTACCGGCATACAGCCCTCAAAGACCTTCTGATCCTCAAATCCATGGAGTTTGGCCTCTTCCGCCTGGCATAGGGCCAGCCAGAAGGCGTCGTACTCTTCCCGGCTCATGGGACAGTTGATGTAGTCGGCGGTGCCCTTGTCGTAGCGGCTACCGAACCAGGCTTTGTCCATGTCGATGCTCTCGAAGGACACCAGCGGGGCCACCGCGGCGAAGAAGTGCAGATAGTTCTGCTGGGGGAACCGCCGGGCCAGATGCTCCGCCAGGGGGTCGGAGGTCAGGGGACCGCTGGCAATCAGCACCTGCCCCTCTGGGGGCAGCTCCGTGACCTCCTGTTCCACCACCGTGATATTGGGGTGGCTGCGTATCGCCTGCGTGACTGCCCCGGAGAAGGCGTAGCGGTCCACCGCCAGCGCACCCCCGGCGGGGACAGCGTAGGCGTCCGCCTGGGCCATGATGAGGCTCCCGCAGCGGCGCATTTCCTCTTTCAGCAGGCCCACGGCGTTCTCCACGTTGTTGGCCCGGAGGGAGTTGGAACAGACCAGCTCCGCGAAGTCTGGGCTTTTGTGGGCGGGGGTCTGCTTGTGAGGCTTCATCTCGTACAGGGTGACGGGAACGCCCCGCCCGGCAAGCTGCCAGGCGGCCTCGCACCCCGCCAGCCCCGCGCCTATGACGACGACAGGTTCCATTTATTCCTCCGATTTTTGCTGCTTGGCGGCCTCACGGTTGGCCTGGCGAATGGCCCGGCCCCGCTCCAACGCCGCCCGCTGGGCGGCGGTCAGCTCCCGCTTGGGCTTGTTGGGGTCCTTTGGGGCGGTGGATTTTTTCGCCGGGGTCTTTTTCGCTGCGGCTTTTGTGGTGGTTGCCTTTTTCGCAGCAGACTTCTTCGCTGTGGTTTTTTTCGCAGTTGTGGACTTCTTCGCCGCCGTTTTCTTGTCGGCGGTCTTGTCCGGCGCCGCGATGGCCTCCGCCGCCGCCTGGGAGACGGCGTCCTCCGTCTTTTCCTTGGGCTTGCGGTAGCCGGGGCGCAGCTCCTCCGGGGTGAAGTTCTCACACTTTTCGTTGATGCAGAAAGGCTTCTTCGCCCCTCTGCCGGACTTTTTGAACATGGTCTGGCCGCAGATGGGGCAGTTGTCCTTCACCGGCACGTCCCAGGTCATAAAGTCGCAGACCATATTCTCGTTGGGGGAGCGGTTATATTCGCAGCCGTAGTAGGTGTACCCGTTGCGGCTGGTCTTTTTCAGGATACGGCCCCCGCACTTGGGGCATTTGCCCGGCATTTCGATGACGATGGGCTTGGTGAAGGTACACTCCGGGTAGCCGGGGCAGGCCAGGAACCGGCCAAATTTGCCGATTTTAATGACCATCTGCCTGCCGCAGACATCACAGACCTCGTCGGAGACCTCATCGGGAATCTTGATGCGCTCTCCGTCCAGATCCTTCTCCGCCTGCTCCATCTCGGCGTGGAACCCGGCGTAGAACCGGCGCAGCAGCTCCTTCCAGTCCTCCTTGCCCCGCTCCACCTCGTCCAGGTCGCTTTCCATCCGGGCGGTGAAGTTGGGGTCCACGATGTCGGTGAATTTGTCCTCCATCAGTTGGGTGACGACTTCGCCCAGGGGGGTGGGCCGGAGGGCGCGGCCCTCCTTGACCACATAATAGCGGTCCTGAATGGTGGAAACGGTGGGGGCGTAGGTGGAGGGGCGGCCAATGCCCCGCTCCTCCAGCAGCTTGATGAGAGTGGCCTCGGTGAACCGGGGTGGCGGCTGGGTGAAGTGCTGGGCCTTGTCCTCAGCGGTCTTGCGGACGGTCTCGCCCTCCGCCAGGTCGGGCAACGGGGACCCCACGGCCTCTTCGCCCTCCTCCTTGCTCTCCACATAGACGGCGGTAAAGCCGGAGAACTTCATGCTCTGGTGGCTGGCCCGGAACAGGTGGGTACCACTGGTCACGTCGATGGAGACGGTGTCAAACACGGCGTTGGACATCTGGCAGGCCAGGAATCGGCTCCAAATCAGTTTGTAGAGCTTGTATTGGTCGGAGGTCAGGCTCTTGCGCGCCACGTCGGGGGCCAGCTCCACGTTGGTGGGGCGAATGGCCTCATGGGCGTCCTGGGCGTTGGCCTTGGCCTTGTAAACCCTGGTGTTGGCGGGAACATAGGCCGCGCCATAGCGGGCGCGGATGAACGAGCGAGCGCTGTCGGTGGCCTCCACGGACAGGCGCAGGGAGTCGGTACGCATATAGGTGATGAGGCCCACTGCGCCCTCGCCCTCGATGTCCACGCCCTCATAGAGCTGCTGGGCGATGGACATGGTGCGCCGGGGGGTCATGCCCAGCTTGCGGCTGGCCTCCTGCTGGAGGGTGGAGGTGGTGAAGGGGGGCGCGGGCTGGCGCTGCTTCTCCCCCTTGCGCACACCGGTGACCACAAAGGGGTTCACCGCTACGTCGGCTAAAATCGCGTTCACCGCCTCCTCGTTGGGCAGTTCAGCCTTCTTTTTGCCCTCCCCATGGTAATGGGCCAGGAAGGACCCCACCTGGGGGGCGATGCGCTCCAGCCGCACGTCCAGAGACCAGTACTCCTGGGGGACGAAGGCGCGAATTTCGTTTTCCCTGTCCACCACCAGCCGGGTGGCCACGGACTGGACCCGCCCGGCGGAGAGCCCCCGGCGAATTTTTCGCCACAGCAGCGGGGAGAGCTGATAGCCCACGATGCGGTCCAAAATGCGCCGGGCCTGCTGCGCGTCCACCAGGTCCTGGTCGATGGCCCGGGGCGCGGCGATGGATTCGTTGACCACGGTTTTGGTGATCTCGTTAAAGGTGACGCGGTACGTCCGGTCGTCGGGCAGCTCCAGCAGCTCCTTCAGGTGCCAGGAGATGGCCTCCCCCTCCCGGTCCGGGTCGGTCGCCAGATAGACGCGGTTGCTGTTCTTGGCAGCCTTGCGCAGGCTCTTGATGATGTCCTCTTTGCCCTTGATGGGCTGGTAGTCGGGCTGGAAGTCCGCCTCGATGTCCACGCCCAGTTTGCTCTTGGGCAGGTCCCGGATGTGGCCCATAGAGGCGATGACGGTATAGTTGGGGCCGAGGTATCGGCCAATTGTTTTTGCCTTTGCCGGTGATTCCACGATCACCAGATCGGTTTTTGCCATAAAGAAGATTCCTCCAACGAATTGAAGTGCGAAACAGATTGACGGCGGCGGCTATTTCACCCGTAGCTCGGTTTTGAACCGGCCTCCGGACAGCTCCTCCACATAGCCCCGCAGGGTCAGCAGGGTCAGGGCCGCCAGGACGCGTGCTGAGGGAACGCCGGTCTCGGCGGTCAGCTCTTCGGCGGACTTTTCCCCCGCCTGAAGCGCCAGCAACACCGCCTGTTCGTCATCTGTAAAGGTTGCACGGCTTTTCCGTAAGTCAATATAGTCTGACTTTTCGCCGCTGTCAACCTTTTTTTGCTGGCTTGGGGCAGTCTCCGCCCCAGAAGCAGGGGATTTTTCCGCCTTTGGTGCGGCGGACTGCGTCTTTTGCTCCGGCTCGGTGACTGCGGACTTTGGCGGCGGCGTCTTGCGCTTCGGGGCCGTCGAAGGGGCGGTGGTCAGTCGCGTGTATCTCTCCCGGTAAGGCAGCAACAGGTCCTCCGCCGACATCACCGGCAGGGCCAGCCCACTACAGAGCAGGGCATTGGTGCCAGCCGCAGAGGTGGAAGTCAAATTGGCGGGGATGGTGTACACCGTCCGCTGTTGGTCGTGAGCGCAGGCCGCCACTTGCATCACCCCGCTGCGGGCGGGGGCCTCGATACAGAAAGTGACCACGCACAGGCCGGTGAGCACCGGGTTACGGAAGCGGAAGTGGGCGTGGTCGTTGGCCGTCCCAGGCGGATAAGTGCTGATGAGGGTGCCCAGGGAGGGCACATCCCGGTAGAGCTGGCGGTAATAAGCGTTGTCCACAAAGGGCACATCCACCCCGCCGGGGAGCAGCGCGGCCACTGGGCCGCCCGCCCGCATCGCGCCGATGAGAGCCGCCTCGTCGCAGCCGGGCGCCATGCCCGTCACCACCAACGCGCCCTGTCGGGTCAGGTCCCGGGAAAATTTCTCCGCCATAGAGCGGCCATAGGCAGAGCAGCGCCGGGAACCGGCCATGGCAATGGCGCACTCCTCCTCCAACCGCAGAGGCCGTCCCAGGAGGTAAAGCACCATCGGCGGCGTGTAGATGTTCCGCAGCCGCTCGGGATAATCTGCGTCCTGCCAGGTGGAAATATGCACGCCCAGCCGGTCACAATCCGCCAGGATTTGTTCCACCCGCTGGGTGGCGGTGGTCCTGTCCTCCATCTGGGCGATCTGCCGGGCGGTTAGCCCTTCTACAGCCCGGTACTCGGCGGTGTCGGCAAAATACGCTTTCTCCGGAGAACCAAAGTGGCGATAGACCTGCCAGGCGATGTCCGGTGGGCAGACGATGGACAGCCACACCCAGAACTTTGTCACAGACAGCATATGCCGACGCCTCCTTATCGTGTCGTTTTCTCTGAATCCAATGAATCAGCAAAAAGCTAATTGGAACGATACCTCTCCCACAGCACCACCGTCGCGGCCATGGCCGCGTTCAGCGACTCGCACTGCGGCTCCATGGGGATCTTCACCGTCCCGTCGCACAGGGACAGGACCTCCGGTGAGAGACCGCTGCCCTCGCTGCCGACAGCCAGGGCGCAGCGGTTCCCACTCAACTGCCGCAGGTCAGCGGTGTCCGCCTGGAGCGCGGTGCCCCACAGGGGCAAATCGCTGGCCCGGCACAGGGTTTTCAATTCCTCCGGCGTGGCTTCCCACACGGGCAGACGAAACGCCGCTCCCATGCTGGCCCGGACCGCCTTCCAACTGTAGGGGTCGGCGCTGTGGCCGGTGAGCAGCAGTCCTGCCGCACCAAAGGCGTCGGCGCTGCGCCAGATGGTACCCACGTTGCCGGGGTCCTGGAGGCCGTCCAGCACCAGATAGGTCCGCCCGTCCAACCGCTCCGGTGGGGTCAAATCGGGTTGTTTGCAAGTGAACAGTACCCCCTGGGGGGCTTTCATGGGGGAAACAGAGGCCATCACTCCGGCGGGGACCTGCACCAGCCGCCCGGTGTCGGGCAGAGCGGGCAGTTCCAGTCCCTCGGAGCAGACCAGTGTGGTGATGGTCGCTTCCCACCGAAGAGCCTCCTCCAGCAGCTTGACGCCGTCACAGACGAACTCCCCTGTCTCCCGGCGATAGCTCCGGTCTTTCAGCAGTTTTTTAATGTGGCCCAGCAGCGGGTTGCTGCGGCTGGTGATTCGTTCCATTCCGTTTCTCCGTTACAGTTGCTGGAGCCGCGCCAGGGCCTCCTGGCTGGTCAGCACGGACATGACCCCGCCCTGCTCCGGCAGAGGGGTCTGGGGAGAAGGGGAGACCTGGAGCTGGCTGCTGCCGCTGGCCTGGACAGCCAGCACGTTAATGTCGTATTTGGCGCGGACGTTCAACTCCGCCAAAGTTTTGCCCCACCAGCTTTTGGGGATGGGGACCCGCACCACCGCGTAGTCGTCCGACAGGTCCAGCAGGTCATAGGCGCTGTGCTGGCTCAGAGTGCGGGCCAGCCGCCGCCCTACATCGTGTTCGGGGAAAATCACCCGGTCCGCGCCAATGCGCTCCAAAATGCGGCGATGGGCTTCGCTACTGGCCTTGGCGATGACGCATTTAGCCCCGGCTTCTTTTAGGTTCAGCGTCACAAGGACGCTGGTGCTGATGTCGGAGCCGATGCACACCAGCACCACGTCACAGGACGCCACATTCAGGGCCTGCACTACCTCCGGATCCCGGAGGTCCGCCTGCACCGCCCGCGTCACATGGTCCGCGATGGTCTGGATGTGCTCCCCGTCGATGTCGATGGCCAGCACCTCATTGGTGGGGCGGTGGCCCTTGACGGGGCGCATCAGTTCCCGGGCCACGGCGTCGCCAAAGCGGCCCAGGCCCACAACTGCGTAGGTTTTCATAATCATGTACCCCCTAAAGGGAATTAGCAATTAGCAATTAGCAATGTGCAATGGCCGGGTTTTCACCATTGTGGCAAGACCGGGACGCAGCCAAAAACAATGTGTCCAGCAGGAAAACGACAACATTCGTTTTTCTCCATAATTGCAAATTGCTCATTGCACATTAACATTATCCGATCATCATATCCACATAGGGATAACTGATCTTTTCCTCCACCGGCCTGTGGGTCAGCACCGCGAAGGAGAAGGACAGGATGCCCACCCGCCCCAAGTACATGAGGCAAATCAGCACCACCTGGGACTGGGCGGAAAGAGATGCGGTGATGCCGGTGGAAAGGCCCACCGTGGCGATGGCGGAGGCGGTCTCGAAGGCAGAGGCCAGGAAGGGCAGCCCCTCCCGGACGGAAAGGAACACCGCCCCGGCAAAGAAGGCCATGACCACCAGCAGCGTCAGCGTCATGGCGTTGAACACCTGCCGGTGGGGGATGGTGCGGCCCCGCACCGTCACCCGCTCCCGGCCGTGGAGACCGGAGCGCAGGGCCAGCGCCAGCACCGCCGCAGTGCCGACTTTGATGCCGCCGGCGGTGGAGCCGGAGCC
Source organism: Clostridiales bacterium (assembly GCA_021202515.1). GTDB lineage: Bacteria > Bacillota > Clostridia > Oscillospirales > Oscillospiraceae > Onthomonas. Next base: position 49,609 of record JAJQCW010000028.1, on the reverse strand, counting down.
GCCGCCGATGAGCATATAGAAGATACTCAGGGCCTGGCTGCTCTCGGTCAGCGCCCCCTGGTCCACGGTGGAGAAGCCCGCCGTCCGCAGCGTCACCGACTGGAACAGAGCCGCCAGCAGCTTTTCCGGGCCGGTAAACCCGCTGAACGCGCCGTCCCACTCCAGCAGCAGGAAGAACACCGTGCCGGAGACCACCAGCGCCGCCGTGGTCAGCAGCACCAGGCGGCTGGGCAGGGAGAGCGTTCTCTCTCTGCGCCAAAGCAGCTCCTCCCAGACGAAAAAGCCCAGACCAGAGCAGATAATGAGAATCACCAGCGTCAGATTCACCACTGGATCGTGGACATAGTTTGCCATGCCCCCCACCAGGTCAAACCCGGCGTTGCAGAAAGCGGAGACCGAATGGAACACGCCGTACCAAATGCCTTTGCCCCAGCCGTACTCCGGCACGAACCGCGCCGCCAGCACGACAGCGCCCGCTCCCTCGAAGGAGAGGGTCAGCAGCACCGCGTGTTTGGCGATGCCCAGAGCGTCCTCCACGGTGTTGACGTTCAGCGCCCCCATCAGCACCATCTGCCGGGAGATGGACAGGCGGCGGCGCAGAACGATGGCGCAGGTGCAAAACACCGTCATAAAACCCAGTCCGCCCAGTTGGATCATCACAAGAATCACCGCCTGACCGAAGCCGCTCCACCAAAGCCCGGTGTCCACTGTGGCAAGCCCGGTGACGCAGGTGGCGCTGGTGGCGGTGAAGAGGGCGGTCAGAGGGCTGGTCCAGGTCCCGTCCCGGCTGGAGACGGGCAGGGTCAGCAGCGCCGTCCCCACCAGGATGATGGCGAAAAAGCTAAACGCCAGCACCCGTCCCGGATTGGCGGAAAATTGGAATTTTCTGCGCTGTTTTTTCACTGCTGCAAAAGCCTCCTGCCGTGGGCCGGGGAAACCGGAGGGCGGCGGCCCGTCCCGCCGTTTTCTTCGTTTCGGGGAAATACTTTGCCCCGTTTTGCGGGAAAACGTTCCCTTTTTCTTATCATAACAAACCTTCCGGGAGATTGCAAGCCCTTTGAACCGGGAAAACAGCTCTGCCACTCCCAAAATTCCCAAAAAACAGAGGAACATTCCGTTTGTGCAAAATTCGCAAAACGATTCATGTTCTTTTCACAACTCTTTTGCAGTTTCGCCAACAATTCGCCTTGACGTAGTGGTAAGATAGGGACAGTCAAGCAAGGAGCCTGATTGGAAACCCGCCGGGACGATTCCAATCAGACCCTCCTTATAGATGGGCCACATCTTTTCTGACCTCACTGCTCCACTCGCTGGCAGTTGTCGGCGCGAGGGGCAGACTAAAAGCTCCGAATCCTGCGATTCGTTTTACATATCCCAGCGCCGCAGCAGTCACGCTGCGGCGCTTTTTTGCGTGGGAAACCCTTGCAGCTTTCCTTTTTTCGCGTTAAACTGGACCCAAACGAGCGAAAAGGAGGCGGCGCGGATGGAACCGCATAGCTGGTGGGTCTATATGGTCCGGTGCGCCGACGGCACCCTCTACACCGGCATCGCCGCCGACGTGGACCGGCGGGCAGAAGTCCACAACCGGGGCCGGGGCGCGAAGTACACCCGCAGCCGCCTGCCGGTGGAGGTGGTCTACCGGGAGGAATGGCCCTCCAAGGGGGACGCCCTCCGCCGGGAAATGGCTATCAAGAGGCTGACACGCCGGGAGAAGCTAAAGCTGATTGACGGGACAAAATGACCCCGTCCGCGTCGTCGGAGCAAGCTCCATATCCTTCGCTTCCGGCTACAGCCGAAAGCTCATCCATTCCGCTGCTCCTCCTCTCCCCACCAAACCCGCTTCGCTGGGCTTTGGTGGGGTTCTTGTGGCATCCAACCAAAGAGTTTTTTCCAAACAAAACCCCGTCTGAGCCTACAGACGGGGTTTTGTGCGTTAAAATGGTTTTACTTAAAAATCAGGTTGACGATCTTCACGGCCTTGGACTTCTTGTCCCGCACGACGATCTTCCGCACCAGCTTCTTGCCCTCGGCCTGGCGCTGAATTTTGGCGTCAGCCAAGGCTGCGGCGACCACGGCCTCATCGTCGGCATCAGTAGGAACGACGATGTTGGCGCGGACCTTGCCCGCCACCTGGACGGCCAACTGCACCGTGGCGGCCACGGTCTTGCTCTCGTCATACTCCGGCCAGGGCTGCTTGCAAATCATGCCGCTCTCAGCAAAGCCCAGGTTCTCCCACATTTCCTCGCAGATATGGGGGGCGATGGGGGACAGCAACAGCAGCAGGGCCTTCAAATCGCCCTTGGTGCAGCCATTGGCATAGAAGTCGTTGGTCAGGGCCATCATGGTGGCGATGGCGGTGTTGAACTTCATGGCCTCGATGTCCTCGTTGACCTTCTTGATGGCCTTGTGAATAGCGGCCACGTTGTCGGGAGAATACTCCAGGCTGTCGCCGCACTTCTCCTGGAGGTTCCACACACGGTCCAGGAACCGCTTGCAGCCCCGCACCGCCTCGTCGGACCAGGTGGCGGTCTTTTCGAAGTCGCCGATGAACATGATATACAGCCGCATGGTGTCCGCGCCGTATTCCCGGATTACGTCGTCGGGGTTGACCACGTTGCCCAGGCTCTTGGACATCTTGACGGAGGGGCGGAGGGCCTGGCTGCCGTACTTCTCCACCATGGCGTCCTTCTCCGCCTGGGTCTCGAAATTGCCCACATAGTGGGGGTTCTTGCCCAGAATCATGCCGTGGCTGGTGCGCTTGGCGTAAGGCTCCGCATGGGGGATGACCCCAATGTCGTGGAGGAAGTTGTTCCAGAACCGGCTGTAAAGCAGATGGAGGGTGGTGTGTTCCATGCCGCCGTTGTACCAGTCCACCTGTCCCCAGTAGTCCAGGGCCTCCTTGGAGGCGATGGCAGTGTCACACTGGGGATCCTCATACCGCAGGAAGTACCAGGAGGAACCCGCCCACTGGGGCATGGTGTCGGTCTCCCGCTGGGCAGGGCCGCCGCAGCAGGGGCAGGTGGTGTTGACCCAGTCGGTCATGGCGGACAGGGGGGATTCGCCGTCGTCGGTGGTCTCGTAGCTCTCCACTTCGGGCAGCAACAGGGGGAGCTGGTCCTCCGGCAGGGCCACATAGCCGCACTTGGGGCAGTTGACGATGGGGATGGGTTCGCCCCAGTACCGCTGGCGGGAGAACACCCAGTCCCGCAGCTTGTAGTTCACCTGGGCGTGACCGATGTGGTTCTCCTCCAGGTAGTTGATCATGGCTTCCTTGGCCTCTTCCACCGTCATGCCGGTGATGAAGCCGGAGTTGACCATCACGCCGGTGGCCACGTCGGTGAAAGCTTCCTTGCTCAGGTCTACCAGCGTGCCGTCGCTGCTGGCGACGACCTGGATGATGGGCAGGTCAAAGACCTGGGCGAACTCGAAGTCACGGGTGTCGTGAGCGGGCACGGCCATAATTGCGCCGGTGCCGTAAGTCGCCAGCACGTAGTCGGAGATAAAGATGGGGATTTCCTCGTTGTTGACGGGGTTGATGGCCCGAACGCCCTCCAGCTTAACACCGGTTTTGTCCTTTGCCAGCTCGGTGCGCTCAAAGTCGGACTTGGAGGCGGCCTTCTTCACGTAGGCTTCCACCTCGTCGTAGTTGGTCAGCTTGTCCTTCCACTTGGTGACGTAGGCGTGTTCCGGGGCGATGACCATGTAAGTCGCGCCGAGCAGCGTATCGCAACGGGTGGTGTAGACGGTGAGGACATCCCCCTCGGTGGTCTGGAAATTGACCTCTGCGCCGGTGGAGCGGCCGATCCAGTTCTTCTGCTGGATTTTGACCCGCTCGATATAGTCCACGTCGTCCAGGCCGTCGATGAGCTTCTGGGCGTAGGCGGTGATTTTCAGCATCCACTGGCTCTTTTCCTTGCGGACCACCGGGGAGCCGCACCGCTCGCAGACGCCCTCCACCACTTCCTCGTTGGCAAGAACGCACTTGCAGGAGGTACACCAGTTCACGGGCATGGTGGTCTTGTAGGCCAGACCGTGCTTGAAGAGATGGAGGAAGATCCACTGGGTCCACTTGTAATACTTGGGGTCGGTGGTGTCGATGAGCCGGTCCCAGTCAAAGGAGTAGCCCAGCATATGGAGCTGGCGGGTGAAGTTCTTGATGTTCTGCTGGGTGACGGTGGCCGGATGCACGTGGTTCTTGATGGCGTAGTTCTCGGTGGGCAGACCGAAGGCGTCGTAGCCGATGGGGAACAGGACGTTGTAGCCGTCCATGCGCTTCTTCCGGGCCACCACGTCCATTGCGGTGTAGGGCCGGGGATGGCCCACGTGCAGCCCCGCCCCGGAGGGGTAGGGGAACTCCACCAAGCCGTACCACTTGGGCCGGGTGGTGTCGCCGGTGACGGCCTGGAACGCCTTGGCGTCCTGCCACTTCTTCTGCCATTTCTTCTCAATGGCGGTGAAATCGTATTTCAACATGATCACTCTTTTCTCTGAAATTACTCAACGAACCCTTTCGGGCGGATTATTGTGGGGATAATTAGCAATGTGCAATGTGCAATTAAGGGGAACCGGAGGCTTCGCTGTCGCCTTGCGGCGAGGGGTGGAACTGTTTTCCTGCAACTTCCCTGTATCGCACATGGCCGAAAACCCGGCCATTGCTAATTGCTCATTGCAAATTGCACATTGAGCCAAATCCACCCTGAGGGGGAAACGGCTGGGGATGTGCTTTGCAAAAGGGACGCTGTGCGCCCGTTATGCGTCCTCCGGCTTCGCCAGGAAGGAGGTGATGTCCACCTGCTCCGCGTCCTGCCACAGCCGCTCCAGGCTGTAAAACTCCCGCTGCTCCGGCAGGAACAGGTGGACGATGACGGTGCTGAAATCCAGCACCCGCCAGCCGCTCTCCCGCTCCCCCTCCACGCTGTAGGGGGTCTCGCCCAGCTTCTCTGCGGCCTCCTCTGTCGCGTCGGACAGGGTGCGCAGTTGGGTGGTGGAGGCGGCGGTGGCCATGACGAAGTAGTCCGCCAGGGTGGTCACGTCGGTAGTGTGGAGCACCTCAATGTTCATGCCGCGTTTTTTGTCGATGGCGTTGACGATGGCGGCGGTCAACTCTAAGGCTTCTGCCATGCTGTGTTTCTCCTTTAACGTATAAATGCTGTATGGGGTATTTCGTTGAAACGGATTTGTCAATAACTTTTGCCGTTCCGCAACTGACCACCCCTCTTGCCTCCCCTGTGAAGCGCCGGCCGAATGGCCAATTCCTCTTTAGCGCAAATGCAGGGAGCTATGGCCCGTTGGGGCCATGCGAGTCGCAAAGGGGAGGAGGGCCGCCGCCTTTAGGCGGTGGTGGAGGGGTTTCTCGTTGGAATTACTGATAAAATTGATTCGAAGGGATAAACAAATGAAATATAATCTTACCGCTGGGCCAGAAGGTACTCTCTCGCCTCCAGCGTCCGGTAGTGAATGGTCTGGCCCTTTTTCCGGGTGTGGTTGACGGTGACGTTCAGCCCGTAGAGGACGGCGGCGTCCAAGTCCTCCAGCACCAGCTCCCGCAGCTCCCGGCACCAGTCGTAGGTGCGGCTGGGTTCCGCATAGTCGGCGATGTAGAGGATCTTTTCCAGCAGGGTCATGTCCGCCTTGCCGGTGGTGTGCCAGCAGATGGCGCTGCAAATCTCCTCCGGCATCCCGAACACCTGCCGGGCCACTCCAGCGCCGCTTTTGGCGTGGAGCAGCGACAATGTCTCCCGCTCGACCTGGTCTAATAGGATACCACATTTTTCACAATATTGCAACTGTTCTTCCAGATTCCAATATTTTGTGCAGTCGTGGAGGATGGCGGCCTTTCGCGCTGTCGTCTCGTCCGCGCCCCAGCGCCGGGCCAACAGCGCGGCCTCCTCCTCGGTGCCCCGGATGTGAGGCAGGCGCTTGGCCTTGACCATGGAGTAGGACGCCGCCCGCAGGTCCTCCAGCGAGAGCCGGGTCAGGTCCTTTCTTACGCCGTACAGCCCCTGCCGGAGGATGTAGCCGTAAACGCTCTCGTCCAGCAGAGCTTGTCCGCTCCCCTGTTCCAGCTCCTGCCGGAGCTGGGTGGAGGACACCTCCACCAGACCAGGCAGGGGGATGATTTGCACCGTGGCCCCGTAGTCCCGCTCCAGCCGGGCTTTCTGCTCCGCGAACCGGGCCTCGTCCCCCGCTGACCGGCCAAAGGCGGCGATGTGGGCCTTTTGGCAGATGATGTCAGGCCGATACCAGGTGTGGAGGGTCAGGAACATATCCGTTCCCATCAGCAGCCACAGCTCATCGTCCGGGTACTGCTCCCGCAGTTGGGTCAGGGTGTCGGCAGTGTAGCTCCGCCCGGTGCGGCGCAGCTCCACGTCGGAGGCCACGACCTTCGTAACCCCGCCGGAGAGCCGGTCTGCGGCAATGCGGGTCATCTCCAGCCGCTGGTCCGGCGAGGCGGAACCGGCGGGCAGTTCCTTGTGGGGCGGCGTCCGGTCGGGGATGAGCAGCAGCTTGTCCAGCCCCAGGGCGGCGGACACGTCCCGCGCCGCCGCCATATGCCCCAGGTGAGGCGGGTTGAAGGTACCGCCGTAGACGCCAATTTTCACTCGCTTCGACACGCTTTCACCACCAGCGCCAACACGCTCACCACCGCGGCCACCGCAGCGACAGCCGCCAGCACGCTCCGCCAGTTGGCACCCAACGTCGCCAGCCAGTCGATTTTCTTTACCTTGTGGACGGTGGGGCCACCCTCGTCCCTGGTGATGACCACGTCGCCGTAGGTGTCGTCGTCATCCAGCCAGGCAGATACTTCCTTTTCCCAGCTTTTCGGATAGTCCATAGGTCAGTTCCTTTCGTACTTCCGCCCGGCGGTTTTCCGCTGTTTGGGCTGCACCAGGTTGATACACTTCTCCCCCAGCTTGTGGCTGTGGCGATAGAGGACGAATTTGCCGCCGATGACCTGCACTGGCTCGGAGCGGGTGCGCTTTGCCAGCTCGTTGCAGGCTTCCCTCGCGGAGAGGGTGCTGCTCTCCAGCACCTTACATTTAATGAGTTCCCGCGCTTCCAGGGCATCGTCGGCCTGTTTGACCTGGTTTTCGCTGATGTCATCCTTGCCGATGGTCAGCACCGTCTCCAGTCCGTTGGCCATGCCGCGCAGTTGGGCGCGCTGTTTGCTCGTCAGTTCCATAAAGTTACACGTTCTCCTTCAAATACGCCTCCAGCTCCCCGGCAAAGGCCCGCAGGGCGTTGCCCCGGTGGGAGATGGCGTTTTTCTCCTCCGTGCTCAGTTGGGCGAAGGTCTTTTTCAGCTTGGGGACAAAGAAAATGGGGTCGTAACCGAAGCCGTCGCTTCCCATGGGGGTGAAGGCCACCGTCCCCGGACACTCCCCCCGGGCCGTCAGCACCTTCCCATCGGGAAAACAGCAGGTGATAACGCAGACAAATTTGCACGTCCGGGGAAACTGGCCCTGCATGGCCTGTAAAATCAGTTGGCACTTTTGGGCGTCGGTGAGGCCGGGGCCGCCGTACCGGGCGGAGTAGACCCCCGGACCGCCCCCCAGCTTGTCCACGCAGAGGCCGGAGTCGTCGGCGATGGCGGGGAGGCCGCTGGCCTCCATGACGGCTTTGGCCTTGATGAGGGAGTTTTCCTCGAAGGTCTCGCCGGTCTCCTCCGGCTCCAGTTCCAGCCCCAGGTCGGACTGGAGGACGATCTCAACCCCCAGGGCGCCCAGAATCTCCCGCAGCTCCTTCAATTTGTTCTCATTGTGGCTCGCTAAGACGAATTTCATGCCGTTATCCCCCCAAAACCTGGTTTTGCAGCTCGATCAACTCGTTGATTCCTTTCTGGCAGAGGGCCACCAGCTCCTGTTGCTCCACCAGGGTGAAAGCCCGGCCTTCGCCGGTGCCCTGAATTTCAATCAGTTCCCCTTTGGCGTTCATCACACAGTTCAAATCCACCTGTGCGCCGGAGTCCTCGTAATACTGCAAGTCCAGCAGAGGCACGTCGTTCACGATTCCCGCAGAAATGGCCGCCACGTTGGAGAGAATGGGGTTTTCCGCAATTTTTCCCTCCGCCAGCAGCTTCCGGCAGGCCAGCGCCAGGGCCACGAATCCGCCGGTGATGGAGGCGGTGCGGGTGCCGCCGTCCCCCTGCAACACGTCGCAGTCGATGGTGATGGTGCGCTCTCCCAGCTTGGAGAGGTCCACCGCCGCCCGGAGGCTCCGGCCAATGAGCCGCTGAATCTCCGCGCTGCGTCCGTTCAGCTTCAATTTGCTCACGTCCCGGCGGCTGCGGGTCCGGTTGGCCCGGGGCAGCATGGAGTACTCCGCCGTCAGCCAGCCGCAGCCCTCCGCCACGTGGGGCGGTGTGCGATCCTCCACCGAGGCGGTGATATACACGATGGTCTCGCCGCAGCGGATGAGACAACTCCCCTCCGCAAAGGCGTTGACGTTGGGGGTGATCTCCACCGGGCGCAGCGCGTCCGCCGCCCGTCCATCCCGTCTGTTCATTGGCTCATGTCCTTTCTGCTCGTTTCGTTGGCAACGTCTGTCCCTGTGGGAATGTGCAATGACCGAGTTTTCAGCCTTATTTTCTTTGGAGACAATCGGAGCAGTTCCACTTGGCTCTTGTAGGGGCGGCCCGTGGCCGCCCGGACTACCCCTGCTTACCCAGGGCGGCCGAGGGCCGCCCCTACACACCGGTCGCTGGCTAACAGCGAATTGCACATTGCACATTGCTAATTGCTAATTTAAATGAGCGCGTCCACAAACTCCCGTGCGTCAAAGGGCTTCAGGTCGTCGATGCCCTCGCCCACTCCGGCGAACTTCACCGGCACTTTCAGCTCCTGGGCGATGGCCACGGCGATGCCGCCCTTGGCGGTGCCGTCCAGCTTGGTCAGCACGATACCCGTCACGCCGCAGGTCTCCTTGAACTGCTTAGCCTGGGTCAGCCCGTTCTGGCCGGTGGTGGCGTCCAGCACCAGCAGCACCTCCTTGCAGGCGTAGGGGCACTCCCGCTGGATGACCCGGCTGATTTTGTTCAGCTCGTTCATCAGATTCTGCTTGTTGTGGAGCCGCCCGGCGGTGTCCACCAGCACCACGTTAATATTCCTGGCCTTGGCAGCGTTGATGGAGTCGAACACCACGGCGGCGGGGTCAGCTCCCTCCCCCTGCTTGACGATGGGGACGTCGCAGCGGTCCGCCCAGATGGTCAACTGCTCGGAGGCTGCCGCCCGGAAAGTATCCGCCGCCGAGAAGAGGACGGTTTTGCCCTCGGCTTTCAGACTGGCGCCGATTTTGCCGATGGTGGTGGTCTTGCCCACGCCGTTGACACCGATGAACAGCACGATGGAGGGCCTGGTGTAGGTGCGCAGACGGGTGGTGCCCTGGTCCAGCATCTCCACCAGGATGTCTTTCATGATTTCCCTGGCCTGAGAAATCTCCTTCACCCGCTGCTCCTTGACCCGCTTTTTCAGCTCGTCCACCGCTTTCAGGGTGGTGTCCATGCCCATGTCGGCAAGGATTAAACTCTCTTCCAGCTCGTCATAAAAATCGTCAGTCAGCTTGCTGAACCCGCTGAAAATGCCAATTTTCTTGATTTTATCGAAAAATCCCATTGTCGTCGCCTCCGTTTTGTTCTCTTTTCTATTTTGTCCCAGTGTAGATGGTTGGTTGGCTTTATCATGAAACCCCTCCGCCACCGCCTAAATGCGGCGGCCCTCCTCCGCCGTCAAGCGGCACTTCCGGGGCTTTACCCCTCCCTGCCCTTTCAGGGGAGGCAAGAGGGGTGGTCGGTTGCGGAAAAAAGTTCTATGCAGGAAACTAGTACTGTACCGAGCAAACTGCTGACCAAATGTCATATACTGCCCCACTAACCACCAGCCACCAGCCACCGGCTAACGGCGAATTGCTCATCGCTAATTGCCAATGGCCTTCTCCGCCTCGTTCAAATCCAGCGACAGCATCCGGGACACCCCCCGCTCCTGCATGGTCACGCCGTAGAGGATGTCGGCCTCCTCCATGGTGCCCCGCCGGTGGGTGATGACGATGAACTGGGTCTTGTCGCTCATGCCCCGCATGTAGTTGGCAAAGCGCACCACGTTGTTGTCGTCCAACGCGGCCTCGATTTCGTCCATGACCACAAAGGGGGCGGGCCGCACCTTCAAAAAGGCGAAGTACAGGGCGATGGCCACGAACGCCCGTTCCCCGCCGGAGAGCAGGGTCAGGGTTTTCAGTGCCTTGCCGGGGGGCTGGGCCTTGATCTCAATACCGCAGTTGAGGATGTCCGATGGGTCCTCCAGCTCCAGATGGGCGGTGCCGCCGCCGAACAGCTCCTGGAAGGTCTGGGTAAACGCCCCGTTGATGCGGTCAAACTGGGTCTGGAAGATGTTGGCCATCTCCCCGGTAATGTCCCCGATAATGGTCTCCAGCTCGGCTTTGGACTGCTCCACATCGTCCCGCTGGCCGGTCAGGTAGTCGTATCGCTCCCGGATGCGGCGGTATTCCTCAATGGCCCCCACATTCACCGTGCCCAGGGCGCTGATTTGCCGCTTGCCCTCTGCGATTTGCCGGGCAGCCCGCGCAGGGGACTCCAGCGGTTGGCGCTGGGTCTGGGCGCTGTCGTAGGTCAGCTCGTAATTTTCCCACAGCTTGTCCAAAAGCTGTTTTTCCTCCATGGCCGCGCCGCTGCGCTTCTGCTCCAGTGCGGCGCACTCCCGTTCCATATTCAGCAGCTCGGCGTTTTTGTCCCGGGCGGCCTTGTCCGCCTCCACCCGCTGCTTTTCCTGGGTCAGGCGGTTGGCGGTCATCTGGGTCAGCCGGTCGTTCAGGCCGGTTTTTCGGCTCCGGAGGGCGGAGAGCTGATCCTCCCGCTGGCCGATGCGCTCCAGCAGCTCGGTACCCCGGCTCTCGCAGTCGGCGATTTGCCGCAGGCGGCTGTCCCGGTCGCCGGTGATATCTTTCTCCAGCGTTTGCAGCTCCTCCAGCGCCTTTTGCGCGGCGGCGGATTCGCCTTCCAATGCCGCTTCCTCCACATGGAGGGCGGCGGTGGCCTGCGCCAGCGCCTCGGACTTTTTGCGGTAGTCCTCCCGCCCCTGGACCTTGGCCTCGCTCTGGGCACGAAGGGCGGCAGCCTCCCCCTCCAACTGGGCGATGCGCCCCTGGGCCTCCTGGGTGTCGGCTTCGATTTGGGCGGTGCGCTGGGCGATGGTGTCCAGCTCCCCCTTCCACCGCTGGCGGTTGTCCCGGAGGGTGGAAAGACGCAGGTCGCTCTGCAAAAGCTCGGTTTCGACCTTCCTGATTTGCCCGTCCAGGTCCTGCTGCTGCCGCTGGGCCACCTCCAGCTCATAGCTGGCGCTGTTGACCTCCCGCTGGCAGTTGTCCCGGTCCTTTCGGGCCTTGTCCAGGCTGCTTTGCAGTTGGGCTTGCTGGGCTTGCAGCCGTTCCAGCTCCCTGGCGCGAGAGAGGATGCCTGCGCTGCGGCTGACGCTGCCGCCGGTCATGCTGCCGCCGGGGTTCAAGACCTGGCCGTCCAGGGTAACGATTTTGAAGTGATAGCGATACCGCCGGGCCATGGCGATGGCAGCGTCCATGTCCTCCACGACCACCACCCGCCCCAACAGGTTGGAGGCAATGTCCCGATAGGTGTCCTGGCAGGTGACCAGCTCACTGGCCACCCCCACAAAGCCGGGGCAGCGCTCCACCCCCTGGTCCCGGAGGGCGTTGGGCCGCACGGCGGAGAGGGGCAGGAAGGTGGCCCGGCCCGCGTCCCGGCGTTTCAGGTATTGAATGGCGGCCTTGCCGTCCTCCTCGGTGGAGACCACCAGGTTCTGCATGGCGCCGCCAAGGGCAATTTCGATTGCCACCGTGTACTGCTCCGGCGCCTGAATCAAACTGGCTACCGGCCCGTGGACCCCGCTGAGCTGGCGGCGCTGGACCGCCTGCATGACAGACTTCACCGCCTTGGAGTAACCCTCGTACATCCGCTCCATCTCGGAGAGCAGGTTGACCCGATGGCGCAGTCCGCCTTCCTCCACGGTCAGGCGGTTGACCTGGTCCTCAGCCCCTTTCAGCCGCTGCTGGCGGCTGCGGAGCCGGAGCTGATAGCCCCCCAGCACGTTTTGCAGCCCCTCGGCCTGCTCCCGCAGGTCGGAGCGGTGTTTTTTCTGTGTCTCGGCCTCCTGCTGGGTCTGTTTCAGCAGGTCGTCGTTTTCCTGAATCTGCCCTTGCAGACTGGTCTCCCGGTCCAACAACTCCTGCTCGGAGGCGGCCAGGGCGGAGAGCAACGCCCGTGCGTCGGCGGCGGAGGCGTTCTGGATGGCCTCCTGCTCCTGCAACCGGTAAATCTGCTCGGCAAGCTGGCTGGACTGCCGCTGGTTGGCGACGGACTCCTGCTCCCGCTGGGACAGGGCCTCCCGGACCTCCCGCTGGCGTTCCTCGATTTCATCCAGCCGCTGCTGCCGCTGCTCGATTTGGGCAGCGATGGAACCGGCCCGGCCCGCCTGCTGCTCCAGCTCCATCTGGAGGCGCTGGGCGTTTTCCTCGTTGCTGCGCACCTGGGCCTTGAGGACGGCAATTTCAGATTCCTGGCTGTTGGACTGGCTCTCCAGATCGGAAATCTGAGCGCGGATGCGGTCGGCCTCCACGTCCTGCTGCCGCATTTGGGCGGCGATTTCTTCCGCCCGTGCGTATAACTTTTCCTGCGCGGCGGCAGCCTCGTCCCGCTGACGGGTGGCGGCTTCGCAGTCGGCCTGGAGCTTGCGGCTCTGCTGGCGGAGCTGGTCCAGGTTGTCCATCCAAAGGGAAATCTCCAGCCCTTTCAGCCGGTCCCGGATGGCGAGGTATTGCTTCGCCTTCTCCGCCTGCTGTTCCAGCGGCTCCAACTGCAACTCCAGCTCGGCGATTTTGTCCCCGATGCGGAGCAAATTGTCCTGGGTGCGCTCCAGCTTGCGCTCGGCGTCCTCCTTCCGGTGGCGGTAGCGGGAGATGCCCGCCGCCTCCTCGAACACCGCCCGCCGCTCGCCGCTGCGGGTGGAGAGAATTTCGTCGATTTTGCCCTGGCCGATAATGGAGTACCCCTCCCGGCCCATGCCGGTATCCATGAACAGGTCGTTCACGTCCCGCAGGCGGCAGGAGCTGCGGTTCAGGAAGTACTCTCCCTCGCCGGAACGGTAATAGCGGCGGGTGACCATGACCTCGCTCTCCTCCATGGGAAAGCTGCCGTCGCTGTTGTCCAGGATCAGGGACACTTCCGCATAGCCCAGTTGCTTGCGCCGGGCGGTGCCGCCAAAGATCACGTCCTCCATCTTGCCGCCCCGGAGGGCGCGGGTGGACTGCTCCCCCAGCACCCAGCGGATGGCGTCTGCAATATTCGATTTTCCGCTGCCGTTGGGACCCACAATGGCGGTGATGGCTTCGCCAAAGGTCAGCACGGTCTTGTCGGGGAAGGACTTAAAGCCCTGAATTTCCAGCGCCTTCAGGTACAAGGGGACACCTCTATTTTCACATTCTCGTTCTTACACAGCAATACAGGTTAATTATAGCCGTTTGTCTCCCAAATTGCAACGGGAAAGAAGGGGACGCCGCCAAAAAAGTGCTTCTCACGGCTCTCCGCCTTGTGAAATCTGGACTTGTATCTGCTCCCAGCCCAGCCGCAGCGGGTTCCCTTGTTTTTGGGCAGAAGAAAAGCACCTTCGAATTACTCCAAAAGTGCTGTCAGGCATTTTATTTATGCTCACTGTGTCAGTACCACATAATTGTACATTCGTCCTCTAACTTGTTCTCATCAACCATTTTCAGCAATTTAAATTTCGCGTGGGCTATGTGCGAATGACACCATTCATAGCCTGGCGGCAAATGATAGTCGTTAAATTTCTTCGTCAACAGGTTCAACGACAAATGCAACGGTAACTTGCAATCTTCAACATAAGCGGTGCAGGTTATAGTTGTGCCTGTCTTTGTTATCTTTTTTAGCTTTATCATTATCAAGCGCCCCATTGATTTGGAATCTGTTTTAAAACGTCCCACTCGAATTATCGCCTTATTCTACCACCCACACCCGCCGTCTGCAAGCAGTTTCCCCCGAACGCTCGAAATTCTTCACCTCGTCCGGTTCAAAATGTGCCGCCTAAAAATTTTTCCTCCCGTGAAATCTCAACCTGTATCTGTTCCCAATCCAACCGCCCCGTCTCCCCCAGCAGGGCCAGCAGCGGTGTCACCGGACAGCCGGGCGGCAACTCCACCCCCGGCGCGGAAAAGGCAATTCCCGGCACGTTGGGCCGCGCCGTCCCCAGCAGCAGGCAGCCCTCCCCAGGCGGGGCAGGGGTGAAGCAGAGGGTAACAGTCCCCTCTCCCCGGAACACGGGGATGCCGTAGTCCTGTTGCAGTTCCCAGGACAGGGTTTCCCGCTCCGGCAGCTCCAGAGCCAGCGCCTGCACCTGTCCCGCCAGGGCGCGGCAGGCGGCCTCCAGCTCCCGGCTGGCATGGCTGGCCCAGAGGCCCACCACCGCCTCGTTCGGCGGTACGCCCCGCCGTTTCAGCTCCAGGAGGGCGATGTCCGCCGCCTTGCGGCGGTAGAGCGTCCCCGTCTCGGTCAGGGGGAGGGCAGCGTTCTCCGTGCCATTCAGCAGGCAATGCACCCCCGCCCGCCGAAAAAAGCGAAGGGCTTTCCGCTCCCAACGGGCCGGATCGCCCCGCCGGGGCAGTTGACCCCGGAGTAGGGGCAGGCCCAGCACCTCTTCCCGGAAGTACCGGGGGCGGCTGCCCTGAGTGACGAAATAACCGACCATGGTTCACCTCTCTTGAACGGTTTCGCCCTCTGGACGGGGGCAGTTCAGTATGGTATACTGACAATGTGCAATGTGCAATGTGCAATGTGCAATTCAGAGAAAACCGGGGGCTGGGTGCGGCATTGCTGAACGCCGTACTGATTCCAACGCAAACCCCTCCACCATGCTTCGCATGGTCCCCCTCCCCTTTCAGGGGCGGCAAGGAGGGTGGTCAGTTACGGAATGATGTTCTTCGTGGAAAACCGGTGCTGTGCTGGACAAAACCACAACCAAATGACAGGCACTCTTACAAGCTAACAGCTACTATATAGGCTGAAAGGAAAAACTATGCTGCGAATCAACAACCTTTCCCTGCCGGTGGACTACCGGGAGGAAGAATTATACCGCAAGGCGGCAAAACTGCTGCGGCTGCCCCCCAATCAGCTCCGGCGGCTGGAGCTGGTGAAGCAGTCCATCGACGCCCGGCGGAAGGACGACATCCACATGGTCCTGACCGTCAACGCGGCGGTGGACGACGAGGCCGCCGTACTGCGCCGGGTCCGGGACAAGCGGGTCAGCCAACTGCCCCGGCAGACGTACCGGTTCCCTGCGCCCAAACGCCAGGGCGGACAGCCCCCGGTGGTGGTGGGCATGGGCCCTGCGGGTCTGTTCGCCGCCCTGTATCTGGCGCGGGCGGGCATCCCCTCCGTGGTGCTGGAGCGGGGCGCGCCTGTGGAGCAGCGGACGGCGGCGGTGGAACGGTTCTGGCGCACTGGCGAGCTGGACCCGGACAGCAACGTGCAGTTCGGCGAGGGCGGTGCGGGCACCTTCTCCGACGGCAAACTGACCACCGGCACCCACGACCCCCGCATCCAGACGGTGCTGGACACCTTTGTCGCCATGGGCGCGCCGGAGGACGTGGCCTATTCCTTCCGGCCCCACGTGGGAACGGACGTGCTGCGGCAGGTGGTGAAAAATATCCGGCTGGAGCTGGTGCGGCTGGGCTGTGACGTGCGCTTCGGCCACCAACTGGTGGGGCTGGAGCAAGCGGGAGGCCGCCTCACCGGGGTACAGGTGCGCGCCGAGGGGAACATCTATACCCTCCCCGCCGACACGCTGATTTTAGCCCCCGGCCACAGCGCACGGGACACCTTCCAGGTGCTATTAGAGGCGGGGGTTCCTCTGGAGCAGAAGCCCTTCGCCATCGGCGTGCGCATTGAGCACCGGCAGGAGGCCATCAGCCGCGCCCAGTACGGCGATTTCTGGGACAGGCTTCCCCCCAGCGACTACCGTCTTAGCTGCCACCTGCCCAATGGCCGCAGCGCCTTCTCCTTCTGCGTCTGCCCCGGCGGGCAGGTGGTGGCCTCGGCTTCGGAGCCGGGCCTGCTGGTCACCAACGGCATGAGCCTCCGGGCCAGAGACGGCGTAAACATCAACGGCGGCTTTCTGGTGGGGGTCAACCCCGGTGACTTCGGCGGTGGGGACCCTCTGGCCGGGGTGCGCTTTCAGCAGCAGTGGGTGCGGGCCGCGTTTCTGTCGGGGGGCGGCGGCTTTGCTGCTCCCGTCCAGCGGGTGGGGGACTTCCTGGCGGAGCGGGCCAGCGTCTGCGGCGGAGAGGTGGAGCCCACCTATCGTCCCGGCGTGAAGTGGACCACGCTGGAGGGCTGTCTGCCCCCCTACGTCACCGAGACTTTGCGAGGAGCGCTGCCCCTGCTGGACCGGAAGGTACGGGGCTTCGCCCACCCGGACGCGGTACTCACCGGCGTGGAGACCCGCTCCTCCTCTCCGGTGAAGGTCCCACGAGACGAGAGCGGCCAGTGCGTCTTGCGGGGGGTGTACCCCTGTGGCGAGGGCTGCGGCTACGCCGGAGGCATCGTCTCCGCCGCCGTGGACGGGGTGCGGACGGCGGAAGCGGTCAGTCTCAATTAGCAATTAGCAATGTGCAATTTGCAATGGCAGAAAACAGAACAAACCACCGTTTCCCCAAAAGAACAGGGAAACGGTGGTTTTTTGAATGTGTTTTGTTTTGCGCTGTTCGTATCAGCCAGCACGTTCCTGCTAATAGCTAACGGCTAATGGCTAACAGCTCTACATCGCCTGCCGCCCCTCCAGTGCCCGCATCAACGTGGCGTCGTCGGCGTATTCCAAATGGCTGCCCATGGGGATGCCGTAAGCCAGGCGGGTGATCTTCACCTGGAAGGGCTGGAGCAGCCGGGAGAGGTAATAGGCGGTGGTCTCCCCCTCGGTGTCCGGGTTGGTGGCCATGATGACCTCCTCCACGCCCCCTGCGGCCACCCGACTGACCAGTTGGCTGATGTGCAGGTCGTCCGGCCCCACGTGGTTCATGGGGGAGATGACCCCGTGGAGGACGTGATACACGCCGGTATATTCCCCCGCCCGCTCCATCGCCACCACGTCCTTGGGGTCGGCCACCACGCAGATGGTACCCTTGTCCCGCTTGAGGCTGGCGCAGATGGCGCAGGGGCCTTCCCCTTCGGTCAGGTTCTGGCACACCGGGCAGTAAGAGATGGACTGCTTGGCGTTCACAATGGCGTCAGCGAACGCCTGGGCCTCCCCTTCCGGCAGGTTCAGCACGTAAAAGGCCAGCCGCTGGGCGCTTTTGGTGCCGATGCCGGGCAGCCGGGCGAACTGTTCCACTAATTTTTCCAGCGCAGGGGGAAAGTATTGCATAGCGGTCTCCTTCGTCAATTAGCAATTAGCAATTAGCAATTTGCAATGAGCAATGGCCGGGTTTTCAGCCACACGCTGTATGACCGGTACGCCGCCGAAAAACAATGCGTTCAGCGGGGAACCGTTAGCGTTCGGTTTTCCCATAATTGCACATTGTACATTGCACATTGCACATTGTTTACAGCACCGGGTCTACCTCGCGGGCGCAGAAGCCCGCTTGGGTCAGGGCGTTGAGGATCTTCTCCTTGTGGGCGTTGCCGAAAGCTTCCAGCGTCACCCGCAGCTCCACGCCGCTCTGCCGGTTGATGTTGACGAACTGGTTGTGCTCCAGCTTGATGATGTTGCCGTCCTCCTTGGCCAGGATGTCGGCCACCAGCAGCAACTGGCCCGGCTGGTCGGGCAGCAGCACCGAGAAGGTAAAGATGCGGCCCCGGAGGATGAGGCCGTGCTGGATCAGAGAGGACATGGTGATGATGTCCATGTTGCCGCCGGTCATGATGGGCACCACGTTCTGGCCCTGGATGCCCAGGTCTTTCAGGTGGTACAGGGCGGCCACGGACAGCAGACCGGCGTTTTCCACGATCATCTTGTGCTTTTCCGTCATGTCCAGGAAGGCGGAGACCAGCTCCTGGTCGTCGATGGTGATGATCTCGTCGATGTTCTGCTGGATGTAGGGGAACACCTTGTCTCCGGGGGTCTTGACGGCCACGCCGTCGGCGATGGTCTCGATGGTGGGGGTGGTGACGATTTTCCCCGCCTCCAGACAGGCTTTCATGGAGGCCGCGCCGGTAGGCTCCACGCCGATGACCTTGACGCCGGGGTTCAAAATCTTGGCATAGGTCGCCACGCCGCTGGCCAGACCGCCGCCGCCGATGGGGACCAGAATCACGTTGACGTCGGGCAGGTCGCTGAAAATCTCATAGGAGATTGTGCCCTGGCCCGTAGCCACCCGCAGGTCGTTGAAGGGGTGGACGTAAGTCAGCCCTTCCTCCGCGCTGAGCCGGGAGGCTTCCTCGGCGGCGTCGTCGAAGGTGGTGCCGTGGAGGATGACGTTGGCCCCATAGCTCTTGGTGTTGTTGACCTTGATGAGAGGGGTTGTGGTGGGCATGACGATGGTGGCGGCCACGCCCGCTTTCTGGGCGGCGTAGGCCACGCCCTGAGCGTGGTTGCCCGCGCTGGCCGTGACCAGGCCCTTGGCCTTCTCCTCTTCGGAGAGGGTGGAGATGGTATAGTAGGCGCCGCGGATCTTGTACGCGCCGGTCACCTGCATATTTTCGGGTTTGAGGTAGACCTGGTTGCCCGTTTCGCCGGAGAAGTATTCGGAGTAGATCAGGTTGGTCTGGCGGATCACGCCGTGGAGCACCCGGCGGGCCTGCTTGAAGGAATCGAGGGTCATCATAGTGCAGTTCGTCCTTTTGTAGTCAAATTTCATCTCTGGTATTCCTTTGCCTCAGCAGCTTTACACGGAAAAATCACTGCACGTTTGTAGGGGCGGCCCTTGGCCGCCCGGGGAACCACGATCTTACCCAGGGCGGCCTAGGGCCGCCCCTACACATACAAAACAAAAGCCATGTGCGCCTGTCCGCGCAGCAGGTCGCAGGGGTTCCGCGCAGAAAAACCGCATGGCAGCGCAGAAGGTTCCACTTAGCGCTGAATAAAAGGGATAACCACAAATTTCATTTCATTGTATCCCTGATTCCGAAAAAAGTCAAGGCGGCAGCGCGCCATTCGGCTGAATCTCCCGCCCCGGTCAAACGTGGGGACAAGTCACAAAAAGCGTTCCCGCCGCCCGCCGTTTTTCAGCGTTATTTTTTGAGAAATTTCTTCCCCTCCCGGCGTATCCTGTTATAATATTGCTGTAAAGAGACGGGAGAGTACATTCATGGAACTTTTGGATATTGTAGACAAGAACGGCCAGCCCACTGGCCTGACCGTGGACCGGGAGACTGCCCACCGGGAGGGCATTCGCCACCGCACCTCCCACGTCTGGCTGCTGCGCCGCCGGGGGGATACGGTGGAAATTTTGCTGCAAAAACGCAGCCAGGAAAAGGACTCCTACCCTGGCTGCTACGACATCTCCAGCGCTGGTCACATCCCTGCCGGGGTGGACTTTGTTCCCTCCGCTCTGCGGGAACTGAAAGAGGAGCTGGGGCTGGACGCCGCGCCGGAGGAATTGGTCTATTGCGGCCAGCGTCGTTTTTCCTGCCATTCTGTGTTTCACGACCGGCCCTTTTGGGACAACCAGGTCAGCAACGTCTACGCCCTGTGGCGGGACGTGGAGCCGGAGGAACTGACCCTGCAAGCCTCCGAGGTGGAGGAGGTGCGGTGGTTTCCCTTCCGGGACTGCCTTGCGGCGGTGAAAGGCAACGGCATCCCCAGTTGCGTCTATGTGGAGGAGCTGGAGTTGGTGGCCGCCGGAGCCGGATTGACCCAGGAGATTTTGGGATAACTTGAGATAAAACGAACACCAGAGCGGTACCCAGTGAGGTGGGTTCCGCCCTGGTGTTTTTTCTGCGGCTTCGTTGACCACAGTTTTATGCTGTGCAAGTGTAGGGGCGGCCCGTGGCCGCCCGCAGATTCCGTGTACGCTTTCCGGGCGGCCAAGGGCCGCACCTACAGAAATGGAATCACATTAAAACATCTGTGGGTAGTTTTCCTTCCCTTACAGCCGCGAAATGGCGATACCCGCCAGAATGATGACCACGCCCAACACCTTTCGTTTGCTAGGATGTTCCTTCAAAATCACCGCGCCGAACAGGAAGATCCAGATAAAGCTGGTGGCCGTGATGCAGGGCAGCACCGACACCGGCACGTAGATCAGCGCCACCTGGTTCAGCGCCAGGGAGAGGAACAGCAGCCCGTAGGAGATGATGACCCGCGGGTTCAGGAACTTCCAGATGAAGCCTTTTTTTGCGGTGGTATTGGCCTGCTGCTTGAGCAAAATTTGGCTGGTGGTGGAGAGGAACACCGCGATGAACGCCGCGCCGTAGCACACCGCAGGAGTGATGAAGTCAGTGTTCATCGGACATGCTCACCACCATTCCAATGATAATCACGATGATGCCCACCACCTGCCTGACGGTGATGGCCTCGTGGAAGATGACCACCGCCCACACGAAGATGAGCATATAGCTGATGCCTTTGCGCAGATAGGCCGTGGTCAGGGGCAGCCGCTCCAAAATCAACTGCCACGCGACGGCGTAGCCCGCCAAAATCACCACCGCCGCGCAGAACCAGAACAGGTACATGGGGGACAGGAAGGGGTAACGTCCTCCCAGCTTCAGGAAGGGAGAGGTCAGGCTCTCAAAGAAGATGGCGATGATCGCCAGCGCATAGAGGTTGCGCTTTTTGTCCAAAAAGTGATCTAACAAGGGTATTTCCTTCTTTTTTAAGATGCGAAAGGATAGTTCTGCTGTTTCGTTGGCGTTTCTATCCAGCAAAGCACTCATTTTCCGCGAAGAACGGCTTTTCCATATTTGACCGCCCCTCTGCCTCCGCCGTCAAGCGGCACTTCCGCTACGCTCCCTGCCCTGAAAGGGGAGGAGGGCCGCCGCCGTTAGGCGGTGGCGGAGGGGTTTTACCGCAAACAGCGCCAGTCAATCACTGAATCTTGCTGACCAGAATCCGCAGCTTGCCGTTGGCGTCGCTGGGAATCTCCTCCATCCACTGGAATTGGAAGGCGAACTCGTGCCGCAGCACCGCCCCCAGCTTCTCAGTGATGATGGCCTCCACTTCGGTCTGCCGCTCCTCCGGCACGCCGGGGTCACGGACCATCAGGATGGTGATGTTCTCGTAGTCCTCCTGAATGACCCGGTACTGGATGACCTCTTTGATGTAGTTCATGATGACCGCCACATTGCCCCACTCGGTCACGTCGCCGTTTTTGTGGTGAATGACGTCGTTCATGCGGCCTTTGATCCGCTTGACGAACCGGAGGCCCGCCTTGGTGTAGGTCTCCATGCTGTCGCCGGAGACGTAGTTGATGATGGGCAGGTCGGTCTTGAACAGGGGCGTGATGACGGCGGGGCCGTCGTCGGCGGGGCCGCTCAGGTCGGCGTTGTAGATGTTGACCACGTGGGTGTCGCTGTTCACCTGGTACTCGTCCCGTCCGGGGAGACGCACCACGCAGGAGCCGGTCTCGCTCATGCCGTAGGCGTCCACCAGGCCGGGGCCAAAGACCTCCATCAGCAACTCCCGGGAGGCATCGTCCATCATCTCGCCGAAGGGGGTGTAGAACTTGGGCTGATGGCAGGGGACGTTGTTCTTCTTGGCGTAGGCCGCCACCCGCACCAGCACGTTTTTGTGGTTATAGAGGTAGTCGGGCTTGTAGTCGTTGATCTCCTGGAGCAGTTGCTCGCTGGTCAGGCGATTTTTCAGAGCGTCAGACATCTGCTTGCGGCGCAGGATGCCGAACCGCTGCACCACGGAGTCTCGCTCCTTCACCGCTCCATGGAGGCTGTTGGGGCGGCACATGGTCTTGCCCGTGAAGGGGTTGTAACCCGGCATGGACAGCACCCGCAGCCAGTTGGCGGTCATCCAGGCGTTCTCCTGGGGAGAAACCAGGGTGCGCAGCGGCGCGCCGGAGGAGCCGGAGGTGGGGGCGACGTGCCAGCTCTCGTACTTTTTGGGGTTTGCGGCGGCTTCGCCGTCCATCCACTCCCGCAGCTCCGCCTTGGTCAGCACCGGGAACTTGTACAGGTCGGCGGCGGTCTGGTAGTCGCCGGGGACGGTGTCGCTGGCCACGAACCGGCTCCGGTAGAAGGGGACCTCCCAGGCCCGCTGCATCAGCTCCTGAATTTTCTTGTTCTGGGTCTCCACCAGGCGCTTGTAGTCCTTGGCCCGGATGGGTTTGTTGTAAAGCGTGGTCAGGTCACGCAGGGCGTAGACGTTTTCCAGCTTTCGGTCTGTGGCGTAGCTCATGGACGGTTCTCCTTTGCGCATTATTCAAGCGATAAATCACTAGTTGTATATGTAAAATTAGCAATTAGCAGTGTGCAATGTGCAATGACCGGGTTTTCAGCCGTGGCTGTATGTCCCCGAACGCAGATAAAACAACGGTCAACAGGGAAATGTCAGCGTTTGATTTTCCCATAATTGCACATTGCTCATTGCACATTGCAAATTCGGCCAAATCATTTCAGAGGTCGTTTTATTCCCATATCAGCCCCTGCACCCCTTCCTCGGTGGAAACCTCCACTCGGAGTAGGGACTGGATGTGCTGCATCCGGCGGTTCAGCTCCTCCCGCGTGGGGGCGGAGACGATGAGGGCCAGCCGGGAGGTCTTGTCGGTGTGGCCCTCCCGGTTCTCCATGCCCAGGCGCAGCTTGTCCAACTGGTTCCGGTGGACGTAGGGCAGAGCTTGCACTTCCTCCACCCCGGAAAGAGCCGTCACCTTCCCCACGGGAATATAGAAAGCCATATACCCGCAATAGCACTGCTGGGGCAAAATCTCCGGCATTTCGATTTGCTGTCCGGTGGCGATGTTCAGCAGAAATTCCTCGGTACACAGACCGGTGGAGAGGGAAATCAAATCCGACGAGATGAACACCCCGCCGCCTCTGGCCGCGGTCTCCATCAGGTAGATTTCGTCCCCGTCCATGATATACTCGCTGTGGGTGATGCCCTGTTTCAGCCCGAAGCCGGTGATAATGCGCCGGTTCAGGTCCAGCACCCGCTGCGTCAGTTCCTCGTCCGCCGTAGAGGGCATGATGCGGCTCTTGGCGGCGTAGGCGTCGGGGATGTCGAAATAGAGGGTGTCGCCGCAGGTCAGGTTTTCAAACTGGTAGTTGAAGGACAGGCCCTCCACCACGAACTCCCGGCCCGTAGCCAGTCGTTCCACAATGACCCCGCCGTTGGAGGACCAGCGGGCGGCCTCGGCGTACTTCTCCCGCAGCTCGGCTGCACTGTGGACGGCCTGGACGCCCCGGCTGCCCTGGGTGTCCAGGGGCTTGATGATGACCGCGCCTCCCAACTGGGTGTAGTAGTCCTCCGCCTCTTCCATGGAGAACACCGTCCGGTTGGGCAGTTGAGGGATACCCAATTGGGTCAGCTTTTGCCGCATCAGGGCCTTGTCGGTGAAGAGACAGCCCGTCTCGTAGCCGATACCGGGGAGGCCCATCTCCTGAGCCACATACGCCACGGTGCGCACGGCGATGTCCGTCTGGTCGGTGATGACCCCGTCGATCTGCTCCGCCTGAGCAAAGGCCAAAATTTCCTCCTTGGCCCGCACGTCGATGAGCAATTCTTTGCTGATATAGGGGCGGAACGCCTCGCCAATGACCGGCGCGGCCAGCAGCACTTCATAGCGTTCCGCGGCCTTCTGCACCAGCGGGAGCTGGAAGTCTCCCGCGCCGACAATGAGTACCTTTTTCACCGGACGGACGCCTCCTCCACGTTCAGAGTCTCCCGCACCACGTACTGGGGCGAGTTGTTCAGCGAGATATAAATGCGGCCAATATACTCCCCTATCAGCCCCAGCAGGAACATGATCATGCCGCCCAGAAAGAGCATGGTGGCCATCAGGGAGCTGTAGCCCACCGCCACAGTGGGGACCAAAAACTTGTGGATAACGGTGTAAATGCCTGTAATGACCCCCACAAAGGCGCAAATCACGCCCAAGGTGGTGGCCAGCCGCAGGGGTTTGACGGAAAAGGCGGTGAAGCTGTTCATCCACAGGGCGAAGGACTTTTTGAAGTTGTAGTGTCCCACGCCGATGGTGCGCTCCCGCTCCTCCATGACCACGTTGGTCACCCGGCTGGTGGCCCGGAGCATCAGGCCAGACAGGTAGGGATAGGGGTTGGTGTAGCGAATGACCTCGTCCTTGACGAAGCGGCGCATCACCGAATAGTTGGAGAATTTCAAATCCTTGTCCTTGCCCAGCAGCCAGTTGGCCACGGTGTCGTTGACCTTGGAACCGAAGTTTTTCAGGCCCGACTGAGTCTTTTTGGGGTACTTGGCGATGGAAACGTCGTAGTCGCCGCTCTCCAGCGGGGCCAGCAGATCCCAAAAACGGTCCGTGGGACACTGTAAGTCGTCGTCGATGAAGGCCACATAGTCCCCGGTGGTGTAGTGGCACCCGCAGATGAGGGCGTTGTGCCGCCCGCCGTTTTTGGCAAGGTCGATGACCTTCACCCGCCGGTCCTGGGCGGCCTGCTGCCGCAGCACGGCCAGGACGCCGTCCGGCGAACAGTCGTTCACCGCCACGATCTCGTAGTCATATTCCGGGCGCTGGGCCACTACAGAACGAATCTCGTCCATGACCAGGGCCACGGAGCCTTCGCTGGCGTAGCAGGGAATGACAAAGCTGATGGTTTGCATAGTTCTCTCCCTTGTTTCTCTAACACAATACAAGCGATTCATCGGGTCTCACTGTGCAATCAGAGAGCAGTTTTCCGGGCGGCCAAGGGCCGCTCCTACAGGAGCAGGCCGTTTCCCCCATAATTGCACATTGCACATTGCTAATTGCTCATTGACAATAGAATTCCTTCACCGCGTCGATGACCTCCTGGCAGTCCTCCGCCGTCAGGCCGTAATACATCGGCAGGCGGGTCAGCCGCTCGGACTCTTTGGTGGTGTACACGTCCTCCCCGTGGAAACGACCAAAACGCTTGCCGGCGGGGGCGGTGTGCAGGGGGATGTAGTGGAAGGCGGAATAGATGTCCCGCTCCTTCAGGAAGGAGATGAGCGCCGTCCGCTCCTCCAGGTCCTTGCACTTGATGTAGAACATATGGGCGTTATGAACGCAGCCCTCCGGGATAACGGGCAGCTCGATCTTCCCCGCCTGAGCCAGAGGGGTCAACCCCTCGTAGTAGCGGTTCCAGGAGGCCATGCGGTCGTCGTTGATCTTGTCCGCGTCCTCCAACTGGGGATAGAGATAGGCGGCGTTCAGGTCGCTGGGAAGATAGCTTGAGCCGTAGTCCACCCAGGTATACTTGTCGATCTGGCCTCGGATGAACTTGCTGCGGTTGGTGCCTTTTTCCCGGTAAATTTCCGCCTGCTCCACCTGCTCCGGGTGGTTGACCAGCACGGCGCCGCCCTCGCCCATGGTGTAGTTTTTCGTCTCGTGGAAGCTGTAGCACCCCACATCGCCGATGGCGCCCAGGGCCTTGCCCTTGTACCAGCCCATGACGCCCTGCGCCGCGTCCTCCACCACTTTCAGGCCGTGGCGGTGGGCGATGTCCAGAATGGTATCCATCTCGCAGCCCACGCCTGCGTAGTGGACCACGCAGATGACAGTGGTCTTTTCCGTGATGGCGTCCTCGATTTTGGTCTCGTCGATGTTCATGGTGTCGGGCCGGATGTCCACAAACACCACCTTGGCTCCCCGCTGGACAAAGGCGTCCGCCGTGGAGACAAAGGTGTAGGCGGGCATGATGACCTCATCCCCCGGCTGCACATCGCACAGCAGGGCGGCCATTTCCAGAGCGCTGGTGCCGGAGGTGGTCAGCAGCACCTTGGCCGCGCCGGTCTTTTCCTCCAGCCACTGGTGGCATTTCTGAGTGAAGGGGCCGTCGCCGCAGAGCTTGTTGTTGGCGATGGCCTGGGCCATACATTCTGGCTCCCGGCCTGTGGAAGGGGGAATGTTAAAGGGAATACGCATGAAAATCAGCCTCCAAAATTGATGATCGGGTCAATTTTTCTCTTTACGTTTTGTCTTGGCAGCGCCGTTTCTCCGGCGCAGCAGCACCACGCACACGCCCCGCACCGCGATGGCGGCCAGGGCTACGCCGCTGGCGGCCATGCCGATGTTCAGCCAGGGCATGGCGTATTTCAGCACGATCTCGTGGTCACCCGCCTCGATGACCGCGCCCATATAGAGTTTGTCCACCTGGAACAGCTCCGTTTCCTCGCCGTCCACCCACAGAGTCCAGCCCTTGGTGTAGGGGATGGAGAAGGTCAGCAGCCGGGTGTCGCTGGCGGAGACAGTGCCGGTGATGATGTCGCCGTTTTCGTCCACGTCCTCCAGCATGACCGCTGACAGAGCGGTCACGTCCTCTGCGTAGTCCTCCATGGGCAGACACAGCACCCGGAAGTCCTCATAGGTAAATGTACCGGTCTCGCAGAAGGTCAGCGTACACTCTGTCGTCCCCTCCTGGCTGTAGCCCAGGTTGAAGGAGAACCCGGAGGTCTCAAAGTAATAGGTCTGCCGTTTTCCGTGGATGCGGGTGCTGGTGGTGGTGCCGTTGGCTCGCACCTTCAGTTCGCACAGGGCGGAGGATTTTTCGCTCGCGTAGTTGATGCCCTCCAGGTAGAGATAGGTCTCGCAGTCCGCCGCGCCGTCGAAGGTGAAGGTGATGGAGGCGTTTTCTTCCTCCACGGTGATGGTTTTGGCCTCCTCGTCCAGGGTCAGGCCGTGGGTCTCCGCCGCCTGGCAGTCCACCTCCTGCACTGTCAAATCGGCCTCGCCCGCGGTCAGCCCCGCTTCGTCCAGGATCTGGGCCGTCTCGTCGGAGACAACGGCGTTTTGCAGCACCGTCTGCTGCTTTTCCGCGAAGTTCAGGGCGTTGTACTCGTCCTCGGTCATGTAGGAGGTGTAGGTGTAACCCAGGGAGAGGGCGTATTGATTCTCATAAATCAGGGCGCCGTCAGATTCTCCCGCCAAGGTGAAACCATAGGGGACCCGGTCGTCCTCGTCTTTCACGCAGTAATATTTGACGCAGCTCAGAGCTTCCAGGCTGGCGCGGGCGTCGAAGCCCCGCAGGTCAAAGGACTGGGTCGCCGTGTTCAGGTTGAAGTCCAGATAAGTCTCCGTCATCCCGGAGGGGATGACAGAAAAATAGGAAGTGGTGCCGTAGTACCCCGCGCCCATGGACTGGTTGGACCGCCGGGCGGACTGCTCCACCCGGTAAAAGCTGTCATCCCCCAGGGTGGAAGCCGCAGCCGCCTCGGTGTCCGCCAGGCTGCTCTGCACCTCTCCGGCATCCACACAGGCTGCGGTGTAGTTGCCCACGCCCTCCCGGAAAGCGGCGTTGGTGTTGACCACCAGGGCCACGGTCAGGGTCAGCGACAGCACCGTCTTTTTCTGGTAGGCGTTGGACGCAAAGAGATCCATGGTCAGCACCGCCAGCAGCGTCCCCGCCAGCAGCAGCAGACCCACGTACCGGGCGGTATTTGGCTCCTGGTCACAGAGGACCAGACCAATATAAAGCCCTCCCGCCACCAGCAGGCCCCGCTTCTCCCGCGGCTCCAGGTGCAGGAACTCTGGCAGCATATACGCCAGCACCAGGGAACCCATCAGCGCGAAGCCGTAGCACCAGCGGTTGGTGACGTAGCCGAAGCCGTTCATGATCTTGCCAAACAGCGGGAGACAGATCATTACGGTGCAGATAATGACCCCGGTTTTCAGGGGCCGGAAGCGCTTTTCCTTCTGGAAAAACAGCAGCACGATGGCCAACAGCGTCAGCCCGGCAAAGCCGAGGATGGCCCAGTTTTGTCCATTGGGGACCGCCCTGGTCAGGTCGTCAAACAGCGTCTCGTAATAGTTCCAGCCATAGGCAAACAGCGAGTTCAGGCCGTTCTGCTCCCCGGAGCGGCTGCTGGTCAGGAAAGAGTAGACCGTGGGCAGCAGAATGGCGCCGGACAGGGCCATCCCCCAGAAGTATACACCGATCAGCTTGAAAATTTCGCTGATGATGCGTTTTACGTCGGTGCCGTGGAGGAAGATCAGCCGCACCAGCAGGTACAGCGCCATCATCAGCGTGTTCATATAGGCCAGGTAGTAGCCGCTGATGAAGTTCAGGCACACCGTCACCAAAAACAGGCCGCCCTTGCGCTTGTGAAGGAACCGCTCGACCCCGGCCAGCATCAAGGGCAGGTAGATGAGACAGGGGGTCTGGAACACCGGCTGCCGCACCAGGATGTAGAGAGAGTAGCCGCAAAAGGCGTAGGACATGCCACCGCAGATGATCTCCATCTTGCTGGTGCGCTCCAACTCCAGCAGCAGCCACATCACCGCCAGGCCGCTGCAATAGATGCGCAGCAGACACAGGATGTTGTAGAGGGCCTCCATGTGGTCCAGCGGCGTGAACAGGCACAGCAGCATAGTCGGGTCCCGCCGGATGACATCCAGCACGTCCATGCCCATGCCAGCTTGGAAGGTGAACTGAGATAAGTGAAGGACGCCGGTGGTCCGGAACTCCTCTGCCACGGAGAGGGCATAGTTCCGCAGGAACGCCATGGAAGCGTACTGCTGCTGAAGGCCGTCCGCCGTCCAGACCATGGATTTTCCGTTGGTATAGAAGGGCAGCACCACCGCCGTGGCCAGCACCACGAACGCCGCCGTAAAGATGAGCACACAGCGGACTCCCAGGGTGTGCCGTTGGTAAAAGCTCGGACGGCGGCCAGGGTGTAGCGTTCGGGCGGGCGGGTCCGGTGGATTCCAGAAGTTCCCGTTCCGCAGCACCCACTTCACCGGGCGCACCGCCCAGGGCAGACAGGCGATGACCACCAAAACCAGCGCCAGCCCCAGCCCCGCCAGGTAGCCCAGCTTGCCCAGCCGGGCGGAGAACAGGTCCATCAGTACGGTGCTGAATAGGATGGTGATGGGCCGCTGCCAGAGGTACGCCTCCGGCCAGACCCCACCCAGGTCGGTGATCACCGGCAGTCGGCGGTTGGGCATCAGGGCCAACAGGCCCAAAATCAGGCACAGCACCAGCACGTACCAGCCCAGCCGGACCAGCGGCCCGTAATGGCCGATGAGACCGCTGGAGAGGCTGGCATAGCTCTTATTGCCCTTGAAGAAGGGAGCCAGGCGATAGATAAAGTCCGATTTCCACCAGCAGACGGCCAGCACAGCGATCAGCCCCGCCAGGGAGAGCAGCTTCGTTCCGAGTTGATCCAGCAGCTTGCCTCGCTGCTCTGCGTCGGTCCACCGCCCCAACAGAAACAGGGGCAAAAAGACCAGCGCCCGGGCCAGGCAGAATTTATCTCCGATCCAGCCCAGCAGACCGGAAAGGCACCCCACCGCCAGGGCGAGAACAAAGAGCAGCCGCCGGTCCCACTTTTTCTGTTCCAGCCACAGCATCAGCAGCAGGTATTCCGCGAACACCAGATACAGCCACGAGGCCCCGGTTGTGTTGAACAGGGCAAAGCTGGGCGTTTCCCCCAGGGACGACTGCACCCAGAACAGCAGCAGCTTTTGCACCAGGTACAGCTCCGCGAAGGCCATGCTGAACCGCACCAGCCGTTCTCTGGTTCCGATGACCTCCCGGGAAAGGCTGCCGAACAGAAACACCAGGGCGGGATACCCCGCGATTTGGACAAAGTTCCACAGGGCCTGCACTGAGCGCGTGTTGGTCCCCGTGGGCAGGCACTGGACGCAGGCGATGCCCAGCAGCATCAGCAGCCCCAGGTGGTATTCCCGCTTTTGGATGGTTTTTGAGTACACAGTTCCTATTTCCTCTTCTCGTGTCGGCCCAGTCAGCGGCCCAGATCGGATTTGATCTGGGTGGTGGAGATCTCCGGTGTGCGGGGGAGGTAAACCACCTCACAGTAGTCCTTCAGGAAGTCGAACTTGCCCTCCCAGTCGTCGCCCATGACGAAGGTGTCCACCCGGAACTCCTTCACATCGGAGATCTTCTGGTCCCAGCAGGTCTCCGGGATGACCAGGTCCACATAGCGAATGGACTCCAGCAATTGCTTGCGCTGCTCGTAGGTGAAGTAGCACTTCTTCTGTTTCTCGTTCCAGTTGAACTCGTCGGTAGACAGGGCCACGATCAGGTAATCTCCCTGCTCCTTCGCCCGGCGCAGCAGATTGATGTGGCCGTAGTGAAGCAGGTCGTAGGTGCCGTAGGTGATGACTTTTTTCATGTTGTTCCTCCAGTTTGCCGCCCCATCGGGGAAAGCGACTGTTTCCAATCGGGATGTTTAATCAGCACGATTATAGCACATCCCCCGCCCATATGCAATCTGTGAACCCATCGAAAAACCGGGAGATTCTCACAAAAATTCGTTTTTGAGGGGATGAGGGAGAGGCCGACCCGTTTGCGCGGGTCGGCCTCTTGGCTCGTTTTACATTGTGTTATCTCAGCACTCCAGCTTTTCCAGGGTGCAGGTCTTGGCGATGGATTTGCGGATCTCAGCACGCAGAGGCAGCACGGAGGTGGGGGAGACAGACAGCTCGTCGATGCCGATGGCCAGGAAGGTGGGCAGCAGGGAGATGTCAGCGCCCAGCTCACCGCAGATGCCGATCCAGATGCCGGCCTTGTGAGCGGCGTCGGTGGCCATCTTCAAAGCGCGGAGGACGGCGGGATGGTGAGGATCGAAGAACTTGCCCAGGTCGTTGGCCTGACGGTCACAGGCCAGGGTGTACTGGGTCAGGTCGTTGGTGCCCACGGAGAAGAAGTCCACTTCCTTGGCCAGAGCGTCGGCCACAAAGACGGAGGCAGGAGTCTCGATCATGATGCCCAGCTCGGTGTCCTTGTTGTAGGGGATGCCCTCGTCGTCCAGCTCGGCCATGACCTTGGCGCAGGCCCGCTTGCACTCCTTGACCTCCCAGACAGAGGTGATCATGGGGAACATGATGGCTACCTTGCCGTAGGCGGAGGCACGATAGAGGGCGCGCAACTGGGTGCGGAACACCTCGGGGCGGTTCAGGCAGATACGGATGGCACGAACGCCCATGGCGGGGTTCTCTTCCTTCTTCATGTCGAAGTAGTCCACCTGCTTGTCGGCGCCGATGTCCAGGGTGCGGATGACGACGCGCTTGCCGTTCATGGCGGCGGCAACCTGCTTATAAGCCTCGAACTGCTCGTCCTCGGTGGGATAGTCGGAGGCGGCCAGATACAGGAACTCGGAGCGGAACAGGCCGATGCCCTGACCGTCGTTGTTCTGCACAGCGGCCACGTCCTCGGGGGAGCCGATGTTGCAGTAGAGCATCATCTTCTTGCCGTCCAGGGTCACGTCCTCCTGGCCCTTCATGGTCTCCAGCAGCTTCTTCATCTCGATCTGCTTCTCGCGCTTTTCCTTCAGGCCGGTCAGGGTGATCTCATCGGGGTCCAGGAACAGCTCGCCGGTCTCGCCGTCGATGTAGGCGGTGCGGCCATTGTAATCCTGCTTGAGGGCGTCGCCCGCGCCGCAGACGGCGGGGATGCCCATGGTGCGGGCCAGGATGGCGGTGTGGGAGTTGCCGGAGCCGCCCTGGGTGACGAAGGCCAGGATCTTGGACTTGTCCAACTGGAGGGTCTCGGAGGGGGCCAGGTCGTCGGCGGCCAGGATGACGGGGACATCGGAGTCGATGCCGCCGGCCACGACGCCCATCAGGTTGTCCAGGATGCGGCGGGCCACGTCCTTGATGTCGGCGGCGCGGGCCTGCATATAGGCGTCGTCCATGGCGGCGAACATGGCGGCGAACTGCTCGCCAGCCTGCTCCACGGCGTACTCAGCGTTGCAGGATTCCTCCTCCATGACGGAGGTCATGCACTCCACAAAGTCCTCGTCCTCCACGAACATAGCGTGGGTCTCAAACAGCACGGCGGCCTCGTCTCCGGCCTCTTCCCGGCACTTCTCGGCCAGGACTTCCAACTGCTCCATGGATGCGGCCTGGGCGGCAGCCAGGCGCGCCTTTTCTGCTTCTACGTCGGTGACGGTGGTTTTGACGATGGTGGTGTCCGGGCGCTGGAAGAAATACAGCGGGCCCTTCTCGACGCCCTTGGAGACGCCTTTGCCTTGAATCATGATCATAGTTCTTTCACCCCTGAAAAAATTTGTACAAAAACGCTCATATCCGATAAGCGTTTCCGCGGGAGAGGTCGCCCTCTCCAATGCTCTTTTATTTGCCGGGCAAATAAAAAAATACATCTGACATCCTTTTGACAGCTTGGATGTCAAATCTGTTTCGCCATCTGCCCGGCCCTGTAGCAGAAATCCACAAACCCATCCCCGTTATTTTGCCGGAGTTTTATAAATTTCAGCCTGATATATTATACGCCCTCTTTTGGGTTTCGTCAATGGCAAATAATAAAGTTATTAAAAGAAAGTCTCGCACAACGGACATAAAAGGAATTGTTAAACGAGCATTTAAAGTTCATTTTGTGTTCTGTTTGCGAACAACTGAAAATTCACGCCGGGAAGGTATTTTTTTGAGCGTCGAAAAAGGAGAAGTTTTGTCCGAATCGCTGTATTGTGCAAAACCAGCGCCGCAGGCCCATGTCCTGCGGCGCTCCTTGCCGGTGTTTGGCTTTGTGGTTAGTCTTTTGGCTCCGCGTGGTAGCCAGAAACCCCTCCGCCACCGCCAAAGGCGGCGGCCCTCCTCCGCCGTCAAGCGGCACTTCCGCTGCGCTCCCTGCCTGCATTTGCGCTAAAAGAGGAATTAGCCATTGCCGTCAAGGGCACTTCCGGGGCTTCGCCCCTCCCTGTCGGCCAGCGCTTCACAGGGGAGGCAAGAGGGCGGTCGGCTGCCAAAGCGTAGTTCTTCATAAAAAAACTTGCACTTTGCCGGGCAAAATTGCTGACCAAACAATAGACCCTATCCCAGCTAACAGCTAACGGCTAACAGCTCTCTCAGAGAGCCTGTTTTAGCGCCTGAGCGATCTGGTCGGGGCAGGAGGTCTGCTTGAAGCCGCACTTGATGCCGTCCAGCCGGTCGATCACGTCCTCCACCTTCATGCCCACCACCAGGGCGGAAATGCCTTTCAGGTTGCCGTTGCAGCCGCCGACCACACGCAGGCCCTTGACCACGCCGTCCTCCACGTCGATCTCCATGGACCGGGAGCAGGTACCCTTCGGGGTATAGTGAATGGTTTTCATAAGTAACGCTTCCTTTCTCTGTGGCGGCCCGTCCTCACCGGGCCGCATAGTTTCGTTTATTGCGCAGCTTCCTCCGGCCCGCTGTCGGCGCAGGCGGCGCAGACCCCGTAAAAGAGCAGACTGTGCCGGTCCACCGACCCGCCGCACTGCTGAGAGGCGGCCTGGTCCAACTCCGACTGATAGGGGAAATCCAGGTCGCAGACCTGACCGCACCGCTGGCAGCGGAAGTGGGCGTGAGGCTCGGTGCGGGCGTCGTACCGCTCCACCGGGAAGGGCATCCGTTCCAGCAATCCCTCCTCCGCCAGCAAGTTCAGGTTCCGGTAGACCGTCCCCCGGCTCAGGTTGGGACTGACAGGCTTGAGCCACTGGTAGACCATCTCCGCCGTGGGATGCTCCGTGGTGCCCCGGACGCAGTTCAAAATCAGCTCCCGCTGCCTGGAATATCGCCTTTGCATACCTTCACCTCCCGGAACGGGGCAAACAGAGGTTCCCCGCAGGTTTGAATAATGAGATTCATTATTAATAATGATACCACAGAAGGCGACAATTTGCAATACAAATTCCTTGCCTTTTTCTGGAGCAATCCCATACAATTTGGCAGACTGGTTTTTCCTTTTTTGACTGCAAAAAATTGGCCGGGTATTTTCCGCCCCGGCGAACCATACTGAATCTGTCGAACGAACGGCAGACCGATTTTAGCGGCATTTGCCCCGTTCCAACCCATATAACAGGAGGAATTTTCATGAAAAGGACCCTATTGACCCTGGCGGCGGCGCTGGTGCTGGTGTTTGCCCTGGCCGGATGCACCAGCCGGAACAACACCGGCGACACTGCCGATACGTCCATCACCGGCGACGAGACCTACACCGCCAACGAGAACGGCGTCACCAACCAGAACGGCGACGACGGCGACACCGCTACGACCACTGACACCACCACGAACAGCGCCGAGACGGACAGCGACTCTGTGGCCGACGACGTGCGGGGCGCGGTGGACGACGCAGGCGACGTGGTGGATGACATCGCCAACGGCGCGGCAGACGCGGTAGACGACGCCACTGACGCGGTGGACGACGTAGCCGGCGCGCCTCAGAAGCGGGTGGCCCGGCCTTCGGATCAGCCCTCCGCCGCGTGACGGGTGAGGCAGCCAAATCACAGAATTGGTTCGTTATTTGCGTCAAAAAGAACAATCTCACGCACTTTCTGCATGGGCGGCCCTCGGCCGCCCTGGGCAAGCAGGTGGTTTTTGCGGGCGGCCACGGGCCGCCCCTACACATTCGACGGCACAAGGGAGAACCAAATAACAAAAAAACGGCAGGGCAGCGCTGAGCTGTCCTGCCTGTTTTGGGTTTCGTTTCAGATGAGCCGGGGCTGGATGCCGAAGCTGACGGCGATGGCCCGGTCCACCTGGTCCATCATCTCGCCCTCCAAGTGGCCCATGCGTTCCCGGAGCCGCCGTTTGTCCAGGGTGCGGATCTGTTCCAACAGCACCACCGAGTCCCGAGTCAGACCGCAGTGCTGGTCGATCAGCTCGATGTGGGTGGGCAGCTTGGCTTTGTTCATCTGGGACGTGATGGCCGCCGCAATGACGGTAGGGCTGTGCCGGTTGCCCATGTCGTTCTGGATGATGAGCACCGGGCGGATGCCGCCCTGCTCGCTGCCCACCACAGGGCTGAGGTCGGCGTAAAAAATATCTCCTCTTCTGACACTGGTATCCACGTTCTCACACTCCGCAGTAAATGGTTCCCTGTTACAGTGCAATCTTATGTAACAGGTCACTCTCATTTTCCCACGGTCTCCGCCGAAATATACCCTCCCGGCGGAAGAACCACTCCAGCCTATGCGACAGCCTTCGACTTTGTACCAGTTTGCGTCGGTTCCTAGGGAATGGCGCTCAAACCCCAGCCATTGCTAATTGCTAATTGCTAATTTGATTATCCCTTTGAATCGGCCTTGTCTGTAAATCCAGCGGGAAACCCCTCCACCATGCTTCGCATGGTCCCCCTCCGCCGTCAAGCGGCACTTCCGCTTCGCTCCCTGCCCTTTCAGGGGAGGCAAGGGGGATATTGCGTGTCATTTGGTTATTGTTTCATTTGCAGCGGGCGGAATATTCCTACGTGTTTTCCTGCCCCTATCCATTGCTCATTGCACATTGCTAATTGCAAATTGCAAATTATTCCACGTACACCCTCGGCACACGGGGCGCGATACGGCACAGCAGCTCATAGGTGATGGTCCCCATCTCGTCGGCCTTGTCCTGGAGGGAGCAGCCGTCCCCGAAGATGGTCACCTGGTCCCCCACCGCCACGTCCGGCAGGTCGGTCACGTCCACCATGCACATATCCATGCACACCCGGCCAATTTGGGGGACGGTCCGTCCCCGGATGAGGAAGCTCTGCCGGTTGGAGAGCAGCCGGGGCAAACCGTCGGCGTAGCCCATGGCCACCGCCGCCACCACGCTGTCCCGTTCCAGAGTGTAGGTGCGGCCATAGCTGACGCAGGTGCCTTTGGGCAGCCGCTTCACCGAGGCCACCCGGCTCTTGACCTCCATCACCGGCTTCACGTCGATCATTCCGTCGCAGGCGTGGTCGGGGGAGTATCCGTAGAGCAGGATGCCGGGGCGCACCATGTCGTAGTGGGCCTGGGGATAGTTTAAGGTGGCGGCTCCGGCGCAGCAGTGCCGCAGGGCGAAGGTGCAGCCCCGCTCTTCCAGGGCGCGGAGCAGAGCGTTGTAGCGCCTGATTTGCAGCTCAGAGTATTCCGGGCTGGTGTCCGCGTCGGCGAAGTGCTGGTAAATACCCTCCACCTCCAGCCCCGGCAGCCGGTACATCTCCGCCAGGGTGTCCGCCGCCTGGTCCATGTCCTCCTCCCGGCACAGGATGCCCAGGCGGCTCATGCCGGTGTCCGCTTTCAAGTGGCAGCGCAGCCGCCCCCCTGCCGCCAGCGCCGCCTGAGAGAACGCCTTCGCCAGCTCCGGGTCGTAGATGGTCTGAGTGATGTGGTATTTCAGCAGGGCCGGGGTGTCCCCCACCGGGGTATAGCCCAGGATGAGGATGGGCAGCGTGACCCCCGCCTCCCGCAGCTCCAGGGCCTCCGCCAGATAAGCCACCGCCAGGTAGTCCGCCCCCAGTTCCTCCAGCTTTTGGGCCACCCGGACGGCTCCGTGGCCGTAGGCATCGGCCTTCACCAGGCCCATAAATTTGCTGTGGGGAGCGACCTCCCGCAGGCGGTGATAGTTCCAGGCCAGCCGGTCCAGGTGGACCTCCGCCCAGCTCCGTTCCGTTTCGCCGCCGAAGTAGTTTTTCATAGTATCGTCTCGCTTCTTTCGTTGTAACACGTTGTTGTCCTTTTGCTCTGCCCTATTGTAGGGGCGGCCCGTGGCCGCCCTGGGTAAGCAGGCGGATTGACCGGGCGGCCAAGGGCCGCCCCTACAGAGGTTCATGAAACTGTTAAACCTGGCGCGAAGAATCGCGCCATAATACAAACTTTTTTCACTGTGTCACTGTAGTCTAGCTCCTAACCACTGACCACTACTCACTCATCCGCGGCCAGCGTAATGCCGAAGTCGGAGAACACCAGCGTCAGCACGGTGGTCCCGTCCTCCGCCAGCTCTGTGCGCTGGAGGACGTAATTTTCCGCGTCGAACCAGCAGGAGACGGTGACGCTTTCGTCCTCCGGGTTCTCCAACTCGGCATAGAGAACTCCGCCGTCCTCCTCCCAGGCACACTCCACCAGCGCCCCGGCCCGGCAGGAGGCCAGCACAGCGGGGATGGCGTCGGCGGGAGAAAGGCCGCTGTCGCTGAGCGCGCCGGTCTCCAAGGTGGTTTCCTCGTAGGTCAGGGCAGTCGCGTCCTCCGCCCACTGAATCACCGTCCCGGCGATGTTCTCCGGGGATTGCACCGTCAGCGTCCCGGCGGAGACGGTCCCCTCCACCGCGGCGGTGTAGGTGTAGACCCGCTGACCGTAGTCGGCGGTGATGTCCGCCACGCCAGAGACGCTCTCCGTATTCTGGTAGAGGGTGCGCATCTCCCGCACCGCGTCCTCCGGCCCGGAGGCCCCGCCGCAGCCGCTCAGCAGCAGACTGAGCAAAAAGAATACCACAAAACTTATCCTTTGTACACCCTGTT
Source organism: Clostridiales bacterium (assembly GCA_021202515.1). GTDB lineage: Bacteria > Bacillota > Clostridia > Oscillospirales > Oscillospiraceae > Onthomonas. The sequence continues at coordinate 12,288 of JAJQCW010000028.1, read as the reverse complement.
TCAGGTGCATTTGCGTTTCTCCTATTTTTCCAGCGGTTTCAGAACAGCACTCAAGTGGGAAATCAGGTCGCTGGGGGTCATGGCCCGCTCTCCCAGCTCGTCCCGGCACAGGTCCCCGGCTCTGCCGTGGACCCAGACCGCCGCTGCCGCCGCGTGGAAGGCGCTCATCCTCTGGGCCAGCAGGGAGACGGTCAGCCCCGCCAGCACGTCGCCGCTGCCCCCCTTCGCCATGCCCGCGTTGCCGGTGGTGTTGACGCACAGCGAACCGCCCGGCTCCGCGATGACGGTGCGGTGGCCCTTGAGCACCACCACAGCCCCAGTCTGCTCCGCCAGAGCCAGCGCTTCGGCCTGGCGGTCCTTCCCCGGCCAGTGGCCGGTGAGCCGGGCAAACTCCCCATCGTGGGGGGTCAGCACGGTGGGGCCTTTCCGCCCCCGCAGGATAGATATATGCCCGCTGACGGCGTTTAGACCATCCGCGTCCAGCACAAGGGGCTTTTCGAGGGTTTTTGCCACTTCCTGCGCCAGTTGGTCCGATTCCTCGCTGCGGCCCAGGCCGGGGCCGAGCAGCACCGCGTCGCAGCCCTGTGCCCGCTCCAAAATCAGCGGCAAAGCCTCCGCCCCCAGCTTGCCCCCCTGGTCGGGCAGTGGGGTGGGCATGGCCTCGTCGCACTTGACGGCAATGATGGGGTAGACACAGCGGGGCACCTGCAAAAAGACCAGCCCGGTGCCGCCCCGGACGGCGGCCCTTGCCGCCAGCACCGGCGCACCGGTGTAGCCCTCGCAGCCCGCCACGATGTCCACTTTGCCGAAGGTACCCTTGTGCCCTTCCTCCGGGCGGGCGGGGAGCCAGTTTTTTACCACCGACTGATTCAGCTCCACTGGCGCGTTCACATCGTCACCCGCAGTTGACCCAGGTACTTTTTGTTGTTGCGGCCACTGTAAATGAGGCTGCCCAGCCAGCCCAGCAGCCCAATGCCGATGAGCACCAGCTCGATGTAGGTGAATACCGTCGCCAGCGTCGCGTCGGGGGTCATGCCGTCCTCCACCCAGAAGGTGTCCACCACCCAGTTGAGCATGGCCCCGGTGATGATCAGGGTGCCGAAGCCCGCCCACAGCTTTTTGGCCCGGATGCGCCCGGCTTTCCAGCCCTCCACCGTGGCCTCATCCAGCCGGGCGTCCTCGTTCAGGCCGATGCCCTTGACGGCCCGCACCTTCCGCAGGTCTCTGGACGGCCAATACCAAAAGGCCAAAATCGTAATGATAACGCTTATCATAAAAACCGCCTCCGTTTGTTTCTCCCTCTACTTTATCAGCTTACGGGGAAAATTGCAATTTCCCCTTGCAAGTTTTTTTGAGATGTGTTATAAGTATTGGGTACAAGCTGAGAATGGGAAGATGAGCGGCACCCCCTTTTCGCCAGAGAGCCTCTGTCACCGGCTGTAAGCAGAGACGGAAAAGCGCCGCTCCGTTCGCCTGGGAGCAGCCATGGAGATATGGACGGTCGGCCCCCGTTATCGGGTCTCAAGTGTGCGGCATTGCGCCGCAAAAGCGGGTGGTACCGCGGAAGGGTGGCCTTTCGTCCTGTTGCAGACAGGGGGAAGGGTTCTTTTTTTGCGCTTGGGCGTGAAAAATCCCACATGTCCAATGTAACAGGAACACAGTTTCATTTTCAATTTGAAAAACGCCAACCATAGAGAAGGAGCAGATGCAATATGGCAATGAAAGAGCAACTGGCGAAGATCAAGGAGGAGGCCCTTGCCGCCATCCAGGAGACCAGCGCCTCCGGGAACCTGGACGCGGTCCGGGTCAAGTACCTGGGTAAAAAGGGCGAGCTGACCGCCGTCCTCAAGCAGATGGGCAAGCTGCCTGCCGAGGAGCGCCCCGTCATCGGGCAAATCGCCAACGAGGTCCGCGCCACCCTGACCGATGCCATCGCCGCCCAGAACAAGGTGCTGGCCGAGGCCGCCCTGAACGCGAAGCTGGCCGCCGAGACGGTGGACGTGACCATCCCCGGTAAAAAGACCGATTTGGGCCACACGCACCCCATCACCCTGGTCATCGACCAGATGAAGGACATCTTCACGGGCATGGGCTTCCAGGTGGCTGAGGGGCCGGAAATCGAGCTGGCCGCCTACAACTTCACTAAGCTGAACACCGAGGAAGGCCACCCCGGACGGGAGTGGACCGACACCTTTTATATCACCGCAGGCAAGGACGACCCCAAGAACGATGCCGTCCTGCTGCGCTCCCAGACCTCTCCCATGCAGATCCGCGTGATGGAGGCCCAGAAGCCCCCCATCCGTATCATTGCCCCCGGCCGGGTCTACCGGAAGGACGAGGCCGACGCCACCCACTCCCCCATGTTCCACCAAATCGAGGGCATGGTGGTGGACAAAGGCGTCACCATGGCCGACCTGAAAGGCACCCTCAACGAGGTGGTCAAGAGCCTCTACGGGGAGGAGGCCCAGACCCGGTTCCGCCCCCATCACTTCCCCTTCACCGAGCCGTCCTGCGAGGTGGACGTACAGTGCTTCGCCTGCAAGGGCAAGGGCTGCCCCGTCTGCAAGGGCGAGGGCTGGATCGAGGTGCTGGGCGCCGGCATGATCCACCCCAAGGTGCTGGAGGGCTGCGGCATCGACACCGACGTGTACTCCGGCTGGGCCTTCGGCATGGGCGTAGAGCGCCTGGCCATGATGCGCTTCGGCATCAACAACCTGAAGCTGTGCTTTGAGAACGACGTCCGCTTCCTGGAGCAGTTTTAAGGAAAGGTGAGGTAAGTTACTATGATTTTATCCCGTAAATGGCTGAACGAGTTCGTGGACGGTGTCTCCGTCAACGACATCAGCGACAAGGAATTTTCTGAGGCCATGACCCTCTCCGGCTCCAAGGTGGAGACCATCGAGGACCAGAGCGCCCAGTTCAAAAATATCGTGGTGGGCAAGATCCTCACCATGGAGAAGCACCCCAACTCCGACCACATGTGGGTCACGCAAATCGACGTGGGCGAGGCGGAACCGATCCAAATTTGCACCGGCGCGTGGAACATCCACGTGGGCGACCTGGTGCCTGTCGCCAAGCACAACTCCCTGCTCCCCGGCGGCCACAAAATCACCAAGGGCAAGCTCCGCGGTGTTCTCTCCTGCGGTATGCTCTGCTCCCTGACCGAGCTGGGGGTGGACACCCGTGACTTCCCCTATGCCACCATTCAGGCGGCGGCCATTCTGGGCGACTATCACGTTCTTCCCGGCGAAAAGCCCTCCATCCCCAAGGACGTGCAGCCCGGTCTGCGCATCTACGGCAAGGTGTACACCGCCAAAGTCCTCTCCTGTGAAACCGTGGCCTATTCCACCTATAAACTCACCGTGGACTGGGGCAAAGGCGAGAAGGAAGTCACCACCAACTGCGCCAACATCCACACCGGCGACATGATCTGTGTGGACACCAAGACCCTCCAGGTGCTGACCCTGGCGGGCCTCCACGCCCAGCAGAAGGAGTTCCCCAACTGCATCGAGGACGGCATCTTCATTTTGGACGAGGACTGCAAGCCCGGCGACGACATCCCCACCGTGCTGGGGCTGGACGACCATGTGGTGGAGTACGAAATCACCCCCAACCGCCCGGACTGCCTGGGCGTCATCGGTCTGGCGCGGGAAGCCGCGGTCACCTTCGGCAAGGAGTTGAAGCTCCACGAGCCGGAGGTCAAGGGCTGCGGCGACTCCATTCTGGACTACGCCGACGTGGACATTCTGGACGGCGACCTCTGCCCCCGGTACTGCGGGCGGCTGGTGCGCAACGTGAAAATCGGCCCCTCCCCCAAGTGGATGCGGGAACGGCTGCGGGCCTCCGGCGTGCGCCCCATCAACAACATCGTGGACATCACCAACTATGTCATGCTGGAGTACGGCCAGCCCATGCACTCCTTTGACTTCGCCTGTGTAGAGGGCCACCACATCAACATCCGCCGGGCCTATCCCGGCGAGAACATGACCACCCTGGACGGCAAGCCCCATCAGCTCAGCGAAAGTATGCTGGTCATCGCCGACGAGAAAAAGCCCATCTGCGTGGCGGGCGTCATGGGCGGCGAGAACTCCGAGATCACCGACGGCACCACTGATGTGTTCTTTGAGTCCGCCAACTTCAACGGCGTTTCCGTTCGCAAGACCGCCCTGGCCCTGGGGATGCGCACCGAGGCCTCCGGCCGGTACGAGAAGGGGCTGGACCCCATGAACACCCTCCCCGCCGTGCAGCGGGCCTGCGAGCTGGTGGAGCTGCTGGGCTGCGGCGAGGTGCTGGACGGCGTCATCGACGCGGTGGCCCAGGACTTCGTGCCCACTTTGGTCAAGCTGGAGCCGGACAAAATCAACGGCCTGCTGGGGACCGCCTTCTCCAAAGAGGAGATGACCGCTATCCTGCTGCACCTGGGCTTCCAGCTAACGGAGGACGACACCCTTGTGGTCCCCTCCTGGCGCAGCGACGTGGCCCACTACTCCGACATCGCGGAGGAGGTGGCCCGGTTCACCGGCTACGACAACCTGCCCACCACCCTCATGCGGGGCGAGACCACCCGGGGCGGTCTGACCCCCAAGCAGATGGCGGAGGACCTGGCCGGTTCCACCTGCCGGGGACAAGGCTTCAACGAGATCATGACCTACTCCTTCATCTCCCCCTCCTACTACGACAAAATCCGTCTGCCCAAGGACTCCCCCCTGCGGAACTCCATCCGCATCCTGAACCCCCTGGGCGAGGACACCTCCATTATGCGCACCACCGCCCTGCCCTCCATGCTGGAGACGCTGGCCCGGAACTACAGCCACCACAATGCCGTGGCCCGGCTCTACGAGCTGGCGCGGGTCTACTTCCCCACCGACGGCGACCTGGCCGACGAGCGGCAGGTGCTGTCCCTGGGCTGCTACGGCCCGTTGATGGACTTCTTCAAGTTCAAGGGCTGCGTGGAGACCATTTTTGACGCCTTCGGCATCAAAAAGGTCCAGTACACCGCCAAAACCGACGATCCCTCCTACCACCCCGGGCGCTGCGCCGCGCTGACCATCGGCGGTAAGGAAATCGGCGTCATGGGGCAAATTCACCCGCTGGTCTGCAAGAATTACAACATGGCCGAGGTGCCGGTCTACACCGCGCAAATCAGCTTTGCCGCCATTCTGGAGGCCCGGCCCCAGACCATCGTCTATCAGCCCCTGCCCAAGTTCCCCGCCGTGGAGCGGGATATCGCTGTGGTCTGTGACCAGAGCGTCCCCGTGGCGGCGCTGGAGAACTGCATCCGCAAGAGCGGCAAGGGCCTGGTGCGGGACATCAAGCTGTTCGACATCTACACCGGCAACCCCATCCCCGCCGACAAGAAGAGCGTGGCCTTCTCCCTGAAGCTGCGCCACGACGACCGCACCCTCACCGACGCAGAGGCCGACGAGGACGTGAAGGCGGTTCTGGCCGCTCTGGAGAGCGAGCTGGGCGCCGTCCTGCGGTAAATCAAATAGTTCACTTTTCTTCCCCCGGCGTGGCAACTGCGCCGGGGGAAGGTTGGTTTTCCCCAAGAAAGGCGGTGCCCCCATGCACAACACCCCCATCCCCGACCCCGTCACCGTGACGGTGCTGGTAGAGAACACCACAGACGGCGCGCTGCGCTGCGAACACGGCCTGAGCCTCCTTGTGGAGTGGCGGGGGCGGCGCATCCTGCTGGACGCGGGGCAAACCGACGCGTTTCTGGAAAACGCCGACGCCCTGGGCATCTCCCTCACCGGGCTGGACGCCTGTGTCCTCTCCCACGGCCATTACGACCACGCCGGAGGCTTCGAAGCGCTGCTGCGCCGGGACCCGGTGGCGCAGGTCTATGCCCAAAAGTCGGCGTTCGAGCCGTACCTCTCCGGCAGCGGCGGCAGGGTCCATGACATCGGCATCCCTCCGGCGGTGGCGGAGCAGCGGGAACGGTTCCTGCCGGTGGAGAACACGACTGAAATCCTCCCCGGCGTGTATCTGGTGCCCCACAGCACGGCAAATCTGGCTCAGCTCGGCGCGAAAAACAAATTGTACCGGCAAGCAAACGGGGAACTGCTGCCCGATGACTTCTCCCACGAACAGAGCCTTGTTTTAGATACGGCGCTGGGCCTTGTCCTCTTCAACAGTTGTTCCCACGGCGGCGCGGCCAACATCCTCCGGGAGGCAAGAGCGGCCCTGGGCAAGCCGGTATACGCCTACATCGGCGGTCTGCACCTGAAAGGCAAAAAGGCTGGCCGGGAGAGCTGCGCCCTAAGCCGGACGGAGATGGACGACCTCTGCGGCGCGTTCCTCCGGGAGAACGTCCGGCACATCTACACCGGCCACTGCACCGGCGCGCCGGGGCTGGAACTGCTGCGGCAGGGACTAGGCGAGCGGGTCCACACCCTGACCACGGGGCTGCGGTTTGTGGTGTGAGATGCGTCACTTGCCCAACGGAGGCTTTTGTGCTATACTTCCGGCAAAAGAAAACCCGCTGCAAAGGGGAGATAGAACGTGAAAAATTACAAAATGACCCTGATGTACGACGGTACCCGCTATTACGGATGGGAGCATCAGCCAGGACGGGACACCATTCAGGGCAAGCTGGAGGCCGTTTTAGAGCGGATGTGCGGTGCGCAAGTAGAGGTCATCGGCGCGGGACGCACCGATGCGGGCGTTCACGCCAGGGGGATGGTGGCCAGCTTCCAGGCGGAGACCGAACGCAGCCCGGAGGAGATCCGGGATTACCTGAACCGTTATCTCCCCGACGACATCGCCGTGAAGGAGGTGCGGGAGGCCGCGCCCCGGTTCCACGCCCGTTATAAGGCGGCGGGCAAGACCTACTGCTACACCTGCTTCGATGGGCCGGTCAAACCGGTGTTCAACCGGCGCTATGTGACCCGGCTGGACGCCGCTCCCGACGTGGAGGCTATGCGCAGGGCGGCAGCCATCCTCCAGGGGGAGCACGACTTTCGCAGCTTCTGCGGCAACCCCAAAATGAAAAAATCCACCGTTCGCACGGTGGATACCATTGAGATCGTCCGCAAGGGGGGCTATCTCTACTTCAACGTCCACGGCACCGGCTTTTTGCAAAACATGGTGCGGATTTTGGTGGGGACGCTGCTGGAGGTAGGGTATGGCCGCATGGCCCCAGAGCAGATGGCGGACATTTTGGAGGCCAAAGACCGGCGGCTGGCAGGTCCCACCGCTCCGCCGGAGGGTCTGTGTCTCGTGAAGGTGGATTACTGATGGAAACCGCAGAGATGAAGATCATCGCCCGCATCCACACGGACTTTGCCAGCAAGTTCGGCGTCCCCCGGCAGAGCGGCCTGGTGGAGGAGCTACAGGCCACTGTCGTCTTTGAGCCGGAGTACCGGGTGGCGGAGGCGGTGCGAGGGCTGGAAGGGTTCTCCCACATCTGGCTCATTTGGCAGTTCTCCCAGGCCGTCCGGGAGGACTGGTCCCCCACGGTGCGCCCGCCCCGGCTGGGGGGCAACGCCCGGATGGGGGTGTTCGCCACCCGTTCCCCCTACCGGCCAAACGCCATCGGCCTGTCCTCCGTCCGGCTGGAGCGGGTGGAGCTGGACCCGACCCTGGGGCCGGTGCTGCACGTGGCGGGGGCAGACTTGATGGACGGCACCCCCATCTTCGACATCAAGCCCTACATCCCCTACGCCGACAGCCACCCGAACGCGGTGGGGGGCTTCACCGGCAACCAGCGCCCCCAGGAGCTGGAGGTGGTGTTTCCCCAAGCCCTGCTAGAGCAGGTGCCGCCGGAGCGCCGGGCCGCACTGACCGGCGTGTTGGCCCAGGACCCCCGCCCCTCCTACCAGCGGGACCCGGAGCGGGTCTATGGGCTGGGCTTCGCCGGGCTGAACGTGCGCTTCACCGTGGCGGATGGGGTGCTGACGGTGCGGGAAATCACACCGCTGAACAATTGACACATAACACAGAAGTCTGCCCCAGCCTTGCGCGGGGCAGACTTTTTAGGTCCTTGAAAAACCATTCGCCGGAGGCACGGGGCAGCAAAGCCCTTGTTGCCGTTCACCCCACAAAGGATGCCATCTTTTTGACGGAGGAGCTGTCCCGGGTGGCGCTGATGCTGTGGACAAAAATCACGTCGTCCACATCGTAGTCCTCTGCCAGCTCCGGCAGCGTCCGGCTGTCCACGTCGGCGATGTACCGGTAATCCACCACGTAGACATATTGGTAGTTCTCCACCAGGAAGGGAGCGAAGCAGTTGCCGTAGGACTCCTTGATAATCATGACGGCGCTGCCGTCGGTGATGTCCGGGTTCTCGATGACGGTGAGGGGGTGGTCGCCGCCGAGGAAGGTCAGGTATTTGTCCACGGCGGAGAGGGAATCCCCGTCGCCGATCAAAGTGTGGGAGATCTGGCTGCCGTCGTCTTGGGTGATGAGGACAGTGTTGGTGGAGGTGGGGCCGTAGGCGTAAACGGTATCCGGGTTGGAGAGCATGGCGGCAGATTCCGTCTCCCGGTAGAAGCTGCCGGTGAAGCCCTCGAAGGTGTACGCCTGGTAATCGTCCAGGGAGGCAGCCTCCTTCCCCGCCGCCTCCGCGAATGCGGTATAGGCGTAGTAGGCGCCCAGCGCCGTCCAGTGGTGGTCGGTGCGGAAGTAGAGGTATTCGCCCTCCGCCTGGTGCTCGCTGAGCAGGTCATAGACGTTGACCGTCTGTACCTGGCTGGACATGCTGGAGTAGAGGTAATTCAGCGCGGCCTGCTGGTCGGAGGTGTTGATGCTCTTGCGAATTTTCTCCGAAACGCAGATGTCCATGCTGTTGGGGACCACCAAGTCGTAGACGGTGGACTGTCCCTCCAGCAGCTCCGCCGCCCGGTTGACCAGGTCGATGTAGTCGTCCGCTGTATCCTGGACGAAGTTATAGTACTCATAGGCGGCGTCCCTGATGACCAGCAGCGCCCCCAAGGTTTGTATGTCGTCGGTGAGGTCGTCGTCCTCCGTCACTGGCTCGTCCTCCGCCGGTTCTTCTTCCTCCACCGGCTGTTCCACCGCCACGCTGGAGGAGGCGTCCGCCGTCTCCACTTCCTCCGCTGCGGCGGAGGCGTCGGCGGCAGGTTCTACGGTTTCCTCTGTGTCATCGCTTTGGGAGGTGTCGTCGTCGGTCTTAGCCGTTTCGGGGATCTCGTCCCCCTCGGCCACGTCCCCCACCACCTTGTGGCTCTGGAGGCCGTAGAAAGACTCCATCGTGTTCTGGGCGGCCAAAAATCGCTCCCGCAGGGGGAAGGTGTCGGCAAACCATGTGTTGATGTCGTCAAAGAAAGACCCATTCAGCACCCGCACCACCGTGGGGGTAGGGAACTCCGTCAGGGTGCGGTTCTCCAGGTTTGACCAGGTGGGCCGGATGGGCAGGTACAGGGCCAGCACCGTCATCACCGTCAGGAACAGCAGAAACAGGGTGACGGTCAGCCGCTCGGCGCTGACTTTGCGCCGTTTGACCCAGTGCTTACTGGGAGGCGGAACTGCGTCGGAGGCGGCCTTGTACCGCTCCGCCTGGTCCCCCACCCAGTCCACCACCGGGGCGATCCAGTCCAGGAAGTCCAGCACCTTGTCCTCCAGCTTTCGCACGAAGGCCGGCATGGGCAGGCGGAGCCGATTTTTGCGTTTGTTTTGTTTCATCTGCCGCGCCTCCTTTCGGTCAGAAGCGGAAGTACAGGAAGGGGTTGTAGCTGTCGCCCACCAGGGCGGCGGTGGAGAGCAGGGTCAGCAGGATGGGAGAGAGCATTTGGATGCACTGGTACAGCCACATCCAGCCCTTTTTCCGCTCCGCACGGGCCGCCAGCTTTTTGCCCTGGTTCACCACAAAGGGCGTGCAGCCCACCGCCGCCACGATGAGGAAGAACAGGTTGCTGCGAAGGGTCAGGTTGGTCTCGTAGTTGGTGAAGCCGTTGCCGTTCAGCCCGATGAGGCCCCGCAGCGCCGCCCAAAAGACGTTGATGTCCTCACAGCGGAACAGCAGCCAGCCCACGCCCACGATGCCCAGCACGTACACCCGGTTCAACCAGTGGGGCATTTTCTCCGGCAGCCCCCGGAGGACGTACCGCTCCAGCACCAGGAACACGAAGTAGTACAGCCCCCAGAACACATAGTTCCAGCTTGCCCCGTGCCACAGGCCGGTCAGCGCCCAGACCACCAGCAGGTTCAGGATGACCCGGGGAACGCTGCGGCGGCTGCCCCCCAGGGGGATGTAGACATAATCCCGGAAAAAGGAGCTAAGGGAGATGTGCCACCGCCGCCAGAAGTCCCGGATGGAGCGGGCGCAGTAGGGGTAATTGAAGTTCTCGTCGTAGTGGAACCCGATCATCTGGCCCATGCCGATGGCCATGTCGGAATAGGCGGAGAAGTCCAGATAGATTTGCAGGGTGTAACACAGCACCCCCAGCCAGATGGACAGGGCGGGGCGGGCGGCGACAGTCGCCAACTGGCCCTCGGCGGAGGTGGAAACCAGAAAGGTGTCCGCCAGCGAGCCGCAGTAGTTGGACAGCAGCGCCTTTTTCGCCAGGCCCACGGTGAAGCGGCGGATGCCTCCCGCCATGTCCGACCGGCGGAACTTGCGCCCGGTCAGCTCCTGCTCGATGGTCTCATACCGGACGATGGGGCCGGCGATGCACTGGTGGAACAGGGAGACGTAGAGCAGCAGCACCTTAAAGTCCTTCTGCGCCGGGACCTGCTCCCGGTACACGTCCACCATGTAGCTGATGAGCTGGAAGGTGTAGAAGGAGATGCCGATGGGGAGGGCGATTTGGGGCACCCAGGGGAACCCCCACCAGCTATGGAAGTTTTGCAGGAGAAACGTCAGGTACTTGAAGACACACAGCAGCCCCAGGTTGATGGCGCAGCCCCGGAAGAGCATTTTTTTGCGGGTGCTTTTCCGCTTGGCCGCGTCGATCCACAGGGCGGCGATGTAGTCCGCGTAGGTCATGCCCACCAGCAGCAGCACATACACCGGCCCCGCCCAGGCGTAAAACACCAGGGAGAACACCAGCATGACCCAGTTCTTGGCCTTGATGTCCGGCGCAATGCGGTAGGCCAGCATATTCAGCGGAAAAAACGCATATAAAAACAGCAGGCTGGAAAATACCACGGCTTTCTCCCTCCCTGGACGCAGTTCGCCCCAAAATCACCTTTTTGTCATTCTTTTGTATTATATCATAGAAAGAATTGCCACGCAACGAAAAAGATAGAAAGGCCGGGGAGAAAAGAGCTGCCACCATCTGCCATGAAATTGCTCTTGCAATTTGCCTGACTTTCGGTTACAATACTGGTGGAAAGGCTGGTGAACCCGATGAGCGACATGCCTAAGAACGACGTCAGCGAGACGGAAGAAAATTTTGGCCCCACCTTCTACTCCCTGACCAGCGAGGACGGGGAAGAGGTCACGCTGGAATATCTCGACACCTTTGAATACAACGGCCAGTGTTATATCGCCTTCCTCCCCACGGTGCCCGACGGCGAGGAACCGGACTTTATGGACGAGGAGGAGGACTACGGCCTCATCCTTATGCGCGTCATCGTCGAAAACGGCGAGGAACTGCTGACCACCCTGGACTCCGACGAGGAGATCGAGGAGGTCTATCAGTACTACGTGGAAAACTTCTTCGACGACGAAGAGGAAGAGTAACACACACAATCTAACATCACCGATCAGGCCCTGCGGGGTGCGTGATGATCCCTCATTTAAACCCACATTTCTCAAAAGGGACGCAGGATTCCCATGATGGTTTGCAGACCTCCCGGCCAAAAGCTGGAAGCTGGTAGCAGTAAAGTCATGGGGCCGCGACCCACCTGCCCATTTGGTGCAGGTTTAAGCGGGATCACACGGCTGCTGCGGGGTCTTTTTTCTTTTTGGCAACACCATCCAATTAGAGCTTGAAGTGCCCCCTGTCAAGTAGACAGTGAAAAAACGAAAGAGGATTTGCTTGAGATGGGAGCGTTGCAGAACAAAAAACTGCAACGCTCCCGTTTTCTTGCGCACAGTTGGAAGGCAAAGAGAAAAAAACAGCCTAAAATTTGCTCTAGTGGCAGATTTTAGGCATAGCAACTCTGGCACTGTCCAAAAAAGCAGCACCTTTATGGAAAAGATTCTATTTTCTCTCGCTAAGCGGTCATTTTTTGAGACACACGGGTTTTCAGCCTGCCGTGTTCCCGTTTCATCCACAGCTTTTTCAAATCAAAGGCCAGAGCGAGCAGGTACAACTTGCCCTTTGTTAGGGAACCTCTGATTTATTCCGTTCTTTCTCTCAAAATATGTTATAATGTAGA
>JAJQCW010000060.1 GCA_021202515.1 Clostridiales bacterium | reverse complement strand
GCTAACGAATAAACTCTTCCCCTTTTCCTGGTTTCACATCATTGACAAATGAACAGAAGAAAGCTATTACTCTTCGCTGTTGCGATTTGCCTGGATTGCTTCGATTTTCATTGGCAGCACCTGACCAATGGCGAATGGCTAAAAGCGAACGGCTCAAATCCGGGATTTTGCCCAAAAAAGTGACCGCGGGTTTTCCCGTTCTTTTTGAATAGCCCTTGACAGTTCCAAAGAGACTGTGTAATATAGTATCAAAAACTAGATTCCCTGATTTAGAGCTTTATTTCTTATTTTGGAGGTCCTGATTATGGATGAAATTGTCATTGTCAGCGCCGCCCGGACGCCCTTTGGCAAGTTCGGCGGCAGTCTCGCGTCTTTTACCGCCCCCCAACTGGGCGGTTTGGCCATTAAGGAGGCCCTGCGCCGGGCTGACCTGACCGGTGACCAGGTGGACGAGGCTATTATGGGTATCGTGGTCCCCGCCGGGGTGGGGCAGGTCCCCGCACGGCAGGCGGCTGTGGCCGGAGGCATCCCCCACAACGTCCCCTCTTTTACCTTAAATAAGGTCTGCGGCAGCGCATTGAAGGCCGTGACCCTGGGGACCCAGATCATCAAGGCGGGGGACGCCGACACCATCGTGGCGGGCGGCATGGAGAGCATGAGCAACGCCCCCTATCTGGTGCCCGGCGCGCGCTGGGGCCAGCGGATGTTTGACGGCAAGCTGGTGGACGCCATGGTGAAGGACGGCCTGTGGTGCCCTGACAACGACGTTCACATGGCGGTCATCGGCGGGCAGGTGGCCCTGGAATCCGGCGTGACGAGAGACATGCAGGACCGCTGGGCGCAGCGGAGCCAGGAGCGGTGGGCCGCAGGCGAGGCCAAAGGCGCTTTCGACCAGGAGCGGTTCCCCGTGGAGGTCAAGTCCAAGCGCAAGACCTTCACCCTGGAAAAGGATGAAGGCCCCCGTCCCACCTCCACCCTGGAGGGCCTGCAAAAGCTCAAGCCCCTGTTTGTCCCCGACGGCTGCGTCACCGCGGGCAACGCCCCCGGCGTCAACGACGGTGCGGCGGCGGTGGTCATCATGCGCCGCAGCCACGCCGAGGCGGTGGGTGCGCCCATTCTGGCTACGATTAAAGGTTACGCCCAGGTCTCCCGCGAGAGCCGGTATATCTCCACTGCGCCGGGCCTCTCCATCCAGGCCCTGATGGAGAAATACGACCGGACCCTGTCCGACTTCGACATCATCGAAATCAACGAAGCCTTTGCCGCCGTGCCTCTGGTGTCCTGCCTGAAAATTTTGGGCATGAGCTGGGAGGAAATGGACGAGAAGGTCAACGTCAACGGCAGCGCCGTGGCGGTGGGCCACCCCATTGGGGCCAGCGGCGCGCGTATCCTGATGACCATGATCTGGGAGCTGAAGCGCCGGGGCCAGAAGAACGGCGTCTGCGCCATCTGCTCCGGCATGGGCCAGGGAGACGCGGTCTGGATCGAAGTGGAGTAAAACGAGGGGGAATTTGCAATGAAAATCATGGTCGTTGGAGCCGGACAGATGGGCCTGGGCATCGCCCAGGTCATGGCGGACGCCGGTCATATCACGCTGCTGAACAATCTGGACCACACGCCCCCGGAGCAGGGCATCCGCCAGGTAGCGGAGCGGCTGGCCCGGGCGGTGGTCAAGGGCCGCAGGACCCAGGAGTCGGTGGACGCCGCCCTCTCCGACTTCACCCCCTCCCACAGCCTGCGGGACGCGGCAGACTGCGACATGGTCTTTGAGGCGCTGGCCGAGGACCTGGCCGTGAAGGAGTACGCCCTCCGGGAGCTGGACAAGGTGTGCAAACCGGAGTGCATTTTCGCTACCAACACCTCCTCCCTGCCCATCACCAAGCTGGCCAGCTTCACCAACCGCCCGGAGAAGGTGGTGGGGATGCACTTTATGAACCCCGTTCCCGTGATGAAGCTGGTGGAGGTCATTCCCGGCCTCGCCACCAGCAAGGACACCTTGCAGAAGGTCCACATGCTGGCAAAAGAGCTGGGCAAGACCCCCGTGGAGGTCCGGGACGTGCCGGGCTTCGTCTCCAACCGGGTGTTGCAGGCCCTCATCAACGAGGCAGTGTGGTGTGTCTACGAGGGCGTGGGCGACGCCGAGGCGGTGGACACCATTATGCGGCTGGGCATGAACCACCCCATGGGCCCTCTGGAGACCGCCGACCTCATCGGACTGGACACGGTGCTTTCCATCCAGCAGACCATGTACGAGGGCTACGGTCAGGAGAAATACCACCCCTGTCCCCTGCTCCAGCAGTATGTCAATGCCGGGTGGCTGGGCAAAAAGTCCGGCCGGGGCTTTTACGAGTACGAAAACGGCAGAAAGAAGTCCTGAGCCATGTTTGAACTGAAACCGGAATATCTGCTCATCCAGAAAATGGCCAGGGAGTTCGCCCAGAACGAGGTCAAGCCCCTGGCGGCGGAGATCGACAAGACCGAGCGCTTCCCCACCGAGACGGTGGAGAAGCTGTTCCGCACCGGGTTATTCGGCACCACCTGCCCCAAGGAGTACGGCGGACAGGGGGGCGACACCATGGCCTATGTGCTGGCCCTGGAGGAAGTGGCCAAGTGCTGCGCCACCACAGCGGTCATCTGGTCGGTCCACGGGGGACTGTGTATGTACCTGCTGAACCGCTACGGCACCGAGGAACAGAAGCGTCTGTGGCTCCCCAAAATGAACCGGGACACCCTCTGCGCCTTCGCCCTGACCGAGCCGGACGCGGGCACCGACGCCTCCACCGTCTCCACCGTGGCGGTGCGGGACGGAGATGATTATGTTCTCAACGGCACCAAGACCTTTATCACCAACGCGGGGCAGGCGGGGCTGTATATCATCCTGGCCAGCACCGACCGGAGAAAAAAGACCAGGGGCATCACCGCCTTTCTGGTCTCCGCCGACAACCCTGGCCTGACTGTTGGCCCGCCGGAGGACAAAATGGGCATCCGGGCCAGCGCCACCTGTGAGGTGGTGCTGACCGACTGCCGGGTCCCCGCCGCGGACATTCTGGGCGTGGAGGGCCAGGGCTTCAAGCTGGCCCTCGCCGGGCTGGACTGCGGGCGCATCGGCATCGGCACCCAGGCGGTAGGCATCGCTCAGGGCGCTATCGACGAGACCATCGCCTATGTGAACACCCGCGTCCAGTTCGGGCAGCGGCTGAGCCAGATGCAAAACACCCAATTCGTGCTGGCGGGGCTGCAAACGAAGGTGGACGCGGCCCGGCTGCTGGTGTGGCGGGCGGCCTCCCTCCGGGACAACGGCCAGCCCTTCGGCAAGGAGGCGGCCATGGCGAAGCTGTTCGCCAGCGAGACGGCCAACGAGGTGACACGAGCCTGCGTCCAGCTCTTCGGGGGCTACGGCTACACCAGGGCCTACCCCATCGAGCGGATGATGCGGGACGCGAAAATTACAGAAATCTACGAAGGCACCAGCGAAGCCCAGAAAATCGTCATTTCAAGGGCAATCGGGGTGAAGTAAGCGATTCGTCAGACATCGCCAACCAGAGGCGGAGACATCCCAAGATAAAAAGCGAAAAGCCAGGCGTTGACCGCTTTTCACAGACAGTAAAACAGGGAGCGTTGCAGTTTTTATTCTGCAACGCTCCCGTTTTGATACAGTTGGGATCAGGCGTTCGCCTGGCCCCAACATTGATATAGAATGCACTCTCGTTTTACCGTCTCCGCCGCCGGCTGCCCCGGTAGCCGCCGCCGCTGCGCCCACTGCGCCGTCCGCCAGAATAGCTTCCGTAACGGTTGCGCCGGGCCTTGCGGAACAGAGTCAGCCGCAAAATCAGCGCCAGGATCGCCACCGCCACAAGGACCAGCAACGCCTTGATATACCAGCGGGAGAGCAGGTCCATCACCGTGGCCTTGCGCTTGAGGAACACGGAGGCTTCCACGTCGTTGACGGCGATCAGGTTCACCGCCGCGTACTCCTCCCCGTCCAGGTAGAGCACCAGGGTCCCCAGCACGTCGCCCGCCTCCACCGGAGCCTCTACCGAGCTGCGCAGGGTGGGGACGACGGTGAAGCTGTCGGCGGTGATGTCGTTGGGCAGCTCCGCCTCAATGCTCTCCTCCGGGGCCACGCTGACCGAGTCCGCATCAGTGGACAGGGTGACGGGGACCGAACCGTAGGTGTCCTTCTTGTCCACGATGGTGATGGTGGAGAAGTTGTCAAAGCCCCACTGGAGCAACCGGGAACTTTCGGAGAAGTGGGTGTAATTGACCGTGCCGTCCGACGCGGTGGTCGGTTCACAGCCGATGACCACGGAAATCAGCGTCTTGTCGCTCTGCTCCGCCGCGGCCAGCAGGTTGTAGCCCCCCTCGTCAGTGGTGCCGGTCTTGATGCCGATGCAGGAGCTGTACACGTAGCCGCTGTAACGCAGGTTGGAGAGCAGGCCGTTGGTGTTGAAGAAGTGGCGCTTCTCCGAGAGGTTGGTAGCATCCACGTAATACTCCGTGGTGGAGACGATCTCCCGGAACGTGCTGTAGCCCATGGCGGCCTTGGCGATCAGGTAGAGGTCGCTGCAAGAGCTGTAGTGGTCATCGTCTGGCATCCCGTGGGTGTTGACAAAGTTGGTGTTGGTGCAGCCCAGCGCTTTGGCGCGGGTGTTCATCTCCTCCACGAAGCTGTCGGTGGAGCCACTGACCGTCTCGGCCAGGATGTTGGCCGCCTCGTTCGCAGAGGCCACCAGCATACAGTAGAGCAGATCCTCCACCGTCATGACCTCGCCGGGCTGAATGTTCTGGTTACTGGAGGTGGAGTCCAGGTCAAACCAGCAGTCGTCGTAGGCGGTGATTTTATCGTCCAGGGACAGGTCCCCCGCCTCGATGTGCTCAAAGACCAGCAGAGCGGTCATCACCTTGGTCAGACTGGCGGGACAGATGGCCTCGTCCGCATTGTCAGAGTAGAGCACCACGTCGGTGTCCATGTCCACCAGCAGGGCGGCCTGGGCGTCGATCTCCATATCGTCCAGTATTGCAGACGAGGAGGCGGAGGCGGTGGGGGTCAGCAGAGAGACCACCAGGGCAAAAATCAGAAACAGGGAGAAAAAGGAACGTTTTTTCATTGGAAAAATCCTCTCACGGAGCAATGGATTTCATTTCATTTTTGTTATTTAGAAGAACGCCGCCGCTTCTGCCAGCGGTGATATCGCCGCCGGAGGGCCTGCACCAGGAAGAACAGCAACACCAGCCCCACAAAGCTCCCCGCGACCACGGCGGCTGTGGGGAACGGCTCGGCGGTCTCGCTGAGAGACCGGAGATGGGTCAGGATGGGGGGCAGCCGCTCCACTTCCTCAGCAGCCAGCAGGTCCACGGCGCCGTAGGTGACGCCGCCCAGCGAGACGGTCAGCGTCCCCACCGTCTCCCCGGCGGTGACGGGGGCCTGGATGGAGTCGGGCAGCTCGGTCTCACAGGTCAGGTCGGCGGCGTCCACGTCGTTGGGCAGGTAGGTGGTCAGGCTGCCGGAGGCCAGCAGCTCCACGGAATCCGCGTCCTTGCCGTCCTCCACCGGGATGGTGGCCTGGGCGGAGCCTTCCTCTACCAGCGTCACCTGGCTGAAATTCTCAAACCCCCACTCGTAGAGCCGGACGCTCTCGGAAAATTGCAGCCGGTCCCGGCTGCCGTCCAGGTTGATGAGCCAGTTGCAACCCATCATCACGCAGCACAGGGTCTCTCCATCCTTCTCCGCGTAGGAGAGCAGGCAGTACCCCGCCAGATAGGTGGAGCCGGTCTTGCCGCCCACGCAGTAGTCGTAAAGGTAGGTAGAATAGGAGTGGTCACTTATCAGGGCGTTGGTGTTGTACAGCTTCCGCGCGGAAGAGACGTTGGTGGCGGGGACGGTGTAGGACGTGGTGCCGATGATGGTCCGATAGGTCTCGTACTGGTAGGCGGCCTTGGCGATGCGGTACAGGTCGTCGCACGTGGTGTAGTGATTTTTGTTGTGCAGGCCGCTGGGGTTGACGAAGTTGGAGCCGATGCAGCCCAAGGCGGCGGCAGTCTCGTTCATCTCCTCCGCAAAGTCCTCAATGGACCCGCTGACCGCCTCGGCCAGCACATTGGCCGCGTCGCAGTGGGAGGACAGCAGGAGCATATACAACAGGCTCCGCACCGTCAGTTGCTCTCCTGTGGCGATGTTGCCCAGCGCCGCCTGGGAGGTCAGCCCCTGTTTGAAGGTGCTGCTGGCGGTGACGGTGGTGTCCAGCTCCAGGTCCCCCGCCTTGACATGCTGGAGCACCACCAGCGCGGTGAGGATCTTGGTGACGCTGGCCGGATAGATCTGCTCGCTGTTGTCCTGGCCGTAGAGCACGGCGTCGGTGTTCATCTCCACCAGCAGACAGGAGCCACAGTTGACCTCCATCTCGCTGACCAGCTCGGATGAGGTGGCGGGGGTATACTCCGCAGCCAGAGCGGGGGCCGTCAACAGGCCGCAGCAGAAAAGGGTCAAAACCAACAGAACGCTAAAACGTATTTTTCTCATAAAAATCAGTCAAATTTGTTATCTGGGACTGTGCAGCAGGAAAGTCGCCGCCTCCTTGCGGCGGTTGGTGGTTCGCAGCATTTCCGGTGAAAACGTGACGAGCGGAAAACGTCCTCTGCACAGTGGGAGGTTCATGTGTACATGTGTATGCAAATTGTCAAGAAACAACCAAAAATCATTATAACAGGTGAAAGAGCAGACTGCAATGGGAAAGTAAGAGAAAATTTGCGCAAAATCAGAAATAAGCAGAAATAACTGGAACTGTCTGTTTCTTCCTCACGCTTTCCGGCAGGACATGCGAAAAAGGACTGAAACCTGTTACAGTTCCAGTCCTTTTCCTTGGCGCAGAAGAAGGGATTTGAACCCTTGAGACGCTATCAACGCCTACACGATTTCCAATCGTGCGCCTTCGACCACTCAGCCACTTCTGCACCTGGCGATTGCTCGATTGCCGCTTTCCCAACGGCAAGAATTATTATACCAGCCAAACGGAAAAAGTCAAGCACTTTTTTTCGCGCAGTGCAAAGTTTTTTAGAGCCGCCGCCAGAAAAAACCAATGATTTACACCCGCGGCTCCAGCTCAAAGGCGAAGATGCGGGCCATCACGGGGGCGGGGAACTCCACGGTCAGCGTCCCCGCCGCCTCGTCCCACTGGAAGGCACAGGCCCCGGCTGGGTAGGCACAGGAGACCTGCGCGGCCCGTCCTGCCCAGCGGGGGAGGGCAACGGTCAAACTGCTCTCGTCCCCGCCTCGCCGCCAGAGGGCCAGGTAGCCCACCGTTTCGTCCTCCAGCGCCAGGGCGGACCAGGTATCCCGGTAGTCGGACAGGCCCAGGGGCCAGAAGGGGACGGCATTTTTCAGGTGGGCGCGGATGGACTTGTACCAGGCGATGCCTTGGTGGACATAGGCCAGCCGCTCCGGGGCCATCTCCGCCAGGTGGCCGCTCTGGTGGACCCGCAGCAGCAGGGCGTTGACCATGTTGAAAACGGTCTCCTCCACGTCCCCGTCCCGCATGGGGTAGGACCACACCGCCGCCTGTTCTGGGGTGACGGCGGCGGGGGCGTTGGCGGCGATGGTGGCGTACATCCGATAGTCCTCGGTGTCGCTGGTGGACTGGATGGAGTACCGGGAGAGCATGGCGTAGTCCATGCGCAGACCGCCGGAGCTGCAATTTTCAATGACCAGGCCGGGATAGCGGGCAAACACCCCCTCCAGCCAGCGGAGATATGCCCGCTCGTGCTGCAACAGGCCGTCCCCCACGCTGTCGGCACGGACTTCGGTGCCGATGCCCGGCTCGATGTTGTAGTCCATTTTAATGTAGCCTACGCCGTAGTCCTCCACCACCCGGCGCACCACCTCGTTCACGTGGTCAATGACCTGGGGATTGCGAAAATCCAGTTGAAAACGACTGCGGTCATAGACCTTTTTGCCGTGGCGCAGGAAAAACCAGTCGTCCGGTACTTGCTCCGCCAGAGGGCAGTGGATGCCCATGCTCTCCAGCTCCAGCCACACGCCGGGGACCATTTCCTTGCTGCGAATGTAGTCGGTGAGCGCACGCAGCCCATTTGGAAAGCGCTCCCGGCTCTCCTGCCACTCCCCTACGCTGTCCCACCAGAAGCCGGGAGAGTACCACCCTGCGTCGATGACGTAGTATTCGCACCCGGCCTCCGCCGCCGCGTCGATGAGGGGCAGTTCCTTCTCGGTGGTGGGGTCCCCAAAGAGGCAGTTCATGTAGTCGTTGAAGATGACGGGCAGGTCCTCGTCGTCGGCGTTGGGGCGGCGAATCAGCCGCCGATAGCGGGTCAGGGCGGCCATAGCCGTGTCGAAGGAATTTTCGGTGGTCCCCACCGCCACGGGGACGGTGGTGAAGCTCTCCCCCGGCTGCAAATCTTTGCTCCAGTGGGATTGCAGCTCCGTGGGACCGCTCAGCCCCAGACAGAAGTGGCCGTTATAGTCGCTCAGCTCCGCCAGCCAGGAGCCGTTGTGTTCAATTTGCCAGAACAGGGCGGAATTGGCCCCGCTGTTGGCCAGATAACCCATGGGCAGAAATTCCTTGGTGGACCAGTGGCCGGTGTTCTGGACGCAGAAGGACTTGGAGGTGCGGGGCGTGGGCATGGTGGGCTGGCTGCATTGCAGCCCCAGGTCGGGGAAGGTGTATCGTTTCCAGTTCATCTCCTTCATCCAACTGTTGTGGGGAATGAGCAGGGACATCTTCTCGTCGGTGGGAAGCGGCGATTCCTTCTCCACCCCCTGATAGAAAAAGGAGGAAACATATTCCAGCGTCTGCACCTCTGTCCCCCGGTTCTCCACCCGGCTGGAGCAGCGCACCACCGGCAGGTCGCCGTAAAACTGCATCCAGGAGGTCACCCGCAGCCCGGTCTCGTCGTCCTCCTGCACGAAGGTCAGCAGGCGGCCCGTCTCGTTTTCCTCGTCCCGGTGGGAGACGTACCGCAGGGCGTAGCCGGGGGCGGTGACCAGGTGCTTGTTGCCCTGGCGCTCGTAGGGCCGGTTGTAGCCGGAGACCTGCACCTGCACCAGCGGCCAGCCCTGGGTCAGGTAGTCCGGCCCCCAGGGGTCCGGCTCCTTTTGGGTGATGAGGTCGGATTCCTCCAGCGGGTTGGGGGAAAAGTGGAGAAACTTCAACTGTCCCGCCTGGGTGACGCAAAATTCCAGGTGGACGCCGTTGTGGAAGATGGAAATTCGGTTCATAAAGTACCTCCGCCATGTCAGGACTGGTTGTGTTCTTCAATTCTCCGCCGCAGGTCGGCCTCCGCCTGCTGTACCTCCTCCCGGAACATCCGGGCGGAGACCCGCGTGGCCCCGTGGCCCAGGATGATGACCTGCTCCAGGGCGTCGGAGGTGGCAACTCGCACCCGATAGCGCCGCCCGATTTCGTAAGTCACCTTTTCGATGTACATGTCGGCGGTCTCGGCGTGTTTGGTGTACACCACATAAATATTATTCAGCTTTTCCACCGAACCGGGGTTGTGGGGCACCCGGTAGGCGTCGAACACCAGAATCAGGCCGCAGCCCCGGCAGCCCTGGTAGTTGCGCAGCGTCTCGATGAGGGACTGCCGGGCGGCAGACAGGTCCTCCTTCGCCAGGGCTTTCAGCTCGTCCCAGGCGAAGATGATGTTGTAGCCGTCCACCAGCAGGAACTCTTTCACAGGCTCTTTGTCCCATTGGGGAGCGCGCTTTTTCTCTCCGCCGCCTGTGGGACGATTCACTTCTCGTTGAGGGCGGAAATCCCGCCGCTTCACCGGTCCATAAGTGCGCTCAAAAATGGCTTGCAGCTCCTTATCTCCCGCAGTGATGCCGCTCCCCTGCCGGGGCGCGGATGGAACCGGGTTCGGTTCTTCATCCGCTTCGTTTTCCAGGGAAATACCGCTGTCCAGGTGCAGGTGGTCTTTCACCTGATCCCATTTGACGATGGTGCCAACCCCGTGGGAGCAGAACACCGAGTCGGGGGTATTCTCCACGTCCGCCTCTGGGTCGTAGCCGATCTGCTCCACCACCTCGTCCTGGTTGTGGCAGGGGCGGTAGCCCTGGAGAGCGCAGGAGAGCTGTCCCCGGCCTCTGGTGTAAGCGGCCACCTGGGTCTGGTAGTCCCCCATGGTCGCCACCGGCGCGCTGCCAGTCAGCACCGCCCGGTCGTCCTCCATCTCCGGCGGGTCGAAGCTGCCCGCCATCATCTGGATGTCCGCCATGGCCCGGCCCAGGTTCTCCTGGGGCAGTTCCAGCCGGAAGGCGTACCACGGCTCCAGCAGCACCGACTGGGCCTGCATCAGCCCCTGCCGCACCGCCCGGTAGGTGGCCTGGCGGAAGTCGCCGCCCTCGGTGTGCTTCTCGTGTGCCCTGCCGGTGAGCAGAGTGATTTTCATATCCGTGATGGGGGAGCCGGTCAGCACCCCCAGGTGGGGTTTCTCTTCCAAATGGGTCAAAATCAGCCGCTGCCAGTTCCGGTCCAGCACGTCCTCGCTGCAAAGGCTGTCGAACACCAGCCCGGACCCCGGCTCTCCCGGCTCCAGCAGCAGATGGACCTCCGCGTAGTGGCGCAGCGGCTCAAAGTGGCCCGCCCCCACCACCGGGGCCTTGATGGTCTCCTTGTAGACGATAGCGCCGGGGCCGAAGCGCACCCCCAGCCCAAAGCGGCTGGCCACCATGCTTTTCAGCACCTCCAACTGCACTTGTCCCATGAGCTGAATGTGGAGGCTCCGCTGCCGGGGGTCCCAGAGGATATGCAGTTGAGGGTCCTCCTCCTCCAGCTCTTTCAGTTTCAAATAGGCGGCGTTGGGGTCACAGTCCGGGGGCAGGAGGATTTGATAGGTCAGCACCGGCTCCAGCAGCGGCAGGGCGGCGTCCCCTTCCCTGCCCAGGCCCTGTCCGGGCCGGGTGTGGGTCAGGCCGGTGACAGCGCAGACCGTCCCGGCCTCAGCCAGCGGGGTGGTGGTGTATTTGGCCCCGGAGTAGATGCGGATCTGGTCCACCTTCTCCGTCCAGAGGTCCTCTTCCGTCCCGCCGGTGAGGGCGGTTTTCACCGGCAGGCTGCCGCCGGTGACTTTCAGGTAGGTCAGCCGGTTCCCCTGGCTGTCTCTGGCGATTTTGTAGACCTGCGCGCCAAATTCCGCCGGGTAAACGGGAGAGACGGTGTACCGCTCCAGCCCGTCCAGCAGGGCCTCCACCCCCTCCAGCTTCAGCGCCGCGCCGAAGTAGCAGGGGTACACCTGGCGGCGGGCGATGGCCTGGGCTATCGTCTCGTCCTCCATCGCGCCGGTGTCCAGATACTGCTCCATCAGCGCCTCGTCGCAGAGGGCCAGCTCCTCCCAGAGGGCTTCGCCCGCCCCGCCGCCGAAGGGGACGCAGTTCTCGTCCAGGCGGCGTTTCAGGTCGGCGGTCAGCGCCTCCCGGTCTGCCCCCGCCAGGTCCATTTTGTTGACGAAGAGGAAGGTGGGGACCTCGTACCGTTGCAGCAGCCGCCACAGGGTCTCCGTGTGGCTCTGTACCCCGTCCGTCCCGCTGATGACCAGCACGGCGTAGTCCAGCACCTGGAGGGTGCGTTCCATCTCGGCGGAAAAGTCCACGTGGCCCGGCGTGTCCAGCAACGTCACCTCCACATTCCCCAACGGGAGCATGGCCTGCTTGGAGAAGATGGTGATGCCCCGCTCCCGCTCCAGGGCGAAGGTGTCCAAAAAGGCGTCCCCGTGGTCCACCCGGCCCAGTTTTTTGATGCTGCCGCTCAGGTAGAGCATGGCCTCGGAGAGGGTGGTTTTGCCTGAGTCCACGTGGGCCAGGACGCCGATTGTCAGTTTTTTCATGGTGGTTCGCTCCCGTTTTTCTGTATGTTCAGCATGACACACCCCAGCCGCTTTGTCAACCATCAAAATGGGCGCAACACGGTAATCAATTTTACGAATCAGTCGCCTTGTTTCCAGACATTCAAAACCGTTTGGACTGTATAAAAGCGAAAAAGAATGACTTTTCTATCTACATACATGTAGGGGCGGCCCTTGGCCGCCCGGTAAACCACCTGCATACCCAGGGCGGCCACGGGCCGCCCCTACAGAATGTGCAATTTTTCCAAGGGCTTTTCAAAAATGATTTCCCTGTGGGCGCAAAAAGCCCGCCCCTGGGAGGAACCGGGGCGGGTACGGTGAGAAGCGGTCAAACCCCTGTGACTCGCAGGGGGATGCCTAGCAAAATGGGGAGGAAAATCAGGGAGAACACGCAAATCAGCGCGCCGATGACCGCGCCCAGGGCGCAGGTTTGGGCGTTGTTAGGCTTCGTGTTCCGCCAGGCCAGGTAAATGATGAGA
Organism: Clostridiales bacterium; assembly: GCA_021202515.1. Taxonomy (GTDB): domain Bacteria; phylum Bacillota; class Clostridia; order Oscillospirales; family Oscillospiraceae; genus Onthomonas. The sequence continues at coordinate 5,522 of JAJQCW010000060.1, read as the reverse complement.
CCGACAACGGGGAAGAAAAAGCCCAAAACACCCCACAGGACGCTGCCTGTGTCGTTGATGCGCTCGGTGGCCGTGGGCTGCACCGCCCCGCAGAAGGGGCAGCGGCGCTCGGCGTCCCCGATGGTCTTGCCGCAGTGGTAACAGGTGAGCATGGAACTCCCTCCTACGAAAAGACAAGGGGAAACAGATTGTATATTTCCTCCGCTGACAGGCTGGAATCACCGGAGGCCACATAGGAATGGCCGCTGTCCGTCTCGTCGTCAATCCGAATCGTCTGAAAATCTGGAGTGGCCGCAAAAACGGCATACGCATAGGAGCCATTTTCCTTCGTTGTGTCTCGTATGTTCAGGAACGAGTAGTAATCCTCATCATCGAAGAGGACTGCGCCGCCGGTATATTCCACGGTGCTGCTTTCCTCCCCCTCAAAGGGGGAAACGGAGACCGTATACCGCAGTTTATCCTGTCGAATCAGATAACGAAGTTTCCATACCTTGATTTGGACGGTGACTGCGCCCATCTCCTCGCCGTCGGCGGAAATGCGCGTTCCGGGCAAGGTGACTTCGACCCGTGTGGGAAAGGGAGCCAGAAGAAGCGCGGCCAGCACCAGGGCGCAGACGATAAAAAGGGGGATACGTTTTTTCATTTTCATGTCGTCTCAACTCCTTTCTAAAAAGACGCTTTCGGCAGATTTTCCGTCAGGCAAATCTCCCCTATTCTGTACTGCTACTTCATGGGGTACGTCTTGAGATACATGGTCACGTTGTCCATCAGATCGCTCAGTTCATCCAACGAAGATTCGACCTGCACCCGCATGGCGGCGACCTGCGCCCGCAGGACCAGGAGCAGCACGATCACGGCGATCAGGAAAAGGTAGCACAGCACGGTTTTCTTCTTTTCGTTCATACCATCCCCGCCTTTCTCTTAATTGGTCGGGAGGATCAGGAGATTCTCCTCCACATAGGTTTGCATCTCCTCCATCTTCACGACGAGGGTGTTAAACCCGCGCATCGTCTCGCGCAGGGCCGCGATGTCCATGATGATGCTCAGGAGCAAAAACACAGCGACGAGCATCAAAAGACAACACAGTATGGTATTTCTCTTTTTGGCGTCCATAAACAGCATACCTCCTTTTTCGCAGGAAATCTCGTTGTTTTTTTCCTGTTCCTACTCTAGCACATCGCAATCATTCTGTCAAGCAATATTTTTAACTTCGTGTTATTGACTGGCAGGGTGATTCATGTTACCATTACTATCAGAACAGAAAGGCGCAAGGTCAAATATGCCAGCAAAGAACTATTTTATCACCGGTGTGACGGAACTGCTGTTTCTCTCCATGCTCAGCCGGGGCGACAGCTACGTTTACGACATCACCAAAACAATCGAAGACTATTCCGGCGGTCAGCTCCAGATTTCGCCCAACACCATTTACACCGTGGCCTATAAGCTGGAACAGGAGAAGTACATCAGTGAATACTCCAAGCTGGTGGGGCGGAAGCGGCAGCGGATCTACTACCACCTGGAACCGGCGGGCCGGGACTATCTGGCGACTGTCTCCCAACAATACCGACAGGTAAACCAGGGCATCGCCCGGTTCTTTGAGCGGCTGAACGGCGCCGGAGAGGGGGATTTGCCATGAAGGACTGTGTCAAAGGGTATTTGCGGGCCGTCAATCGGCTGTTCCCCATTATGAGCAAACCGGAGCGAGCGTATCTGGCCCATTTGAAGGCCAGTATCCGGGACTATTTCGGGGAGCGGCAGCCCGCCACGGTGGAGGAGGTCGCCGCCGCCTTCGGTTCGCCGGAGCAGGTCCTGGCGGACTATCTGGACCAGGCAGAGCCGGACTATCTCCTGCGGCGCATCAGGCTGGCCCGGCGGTGGCGGGTGCTGTCCTGGGTCATGGTGGCTGCGCTGGTGCTGGTAGCAATTTTCTGCGCCTGGCACATCTGGCGGGACTACCAGGACTATCTGCGCTATGTCAGTGACATGACGGGGTATGCTGTGGAGTTCATAAGATGAGTTGCGGCCCTTTCGCAGTCACAGGCCAGAGGAAAGCGAATATGAATCCAACCATCAAAAACTATTTCCAACAGGCCGAGCTGTTTTTCCCCGTGTTGGGCAAACCGGAGCGGGTATGGCTTTCCCGCCGCGCCGATGAGATCGAGGACTATTTCTCGGAGCAGGAACCGTCCTCTTTGGAGGCGGTGCGCCAGGCGTTCGGGCCGCCCCAGCGCATGGTGCAGGAGTACCTGGCCCAGGCGGACACCCGCGCCGTGGTTCGGCGGGTGGAAAACAGAAGGAGAACACGGCTCTGTGCCTGGGCAGCGTCCGCCATCCTGCTGTTGGGCGTACTCACTGCAGGGGTGCGGGTCGGTCTGCTGTGGAAAGGGGACCAGGTCGTCGGGGACTACCATATGCCTGTCTACAGCGAGGACGGCAGTCTGGTGGGATACGAAAAATCGCTCAACGAGCAGGAAGCCGAACGTCTGGAAAGCGAAACTGATTGACAGAAAAGTCGTTTTAAAAAATAGAGTGTTTTGAAAAGTGACAAAAGCCCTCCGCAGGAGTTTTGTTGCGTAAGCAACAAAATAAAATGAAATCCGTGCTTTTAGCCGGGCATGTACCGGCAAAAGCACACAGGGAGGCCCCAAACGTGCGCGCTTGCGCGTGCGCTGCCGGGGCCGCATATTCGACCAAAATCCGTGATTTTGGTCGAGAGCCTGTCGGAGACAGGCTCAAGCGCTCAGCCCAAAACCGGGCTGAGCGACTTTTCGCATTAAATAGGATTCACATGCACCATACAGTGCTTGACGCTGGGGAACTCCCGCTCGATGGCGTCGTGGACCCGCTGGGCGATGCCGTGGGCTTGGGTCAGGGACAGCTCGCCGTCGGCGGCGATCTCCACGTCCACATAGACCCGCGTACCGAACTGCCGGGTACGCAGCAGGTCCAGCCGCTCCACCCCCGTCTGCCGGAGGATGGAGAGCCGCATTTCCTCCTCGATGTAGGCGGGGCAGGAGCGGTCGGTCAGCTCGTTCACCGCCTGGCGGAACACGTCATAGCTGACCTTGAGGATGAACAGGCAGATGACCAGCGACACCGCCGGGTCCAGCACCGGCCAGCCCATCCGCGCCCCCCAGATGCCGATGAGAGAGCCGATGGAGGAAAGCGCGTCGGAGCGGTGGTGCCAGGCGTCGGCCATCAGCGCGGAGGAACCGGTCTGTTTGGCGGCCCGGCGGGTGTACCAGTACATGGCCTCCTTGCAGACGATGGACGCCACAGCGGCCACCAGCGCCAGCCGCCCTGGGGCCTCCAACTGGCCGTAGCTGGCCTGGGCGATCTTCTGGATGCCGCTGTAGCCGATGCCCAGACCGGTGACGGCCAGCAGCGCCGCCAGCAACAGGGAGGCGATGCACTCCAGCCGCTCGTGGCCGTACTCGTGGTCGGCGTCCGCCTGCCGGGAGGACAAGCGTACGCCGATCATCACCGTGAAGGTGGAGAACACGTCGCTGGCGGAGTGGACGGCGTCGGAGATCATGGCGCTGGAGTGGGCCAGCAGGCCCGCCGCCAACTTGAAGGCGGCCAGCAGAATGTTTCCCCAGACGCTGGTCCAGGACACCCGGTAGGCGATTTTTGCTTTGGTTTTGGGGTCAAGTTCCATGATGGTGCCTCCTGTGCGGTCGTTGCGGAAATGCAGAAATAAAGTGGTTATCCTCTTTAAATCAGATTTATTGGTGATTCAAGTGGATAGCCAGAAAATAAAATACATCCGCGGGCAGAGAATGGGTTCTGTCCCGCAGATGTATGTCTCTTTGTTCTGCTGCAACATAGTTGCCCGGCGTGCGCCTGACTTGAATTGCTTTGCAGTTTAGCACAGAAATATCCGGTAAGTCAATCACAACTTTGTAAAAAACGCCCAAGATTTTGTCGAAAAGGCCGGGGTCACTCCCACTTGCCCTCTTCGATTTCCTCTAGCAGCTTTTGGTCCGCCTTGGAGGACAAATCCAACTGCTCGTACAGGTCGGGGCGGCGCTCCTTCGTCCGCACAAGGGACATCTTCCGCCGCCACTTGGCGATGTTGGCGTGGTGGCCGGAGAGCAAAATCTTCGGCACTGCCCGGTCGTGCCACACCTCCGGCCGGGAGTACTGGGGGTACTCCAACAGGTTGTCCCAGTGGCTCTCGTTTTCGTAGCACTCCGGGTCGGACAGCACCCCCGGCACCATCCGGCACACCGCGTCCGTCACCGCCATGGCCGCGATCTCGCCGCCGGTGAGGACGAAATCTCCCAGGCTCAGCTCCTCGTCCACGCACTCGTCGATGAACCGCTGGTCGATGCCCTCGTAGTGACCGCAGACCAGAATCAGGTGCTTGTAATCCCGCACCAGCCGCTTGGCCTCCGCCTGGGTGAAGGTCACGCCGCAGGGAGACATAAAGATGGTGTGCGCCCGCTCCCCGGTGGTGTCGCAGATGTGCTTCCAGCAGCGATACAGGGGGTCGGCCTGCAAAACCGCCCCGTGGCCGCCGCCGTAGGGGTAGTCGTCCACCTGGTTCTGCTTGTTGGTGGTGTAGTCCCGGAGCTGGTGGCACTCGATTTTCAGATAGTCCCGCTCCTGCGCCCGGCCCAAAATGGACTCGCTGAGCACGTCCCCGGTGGTCTCCGGGAACAGGGTGATGATGTCCACCCGGTAGCGGTAGGTGATTTCCTCGCTCATTGGGCCAGTTCCTCCACCCGGCGGAAGCGGATGCAGCCCGCCGCCTCGTCGATGTCCTCCACGAAGTCCGGCACGTCGGGGATGAAATACAGCCGCTCTCCCCGGACCTCGTACACGTCCTGAGCGGGGTATTCGTGGACGTCCGTCACCTTGCCGAACATCTGGCCGCTGTCCGCGTCCACCGCGTCCAGGCCGATCAAGTCAGCCACGAAATGCGCCCCTTCCTCCAGGGGGATCTCCTCCCGGCGGGCCAGGGCGGTCTTGCCCTTCAGGGGCAGCGCGTCGTCGATGGAGGTGATGCCCTCCAGCGTCACCAGGGCGAACCGGCCCTGCACCCGCGCAGAGCGGATGGAGTAGACTTTGCCGTTCACCGTCAGGTCGGTCAGGCAACCGAACAGAGCGGGGTCGTCCAGCCAGGATTCCACCTTGACCTCCCCCCGGACGCCGTGGGTGTTGACGATCTTTCCCGCCTCTAACATGGGATTTTTCATAAAAACCTCCGTTTATAGCGATACCTTACAGTCATTTAAATGCTGGTCCTCTTACGACAACCTGGTCTGTGATTCCAGGGAAACCCCTCCACCATGCTTCGCATGGTCCCCCTCCCCTTTCAGGGAAGGGAGCAAAGCGGAAGTGCCGCTTGACGGCGGAGGCAAGAGGGGTGGTCGGTTACAAAAGCCCTCCGCAGGAGTTTTGCCGCTTTGCGGCAAAATAAATTGAAATCCGTGCTTTTAGCCGGGCGCACCCCAGGGTGGCTTCTCTTGCCCCTTCGGGGCAATTCACCTTCTGTACCGGCAAAAGCACACAGGCAA
>JAJQCW010000004.1 GCA_021202515.1 Clostridiales bacterium | reverse complement strand
GGTGATATAATAACACATTTGTCCGCACAGCGCAAGAAAAACCTCCCCCGGTGTTGGCGCACCAGAGGAGGCAAAGGGTAGTAAAGTTTTCCTAGGACGTTACTACCCTTTCATTATAATACGCATTTTGCGAAAATGGAAGGAGAATTTTCAATCATGGCAAGAAAAAGTATCAAACGGGCCAACGGCTCCGGCAGCGTGTACCGGCGCGCAGGAGCGCACGCAAAGCCGTGGGTGGCCGTGTCCCCATCCCGGTACCAGGAGGGCACAGACGGAGTTGTGCGGGCTGTCAGGCAGCAGTTAGGCAGCTACGCCACAAAAGCAGAGGCCCGCGCCGCCCTGGAGCAGTTCAACCAGGCGCCCACCGACAAGTACAACCTCACCGTGGGCGACGCCTGGCGGGTGTTTATTCGCAAGGTGGAACAAAGCAAAAGTGCCTCCACTGTGGCCGCCTATTCCGCCGCCTGGAAAAAGTGCAGCTATATGGAGAACTGGCCCCTGCGGACTTTGCGCACCGATTCCATGCAGGAGGTCATCGACAACAACCGGGAGATGTCCGCCAGCACCCTGAACAACATCAAGATCGTACTCACCGCCATCTGCGACTATGGGGAGAAAAACGACATTCTCCGGCGCAACTATGCGAAGTTCATCGAACTGCCCCGCAAAGAGCGCGTGATCCGGGACGCCTTCACCGAGTTGGAAGTGGAGAAGCTGCGGCAGGCTGTGGATACCGTTCCCTTTGCCGACGTGGTCTATTTCATGTGCTGGACTGGCTGGCGGGTAGGGGAGGTAGTGCAGTTCCGGCAGCAAGACTTTGACCGGGACGCCTGGACGCTGACCGGCGGCGTCAAGACTGCGGCAGGGAAGAACCGCACCGTCCCCATCCCGAAACCCGTCCGTCCCATCGTGGAGCGCTGGGCTGACCGTGGCTGCCCCTATATTTTCGCTGACCCCGCCACAGGGCGGCAGATGTCCACAGGCGCGTTCCGGCAGAAGTATTTCGCCCCCTGCTGCCGCGCCGTTGGAATCCGGGAGTTGACGCCCCACGCGACCCGCCGGACAGCGGAGACAATGGCCGCGAAGTCCGGGATGCGTCCGGAGCTGATGCTCGCCATCTTCGGCCACACCGACTATAAGACCGACGTGCAGCATTACATCCGCCCCACTGTGGAAACCATCTCCGACGCAATGGAGAAAATGGGCTGAAAAGTTCCGAAAAATTTTGCTGAACCTGTCAGCAACCGTGAAGCAACCGCTCAGAAAATAGGCGTTCTTAGCTTGGCTTAAATTGTCTTATTTGTTCTTGTGTTTTGCGTTTTATGAAAAAATATTCAAAAAATTGTTCAAAAAAATTTTACCGTTTACCCCTGAATTTTAAGGTAGCTTTAAGGTGCCTTCTGTATCTTTAGAAATGAAAGTTACTCCAGGAGGATGGTACTATGGCGAAAATCAAACCTTCCAAGCCCAAGCTGGGCAAGAAGAAAGCAGACGAAACAGTCTATCAGGGGGCTGTGGCGGTGAAAGCCAAGCCGAAACGGAAAAAGTGGAAAATCGTGCTGGTCGTCGCCATTGTCCTGGTGGTGCTGGTGGCGGTGGCGATGATTTTCCTGCGGGGACCGCTGCTGATGATGCTGATGGGTCGAAATGCCTTCGCTTCTTCTGACGTGACGGTGTCCACGGTCCAGTCCGCCACGGCGGAGACCGGCACCCTCAGCAGCACCATTTCGGCCACCGGCAATCTGGCCATGACCGACACCGAGGACGTGACCATTCCCTCCGACCTGACGGTGGACGAGGTCTATGTGGAGTCCGGCGACAGCGTCACCGAGGGCGAGACCCTGGCCACCCTGAACACCACCTCCATCGTCAGCGCCCTGCTGGACGCGGAGGAGAGCCTGGAGGACATTGAGGATCGGTTGGACGATGACGACGACCTCTCCGATTTGGAAATTGAAGAACTGGAGGGCCAGCAGGCAGAGCTGGAGGAGACCATCGCCGCGCTGGAGGCTCTGTACGACGATCCGGTCATCACCGCCACCTGTGACGGTATTATCAGCGCCGTCTATGTCTCCGACGGGTCGTCAGCCAACAGCAGCTCCTCTTCCAGCTCCAGCGGCGGGTCTGTTTATTCCACCGGCGCTGCCAGCGCTGCACCGGTGCTGTCCCTGCTGACCGCCACCACTGGCAGTTCGGGGGAGGCCGACGCTGTGGTTTCCGCCGCTTCGGAGGATTCCTCCACAGAGGATTCCAGCAGCGCTGACGCGGTGACCACCATCACCGACTTCTCCGAGCTGGAGATCGCCATTCCCGTCACCGGTGACGTTCCTCAGAGCGACATCACCGATACCGATACCTACACCGGCACTATCTCCTGGAACTGCACCTCCGGCGTCTTTAAGGCGGAGACCAGCTACACCGCCACCATCGTCCTGACGGCGAATGAGGGGTACACCTTCTCCTCCGCCGAGCTGCCCACTATCTCCGGCGCGTCCTACACCTGGCAGATCATCAACGAGGGGGACAGCGGCGCCAAGCTGCGCATAGCCGCCACCTTTGGAGCCACAGACGCGGACGAGACCCTTTCGGACAGCTACTCCGACGGCACCGACACCACCGGGACCACCTCCGGCAGCGCCGGAATGTCCTCCGGCAGCATTTCCGGCGGCAGCAGCGGCTCTGTCTCCGGCAGCGTTTCCTCGGGGTCTACCTCCAGCGGTAGCAGCGATAGCAGCAGTTCCGGCAGCAGTTCCAGCATTTACAGCTCCTCCGACACGACGGCATTCACCATTCTCAAGCAGGACGAGGTCACCATCTCCGTCAGCATTGACGAGCTGGATATCCTCAGCGTGTCCGAGGGCCAGACCGCCACCGTCACTCTGGACGCCCTGGAGGACGAAGAGTTCACCGGCACCATCACCTCTGTGGGCACCGAGGCCACCTCCACCAGCGGCAACGCCAAATACACCGTGGAGATCACCATCGACAAGACGGACAACATGCTCAGCGGCATGAGCGCCTCGGTGGTCATCCAGACAGGCAGCACAGAGAACGCAGTGCTCATCCCCGTAGCGGCCCTCCAGGAGGAGGACGGCAGCACCTTCGTCTACACCGAGGCGGACGAGGACGGCAATCTCTCCGGCAAGGTGGAGGTGGAGACCGGCCTTTCCACCAGCAGCCAGGTGGAGATCACCAGCGGCCTCAGCGAAGGCGACACAGTCTATTACAACGTGACCGAGAGCGACGCCACCTCTGACGAGGATTCTATGGCGAATATGTTCAGCGCCATGAATGGCGGCGGAGAAATGCCCAGCGGCGGCACTGAGGGCGGCGACTTTACCGGCGGTGGCCGCGGCAACAGTGGAGATATGCCAAACGGCGGCAATTTCGGCGGCCAGTGAGAGGTGAGTACACCATGATCGTGTTAGAAAACGTGACCAAGCGGTACATCATGGGCGACACCGAGGTCCTCGCGCTGGACCACGCCAACCTCCACATCCGCCAGGGGGAGTTTGTCAGCATCATCGGACCCTCCGGCAGCGGCAAGTCCACCATGATGAACATCATCGGCTGTCTGGATGTGGCAGACGAGGGCCGTTACCTGCTGGACGGCCAGCCTATCGAGCAGTATTCGGAAAACCAGTTGGCAAAGATCCGAAATAAGAAAATCGGCTTTGTGTTCCAGAACTTCAACCTCATCGGCAACCTGACGGCACGGGAAAACGTGGAGCTGCCCCTGATTTACCAGCGAATCCCCAAAAAGCAGCGGGCAGAGCTGGTGGAACGGGCGCTGGATATGGTACAGTTGGGCCAGCGGGCCAACCACAAGCCAAATGAGCTGTCCGGCGGCCAGCAGCAGCGGGTGGCCATCGCCAGAGCCATCGCCGCCCGGCCCTCTCTGTTCCTGGCGGACGAACCCACCGGCAACCTGGACTCCAAGACCGGGCAGGAAATCATGGACCTGTTCCACGAGCTGCACCGACAGGGCAGCACCATCGTCCTCATCACCCACAGCGAATCCGTCGCCCGGCAAGCCGCCCGCAGCGTCCACATCCTGGACGGCCACGTGACGGAGGTGACGCTATGATTTTCCAGTCCTTCAAAATGGCGTGGAAGGCCATTTCCTCCAACAAAATGCGCTCTTTTTTGACCATGTTGGGCATTATCATCGGCGTGTTCGCCCTGGTGGTGCTGGTGTCGCTGGTCAGCGGGGCCACTACCTCCGTCACCGACACCATCTCCAGCCTGGGCACCAATATGCTCTCCGTGACCATCTCCGACGACAAGGGCAAACCCTACAAGCTGGACGACCTGAACGAAATCGCGGAGGACCCGGAGATCGACCAGGTGGCCGCCATCGGTCAGTCCAGCATGACCGCCTCCAGCAGCTCCACCGAGGAGACCGCTGCGGTCTACGGCACCACCGCCGCCTATCAGTCCATCCAGGGGCTGGAGCTGGAGCATGGTCGCTGGCTGAAAAGCGTGGATGTCAACAACCACACCTATGTGGCGGTCATCAGTGCCTCCACAGCGGAGGATATTTTGGGCAGCACCGACGTGGTAGGCCAGAGCATCAAGCTGGACGGGATGTCCTTTGAGGTCATCGGCGTGCTGGCGGACGACGACGAGGACGACAGCTCCGCCCTGCTGGGTTCCAGCTACGATATTTACATCCCATACACCACTCTGGTGAGGCTGTCCAACAGCGTCTCCACCAGCATTACAACCTTCTACGTCTCTGCCACCAGCGAGGAAACGCTGGACGACGCGGAGACCGCGCTGGAAACCATGCTGCTGGCGCGGTTCGAGGACGATGAGGACGCCTACACCATCTACAACCAGTCCACTGTTATGGAAGTGATGAGTTCCATCACCGGTACTCTCTCGCTGCTGCTGGGCGGCATCGCCGCCATCTCCCTGCTGGTGGGCGGCATCGGCATTATGAACATCATGCTGGTCTCCGTCACCGAGCGCACAAGGGAAATCGGCATCCGCAAGGCCATCGGCGCCAGCCGGGGCAGCATTATGACCCAGTTCCTCATCGAGGCCCTTGTGGTCAGTCTGATGGGCTGCTGCATCGGAATCGGCCTGTCCTGGGTGGCCATCCAAATCGTCAACCAGGTGGGCGGCACCAGCTACGGGCTGGCGGGTAACGTGGTCATTGTGGCGGTGGTGTTCTCGCTGCTGGTGGGGCTGGTGTTCGGCCTGTACCCCGCCAACAAAGCCGCGAAGAAGAAGCCCATCGACGCCCTGCGCTACACCGGGTAAAGCTACACCGGGTAAATCGGTTATCAGCTCCGAAAGGGATGCAGATAAATGTCCAAAACGAATGAGCCTGAACGGAGGTTTCTCTGTCCAGGCTCATTTGTCATTTGTGTGGTCACGATTGCTGTTTTTCGTCGTCCAGCATTTTTTGCAGGGATGCTTTCAGTGAGGCGGTAAAGTCGCACATTTCCTGGGAAACCCGTTGGTCGGAGGAATGGAGGACGTAGCTGTGGTAACTGCGTACCAGGTTCAGCTCCTCCCAGATGGCGTCCTCCATCAGGTCCATGCCCTTGAGCAGGGCGGAGGGGTTGACCGCGTCTTTGAGCCGGATGCTGTTGCCAATTTTCCCGGCCAGCTTCCGCAGGATCTCCTCGATTTCCCCGTAATCCTTCAAAAACTGCTCCAGGTCGCCGTCCACTCCGCCGGAGCCGTCGATGCGTTTCTTGTACCGTTCGCTGATGCGCTGGATCTTATCCGGCGCCACCACCAGCAGGATAAAACACATGATGCAGAAAATGGTTGCCGACGTCAGCCAGAGGGTCTCATCCATGAGAAACCGGTGGACTCCCTCTGGGAGCAGGGTGTTTTCCGCGCCATAGAGCAACTGAAAACCGTTGGCCATCAGGGAGAGAAAGGCCAGCACCGTGATGAAAATAGCCAGCCGGTTGTAATCCCGTTTCAACAGCTCGATAGGGTCGGAAAGGGTCTCATCCTCCCGGTTGTCGCGCTGAATGTGCTCCAGGAAAAAGATATAGCCGGTCAGCGTAATCCCGTACAGGCCGGCCACCACAGAGGCGCTGGTGGAAAAGAGGGAATAAAGAGAGTCGGCGCTGATGGTCGTCAGCCGGGCCTGGCAGTCCCAGACAATGAGCAGGTGGGGAAGCGTTGCGAGCAGCACCGCCAAAACCAGCACGATTTGCTCGATATGCCGTTGAAAAATTTTTTTGGAGGGTCTGTACCGTTCCATCAGAGGCTTGTTGCTCATGACTCGCTCCTTTCGCGGGAAAAACAGGCAGGGAACGCCGCAAATACAGCGCTCCCTGCCTGTTGAAAATGGATTCAGTTATTTGCTTAGCGGCCCGCACGGATCTCGGCGAAGCAGCTACTGCAATAAACGGGACGGTCACTCTGAGGCTCAAAAGGCACACGGGCCTCACCGCCGCAGCGGGCGCAAACGGCAGTAAAGAACTGGCGCTGAGCGCGGGGAGCGCCACCGTTCAGGCTGGCTTTGCGGGCGTCGCGGCAGCTCTTGCAGCGCTGCGGCTCGTTCTGGAAGCCGTGCTCAGCATAGAACTCCTGCTCACCGGCGGTGAACACGAACTCGTTGCCGCACTCTTTGCATACCAAGGTCTTATCTTCGAACATTTTTTTACCCTCTCTTTTGATTAGTTGCCACTGTGGGCTTATATTGCGCTCAGCATGTGCTGGAATCGCCGCTAGGGGAAAGGAAACACCTCCGCCTGACCGCTCAGGTATCCAACTTGCGTCGGATACGCTGTATAGCGTTGTCTACGGACTTGACAGGACGATTGGCCTGGTCTGCGATCTCCGAATAAGAAAGGCCGGAAAGGTACAGCTTTAGTATCTCCGCCTCAAAATCCGACAGTTTGCTGAACAAAGACCCCAGCCGCTCCTGAACGCGTTCCCTGGTGATGAGAATTTCCTCCGGGTCGGTTTCAGACAGCGCGGCTGTGCAGTGGCAGTTTTCGTCAAAAAGGGGAGTCTCGATCGGAATGGAATCGTTCAACGGGGTATGATGTTTTCCTGAAGCGGACCGAATCGCTGAAATCATTCTGTTCTTGACACAGGTTTCCGCATAGGTGCGAAAACTGACGCCCCGCTCCGGAGCATAGCTCCGAATCGCAGAGAGCAGGCCCACCATCCCCTCCTGGGTCAGGTCCTCGCCGTCGCCCCCCATCAGGAACAGGGGACGGGCGCAGGCGCGTACCATGCGGGAATAGCGCCGGGCCAGGGTCTCCTCCGCCGTCTGGTCGCCCTGGGCGGAGAGATGGCAGAGCGCTTCATCTGTCAAAGTAGAATCATTCATGTTTCGATCCATTCGTTAGTAAGTATAACATTTTTTCCACGTCTGTCAAGCGTTTTCTCGAAATAATACGGAAAAATTACAATTGTTGTACAGAATTTCACCGAAAACGCGCAAAAGTTGGCAAGAAGCGCTTAAAACAGACTCTGCTGGGGCTGTCCCTCAAAGGGGATGTGCAGGTGGTCATAGGCCCGCTGGGTCACGCAGCGGCCCCGGGGCGTGCGGGTCAGGAACCCCTGCTGGAGCAGATACGGCTCGTACATGTCCTCCAGGGTGACGGTGTCCTCGTTGATGGTGGCGGCCAGGGTGTCCAGCCCCACGGGGCCGCCGTTGTAGAACTCGATGATAGCCCGGAGCATTCGTCGGTCAATGTTGTCCAGGCCCAGGTCGTCCACTTCAAGGGCGGTCAGCGCTTCGCTGGCCACCTTCTGGGTAATAACGCCGCCTGCCCGCACCTGGGCGAAGTCCCGTACCCGCCGGAGCATCCGGTTGGCGATGCGGGGGGTGCCGCGGCTGCGCCGGGCGATCTCCATGGCCCCGCTCTCCTCGATGGGCACGTCCAGAATACCGGCGGAGCGCTTGACGATGAAACACAGCTCTTCCGGGGAGTACAACTCCAGCCGCAGGTTGACGCCAAACCGGTCCCGCAGGGGAGCGGACAGGGAACCGGCGCGGGTGGTGGCCCCGATGAGAGTGAACCGGGGCAGGGTCAGCCGGATGGAGTTGGCGCTGGGGCCTTTGCCGATGATGATGTCCACGGCGTAGTCCTCCATGGCGGGGTAGAGGATTTCCTCGATGGTCCGGTTCATCCGGTGAATCTCGTCCACAAAAAGGATGTCGTTCTCCGCCAGGTTGGTCAGCAACGCCACCAGGTCCCCCGGTTTCTCCATGGCGGGGCCGGAGGTGATGCGGATGTTGACCCCCATCTCGTTGGCAATGATACCGGCCAGGGTGGTTTTGCCCAGACCCGGCGGGCCGTAGAGCAGCACGTGGTCCAGCGGCTCCCCTCGCAGCTTTGCCGCCTGAATGAACACGTCCAGGTTTTCTTTGGCCTTTTTCTGCCCGATGTACTCCGAAAGGGTCTTAGGGCGCAGGGAGTATTCGTTTTCGTCCTCACTGGTAAAGGAAGAGGTCACCAGCGGCTGACCGTACCCCTCGGTTTCGCCATAATTGCGCTCCATTTCGTTGTTGATGGCCATGGTGTCACCGCCTTTACTGCATCATGCGCGCCAGCGCCTGTTTGATGACATCTTCCAGGGTCAGGGAGGCCATGTCAATGCCCTTCAGCGCCTTGTTGATCTCGCTCTGGCTGTAGCCCAGCACCGCCAGGGCAGCCCCGGCCTCGCCCGCCTTGTCCTCCGGGATGAGCGTCCCAGAGGCACTGGGCAGGGGAGAGGTGTTCTCGAAGGAAACGCCCTGCTCTTTTGCCAGCTTGTCTTTCAGCTCCAGCACGATGCGCTGGGCGATTTTCTTGCCCACGCCCTGGGCGGCGGTCAGGGTTTTTACGTCGCCGGTGATGATGCTCAGCGCCAGATTGGATGGGGTGGAGGAGGAGAGAATGGAGAGCGCCGCCTTTGGCCCCACGCCAGAGACAGAGAGCAACAACTGAAACAGGTTCAGTTCCTCCTGGGTGGAAAACCCATACAGGTCCACCGCGTCCTCTTTCACCGACAAATAGGTGAACAGCTTAGCCTGCTCCCCCTTCTGAATAGTCCCCAGGGTGTAGTTGGTGGTTTTGCAGGCGTAACCCACCCCGCCGCAGTCGATGACCGCCAAAAAGGGGGCGATGTGGGCCACAGTGCCGGAAAGATAGTAAAACATACGCTGCCTCCATCTGTAGGCGTAAAATCATCGGGTGTCGTACTTTTTCGCGTCAAAGGCGCGGTCTGCGTTGATGAGGCTGGTGGCCGCCCGGCTGTGGCAGATGGCCAGGGCCAGCGCGTCCGCTGCGTCGTCCGGGCGGGGAATTTTGTCCATGTGGAGCAGCCGCTGGGTCATCAGCATGACCTGCTTTTTCTCCGCCTTGCCGTAGCCCACCACGGACTGTTTCACCTGCATGGGAGTGTACTCGTAGATGGGGATGCCCGCCTGTTCCCCCGCCAGCAGGATGACCCCCCGCCCGTGGGCCACGGAGATGCCGGTGGTCAGGTTGGTGTTGAAAAACAGCTCCTCCACCGCCATCTCCGCCGGATGGAAGGTGGCAATCAGCTCGTTCATATCCGCATAAATTTGGGTCAGCCGTACCGAAAGGGGCTGACCCGCCGGGGTGGTGATGGTGCCGTATTGAATGAGCCGATTGCGGCCCCGTTCCGCGTCGATGACGCCGAAGCCCACGGTGGCCACGCCGGGGTCGATGCCAAGAATGACCATACCGCGCCTCCTTATCAAATCTATGTTCTAGTATAACACACATCCCCGGAGATAGCAAAGAAAAGTTTACGCCCGGCGAAAAGTGTGGTATAGTAGATTTATCAAAATTGGGTATTCTTTTGAATCGGCTGTGTTTTGTAGCGGCTAGTGGCTAGAAAGAGGGGTTTTTACTGAAAATCCCATATCTGTCGGACAAAACCAACAACAGGCGACAAGCACTACCCCCTCTTGCCTCCCCTGTGAAGCGCTGGCCGAATGGCCAATTCCTCTTTAGCGCAAATGCAGGGAGCTATGGCCTTTAGGCCATGCGAGTCGCAAAGGGGAGGAGGGCCGCCGCCTTTAGGCGGTGGCGCAAGGAGAAGCGTAGCTTCGGAAGTGCCGCTTGACGGCGGAGGGGTTTCTAACACAGGCTGAGTAAACGGGATAACCAAATTATCAAAAAGGGGACCGGACCGGTCCCCCACGTAAAGGAGTCTGCAATATGTCTAAAGTGATTTCCGCGCCCAACGCCCCCGCCGCCCTGGGGCCTTATTCCCACGCCATTCTGGTGGGAGACACCCTGTTCACCTCCGGTCAGGTGCCGCTGGTCCCGGAGACCGGCAAGCTGGCAGGGGACACCATCGAGGCCCAGGCCACCCAGGTCCTCGCCAACCTGGAGGCAGTGCTGGCCGCCGCCGACATGACTTTTGCCAACGTGGTCAAGACTACTGTTTTCCTCACCGACCTGGCTGATTTCGCCGCCATGAACGCCATTTATGCCACCAAGTTCCCGGAGAACCCGCCCGCCCGCTCCTGCGTGCAGGTGGCAAAGCTCCCCGCCGGGGCAAAGATGGAGATGGAACTGATCGCCAGCAAATAAGGCTTCCCAGCCGAAATACTCCCTGTTTTCCTCGGAGACAGGGGGTGTTTTTTCTTCCAAACAAAAACTCTCCCCCGCCGCAGATACGGCAGGGGAGAGGGTACATTTGAAAACCTTACAGGCGACTTACTTGGCCACGACCTTCTTCAGGTGGACGAAGCGAGGCAGGCTGTTCTCCTTCTTCATCTGGGTCTCGCCCTGGATGAGGGGCAGAGCGTACTTAATGAACTCATCGGAGACGTCGTTGCCGCGCTCGTTGATCCACTCCACGGGGACCTTCTTCTCGTAGTTGGCGACCTTGGACAGGGGCAGCAGCTCGGTCTCGCACTTGTAGCCGTTCTCGTCACGGGTGCACTTGAAAGCGACCATGTGGTCGGTCTCCCCGGCGACGGCGCAGTTGACCGCGGCCTGACCAGCCATGAACGCCTCGTCGATGTCGGTCTGAGAGGCCAGGTGTGCGCCGCAGCGCTGGAGCAGAGACAGCTCGATGGGACGGACCTTGACGCCGTCGATCTTGCTCTTGACCACGTCGGCCAGCATAGCGGCCAGGCCGCCGAGCTGGGCATGACCGAAACCGTCGGTGGCGGAGGTCTTGGCCTCAGACACGAAGGAGCCGTCGGCGTAGTGGATGCCCTCGGACACGGCGATGAGGACGTTCTTGTTCTCGTTCCAGATGCGCTCCACGTCCTCGATGAACTCGTCCATCTTGAAGTCCACCTCAGGCAGATAGATCAGGTCAGGGCCATAGCCGGTAACCTTGGCCAGGGAAGCGGCGCCGGCCAGCCAGCCAGCGTGACGGCCCATGATCTCCACGATGGTGACCTGGCCCTTGTCGTAAACGTGAGCGTCCTGATAGACTTCCACCAGGGAGGTGGCGATATACTTGGCGGCGGAGGCGAAGCCGGGGCAATGGTCGGTGCCGTACAGGTCGTTGTCGATGGTCTTGGGGATGCCCATGACGCGGCAGTCATAGCCAACCTTCTTCATATACTTGGAGATCTTGTTGCAGGTGTCCATGGAGTCGTTGCCGCCGTTGTAGAAGAAGTAACGGACGTTGTATTTCTGGAAGATCTCAAGGATGCGCTTATAATCGGTGTCGTCCACGTCGGGATCGGCGATCTTATACCGGCAGGAGCCGAGGGCAGAGGACGGGGTATACTGCATCAGCGCCAGCTCCGCGGGGTCCTCTTCGTCCATGATATACAGCTTGTCGTTGAGCACGCCGACGATGCCGTTGGCCGCGCCATAGACGGTGGTGATGGAGTCGCTGTCCAGACCGGCCTTGATCGCGCCGTAGCAACTGGAGTTGATAACAGAAGAGGGGCCGCCGGATTGGCCAATGATCATCGCGCCTTTGAGTTCACTCATGTTGAAATTTCCTCCTATTTGGTTGTTTTGTTGACCGCCAATTGGGATATGGCCCGGACTCTTGTGGAAATTCCCGACACAAACCGCGCCAAATTCCTCATATGGCTATTTTCCTGGAATATCTTTTTGGAATTTCATCTAAATCATACCACACCCTCTTGCTTTTTTCAATCGCTTCTGTTAAAATAATAACGTAAATTTTAGAAGGAGTTGATCCGTATGCCTCTCGTTACCACAAAAGACATGTTCGCAAAGGCTTACAATGGTGGTTACGCCATTGGCGCCTTCAACGTCAACAACATGGAAATCATTCAGGGCATCACCGAAGCCTGCGGCGAGCTGAAAAGCCCCGTTATTCTGCAGGTCTCCAAGGGCGCCCGTGCCTATGCCAACCACACCTATCTGGTGAAGCTGGTCGAGGCCGCTGTCATCGAGAATCCTGAGATCCCCATCGCGCTGCATCTGGACCATGGCGATACCTTCGAGCTGTGCAAGTCCTGCATCGACGGCGGCTTTACCTCCGTCATGATCGACGCTTCCTCCAAGTCCTTCGAAGACAACATCGCTCTGACCAAGAAGGTCGTCGAGTACGCCCATGACCACGGCGTCGTGGTCGAGGCTGAGCTGGGCACTCTGGCTGGCGTGGAAGACGAAGTCGTTGTCGAGTCCGGCAAGGAGAGCTACACTCATCCCGAAGAGGTCGAGGAATTCGTCACCCGCACCGGCTGCGACTCCCTGGCCATCGCCATCGGCACCTCTCACGGCGCTTATAAGTTCACCCCCGCCCAGTGCACCCGCAATGAGGACGGCATCCTGGTTCCGCCTCCCCTGCGTTTCGACGTGCTGGAAGAGTGCATCAAGCGTCTGCCCGGCTTCCCCATCGTGCTGCACGGTTCTTCCTCCGTTCCTCAGGAGTTCGTGAAGATGGTCAACACCTACGGCGGCAACATGCCCGACGCCATCGGCATCCCCGAGGATCAGCTTCGTAAGGCTGCGAAGCTGGCTGTCTGCAAGATCAACATCGACTCCGACATCCGTCTGGCCATGACCGGCAACATCCGCAAGTATTTTGCTGAGCATCCCGATCACTTCGATCCGCGCCAGTACCTGAAGCCCGCTCGTCAGGCTGTCAAGGACATGGTCGCCCACAAGATCGTCAACGTCCTCGGCTCCGACGGCAAGATCTGATTTTGCAAATCTGTCATTGACCTGACGCATTGCTCCCGGCGGGGCCTGTGCCTCGCCGGGGGTTTTCTATCATCCACGGAGGGAACCATGAAACGTATCGAACTGTCCGAAATGTGCGACAACAGCGTCATCCACGAGGATTCCGTGGCGCTGGTGAAGGCGCAAATGCCCGACGAAGGCCCGGTTTACGAGGTGGCGGAGCTGTTCAAGGTGTTGGGCGACTCCACCCGCACCCGTATCATCTGCGCCCTGACCATCTCCGAGCTGTGTGTCTGCGACCTGAGCTGTATTTTGAATATGTCCCAGTCCGCCGTCTCCCACCAACTGCGCATTTTGAAGCAGGGGCGCATTGTCAAAAACCGGCGGGCAGGGAAGGTGGTCTATTACTCCCTGGACGATGAGCACATCAAGAGCCTGTTTTCCATCGGCTTCGATCACGTGATGGAGGATTGACGCATAGGATAGGGGAGAGGTGATGACCCATGGAACCAGCACTTGTCCCCTACCAGCGACAGGCGGCGGTGGATTACGCACACCGCTGGGCCTTCGACCGGAACCCCGCCTATTTGAATTTTGACCCCTACGGCGGGGACTGCACCAGCTTTGTCTCCCAGTGCGTTTATGCCGGGAGCGGCGTCATGAACAACCGAACAACCTTTGGCTGGTATTACCGCACCGCCGATGACCGCACGCCGTCCTGGACTGGCGTGCCTTATTTTTTCAACTTTTTGACCCGGAAGGAACGTTCTCCCGGCCCGCTGGCGGCAGCCGCGGCGGCAGGGGAGTGCCTGCCGGGGGACTGCGTGCAGTTGAGCTTTGACGGAGAGAGGTTCGCTCACACCGCGATCATCGTGTCCGTTTCCCGTCCGGTGAGACTTGAGACAACATTGGTGGCGGCCCACAGCGACGACGCAGACAACCGACCACTCAGCACGTACCCCGCCCAAAAACTGCGTTTTTTACACATTTTAGGGGTGATACCGAGTTAAATCGCCTTTAGCCTTTAGTCCGAAGAATTTTCAGAATCGGAAGGGGAGGGCTTCTTTCGCTTCTCCCGGCTCAGAGGGTTGGCCTTAGCCGCGATGCGGAGGCTGTCACTGTCCACATGGGTGTAGATTTGAGTGGTGTTCAGGTTGTCGTGGCCCAGCACCTCCTGGAGGGTGCGCACGTCCACGCCATTTTGCAGCATCAGTGTGGCGGCGGTGTGCCGCAGCTTGTGGGCGGAGTAAAGCGTGGGGTCCAGCCCTGCCTCCAGCAGCCGCTTTTTCACCATCTTGTGGACGGCGGCAGTGGTCATTCGAGTCCGGCGGGAAGTGACAAAAAAAGCCTGTTTGTCGATCAGCGTCATGCCGTTTCGCACCGCCAAATAGTCGGAAATTGCCCTTTTACACCCGTCATTCAGGAACAAAATACGCTCTTTATTGCCTTTTCCCAGCACGCGAATGGTGTTTTCCCGCACGTCCATGACGTTTAGCCCTACCAGCTCGGAGATACGCAGACCACAGTTGAGGAATAACATTAAAATACAGTAGTCCCGTTCCTGATTTTTGCCGTCAACGGCTTCCAGGAGCTGGATGCTTTCGTCCAGCGTCAGGTAGCGTGGCAGGGCTTTTTTCTGGCGGGGGGAGTCCAGATCTTGAACGGGGTTGTTGTCCAGCAGGTGGGTCTTGTTGGAGAGGTACTTGAAGAAAGACCGGATGCTGGAGACTTTGCGGGCGCGGGATGCGTTGTTCAGGTTTTTTTCCCGTGATAGATACGCCAGGTAGTCGTAAACCTCGCTGAGCGAAATGCTGCGGACAAAGGCCAGGTCAACGTCGGTGATATCCACGGACTCCGGGTCCAGATGGGCCAGCTCCGGGTTCCGGCGCTGCTTCATGTAGCGGAGAAAGCTCCGCAGGTCCAGGAAGTATTCATCTACGGTTCCAGAGGAATGTCCCTGAACGCTCTCGTGGTATGAGAGGAAATCCACCAAAATCTTTGGTGCGCTGCGATAATCCATAAAAAATGCGTTCCTTTCTCGGTGGTAAATTGGCTGAAAATCGGGGGTCTGCCCGGAGGGAGGCTGGATTTTGCCTCCCTCCAAGTCAACAAAATTTTTATTTTGTTGACTTTTATCTGAACCTCCTCCCCGGAGGGAAAAGGCGCTGAGGGGGGCTTATTTTTTAGTTGGCGGTTTTTCCGGCTTGTCCCCGGCCAGCCCCGACCGGGAGATGCCGAAACTCGTTTGGATGAGAACGGGCTGCTCGTTCACTTTTTGAATCACGTCCAACAAAACCGCTTCGGCCGCGCCAAGCTGTTCGTCGGTCAGGTCAACGCCAGTGTCGTACTGGAGGCAATAACGGCACAAATCGAGCTGCGCCTCCAGGTAGTTTAGCAGCCTGGTTTTTGAGATGTAAACATCGTTGTCGCCCATGGTTTTTTTCTCCTCACAGCAGTACCGCCAGCGCCTCCCGGATGTTTTTCACGGGGATCAACTGCAACCCCGGTATCTCCTGGAGCCGGCTGCTGTTTCGGCTGGGGATCATGCACTTGGTAAAGCCCATGCGATGTACCTCGCTGAGCCGCTGGCTCAAGCCGTTGACGGTTCGCAGTTCGCCGGTCAGACCCACCTCGCCGATGGCGGCCAGGTCGTTTGGCACCGGTCTGCCCCGGAAACTGGACGCAAACGCCAAAATCGTGGCCAAGTCCGCCGCCGGTTCCCCCAGGTTCAGCCCGCCGATGACGTTCAGGTAGGCGTCGCAGCCCCCCACATTCATACCGCCCCGCTTCTCCAGCACGGCCATCAGCATCATGGCCCGGTTGTAGTCGATGCCGTTGCTGGTGCGCCGCGGCACTGCAAAACTGGAAGAAGTAACCAATGCCTGCACCTCTGCCAGCACAGGCCGCACTCCCTCCATCACGCAGGTGACGCAGGTTCCCGGCGCGCCCTCCGGTCTGCCGCTGAGCAGCATTTCCGAGGGGTTAGGCACCTCTGCCAGTCCCTCGTCCAGCATTTCGAACACGCCGATTTCATTGGTCGCCCCAAAGCGGTTTTTGGTGGCCCGGAGGATGCGGTAGGACAGGTGCTGCTCCCCCTCAAAGGAGAGCACGCAGTCCACGATGTGTTCCAACACCTTCGGCCCGGCGATGGAGCCTTCTTTGTTGATGTGGCCGATGACGAAAACCGTCAACCCCTCCCCTTTCGCCAGCTCCATCAGCGCCATGGTGCATTGCTTCACCTGGGTGACGCTGCCTGGGAGAGAGTCGGAACTGCCGGTCAGGATGGTCTGGATGGAGTCCACGATCAAAATATTCGGCCTGACCTGGTGGACGGCGTCGGTGATGTCCTCCAAATGGGTCTCGGAAAGGAGATAGAGGGTCTCCCCTGTCACCCCCAGCCGCTGGGAACGCAGCTTAATTTGCCGGGTGGATTCCTCACCGGAGACGTAGAGGACGGTATACTGCTTGCAAAGCTCGTTGCAGATTTGGAGCATCAGCGTGGACTTGCCGATGCCTGGAGCGCCGCCCACCAGCACCAGACTCCCCTGGACGGCTCCGCCGCCCAGCACCCGGTCCAGCTCGCTCATACCCGTGGAGAACCGCAGTTCCTCCGACGTGGTCACATCCGCCAGCCGCTGGGGAACAGCCTTTTGCCGCAGGCCGGAACGGGCCGGGGACGCCGTTTTTTTGCTCTCGGCGGGCTGTTCCACAATGGTGTTCCAGTTGCCGCAGGCAGGACATCTCCCCTGCCACTTGGGAAATTCATTGCCGCAGGAGGTACAGTAAAACAGGGTTTTCGTTTTCATTCGTCAATCACCTAATGATCAATCGTATAACAAATAAGAAGCCGTCAGCGCTGCCGCAATGAGGGTCTGGTAACCGTCCGTCTCTAACAACGTGTTTTCCGCTGGGTTGGAGAGAAACCCACACTCCACCAGCACCGCCCGGCAGGAGACGTGGTTCATCAGATAGACGGTGTCGGGAATTTCCGTGGCCTGGCGGGTGTTGTCCGGGTCCAGGCTCTGCCGCAGCAGCTCTTGGAGCTGCGCTGCCCACTGCTGGCTCTCGACATCGGCCCGGTAAAACACCTGCGCCCCGTGGGAGGAAGCGCTGGTGTAGTTGTTTTGGTGGATGCTGAGCAAGACGGCGTTTTCCGCGTTTTCAACGAGTTCCACCCGGTTCAAGAGGTCAGTGTGCTTCTTCTCCCGGAGGGTGGCGGCGTCCGCGTCGGCCAGGGAGACGTCCTCTGTGCGCACCAACTTGGTTTGCACGCCGTATAAGCCACAGAGCTGGTCCATTTTCAGGGCAATGGCCAGGTTGATGGAGCTCTCCGCCGTACCGGAAAGGGCCACCGCGCCGCCGTCCTCCCCGCCGTGTCCAGCGTCAATCACCAGTGTCTGTGTGGGAAAGCGGCAGTAATTGGCCGTTGGCACACTCCCCTGCACAAAATACAGCAGGTACGACAGGGCCAGCACGAGCAACAATAGGAGCAGGAACGGGGTCAGCCGGGATTTCACCATTTTCATCACCGCTGTATCCTATGCCCGTCCCAGTCAGAAAATCACCTTACTGACAGGATACCACAAGTCGGGCAAAATGAAAAGTCCAAAGTTGAAGGCGGCGTCTTACCCAGACGCCGCCTCAGATTGTCAAAAAAGTCATTTTCAGCAAATTAAGTGCAACGAAAAGTTATAGAAGCCCTCCGCAGGAGTTTTGTTGCGTAAGCAACAAAATAAATTGAAATTCGTGCTTTTAGCCGGGCGTGTACCGGCAAAAGCACACAGGCAAGGAGGGGCAACG
>JAJQCW010000039.1 GCA_021202515.1 Clostridiales bacterium | reverse complement strand
TTCGGCTTTAGCCGGAAGCGAAGGATATGAAGTCTGCTCCGACGATGTGCGCTGCCGGGGCCGCATGTTCGACCAAAATCCGTGATTTTGGTCGAGAGCCTGTCGGAGACAGGCTCACGCCCCCGTGTCGGATTACCGACGCGGGGGCGCAGTTTATTCTTCTGTGTCGTAGTCAGTGTATTCGGAATATTCTTCGTATTCCTCGGAATTGTATGCTTCTTGCCCGTATTCTTCTGATTCTTCCGGCTCTGTCACCACCAGAGTGAAGGAAAACGGGTCCGATACGTTGCCGTCCTGGTCTGTCACCGTGAGAGCCAGTGCATATTCGCCAGGGGTGTACAAATCGTACTCGCCGGAGATGGTGAGATTCGCTAACAACTGCTGGTAGGAGTCCGACTCATCCGACAGCTCCGCAAGGTAGTTCTCCAGGTCCGGAAGGGTCCCCATGGGGACCGTGATGGTGTCGGTGGTTAGGGTAACGACCGGTACGTTATAGTCGGGGTCGTAAACCTCCTCCGCCATATAGACGATGCGCTTGGCGGTGGCGGAGTTGGCGCTGTGGTCCGCCACCTGATAGGTGACGACTGCGTAGACGCCGTCCTCGCTGAGCCGGTAGTTTTTCACGATGACGCGGTCATCCAGCGCACCGTCCCGTGTATCGTAGGCGGTGACATCCTCCAGCAGACAGGAATAATCCAACGCCTCGATCTCCGCCACATCCTCCGCTGAAAGGGTCAGCCTGGCTTCGGAGTAGGAGATCACAGGGGGTTCTTTGTCTCGCGCGAGATGGGTCCCGAGCAAAACCAGGCCCCCCACAATGCAGACACCGGCCAAAAGCAAGAGGAGCCTGACTTTTCCTTGACGCAGCTTCTCTATCATTGCTCGTTCCCCGATTCGTCTCCGTAATGAGCGGTATAGGAGTTGTAGTAGTACTTATTGGTGCCATAGGTGCCGTACATCGTCCGATTGGACATCCGGACCTTGTTGAGGACGGCGCCGGGAATTTTGCAGTTGGCCCGCTGCAACTGCTGGATCGCTTTGGAAGCCATCCTTCCGCTGACCATGTTGGAGCCGATGATCAACACGACCCCGTCGCACAACTGGCCGATGACCGCGCCGTCGATGACGCTTCCGATGGGCGGCGTGTCTAAAATCACGTAGTCATAGCTGTCACGGGCCGTCTCCAGCAGGGAGCGGAACACCTTCTGGGAGAGCAGTCCCGCCGGGTTAGGCGGGCGTTTTCCGGCCAGCAACAGGGACAGACCGGAAATGTCGCTTTCATAAATCAGGTCGTCGGCCTGTTCCCTTCCGGACAGCACCTCGGAGAGGCCGACTTTCTGGCTTTCCTGGATGCCCAGCTTGTCGCTGAACACCGACATCCGCATATCCGCGTCGATAAAGAGGACGCTCTTCCCGGTTTTGGCCAGTTCCACAGCGATGCGGAGAGAGATGGTGGATTTTCCCTCGCCGGGCGAGCAGCTCGTAAAGGCAAAAACGTGGTTTTCCGCGCCGCAGAACTCAATATTGGCCCGCAAAGAGCGGAAATCCTCCGCGCTGCGGCCAGCGCTGCGGGGCAGCTTCCAGGGAGTGCTGATGCCCTGCTCCTGGTTTTCGTACAGGATAGAGCCGAGCACTGTCAGCCCCAGCCGTTGTTCGATGTCGTCCGCAGTGACGATGCGGTCAATGACGATATAATGGATACAGATGCCCAGGACCATCAGGCAGCAGACCACAAACGCCGCCAGAACGGCGATGAAAAGGGAAGAGGTCTCTGGGTCCGTCGGAAGGTTGGCCTCTTCAATGACGGTGATCCCCTCCACGGACATCCCGTCCTCAATGGCGGAAATGGCGGTGGTGCGCAGGTAGATGACCAGATTTCTGGCGGTGATGGGGTCTTTGTCCTCCACGGAGATGCTCAAAATGCGGGTGTCGCTCTGATTTTCTACGGTCAGCCGCTTGCAAAACTGCTCATAGCTTTCGTCCAGGTCAAAAAACGCAATGGTTTCCTCCACCACGGTGCGTCCCTGGATGATCTCAATGTAGTCGTTGGTGAGTTGTTGCCCCACCTCCAAGTCGGAATAGGTGATGGTGCTCTCATCGGTCTGGGGCAGGACATAGATTTTGGTGGTGGAAATATAACTGGGGCCAATCACATTCGCATAGAGCAAAAAGGAAAACAGCCCCGCCAGGATGCCGCACAGCAGGACAATGGGGAGCTTGTCCAGCAGTTCCATAAACAACGATTTGAAGTTGATGGAGAGATAGGTGGGCCGGAGGGAGAGATCCTGACGCTCCGCTTCTTCCATGACGTTCATTCCAATACTCCTTTGCTATCAAGTGGCGCTTCTACCGTCAAGCGGCACTTCCGAAGCTGCGCTTCTCCCTGCGAAGCTGTGCTTCTTCCTGCGCTGTGCTCCCTGCCTGTGGGGATTTGCCACTTCCTGTGTTTTCTCTATGCGCGTTTGATTTTACCAATGGCGGTTTTCTCGAACGGTGTGTCCCGGAACTTCAAAAAATGGATTTGCTTGTAGGAGGGAAGCGTGTCGTTCCGTTCCTCCAGGAACGCTTCCACCGCTTTTCGTGCAGCAGCGGTGTTCTCCGTGGGGAGGACCTCCGCGCAGAGGAAGTTGTTCTGCTCCTTGACCAGGACCTCTTCCACAAAGGGACACGCCCGCAGCATCGCTTCCAGTCCCTCCGGGCTGACGTTCTCGCCGTTGGAGAGGATGATCAGGTTCTTCTTCCGCCCAGTCAGGTAATAGTTGCCGTTCTCATCCACCCGGCACAAATCACCGGTGTGATACCAGCCGTCGGTCAGTACGGCGGCGGTGGCCTCGGGGTCCTTGTAATACCCCATCATAACGGTGTCGCCCCGCAGGAGCAGCTCGCCATCCACAACTTTTGCTTCAAGGACGTCGTCGATTGGGCCGAGGCAGGAGGGATTATTCACATCCACCGGGTGGATAATGCCGTGCCCGCCCGATTCTGAGGCAGAATAAACGTGCCACAGCTCAATGTCGTGTTCCGAGAAGGTTTCCACCGTATCCTCCGGGAATTTGGCGCCGCCGCAGAACAGCATCCGCAGTTTTCCCAGTGGTTTTTCGCCAGGTTTCGCCGTGCGCAGCCGCTGGGCCATGATTTCCACCATCTCCGGCACGGCGAACATATATTCCGGTTCTCCGGCGCGGAGATACCGCATCAGGTCTTTCGGACTTTTCCCGATGAAGTTGGTGGAGCCGCGGGGGAAGAAATCCCCGGCAACGCTGAATCCGGCCAGATGGTGGTAGGGCATGACGGTCAACCCCGTCTCAAAGGTGCGGTGTGGCTTGACGAGGGTCCAAAAATCGATAAGCAGCGCCTTAACAGAGAGCATGACCGCCTTCGCGTCCCCTGTGGTGCCGGAGGTGAACAGAATACAGCCCAGCGCTTCCGGGTCCCGCGTGGGGAGAGTGGCCCCGGTGCCGGGAGTGGAAGCCTTGACCATAGGCGTGGCACAGAGTCCAGCCACTGTGGACACTTTCTGGAACACCGTCTCATCACACACAACCGTAAAGGTGTCCGTCTTTTTGCAGTATTCGGCGATCTCCTGGGGGTTCAGGTCCTTGCTGAGCAGAATGGGAACCGCGCCGGCCTCCAGCAGCGCACAGTAAGAGAGCATCCAGAGGTAGGAGTTCTCCCCCATCAGGCCGATGTGCCGGTTTGCATAACCGCTGCGAACAAACTCCTCGGCCAGAGCCGCCAGGTCGCTGAAAAATTCCTCTGTGGAAACAGATACGACCTCTCGGTCCTCCATATACTTGAACGGCGGAAGTCCCGTCTCTTCATATTTTTCTCTTGAACGCTGAAAAAAATCGTGGAATGTAGTTGGAACAGACATTTTTTGTTCTCCTTTGCCGACAAGCGGTATTCTGCTGTCAAGCAGTGAAGCTGCGCTCTATGCGGGGCTTTGCCCCTCCCTGTACCTTCCCTATGCGCGCTTGATTTTGCCGAGGGCGGTTTTCTCAAACGGCGCATCCCGAAATTCGAGAAAATGGATCTGTTTATAGGTGGGAAGGGCGTCGTTCTGCTGGTCCAGGAACTCCTCCACCGCTTTCCGTGCCGCATCAGTGTTCTCCGTGGAAAAAACTTCTGCGCAGAGGAAGTTGTTTTTCTCCTTGACGCGGACCTCTTCCACAAAGGGGCAGCCCCGCAGCATCGTTTCCAGTTCCTCCGGGCTGACGTTCTCGCCGTTGGACAGGATGATGAGGTTTTTCTTCCGGCCGGTCATGTAATAGTAGCCGCGTTCATCCACCCGGAAGAGATCCCCCGTGTGATACCAGCCGTCACGCAGCACAGCGGCGGTGGCCTCGGGGTCCTTGTAATACCCCATCATCACGGTGTCGCCCCGCAGGAGCAGCTCGCCATCGACGATTTTGCCCTCAAGGACCTCGTCGATGGGACCAAGACAGGTGGGGTTGTTCACATCCAACGGGTGGATGATGCCATACCCACCCGCTTCCGAGGCGGAATAGACGTGCCAAAGCTCAATGTTGTGTTCCGAGAAGATTTTTACCGTATCCTCCGGGAACTTGGCGCCGGCGCAGTACAGCATCTGCACCTTCCCCAGCGGGTTTTCTCCAGGCTTTGCCGTGCGCAGACGCTGGGCCATGACCTCCATCAGCTCCGGTACGACAAGCATATATTCCGGTTCTGCGGCGCGGATATACCGCATCAGATACTTGGGGCTTTCCCCGATGACGTTGGTGGAGCCGCGGGGGAAGGAATCCGCCGCCGTGCCAAACCCGGCCAGATGGTGGTAAGGCATGACGGTCAGCCCGGTCACAAACGTGCGGTAAGGCTTGATGGGCGTCCAAAAAGCGGTGAGCAGCCCCTTGATGGAGAGCATGACCGCTTTCGCGTCCCCTGTGGTGCCGGAGGTGAACAGAATGGTGCCCAGCGCATCCGGGTCCCTCGTGGGAAGGGAAACCCCGGTGGCGGGGACAGCGGCCTTTGCCATGGGCGCGGCGCAGAGACCCGCCTCTGTGGGCACGTTCCGGGACGCCGCTTCGTCACACACCACGGTGCAGGTGTCTGTCTTTTTGCAGTATTCAGCGACCTCGCGGGGGTTCAAATCTCGGCTGAGCAGAATGGGGACCGCACCGGCCTCCATCAGCGCGCAGTAGGTGAGCATCCAGAGATAGGAGTTCTTTCCCATCAGGCCGATGTGCTGGTCGGCGTAGCCGCGGCGCACAAACTCCTCCGCCAGAGCTGCCAGGTCGCTGAAAAATTTCTCTGCGGAGACAGACACGACCTCCCGGCCCTCCATATATTTGAACGGCGGAAGCCCCGTCTCCTTATACTTTGCTTTTGAGCGCCGGAAAAATTCGTGGAACGTAGTTGGAACAGACATTTTGGGTTCTCCTTCCTGCTAAAACGGGGTTGCGCGGTCCTTTACTTTACATGTTCGTTCAGGAAAGCGTCGCAGACGGGGATAAGCTTGTCGTTTTGAACGCTGTGGGTCATACCCACGATCCGCTCATACTGCACCTCAACGCCCGCCTCCTGAAGCGCTTTATAAAAACGGTCTGATATGGTCATGGGCACAGTGGAATCCTCTGTGCCGTGGACGATCAGGATGGGCATCATGTCGCTGCTGATGTTGTAAATCACGTCAAATTTGTGGATCTCTGTGATGATGTCGGAGTTCTCCGTCCCATCAACGATCTCCGGGTGTTCGATGAAATAGGTCAGGGTATCGCCTTCGCAGTAATAAATCAGGTGTTCCAAGTCGGTGGGGCCAAAGATGTCGATGGCCGCGGTGATGGTAAAATCATACTGCTCCGGGTCCGCCGCGTACTCCTCCGCGAAGCGCAGGGCCAACTGCGCCCCCGCCGAGTCGCCCAGGATGACGACGTTGGAGGCGTCGATTTCATAGGTCGCGGCGTTTTCGACCAGGTAGGAGACCGCGTCGCTGACACACTCTACCTCGCCCATCAGGGTGGTGTCCGGGTGCAGGTCGTAGTCGATGGTTGCCACCACGTATCCCTCCGCCGAGAAGGTGTAGAGGAAGGAGTTCAGTTCTGAGCGCTGGCCGGAGGTCCAACTGCCGCCGTGAATGCAGACCATCAGCGGCTTGGCTTCGCCAGTCTGTTGATACGCCACGTCCATATAGCAGTTGGTGTCCGTCTCGCCGGGCCGGTAACAGATGCCCTCCGCTGCCGTCACGTCGTCCCCGTAGGTGGTGCGAATTTCAATGTCCGATGCGTTCACCGCAGTGGTGCGGGACCGGAGGAAGAACACCGCCGCCACCACGCAGCACAGCACAAGGATTCCCACCAGAGCGAACAGCCAGACGCGCCTTTGTTTGATGCGTTCCATCGGAAGTCACACCAGTTTGTTCAGGATGAACTGCTGCAAGTCGCCCACGGTCACGATTTTGGAGAGCTTTCGGGTGGGGATGCGCACGTCAAAGGCGTCCTCCAGGTCGGAGATCATCGCCAAAATCGCCAGGGAACTCATACCCAGGTCCTCCAGCAGTTTGGACTCCGACGTGATTTCGGTCCCCTCGCTGAAATCGAAGGAATCGCGGACGATCTCAATCACTTTGTCGTTAAATTCAGCTACTGTCATTTTACATACCTCATTTCTTCTTGCAACAGCGGGGAACAATACCCGCAAGAGCCACCTTAAAACGGCTGCGTGTGTGCGCCTCCGCCAGAAAGGGGAATATATGGCTTTTCCGCAGACGGGCACACCCGGCCTGCGGCAGAGCTTACAGTTCGATGGTCACCTTTTTCCTGCCGCGTCTGCGGAATTTCCGCAGCAGCTCTCGCCCCGCTTGGAGCAGCAAATAGACGACTGCGATAAATAGTGTGCGCGACGTAAACATCAACACTGTCTGGAGCAGGATGCTGTTGGGGAACCATTCCAAAAATTTGTAGTTGGGCAGGATGACCTTTTCAAAGGCGTGGATGCAGATGATCCAGATGTTGTTCACGCCAATGGCGGCAAAGAAGTGGTTGGCGGCGGAATCCAGTGTTTTGGACGTGAGCCAGTCAAAGAAGTGCAACAGGAGAACAGCCAAGCAGGTGAGGCCGAGGACATCCAGCGGACCGCCGCTCAACTCGCCTCGAATCAGGTCGGTATGGCTGCGCAAAAAGGTGTTCAGGCTCAGAACTGCCAGAATCAGCAGCGGGATCAGGGGCAGTTTCCTGTCCAGCAGGTGTTCCTCCCGGATCAGGTTGCCCAGGGCCACCCAGCCGGTGGCCATCAGGCCGATGTGGATGACAAAGGGCCAGACTGCGGAGAACTGCATCATGCAGTAGCCCAGCAGCGTGCAGGCGAAGGAAAGACAGTAGGTGAGCCGCCGGTCTTTCAGGTGGGCCAGGCAGTTGA
The DNA here is from genome assembly GCA_021202515.1 of Clostridiales bacterium. Classification (GTDB taxonomy): domain Bacteria; phylum Bacillota; class Clostridia; order Oscillospirales; family Oscillospiraceae; genus Onthomonas. The sequence goes on along the minus strand of JAJQCW010000039.1, from coordinate 10,530 downwards.
ACAGGCAGCGGGCCTCAAAGAGCGCCCACAGGAACCACAGGATGCTGATGCTCTCCACCGGGACGCCGAACAGCGTGCCGCCGCCCTCGAAGTTCAGGCCCAGGGCGTAGGTCAGGAGAAATTCTCCCCCGTGCGCCCAGAAGGAGCGGTGCCGCACAAAGGAGAGGACTAGCTTTGCCAGCAGCACCGCCGCCGCGGTGATATAGTAGGGTTTCAGCAGGGTGCGAAAGTTGAAGGAGAGCGATTTTCTGGCAGGCGACGGGTTGAACCCGTAGCCGCTGAGCAGGAAAAAGAGCACCATGTAGGCGGAACCCAGGACGGAAAACCACCCGTAAAACACAAAATTGGAATAGAAAAACGCGCTGTTGAAGGAAATGGTGTGTACAAAGATCACCATCAACATTCCGTATCCGTAAATCGCGTTGAAATAGCCCAGACCTCGCTGGGTCCGGCGTTGTTCCGACATTGGTTTATTCCTCCCCGGTTCCTTTTTTGAGCAGTGCCAGCAACGACTTCCGCTTCCAAATCCCTGCCAGCCCCGCCAGCAGGAACACCAAATATCGCCAGTATCCCACCCGGTAAAGGGCCATCATGGCAAAGCAGCCCACAATCACCGCCACGGTCAGGACGGCGAGCCGCTTTTCGGCAAATACGTTTTCTTCCACGCTGTGGCGGCGGCAGGCCCGTTTCATCACGAGGAAGTGGAGCAGGGTCAGCAGCACGTAGCTCACCAGCGTGGTCCATCCGGCAGCCAGGAAGCCGAACAGGGGAATGAAGATGGCGTTGAGCACCAGATTGGCCCCTGCGCTGATGATGGACACGGCGGGGATCAGCCGGGTCTCTCCGTAGTACATCTCCACGTTGGCGAAGAGCATATACAAAAAGACGAAAAACACGCTTGCCGCTACCGGCGGGATGACCCAAATGGCGCTCTGGTATTCCCCTGTGGCCAGCAGCGCCACCAGGTCCGGCGCGAACGCCGTCATCAGGAGGACCACCACGCCCAGCATCAGACAGATCAGGGTGGACTGCTTTCGAATCTCACCGTAAGCGCCGGCCTTGAGCTTCTTGTACATCCACGGATTGTAAGAGCCGTTGATGGCGGAGACCAGCAGCAGAGTCAGCGTGGCGGCAGTGTAAGCCACCGAGTAAATGGCGGTGCTGCCTGTCCCCTCGTAGTAGTTTATCATGATTCTATCTGCCTGGTTCAGCACCGTCTGAGACAGGTAATAGAAGATGAGCGGCAGATTGAACCGCAGGGCGAACTTCCAATAAGTGGCGTTAAAGAACTTTCCGCCTTTTTTCAGCAAGTAGACGTACAATGCCGCCCCCGACACTCCCTGCACTGCGACTGTTGCGATGATACGGGCCTCCGCCTTGTAGGGGGTACACAGCACCGCAACGATGGCGATGACCGGCGAGACGATGGTGCTGGCCACGGTGACGGCCACCGGCGCACGGTAGCGGAAGTCGAATCGCTCCCGGTTGGTCCAGAGGTACAGCGGGGGGTTGAAGAAGATCTCTATGAACATCAACCCCATCAGCAGGGAGGACAGGCCGATGAACTGGTCGATCCACCGCCGGAACAGCAGATACACCACCAGCCACCCCAGGGTCATCACCGAAATCAGCCCCGCGATGGAGGAGACGTAACCGTCTTTGTCCTCCTCGTACCGGATCAGGCCGTTGTTCAGTCCCTCGTAGGGCAGCTTCAGCGAGGTGACGACCACCAGCAGCTCGAACCAGGTCTGGTAAACGCTGTAGACGCCGTACTCCTGGGTGGTCAGCAGCCGGGTGAAGATGGGGACGGTGATGAACGCGGTGCCCCGCTGGAGAAAATTGCAGATGGTAAAGTAAATAGAAGTTTTTTTTGCGTCCGAAAGCTGCTGGTAGGCGCTTTTGAGCTTGTCAGGCCACTTCATGGGAAATCCCCTCTTCCGACAGCATGACACCGATCCAAAGCCCGAAATAGACCCCGAAGGTGTTGGTAAACGCAGATTCTCCCGTGCTGGAGATGAGCAGATAGATGAAACACACCAACGCGGAGCCATAGGCGAAAGCGTTGACCGACCGCAGCCGGGAAAGACGCCAGAAAATGACGATCAGCGCAGCGCAATAGAAAACGGTCCCCAGTATTCCAGTTTCCCCCATCAGATAGGGCCAGAAGGAATCGGAAATAAAGGAGTGATATGTCTCAGAAATGCCCCAGATGTGATTGATATGGTAAAGCTCGTAGACCCTGGAGTATGGCTCGGCGGAAAAGGCGGAGCCGAAGGTGGCAAAGCCCGTCCCCAGGGGGAAATAGTCCCGGACGATTTGGAGGGCTGTGCTGCTCAGCGCCGCACGGGCCGACTCGTTTTGCAGCGTGACATAGTAGTACAGGATGGAGCGGATGCCCAGCAGCAGCCCCCCGGCGCCCAGCATCCCCCACATCAGGGGGCCAAAGGCGCGGCGGCGCTGACAGATGATCAAAAAGACAAACACCATGAAGAACACGGCGCAAATCGCCTTGAAGCGCAGGGTGCTGACCATGATGGCCCACAGCGGCAGCAGGCGGAGCAGCACCCGATCCCCTAAAAATTCGTACATACGGAAGTAAATGGCGCAGATAAAGCACATGACCGCAGCGCAATAGGTGTAAGCGGAATAAAACAGCTTCACGGCGCGCAGCCCAGAACGGATGTCCGCCGGGAAGATGTGTAGCACCAGGTCGGCCAGGAACAGCACCGTCACACAGGCCGTCACCACGTCCAACAGGCGAATGAGCGCTGCGTATCGCTCGGCTTTGTTCCGGTGCATGGTCATCAGGTATCCAACGGCCATGGCCGCCGGGAACTTCATCCACACCAGGATGTCGGAGAGGACGTTGGACAGGGGCTGTGAACCGAAGAGCAGGGTGGAAACGCCGCCTGTCAGCAAAAACAACGCCAGAAACAGCAGGATAACGAGGGTATTGGTTTGAAACCGAAACGTGAACTGGGTTTGGCACAGCTCCAGAAAAAACAGCACGACCACACTCAGCGCCACCAGCTCTTCCAAAGCCCGAAACGGGCCGATCAGGGATTGCAGGAGATCCTGAACGCAAAACAGAACGATCAGTCCGCAAAACAACAAATCATCATTTTTCGACTTTTGAGGTAGCATTTCTCACGGTTCCTTTATTGCTCTCGAAAAATCACACCCGGATCGTCCACCAGCAGCTTCCAGGCATAGTCCTCTGAGCAGTGCCGCAGAAGATAGTCTGTGCACGCCTGATAGGAGGAGGGACGCTGGACGGCGTGGTGACAGTCGGTCCCCAGGACGTCGATCAGCGTGCCCCGGAGCAGCCGCCGGGCGGTCATACGCTCAGGCGGTGGCGCAGGCGGCCCGGCGATGCTGCCCGTGTTTACCTGGACCCAGCCGCCTGCGTCCTTCAACTGTCGGACCAGGGCGGGCCGCGCCTGAATACAGGCGTAGCGTTCCACATGGGCCACCAGAGGCCGGTAACGGTTGGCAGTCAGGATGTCCATGGCCCGGAGCATTTGGGGAAAGGGAAGGTCGGGGGCAAATTCCAGCAGAACAAAGCGATTCCGCAGGGGACGGCAGAGACCGTCCGCCAGCGCGTGAATCAGCTCGCCGCTGTAAAATATCTCGTTGCCGGGCAAAATCTGCAAATCCAGGCCGATTTGTTTCGTTAGAGCCTGTACAGCCTCCAGTTGATGCCAGTAGTGCTCCGGCGGATGCCGCCAAAGCTGGGGCCGGTAGTGGGAGGTGGCAAAGATAACGCGGATGCCTTCTCCATATGCCTGCCGCAGCAGGGCCTCCGTTTCAGCCATGTCTTTTGGTCCGTCGTCCAGACCGGGGAGGATGTGCGCATGAAAGTCGATCAGCCCGGTCAGGGGTTCTCTATCTCTCATAGCTGCACTTTTCCGGCAGACGCTGGGCGAACAGCGGCGTCAACTGCGTTTGGATCTCCCGGAAGTCCAGTTCTGTCTGGGAGTCGTTCAGGCAGACCAGCTTGTATTTTCTTGACTGCATCACAGCCTGGACCTGGGGCAGGGGGTCCTTTCCCAGCTCGCAGCAGCGGCCCCAACTGGCGCTGCGGGGGATGAAATTGCCTGTGCAGAGGTTCCAATACTTGAAGATCCAGTGGGAGAGGTCGCTGCTGCTGCGAAAGCGGTTGGCCGCGCAGCGGAGCAGTTGTTTTTCCGCCACGTTCCACACCAGGTCGAAGGTGGATTTGCAGTGGGAGGTGGCGAAGTGCAGGTCCTGAAACCCGGAGAAGTATTGGAAGGGGGTCAACAGAAGGTTGCTTATAAAGTATTTCCCGTAGCAGGGACGATAAAACTTTCCGGCATACCGCTTGAGCACGGCGGACTTTTGGAAGTTCTGGTTGAGGACAGCCATGTTGTTGAGCATGGTGTGAGGGAACACGTCCTCCGGGTCGAACCCGTCGATGGTCGTCATGGATGGGATCTCGCAGGGGACCCCCTCCCGGAAGAAGTCGGAGGGCTGGACTGGGGCGAACAGGTACATATCGTCGTTGAACAGCACAAAGTGTTCCGACAGGTCAGGTATCCGGTTCAGGAACAGCTCGATCACATTGGAGTTGAACGTGGGGAGGTATTCCGCCGGGATGTAGTCGCTGTGCCGAACGAACCGCAGCTTGGGGTGGTCCAGGTTCAGCCAGGCGGGACACTGCCCGTTGGTGACGAAGAACACGCGGTTCACCCAGGGAGCGTATTGCTCCACGCCCCGGAACCAGTAGGGCAGCCAGCCCCAGTCCCGATAGCGGTTGTCGGTGCTGCCGTTGTTCTGGTCGGCAGGGCAGTACTGCGTCCTTTGCGCCAGCCACGCCGGGTCTGCCCCGTCCACCCAGGTGATCACAAAGTCAATTTTTTCAGCCAATGGATACCTCCACGTTCTTGCCAACGGTGTGGGGATGCGTCTTTTGGATTCCAAACGGTGCGACAGGGGAGGGCGCGGCTGATTATGGGAGTGTTTCGGCAATCGCCATGTAGTAGTCCTCCAAAGTGGAATGGGCGTTCTCGATATTGTACCTGGTGGAGCGGTAGGCTTCCCCGCCCCGGACCCGCGGCGTTTTTTCACAGTCCAGGATGGTCTCAGCCCAGACCTCCGGCGGCTGCTCCAGCGAGAGAAAGACGGTTTTCTCGCTGATTTTTACCTCATTCGGCACTTTGTTCGAAAAAACGCAGGGCAGGTCAGAAAACTGTGCTTCGATTCCCACCACAGGGACCCCCTCAAACAGGGAGGGCAACACCAGTACGTCCATCGCCTGGTATAATTGGTCCACGTTGCCCCGGCTGCCCAAAAAGCGCACGTGACTGTCGATGCCCAGCTCCTGGGCCTGCCGCCTGATGGCGGATTCCTTTTCCCCTGTACCCACCAGGAGCAGGAGGGCGTTGGGCCGCTGCTTCAAAACGCTTGTAAATATTTTCAACAAAAAACGGTGATTTTTTTGATGACACAACCGCCCCACGTGGCCAATGACGAACTCGTCCTGTGCGATCCCCAGTTCTGCGCGCATTTCCTCGCGGGTCCTGGCGTCGAACAGAAAGCGGTCCCCTTCGATGGCGTTGGGGATCACAGTGAAGTCCTCGTCGCCGAACAGGAATTTTCCCGCCTCCTGACCGCAGGCACAGCGGTAGTTTGCGACAGAGGAGAGCCTGCCCTTAAAAAAGAGCTTCAGCGGGTATTTATAGTCCAGGTCGATGGAGGTGTTGTGGCTGTGGGCGATGCGCACCGGGACGCCAGCTTCCTTCGCGGTCAGCAGCGGGAGATAGCTCATGGAGTCGATGTGCGCGTGGACGATTTGATACTCCGGGTGGTCCGCCCAAAACTGCTTCATGTAGCGAAAGTACGTGGGGTAGTTTTGGGGGAGCAGCCGTGGCGCATAAAACACTCTGCCGCCCAGTGCCAGTATTTCGTCATCGTAGTCGCTTTTTTCCGGCCGATGGGTCAGAAAATCGAACTGGAGCCTGGTGCGGTCCATGCTGCGATAATAATTCATCAGCATGGTTTCCAGCCCGGCTCTGTGCATATTATTGACGCACTGTAATACTCGTATCATTTCTTCATGCTCGCTCTGTAAATCTCCAGGGTCTGATCTACGACAGTATCCCATTGATAGGTTCCGCAGACGAACTCGGAAGCACCCCTTCGGCAGTTTTGCACCGTGGCCTCGTCGTCACACAGGGTCTGCAATGTCTCCCGAAGGGCGGCGATGTCGCCCTTGGGGAAGGTCATGCCGTGTCCGCCCAACACGGAGGCGCACTCCGCAATATCTGACGTGACGCAGCAGCAGTCGTAGCTCAGCGCTTCCAGCAAGGTCAGGGGCATTCCCTCCACGTCGCTGGGCAGCACGTAGAGGTAAGTGTTGCTGTACAGTTCCGCCAATCGCTGGTCCTGTACAAATCCGGTGAAGATGATCCGGCTGTCGCCAGCGGCCAGCCGATGCAGCTCCTCCACGAATTGGTCGGAATCGGAAGAACCGCCTGCGATGACAAGCCGTTTGTCGGTCCGCACGCCCCGGAAAGCATTGATCAGGGCGGCAGCGCCCTTTTCAGGCACAAGTCTGCCCAGGTACAGCAGATAGCTGTCCTTTTCCAACCCATAGGCTTGCCGGATCAGCTCCGCAGGATACGGTTTCGGTTTGGTCACTCCGTTGGGGATGCGGGTCGTTTCCCGGCCATAGGTGTCCCGAAAATAGGTCTGTACGCCCTCGCTGAGAACGATGATCTCGTCAGCAAACCGGACGGCAGCCTTTTCGCCCAGTATGATGTACTTTTCGCCAAAACCGCCCTTCCACTTGGCTCGCTGCCAGTCCAGACCGTGTATGGTGGCGACACAGTGTTTTCCCATCAGCTTGGGGAGCCACATCATGGCGCAGGGACCTTCTGCATGAAAGTGGACCACGTCATAGTCGCCAAAGGCGGCTGCCAAGGCCGCGAAAAGCGAGGACGTCAGTGCGGCAAGACCTTTGCAGTCGATGGTAGGCACCTGTTTGACCCTGACCCCGGCATGGAGCAGGCGAGCGGAGAGACTGCTGTCATAAGTAGCGCCGGCAACATGATGCCCCCTGCGGTTGTAGCAGGTGACCTGGTGCCCTTTGTCGGCCATACGAACGGCCAATTCTTCCACAACGACTTCAATCCCGCCCTCTCTTGACGGAATGCGCTTGTGTCCCAACATCGCAATTTTCAGTTTTGGGATATCAGTGTCGCTCATTTGCCAGTCAACCAAAGAATCACCTTAAATCTACTGAAAAGCAGCTCGGCAGACAACCGGAAGCTGTGTATGGATGGGGTCACGCAGGTAGAGGGGCTCACGTCCCGAAGGAGGACTGCATAAAAAGGGGAGACGCCGTGGCGTCTGTTGCACCCGTGGCTGGACTGCCCCGCCGCACTTTGCGCCAGAGAGCCTTTTATTTTGCTATTGAAATAGGTTTTTCATAAGATATTTCAGCTTTTTGCCTTTTCAACCGCATATTTTAAGCCTTTTTAGCACGAAAAACGTTTTAACCTCACCTTTTATAGACGCAACATCTATTTTACACCAGTTCATAAAAATTTACAATAGCTGTTTGCTGCAAATGGGTTGCCCAATATTCCCAAAAATTTAGCTATTTGATTGCCACTTTTTGTCGTCAGAACGTAAAACGGCGCAAATCTGCGCTCCAAAACGAACACTTCGAACAAACCGCGCTGCGTTTGCCTGCCCGTACCCTTCGGTTCGGAAAATACTCCAGGCACCCTTTTTGCTCTGCAACATAGGATAAAATGTGACCGGCTTCAACAGCCGGGCGCAAATTTCCTGAATCGTTGGAGGTATTTATTATGGGATGCTGCAATAATGGCTGCGGCGGCGGAGGCTGCCTGTGGAGCAGCAACCTATAGAAAATTTAAATGAAAAGTTATGCAATATTCGACTGAATAAGTGAAATTAGCAACCATCAAACGACATGGATTTAATTAAAATCAATCCAAATCTAACAATTATCTAACTATAGTCTAACCTTTATCTAACTTGGAATCCCACGCATGGAGTTTGTCCATCTCCGCCGCCAGGTATGCAGCGGTGGGCGCGATATAGTATTTGTTGGCCACAGCCACATCGGCCCATCCCATTAGCTTCAGCAAGGCCATCTGGTCCATACCGGCCTGGGCTGCATTGGTGGCCAGTGTCTTGCGGGTATTGTGTGGCACCTTGTAGGGGATGCCCAGATATTCCAGCATGGCCTTGTAATCGTTGGAACGCCAGCCGTTTGCAGTTTGCCGTCCGTCGTAGCCGCTGATAAGCAGCGGGCCGTCCGCCCGGCTGTGGAAGAATCGGAAGAAGGGCAGCACCCGGTTGTAAATCGGGATCACTCGGTTGCGTCCGGCCTCCGTCTTTACGCCGCCCTGGATGTAGGGCGGGTCGGCCTCCGGGTGGACATTGGCGGTTTGCAAGGTAAAAATTTCAGAGATCCGCATCCCGGTGAACAGAAAGATCATCGTCAGCATGGCGGCCTGTGTCAGCCGTTCGGAACTGTCGCCCTGGGAGGCTAGGGCATTTATTTTTGCCACCTCTTCGGTGGTGAAAACGTCAATGGGTCGGCGCTGTGTCTTTTGGATTTTGATGAACTGGGAGTAGTTTGTGCCGATGATGTCCCGCTGAATCATCCACTGGCACAAATGGGAATACAAAGCCTTGACGTGGGCGGCGGTGCTGTCTGATTTCCCCTCCGCTTGCAGGGCGTCAATGACCTGCTGAAAGTCGTCAGTACGGACATCTGCCGCCCGGAGCCGCCGGACGCTGTCGGGGACGTAGCTCCAACACAGCTTGTAGCCCCGCATGGATGCCCGCCCCATGTCCCGGAAGGCAATATCTGACCAGGCGTTGTAAACATCCTCCAGGGTGTAGGCGTACAGATCGGGATGGACAGCCCCCACCATGTGCTCCAGCGCAGCCTCGGCCTCTGCTCTGGTGGCGTAGGTCTGCCCGGTGGACTTGCCCTGATACACCGCATACCACGGCTTCTGGCGGTCCCCAGCCAGCTTGTAGACGCTGCCCGTCCCCTTCGGGCGATTGCGCCGCTTCTTTTTGGCCGGTTCGTGGAGCTGCTTCCGGCCACAGTAGGGGCAAAATGCGGCGTCGTCCGGGATGGACTTTTTACAGCGGGCGTAGATACATTTTTTCATTGATTTTACCCCCTTATTGTCGTATAATGGGGGCAGTGGAACCCGTCAAGCTTTCACTACCCTTTTGCCTCCTCTGGTGCTGGTAACACCGGGGGAGGTTTTTCTTGCGCTGTGCGGACAAATGTGTTATTATATCACCAGATGGAGATACGATTTCTCTGTTCGGTGATAACGCTATATGTAAAACAAAGAAACAGAGGTTCGCCGAATTTACGGAGTGCAGACCGCAGATTGCTCCACGGCAGGGCGATAGTTCACCTCGCAAGTAGTGTTGATGGCGTTGAAGGAGCCGAGGGTGGCAGAGATGGGTTCAGGAATGCTTGCAGTCACCTCGAACGAATCACTCAGCATCTGCGCGATACTGGTGGGCTTAACAATGCCGGACACAACGTCAGAAAGCTTGTCGCTAATAGACATCCAATTTGTTACTCCGCCTTTCAGCGGGGCCGGGTCGTTTCCGCCCGGCTCTCACAGTTGCCCGTGAGTTCAGACTGTGCCTTCGGCCCGGTGGGTCGCTCCGTGTCCAGTCGTTACACCTTCCCCTTTCAGGGCTTGGCTCGGCGTTGTCTGTTTCTTTGTTTTATCACCCCTTGAACCGCTTCGGTGTTGGTTGCACCGGAGCGGTTTTTGTGTAAAAATAAGGCCCCTGGTCTCAGCTCTCCCCCAAATCGTGGGGGCGCTTACCGCCAGGGGCCTGTTGAGCAATGGCAGGGCGGCGTATCCTGCATCTCAGGTTCCCGTTTCCGGGAGCGTCGGGAGCCTTTCCGACCTCACTGCTCAATAAAGCATATGCTTTTAGTGGCTATATTATACCACACATTGCCGCTGGTGTCAATCTGTTTCTGTTTTCTTCTCCAGGCGTTTCAGCCTGCCACTGTTGAGCCGGTTCTTCAACTTTCCCTGGCTGATACTGAAAAAGCTGGCTACAAACAAATAACCCTTCCTTCGATCCAGCTTCACACAGACCATCAAATTTTGTCCGTACACCTTGACCATCTCCACGCTGTCCGTCTCTTTGGGGTTGTGTCCAATGTAATCTGGAGCGGCCAGAATCTCCGGTATCAGGTCAATTTGTGACACGTTCTCCGGGTGCCGTTTCTCAATATGCCGGACAAGGCCGGGAGACTGATAAATGCCGCCGGGCGGGATAGACTGACCGGTTATTTCATTGTACCGCTCCAGGTATTCCCCTACCCGGAACAGCCGGTTTTCCGGCATATGCTGCACCTTCTCTCTTTCGGTTCAAGTCATGCCATCTTATCGTCTCGCCCATCGGATACTGAAAACCCGTCCGGCGTTTTCTTCTTATAAACAGGATTGCCCAGCAGGTCGTCTGAGTAGTCCACCAGCT
>JAJQCW010000052.1 GCA_021202515.1 Clostridiales bacterium | reverse complement strand
CTGCCGGGGCCGCATTTTCGACCAAAATCCGTGATTTTGGTCGAGAGCCTGTCGTTTTTCGACAGGCTCAAGCGGGGGAAGTGCCGGAGCACTTCCCCCGCCGTTTGTCTCACTGAGGAAAGAAATGATTTTGACCGTTTTTGAACCGGTCAGGTTCTGTCAGGCTCAGGACTTCCAGCAGTCGAGGGTATCCAGGGTGAAGGTAGCCGGGCCGCCCAGATAGACGGTAGCGCCATCGACCTTGTGGGTGTCAGCATAGGTGGAGACACCTTCGACCTGCGTCTGACCGCACAGGTTGGAAACATACTCAGCAGCGCCGGATTCCAGCTCACCAGCGACGGCGGAATAGGCAGTGTTGATGGCCAGGTAGCCCAGGTCATAGGCCTGCCACAGTACGACGGTGGTCATGTTGCCGTTCTCCAGATAGGCTTCGGAATCGCTGGGGGTGGCGATGCCGTTGAAGATGCACTGACCTTCCAGGCCGCAGCTCTGGATGGCGGAGTTGCAGGAAGCGATGACGTTGGTGGTCAGGGAGACCAGCGCGTTGGCGTCGCTGTGAGCGGTCAGGAAGGACTCCAGCTCGGTCAGGCCGTCGCCGTCGCCGGCGTAGATGATGTCGCCGTCAGCGCCGGGGTCCACATGGACGTTCAGCATCTCGTACTGCTCGTTCACGGTGTAAGAACCGGATTTGGTCTGAGAGTTGCAGGCATCCTGATCGATGGCGCCGTCTTCATCGTAAACCGTCTCATAGTCGGTGTAGTAGGCACGCTTGATGGCCTCGATCCAACTGTTCTGGTTGGGGGTGGTCAGGTTGGTGGAGACCAGATAAACCTCGGCGGGATCGTCAGCGGTGTACTGATCGCCGATGTTTTCCACCAGGTCGTCCAGCAGGACGGCTGCCAGTTCGTCGGGATCGACCTGGTTGACGAACCAGTCGCGGGCCTCAGCGCCGGGGTCAGAGTCGAAGCCGACCACGGTGATGCCCTCCGCCTGAGCGGACTGGAGCGCGGCGTCGGTGGAGTCGGAGTCCAGAGCGGCGAACACGATGGCGTTCACGCCCAGCTCGGTAGCGGTCTCAACATAGGTGGACTGGTTGGCAGCGGTGTTGGAACCGGCGGCGTCGCCGTACATCACCAGCTCCACGCCCAGATCGTCAGCGGCAGCCTGTGCGCCGGCCTCAACGGCCTGCCAGAAGGACTCAGCGCGCTCCTTGGGAATGTAAGCGATTTTGATATCGGAAGCAGCGGTGGAAGTGCCGGATTCCGTGGTGTCAGCGGCAGCGCTGGTGTCAGAGTCGGTGCTGTCGCTTGTGGTGGATGTTGAGGAGCCGCCGCAGGCTGCCAGAGACAGAACCATGGAGAGCGCCAGCAACAGGGAGAGCAATTTTTTCATCTTGTTTACCTCCTAAATTTTGATGGCTGCACCGCAGAATGTCATTGTGCGGTGCCGGTTTATATGCAGCGGGGGCGAACCCCCGCTGGCAAACGGGTTACTTTGCGCCGCACAGAGCGGTGCAGGGGGCGAAAGCTCAGGCGACCTTCTGCTCGTCCATGTTTTCGATGGCCATTTTGCGGCTGACCATCTTCTTGCGCTTTTGCAGATAGGCGAAGAAGATCAGGGAGCCGATCAGGACCAGGCCCACGATGAAGTTGTACACCGTTCCGGGCAGGCCCATCAGCGCCAGGCCCTTCTTCAGCACGCCGATGATCAGGCAGGCGATCAGAGAGCCGGTCACGCCGCCGACGCCGCCGGCAGTGCTGGTGCCGCCCAGGACGACCAGAGCGATGACTTCGATGTTCATGTTGAAACCGGTCTCCTGGTTGACCTGCCAACTGCGCCCCATGTACATCAGGGCCGCGATGGCGCTGGTCAGACCACCCAGGGTGTAGATCCAGAACTTCATCCTGTTGGCGTTGATGCCGGAGAAATTGACCGCGTTCTCGTTGTGTCCAATGGCGTGGGTATAACGGCCAAAGGTTGTTTTCTTTTCCAGCACCCAGAACACCGCGTACACGACCAGCAGCACGATCAGTTGGGTCGGGACGACGCCGCCGATCTTCATGTTCAGCACGTCAACGATGGGGTTGCCCGCGGAAAACGCGTAGGAACTGCCGAAGAACCAACTGATGGCCTGGAAGATGTACATGGTGGACATGGTGATCAGCCAGGGGTTGATGGGAGTCTTGGCGGCGATGATGCCGTTCATCGCGCCGAACACAAAGCCGGAAGCGATGCAGGCAATGATCGCTACCAGAGCGCTGCCGCTCATGTTGTAGACGGTGGCGCACACCATAGCCGAGCATACCATCTGATAGCTGACGGACAGGTCGATACCGGCGGTCAGGATGATCAACGTCATGGACATCGCCTGTACGCCCAGGTAGGCCACGTCGGAGGTGCAGCCGATCATCGTCTTGGGCTTGAGGAACAGTCCGTCGGTGAGCACGCCGAACAGCAGGCACATTGCCACCAGGATCAGAACCATTACCAGCTCATACGATACTTTGAATTTTTTACGCATCACTGCCACCTCCCGAGATTTTTTGCTTCTTGCCCCAGCGCAGGAAGGGGATGTCAACATCCACCACCATGCTGAACACAGCCACGAGGACGATGACGCCATAGCTCAGATACATCCACTGGTTGCCAAGTTCGAGCAGATAGGCGGCCCGCTGGAGCAGGTCGATGAGGATACCGGCCACCAGAATGCCGATGGGACGGCCGGAGCCGCCGGCGATGCTGATGCCGCCGACAACGGCGATGGGCAGGAAGAACATTTCCATACCCATGCAACTGGAGGGCTGGACCTGGGTGCGGGGCAGCCAGTACATCACGCCAGTGACGCCCAGCAGCGCGCCGGAAATCAGGAAGGAGATCATGGTGATCTTGTCGGCGTTGATGCCGGCCAGGATGGCGGATTCGCGGCTGCCGCCCACAGCGTAGACCTTCCGGCCATAGCGGGTGTACTTCATAAACCAGCAGAAGAACGCCAGCAGAGCCAGGGTCAGGAACAGCATCACGGGGACGACGCCCGCGACTCTCAAATTGCCAAGGGCCGTAACGCTGGCCTTGATGTTGGAAACATAGCCCGCGTTGGGCAGCAGGGAGAACAGACCGATGTGCAGCTTGACCATGGCCAGCGACACGATCATGGACGGCACACGGAAGCGCACCGTTATCAGCGCGATGATGAACGAATTGAGCATACCCACCAGGATGCCCACCACGATGCAGAAAATCAGCGGAACGCCGCTCTGCACCAGCGTGAAGGTGCAGAAGCCGATGAGACCCAGCACCGTGCCGGATGAAATGTCAATTTCACCCAGCAGGATGACCATCATCAGCGCAAGGCCGCCCACCAGCAGATAGGAGAGGTCCCGCAGAAACACAAACATGGTTCCGGACAGATTGGTGGTCAGGCAAAGCACGACAAAGCAAAGGATGACAAAGATTGCCAATGAGCCCTCTCTGGAACGAAAGAAGCTGACAATCGGGTTTTTCTGTTTCATAATTCTCCTCCTTTCCTTACAGCGCCATTTCCAAAACTTTGTTGGGATCAAAGTCCGGGCGATCCAGCTCGCCGGTCTTAACACCGGCCTTGAAAACCATTACCCGGTCGCACATCCCCAAAAGCTCCGGCATATCAGAGGAGATCATGATGATCGTCAGACCCTTCGCCGCCAGGTCGCTGATAATGCGGTAGATCTCGAACTTGGCGCCCACGTCAACGCCGCGGGTCGGCTCGTCCAAAATCAGGATCTTCGGTTCCGCGCACAGCGCCTTGGCAACCAGCACCTTCTGCTGGTTACCGCCAGAAAGGTTCTCCACCACGAACTCGCGGTTGGGCGCTTTCACCGTCAGGTCGGCCATGTACTTGTCTACGATCTCGTCCTCTTTGGCGAAGTCGATCATGCCCTTGTTGGTCAGCGAGTACAAAATGGACAGCGTCAGGTTGTCCTCGATGGACATCGGCACTACCAGACCATACTTTTTCCGGTCCTCAGAGACGTAGATGAGCTTTTTCTTGATGGCGTCCCGGTAGTCTTTCAGATGGAGCGTTTCGCCCTCCATCGTGATGGTGCCGGAGTCATATTTTCGCAGGCCGACGATACACTCGGCCATCTCCGTCCGTCCGGCGCCAGCCAGTCCGGCGATGCCGAAAATCTCGCCCTTGCGGACCTCAAAGGAGACGTCGTGCAGGGGGAAACCGTCGTGCTCGCCGGTGCGCTGGAGGTGCTCTACCTTCAGCATGGTGCCGCCGATCTCCACATCCACCTTGGGATAGAGGTTGCCGCCCATGTCGCGGCCCACCATCCAGGCGATGAGCTGCTGCTCGTTGACCTCGTTGATGCGGGCTGTCTGGACATAGGAGCCGTCACGGATGACAGTCACCCGGTCAGCGATTTCGAAAATTTCCTCCATACGGTGGGAAATGTACATCATGCTCATGCCCTGCTCTTTCAGCCGGGCGATGGTGCGGAACAGCGCCCGCACTTCCTTGTTGGTCAGGGCCGCCGTCGGCTCGTCGAAGATCAGGATCTTGGCGTCGTAGGTCAGGGCCTTGGCGATTTCGACCATCTGCTTGGGCGCGACGCCCAGGCTGTCGATTTTCGCGTCGTAGTCGATTTGACCGCTGATCCCCAGGAACTCGAAGATCTCATCCGCCTTTTTCCGCATGGCGGCGTAGTCGATCTGGTTGATGGGGCCGACCTTCTTGACCGGCTCATGGCCCATGAACATATTCTCCAGCACGTTCAAATCTTTAAACAGGCTGGTTTCCTGGAAGATGATCGCGATGCCCTTACTATACGCATCGTTTGGCTCGTTGATGGTGACCTTTTCGCCCCGCAGATAGATGTCGCCTTCGTCCGCTTTATAGACGCCGGTGATCACCTTCATCAGAGTGGACTTGCCTGCGCCGTTTTCACCGCAAACGGCGTGCATCTCGCCCTCTTCCAACTGGATCTGCATATTGTCCAGCGCCTTGACGCCGGGGAAGCTCTTGCAGATATTTTTCAGCTCCAAAATTGTACTCAAAGTCAACCGCCTCCTTTATACTGTTTTCAAAACGCCCGGAGGGCTCAGAACTGATAATCAGCCGGATCGAATTGGATGCCGAACGTATTCGCCGCTTCGATGATGGAGTTCTCGTCCAGCGGCCCATACAGCGGCACGCAGGTGAACTGCTCCTGGGTGAAGTAGCCCAGCACTATGTTGGTGACGGCGCAGTTGTACTTCTCAGTCAGGCTTTTCAGGCGGCGCGCCATGCGGAGGTTGCCCTCTGTGCAGTAGGGATGGCCCTGAACGGCCTCCTCGCCCTTGGCGGCGTAGATGTGGAAGAAGCCGGAGCAGTTGCCCATGTAAGGCATCATGACGTTGTTGGGATTTTCCTTGTGATAGTCGTACAGGTCGCCCTTGACGTAGACCAGCGTATCGTCGGCCAGGGGGTTCATGTACTTGGCGCCCAGGTTCAGCAGCGCCTGGTCGGCGACGATGCCCCGATAGCCCATCTTTTTACAGTAGGCGTCGGCGGCCTTCTGACGGTCAGCGGCCCAGTTGGAGACGGCGAAGTAGCGGACCTTGCCCTCACGGATGAAGTCCTGCATGGTCTCCACCATTTCCTCCACGGGGATGGTGGGGTCGTCGCGGTGATAGAAGTAGATGTCGATGTAGTCGGTCTTCAGCGCACGGAGAGAGCCTACGATGTCGCCTCTCATGTCGGCCTTGGTGACGCGGTTGATGTGCAGATCCATGTCGGGGTGGGTGTAGACCGGATGGCCGCCCTTGGTCATCAGCACGATCTTATCCCGGCAGCCGTTGCGCTTCATCCAGTCGCCGGTGATGCGCTCGGCGCGGGCCACTTCCTGGCGGCCATCTACCACCACCCAGTCGGCGTAGACATGGGCGCAGTCGATCAGGTTGCCGCCCTGCTCCACGAAGGTACCGAACATGGAGTCCTGGCTGGCCGCGTCTTTTCCCCAGCGTACACCGGCGTCAACTGTACCTAACCCCATAGGGGAAATAGTGAGGTCAGTGTTGGGAATCATGATTTTTTCCATAAAGATCACCTTTTCCTTTCTTGGTTGTTGCTATCCGCAGTGGCTGCCGCGCCTGCCGGACGGGAACGCGCCCGGCAAATGCGGCCAGGGGGGACGTATCCCCGCGCCGCCGTTAATATGTGCTCAGATCCCGGATCCACTCCCGGCCTGCGACGCCCTGGGTCTCGCAGAAGTACTCCCACACCAGACCGGCGGGCAGCATCTTGGTCTCCTCCAGCAGGGCCAGACGCTTGGTGGTATTGCCTTCCCGCTCCAGCTTCTTCAACTGGTCGATGGGCCGCAGCATAGCCAGCAGCAGCGCCCGGCGGGCCGCTCTGGCGCCAATGGCGGTAGCGGCAATGCGGTTGATGGAGGCGTCGAAGTAGTCTGTGCCGATATGCACCTTGTCATAGGCGTCGTAGGCGGCGATCTCCTCCATGATCTCCTTGGTGGCGTCATCCAGGATGACCACATGGTCGGAGTCCCAGCGAACCGGGCGGGACACATGGAGCTGAATCTCGTCGCCGAAGGCCAGATAGCTGGAGAACTTGGGGCCGATGGTTTCCGTGGGATGGAAATGGCCGGCGTCCATGCAGACGATGCAGTTCCCGGTGTGGGCGGCGTACTCGGTATAGAACTCATGGGAGCCGGGGACATAGGACTCGCTGCCCAGGCCGAACACCTTGGACTCGCAGGAATCGACGTTGTGCTCCAGCTTTTCCTCGAAAATCTGATCCAGAGAGTCCTTGAGGATCAGGCGGGGTGTCAGCTTATCCACCACAATGTCCTTGCTGCCGTCGCCAATCCAGTGGTTGGTGATGCAGGTCTCGCCCAGCTCGCGGCCAAAGTAGTCGCCGATTTTCCGACAGGCGATGCCGTGCTCGATCCAGAACTTCCGGATGTTCTCATCCGGGTTGGTCAGGGTGGAACTGCTGTCGTAGTCCGGGTGAGAGAAATAGGTGGGGTTGAAGTCCAGGCCGATCTTGCGGGACTTGGCGTAATCCACCCACTCGGCAAATTCCGCAGGCCCGATCTCGTTCCGGCCCATGTTCTTGCCGTGCTTGTTCATGTAAATGGAGTGCAGCGCCAGCTTGGTATGGCCGGGGATCAGATCCAGCGCCTTGTCCAGGTTCCGCATGAACTCCTCGGGGTTCTTGGCTTTGCCGGGGGCATTGCCCGTGGCGGCGATGCCGCCGGTCATCTCGGCGTCCAGGAACTCCCAGCCCTGCAAATCGTCGATCTGCCAGCAGTGAACCGAAATCGGCACCTCCGCCAGTTTTTTCAGGACAGCATCGGTATCCACGCCGTACTCGGCATAGATTTCTTTCGCAATATTGTAATTCCGCTCGATGTTGCTCACAATAACTCCTCCTTAAGTCGCGTGTTGACAGATGCGCTTTCCCATGCGATTCATCCGTCCCCTTTCTATCTCAAGAATCCGATTTACCAGACCAGATTCTTCAGATCTTCCTGATACCCCCGGACAGTGGAGCCGCGTTCTACGAACTCGGTCTCCAGGGTGATGATTCTCCGCTGGTTGGGCCGCCCTTCCTCCATCATCTCGTTGAGCCGCATCATGGCGGTCAGTCCCAGCTCATAACGGGGGACCTTGATGGAGGACAGCGAGGGACGCACCAGCGACGCGGCAAAGATGTCGTCGTTGCCGACCACTGCCACATCCTCCGGAATGGACACGCCGCACTCGTTGCAGGCGAGGATCGCCCCCACCGCCATCTGATCGTTGGCGCAAAAGATCCCGTCGAATTTACGTCCGGTTTGCAGCAGCAGCTTGACGTTTGTGTAGCCGCAAAAGGTGGTGTAATCCCCCTGAATGATGTTTCTCTTGCGGACTGGCAAACCCGCTTCTGTCAGCGCCCGCCTGTATCCGGCCAGACGCTTTTGACCCAGGATGTGATCACTGGGAAGTGAGATGTGAATGATCTCCCGCTTACCCACTGTATGGATCATATAGCTCACGGCCTGATAGGCCGCCTTTTCGCTGTCAATGACGATCGCGTCAAGATTGACATCGTCAAATTGATACTCCAGGGTGATGACCGGGATCCAGTGGCCCCGCTTTTGCAGGTTGCACAGGCTGGCGATGTAATTCTTGGTGTATTGATCCTTACCGTAGGCGCTGGAGCAGAGGATGATACCGTCCACCCATTGGTCTACACAGTTTTTGACGAGTTCGATCTCCTTGGTCAGGCTGTCGTGGGTCTCCATCAGGATGATGGTATAACCGTAGTCATCCGCGATTTTGTTGATGCCCTCCAGAACCGCAGTGAAAAAAGTTCTGGAGATGGAGGTCAAAATGACGCCCACCCGCCTGCTTTGGCCTCTGCGCAGGCTCTGCGCTGCGCGATTGGCGTTGTATCCCACCTCTGCTGCCACGGTGCGGACACGCTCTTCCAGCTCCGGGCTGACATTTTTACTGCCGTTCATCACGCGGGAAACGGTGGAAATACTGACGCCTGCCAGTTTTGCCACTTCTTTGATATTCGACACCGTATCGCCTCCTTCTGGCTGCGGCGCCTTCGACAGCAGCCGCTATGGCTTACGCTTCTCTTTCCGCCACTGGAATAACGGCGAGGTTTTCTCCCTCAATGCCGAACCAGACGGTTTCATCAAACATGGGAGCGGCGTCTCTGTGAGCAAGCACCCACTTGTTCCGCTGGAGCAGATATTTGTTCTCTCCGGTCAAATTTCGTCTTTCCGGATGGTGCAGCGGCGTGTTGGTGGTTGCTGTCTGACAAACCACCTGCCGGACGCCGGCAGTCGTTGCCGCGCAGGGGGCAAAGTGGAGTGTTGTCGCATACAGCTCCAGACAGGTATCCGCCGGCACATAAAAAACGTTCAGGTCTGCCGCATTCAGGCTGTCCTGCTCGATTTGCCAAATCTGCCCGACGAAAATCACGCACGGCTCAAATTCCACCAGCAGCTCGCTGCACTTGTGATATTCCAGCGCGTTCAGATGGTCGGGGCTGTCGCTGAAGTAGCCCACCTGGCAGGCAGTTTCCCCATAAACGTGTTGTGTGATCTGAACCGCTTCCTCCATGGCCATCAGTTCGGGAGAGCAGGTGACATCTGCGGGAACCGGTGTTTTCTCATAGATATATCGCTTCATCTCCGGAAAATGGAAATGGGGAAAGAGCTGTCCATACTGCCGGAAAGAAGGATCTGTCACCTCCATAATTGACAGGTTTGGATTCGCGCTGCGCAAGGCCATTAAAATCTGATCCATACGCCAACACCCTTTCTTTTACTTTTTACTTCTTGAAAGAAACATTTTTTAGAACCTTAAAAAAACGTTTTCCGCACATCCGCTTGGTGATAATAAAAGTATAGCTGATTGGCACAAATTTGTCAATGAAACACGTCTGAATTGGCTAAAATTTGTACGGTTTTACAATCTTCTTCATTTTCCTGATTATAAAACCAGGTTTTATAATACACGGGATTATTGCTGTTTCAAAGATATTTTCCTGTTTTCTTTGCTTTTAAGCTACTTTTGTCAGGCGATTTAACGAAAGAGTCCAAAAAATATCGGAAAAAATGCCATTATTTTCAGACGTAAAAAAGCAGGAAAACGTTTTCCCGTTTTCCCACTTCTATTTTCCTGAATTTCTGGTATAATTTCATTGCATGAGCAGTTATGTGTGCTGTTTTTTGATACAATTTTTACAAAAGGAGTGCGTATTTATGAAATGGCTTATTCCCGATTGCTATTGGCCGGCTGTCACCACCGACGGCGAATATGTCAGCCATGAGTCGATTTGCGTGCTGAATCCCGGTAAGACCGACGCCGAGGTCAAACTCACGCTCTACTTTGAGGACCGTGAGCCGCTCACCGGTATCAACAAGGTCTGCCCCGCCCAGCGCACCATCCACATTCGTATGGATCTCCTGGAAGGCTGCCCCATTCCCAGAGGCGTTCCCTATGCCGCGCTGGTGGAATGTGACCAGGAGATCGCCGTGCAGTATACCCGCGTGGACACGACGCAGCCTGCGTTGAGTATCAGCACGACCATCATTTAACGCGGTTTTTTTGATATCCCCCTGAAGCGTTGCAAAGCGGCCCCGCAAATCAAACCACCCGTAGAGGTAGTTTGCTCAGGTCCTAATAACACAAAAACGTACCCCGACACAGCGCCACAGAAGTTGTGGCTGCCGTGTCGGGGTATTTTTGTTTGATACGTTATTTCGCGGGATTTTGTGGTCCGATGTTCCATAAAAACGGCGTTAAAGCCGCTACTATTCGGCTAAGAACGGGTGTTCTGGGTCAGAAATTCCTGAACATAGGGGAGCGCGGCTCCGATGGTGATGTTGTGCTTTGGCATCTTGCTGATGGAAATGAAATCGAATCATGGGAATCATCGAGAAAATGAGGCTGGACGGGAAAAAGGGCTTTGTCACCGGCGCGGCGCGGGGCATCGGCAAGTGTACCGCCACGGCGTTCGCTGAGGCGGGCGCAGACGTGGCCATCGTGGACGTGGACATCGCGGAGGCGGAAAAGACCGCCAGGGAGCTGGCGGCGCTGACCGGCCGCAAGGTCATCGCCATCAAGACCGACTGCACCGACAAGGAGCAGGTGGACCGCATGGTGGAGCAGGTCGTGCAGGAACTGGGCGGCCTGGATTTCTGCCACAACAACGCCGGTATCTGCATCAACGCTCCGGCGGAGGAAATGACCTATGACCAGTGGCTGAAGGTCATCAACCTCAACCTCAACGGCATTTTCCTCACCGACATCGCGGCAGGGAAATACATGCTGGCCCACGGCGGAGGCTCCATCATCAACACCGCCTCCATGTCGGCCCACATCGTCAACGTGCCCCAGCCCCAGTGCGCCTACAATGCGTCCAAGGCGGGCGTCATCCAGTTGACCAAGTCCCTGGCCATCGAGTGGGCCAAGCGCGGCGTGCGGGTCAACAGCATCAGCCCCGGCTACATCGGCACCGAGCTGACGCTGAACTCCCCCACCTTGATTCCCCTCATCGAGCAGTGGAACGCCATGGCCCCTCTGGGCAGAATGGGCAAGCCGGAGGAGTTGGAATCCATCTGCGTGTACCTGGCCGGGGATACCAGCACCTTTACCACAGGTTCTGATTTCGTCATCGACGGCGCGTTCACCTGCTTCTAAGCGTCCCGCAGACCCGTTCGGACATGACAAATCGGTCCGCCGGAAGGCGGGCCGATGGGAAGGAGAAACTCATGAACAGAAAAGAAGCGATTCAGAACGGAGAGACCGCCCTGGGTATCGAGCTGGGTTCCACGCGAATCAAGGGCGTGCTGATCGACTCCAGCGGCGCTGTGCTGGCGGTGGGCATTTACGACTGGGAAAATTCCTTCATCGACAACGTGTGGACCTACAGCCTTGAGGAGATCCACGCGGGCCTTCGCGGATGCTACCGCTCCCTGCGGGAGGCGGTGGAGCGGGACTATGGAATCACCCTGACCACCATCAGCTCCATCGGCGTCAGTGCCATGATGCACGGCTACATGGCGCTGGATAAGGACTTAAAGCAAATCGCGCCCTTCCAGACCTGGCGGAACACTAACACCCAGCAGGCGGCGGACGAACTGACAGAGCTGTTCAACTTCAACATCCCCCTGCGCTGGACCGTGGCCCACCTCTACCAGCGTATTCTGGACGGAGAAGCCCATGTGAAGGATTTGGATTATGTCACCACTCTGAGCGGCTATATCCACCTGCTGCTGACGGGCAAGCGGTACATCGGCATCGGCGACGCGGCGGGGATGTTCCCCATTGATTCCGACACGAAGGATTATGACCGGGGCATGGAGGAAAAGTTCAACGCTCTGATTCAGCCGTATGGGTTCTCCTGGAAGCTCCGGGACATCTTCCCCAAGGTGCTGGTGGCGGGCGAAACAGCAGGATACCTGACCGCGGAAGGGGCGGCGTTCCTGGATGAAACGGGCCATCTGACCGCTGGAATCCCCCTCTGTCCGCCGGAAGGGGACGCCGGGACCGGCATGGCGGCCACCAATTCCGTCGCGCCCCGCACGGGTAACGTGTCTGCGGGGACCAGCACCTTCGCCATGATCGTGCTGGAAAAGCAGTTCAGCCGCCTTTATCGGGAAATCGACATGGTGACGACCCCCACCGGCTTCCCCTGCGCCATGTCCCACGCCAACAACGGTACCTCCGACCTGAACGCCTGGGTGGGCCTGTTCGGAGAGTTTGCCGACATGATGGGACTCCACGCGGAGCAAGGCGAATTGTTCCAGAAGCTGTATACTAAGTCGCTGGAGGGGGACGCCGACTGCGGCGGGCTGATGGCCTACGGGTACTATTCCGGCGAAAATATCACCATGCTTAACGAGGGACGGCCCATTTTCCTGCGGACCGCGGAGAGCAAATTTGACCTGGCAAACTTCATGAAAGCCCATTTGTACACGTCTCTGGGCGCGGTCAAGATGGGGCTGGACATCCTCATGAAGGACGAACAGGTCAAGGTGGACCGCATCACCGGGCACGGCGGCTTCTTCAAGACGAAGGGGGTCGGGCAGCGGTATCTGGCCGCGTCGGTGAACGCGCCGGTCACGGTGATGGACACCGCCAGCGAAGGCGGCGCGTGGGGCATCGCGCTGCTGGCAGCCTATCTGCGCTGGCAGGAGCCAGGCGAAAAACTGGAGGATTACCTGGAGAACAGAATTTTCAAAAACCTTTCCGGTGAGAGCGTCGCTCCCGATGAGGCTGACGCAGCCGGGTTCGAGACCTTCATGGAGCGTTACAAAAAAGGTTTAGAAGTTGAAAAAAGCGCCATCTCCGCCATGGACTGGTGACAAAGGAGGAAAATATCATGTTGAAAAAATGGGGCAAACGAATCGGATACGGCATCGGCGATTTGGGCTGTAACCTGGTGTTCAGCACCATGGCGTCCTATCTGATGGTTTTCTATACGGATGTGTTTGGCATTTCGGCTGCCGCGGCCGGAACCATGATGCTGGTGACGAAGTTTATCGACGCCTTCACCGATACGGGCATGGGCCTCATCGTGGACCGGACCCACACCAAATGGGGACAGGGCAGGCCGTATTTTGTGGTCGGCGCGGTACCCTTCGCGGTGTTCACGGTGCTGACCTTCCTCATTCCCGACTTCGGAAGCACCGGAAAGCTGATTTGGGCCTATGTGACCTATTGTCTGCTGTGTACGGCGTACACTGTGGTCAATATCCCCTCAACACCATCGTTCCCCGGCTGACCTCCGACGTACATGAGCGGGACATCCTGGTCTCTACCCGAATGGTATGCGCTATGCTGGGCACGGCAGTCGTGATGTCGATCACCTCTCCGCTGGTCAAGTTCTTCGGGCAGGGAAACGAAGCGCGGGGCTATCTCATCACTATGACGATTTACGGCATTGCGGCCATGTTGATTTTCTTCGTGACCTTCGCCAGCACCGAGGAAGTGGTACCTCCCACCATCAATCAGAAGCACTCCTCGCTGCGAGAGGATTTCAAGGGGCTGACCGGTCAAGCCTGGATCCTGTTCCTGCTGAACCTGTTCTATTTCTCCCTCTATGTGGTGAGAAGCACCACCGTTATCTATTATTTCAAGTACAATCTGGGCAGAGAAGGCTGGCTGTCCCTGGTGGGGCTGCTGGGTATCCTCTCCGGTCTGCCGATGCTCCTGCTGTTGCCGGAGTTGGAAAAGCATTTCAGCAAGCGAAACCTGATGTTCTTCAGCGTGGCGCTGTACATTGCGGGCGACATCGTCATCTTCGCCGGGAAAAATTCCGCAGCGTGCCTGCTGCTGGGGCTGGTCATCACCGGTCTGGGTATCTACGGCATTTTCGGCATCACCTTTGCCATGCAGCCGGATGTCATCGACTATTCGGAGTACAAAAAGAACGCCAGCGTGTCCGGACTGATCGCCGCCTTCCAGGGGTTCTTTGTAAAAGGCGGCATGGGCCTCACCAGCTTCGTCATCGGCGCGTTTTGAAGAGCGGCGGCTATGTGGCCAACGCAGTGCAGACGGAGAAAGCCCTTTCCTATATTGAAATCTGCTTTATCTGGATCCCCATCGTGCTGTGCGCGGCGATTGCGGCTCTCACCTATTTCTATAAGCTGGATGGTATCCGCGGGGAAATGACTGAAGCACTGGAAGCGAGAAGATGCGAACCTGTAAGTGAATAAACGGAAGTCTTTCTTTTATATGACAAATTTTGGGAGGGTGTCGGCACACGAAAGCCGCCACCCTCCCCAATCTATTTGCAGGAAATGCGTTTATCGAACCGGGGGCCTGTTCCTTCGTGCAAGATTTTCCCATAAGGGTGTCCATAATCGCCTGAATCGTATTGCAGACCTCATCGAAGGGAATATCTTTCGCGTATAGCTGTTTACTCTACCTGGATCGTAATTACCTGCGTTTCGCAGCCATCGGATGTAAAAGTCACCTTCATTTCTCCAGCGTCCTCTCCTGCACGCACGACCGCAAGAAGATATCCGTCACAGGTCTCCCAATGTATTTGTGCAGTACAAAGACAGATACATACGACGCCCGATGACGGGGAAAATTAACCCTGCCAAAACAGGGCTGGGAGAGCCTTTCCTGCTCTCCCGGCCCCTTTTCCGTTGGCAACTGGTTTCTTTGATTTACTTTCCGAAATACGGAGCCAGCTTTTCCGTCAGTTCCTTCACCGACATCATGTTGACCAGGCCCACAGCGGGACCGGCCTTCTCCGCATTGGGGACCAGGTCGGCGCTGCAAATGTACAGGCCGGCGGCGCCGGGCATCACATCGTCGATGGTGGAGTGAATCACCTCCACGTCGGTGACACCCAGGGAGGTCAGCACCTTTTTCGCGTTCATCTCCATGACGAAGGAAGTGCCGAGACCGGAACCGCAGAAGCACATGATTTTATTGATACTCATAGTAATAATCTCCTTTATATTACAGATTGGATTGATTTCCGCAGTCTTGCAAGCGGAATGCGTGACAGATGGAGGGGCCGTTTTTAGTCGGCGGCCTTGGCGTTGGCCTTCGCTGTCAAGCAGCACTTCCGCTACGCTCTCTGTCTGCCGATGGTGTAGTTGTACAGCACAGGCATCAGGAACAGCACGGCAACGATAATGGCCAGGGTGTTGGCGAAGCCCATCTGTCCCAGTACCGGGTACAGGCCAGCGGCCAGGAAGGTGGCCACCACGCCGTGGACGAAGGAGCCGAGCACACAGCCTTTCAGACCGCCGGTGGCGTTGCCACCGGCGCCAGCCGTCGCGCCGCAGAAGAAGTGCAGCACCGCGCCGGGCTGGCTCAGCAGAGTGAGCAGGTCCTGCAAGATTTTCAGGTGTTTTTCCTGGTCCTCCGCCGCCAGCACCAGCACCAGTTTGGCCCAGCGGTATTCGGAGAACACCACTGGCTCCCGGAACACGGTCAGGGACAGGTCCAGGCAGTTTACGCCGTCCTCCGGGCGGGCCTGGGCCAGTTGGTTCATGGAGATGTACTCTGACCGCACCAGCAGCAGGTTTAAAATCTGCTTGCAGCGTGCGTTCATATACAGCGGCATATCGTTCCTCCTTTTCTTCCACATGGATATTGTGATAGCTTTATTATAGAGGGATGACAAAGGAAAAACAATCGGGAGGGAATCCAGTTTTCTGCATGGGGTTTGTGCAAAGCCATTGTGCCAGGCGTGTCCGGTTCAATGATTCTATCCAACCATATTGACAAAAATGGTTAGAATGTGGTTAGAATTCATACCAGGGGAAGGATTCACCATCGCAAGGCGATGGCGGAAGGGGGTTGCCTCACGGCTGAACCATGAATGGAAAATCGAGCAATATGATCAAGACACCTTGCAGCAGACGCACGCCTCTTGCATACAACTCCTTTTTGCACTATAATAATATCACTTCAACTCACTTCAACTTCCAAACTCTGTGAGGTGACTTACAATGCCTGCCCCCATCTGCTGCCCCTTCTGCCATTCGGACGAGATTGCAGCCTTTCGCGGGAAATATCGCTGCTTCTCCTGCGGCAGAGCGTTTTCTGCGGAAGAACAAACAACAGAGCCGACCTTCACACCCCTGCGGCTCTTCCTCAGCTACGGCCACACGGAGCGCACCATCTGCCAAAAAATTGCCGACGCCCTGACCCAGCGGGGCCACGACGTCTGGTTCGACGAGGACAAGCTCCACGAGGGGCAGAACTGGCGGAAAGAGATCGCCGCGGGGCTGGAACGGAGCAACGGCGTGGTGGCCTGCATCTCCGACCACTACGTCCGGCCCCACAGCGTTTGCATGGACGAGCTGAGCATCGCCATCGGCGTGACCCGGGGCGAACACGTCCTCACCGTCCTGCTGGGGGACGAGAGCATTGTCCCCGCCTCCCTCTGCTATAACCAGTGGCTGGATATGCATGACTGGGAGACGCGGATGAAGGGCGACCCAGCGGCGTTCGAGCAGTGGTTCCAGGCCAATATGAAAAAGCTGTTCGCCGCTTTGGAAACGGAGGACAACCGCACCTTTTCCGGGGCCATCCAGACGCTGCAGGAAAAGCTACAGGTCTCCCCCAACACCAGCCGCCAGAGCAGCCTGCTGAAAAAGCCCTTCGTGGGGCGGCAATGGCTGACGGAGCAGGTGGTGGCGTGGCTGGACGACCCGAAGGGCGAACGCCTCTGCTTCCTCAGCGGGGACCCCGGCGTGGGCAAGAGCGCCTTCGCCGCCAACTTCACTCACTATAACCCCCGGGTGGCGGCGGCGCTGTTCTGCTGGGCCGGAGAGAACCGGTTCAACGACCCCCGCGCCGTCCTGAAAATGCTGGCGTTCCTGCTGGCCTGCCGCATCCCGGACTACCGCGCCCGGCTGCTGCTGCGGCTGGGCGACGAGGAGCGGCTGGGCGAGTACAGCGAGGGGGAGCTGTTCCGGGTGCTGCTGGAGGAGCCGATGCACGGCCTGATCGACGGCGAGCGGGAGACCCTCTGCATCGTCATCGACGGGCTGGACGAGGCCGGCACCGCCGAGGAAAACCTGCTGGCGGAGACGCTGGGGCGCTATATGCCCCTGCTTCCCCCGTGGCTTCGGGTGCTGGTGACGGGCCGTCCGGTGGCGGCGGTGACACAGCCCCTGGGCAGTGGCAGACAGATGGCGCTGGATGGCAGGAGCCGGGAAAACCTGGCGGACGTGCGGCAATACTTCGAGGAGACCCTGCGGGACTGCTGCGCCGAAACCCCAAATTGGCAAGCGTCGCTGGACGAGCTGACCCGCCGCTCCCACGGCATCTTCCTCTATGCCGAGCTGGTGTGTCAGGGCATTTTGGCGGGGAAGCTGGCCCTGACCGACTGGGACAGGTTCCCGGACGGCTTGCAGGACGCCTTCACCCGCTGGTTCCAGTGGTTTTTCCCGGACAAGCGGGAGTTTGAGGACCAATTCGCGCTGCCCCTGGGGGCGCTCTGTGTGCTGGCGGAGCCGCTGCCCCTGGAGGAGCTGCGCCGGGTCTTTGGCTGGAACGAGAGCCAGCTCCACCGGTTCCTCCGCCGCATCGACGTGCTGCTGGACCACGGCGAGAGCGTGTTCGGCAAGGAGACGGTCACGCTGTCCCACAAATACATCGGCGAGTGGCTGACTGACCCCAGCCGCAACAGCCTGTACTTCGTCTCTGTCAGCGACGCGAAGGAGGCCATGGCCGGGGCGTTCTATGACCGGTTCCAAAAAGACTCGAAGGAACTGACCCAGTTTGAGTCCCTGCACCTGTGCGACCTGCTGGAGGACTGCGGCAAAACCGAGGAGTTGCGGGAAGCAGTGTGCAGCAACGACCTATGTTGGAAAATCCTTGACGCAGGAGACTACTGCCGGGACTGGGGCCATTTGGACGAGGCTATGAGATGTTACCGCTGCGGTCTTTCCGTCACGGAACAGGGGAAGGACGCTTGTGAAGATTTGGAGGTGCTGCGGAATTATAATGTGTGCATCGACCGTATTGGCAGATTAGAACAAACTGCGGGCAACCGCTCGGCGGCCCAAACTTGGTACAAGAAATTTCTAGCTATCGCGGAGCGATTGGCGGAGGTCGGGTGCACGCCGGAGGACCAGCGGGAT
>JAJQCW010000034.1 GCA_021202515.1 Clostridiales bacterium | reverse complement strand
CATCTCCATAATATCCACTCTTCCAGTATCCATCGGCATCTTTTCTATTTTGCAGTATCTTGAGCTTTCTGTTTCTCTAATCAGGACCATTCCGGAGTCCATCGGCAACCTTTCCAATTTGCAAACGCTGAATCTTTCCGAAACGCAAATCCGTGCTTTGCCGGAATCCATCGGCAATCTGTCCAATTTGCAGGAGCTTTACCTTCCAGACACACAAATCAGCACTCTACCGGGGTCCATCGGCAATCTGTTCAATTTGCAGGTGCTTTACCTCTCTGGCACACAAATCAGCACCCTGCCGGAGTCCATCGGCAATCTGTTCAATTTGCAGGTGCTTTACCTTTCCGATACACAAATTAGCCTTATGCCAGAGTGCATCGGTAACCTGAACAGATTGCGGAAGTTAGGCTTGCGTTGGTTACACCTCCAAGAAATCCCTAAAAGCATTTTCGAGCTCGGTTTGGATTTTTTCTTTGGTGAGTATTTTGGAGACACCATTAACCTTAAAGGAACCACCCTCGCCACCCAACCTATCAGCCTGTTCCACCAGCCCCGCGAACTGATTCAAGCCTACTACGACGCGCCCAAGGTCACTATCAACGACGCCAAAGTCATCTTCCTGGGAGACGGCGGCGTAGGCAAGACCCGCACCATCAAGCGGCTGTTGAACGGCGGCGAGCCAGGCGACTACCCCACCGAGCTGACGCCGGGCATCGAAATCACCGACTATCCCACCACCTATGAGGGCCATCCCGTTGACCTCCGCATCTGGGACTTTGGCGGCCAGGAGATCATGCACGCCATGCACCGCTGTTTTCTGACCGACCGCACCTGCTATGTGGTCATGGTCAGCAACCGGTTCGGCAACCGCACCCAGCGGGCCAGGTATTGGCTGAAAACCATTGACAGCTTTGCCAAAAACTGCCCCGTCATTCTGGCGGTAAACCTGTGGGACACCGATGAGGGCATCGATGGCGTCAACGGGGAGCTGTTGGAGCAGGAGTTCCCCAACGTCAAAAAAATCATCCCCTATTCCGCCAAAGGCTCCGACAAAGACCACTTCAACCGCCTGACTGAGGCCATCGTGGAGCAGGCCAGCCGGTTGGATAGCTGCGGGATGGAGTTCCCGGAAAGCTGGGCCAACATCCGCGCCGACCTGTCGAAGTGGGCGGAAAAAGACCGTTACATCAGCAAGGCGGACTACCTTTCGATTTGTGCAAAAAACGGCGAGACCGACCCGCAAATCTGCGGCTGGCTGCTGGAGTGGTTCAACGACCTGGGGGTCTGTTTCAGCTACCACACCGACAAAACCAGCGGCCAGGAGCTGGAGGATTACCAGGTGCTGGACCCCAGGTGGCTGGTGAATGCGGTCTATCTCATCATCAACGATGGTAGAAATTATGCCCAGCAGAGCTGCCTCCCCCTAAAAGGGGTTTGGAATCTTCTCAAGACCGGCGGCGGAACCAGTGCGGACGCAAAATATGAGGAATCAGAGTGCACGTACATTTTGGAGGTCATGCGGAAGTTCCGCCTCGCTTATCAAGAGGAAGATGAGAAGTTGGAGTTTATCCCCGCCCTCTGCCCGGACAAATGGGAAGATCCGCCCCAAACCAAGGGCTGGGACAGCCATGTGACCTACGAAATGCGGTACAAGTATCTGCCTGACAGCGTTCTCCACCAGTTGATGATTTACGGTAAGGACAAGCTTAAGCTGGAGCAGGCGTGGAGCGGCGGGATGGAGCTTTCCAATGATAAGGACCGGTACCACGCGGTCATTTACCTGCGGGCGGAGGATTCCACGCTGGAAATCAACGCTTACGCAAAGGATGGGCGGAAGCCCTGGGAGCTTTTGGAGGACCTGCGAAGCGAGCTGGAACGCATCAACAAAGACCTGAATCTGGAAGCCGAGGATGTCATCGTCATGCAAAAAAAACGGCAAACTGCTCACTTCCCGGTGGCGGCGGTGTTGAAGGCTAAGAAACGGAACATCCCCACCCTGTACGCTATGGACGGCGGCGAGCTGGAGGAGTACCGGGTCGATGAGATTTTAGGCGCTGCCTTTGATATGGATAAGGTGGATAAAGAAAAGGAAAAAGCGAAGGAGGAAAATCGGCCTATGTCAGAGAAAAATATGTCAGGCGGCAATACATATGTAAACAACTATTTTAGCGGAGGTTTACACGGAGGCCAAAACTTTGGCTCTACCGTCAACAACTACACCTCAGAGGATGCAAAGGAACTTTTGCAGCAGTTCCTCACCTACCTGGAGCGCCGCGACGAGAAAGTGGAGGCCCTTCTGACCAGTCTGATGGCAGACCTGCGGAAGAGCCAGGAACCAGCGGTCCAGGAGCTGGTGGCAGAAGTGGACGATACAGCGAAGAAGAAGGGACTCGTTCCATCGTTTATTGGTGCGTTTGGAAAAGCCCTCGAAGTCGGTGCGAACGTGGCAACCTTCGCCCCGTTCATTTATAAGTATGCGCCGCAAATCGCCTCGGCAGCAAATACGGCGGCAAACACGTTGTCTGGTTTTTTGAAATAGACGGCACTTTTGGCGCACTTCGAGCCATATCCGGCAAAAAAGCCCCGATTGACACCGAACTCAAACACAAAACGCAAAAGCGGCCTGCTCCCCTTCCGAGGAGCAGGCCGCTTCACATTATAGATGATAAATTTGACCATCCCTTTTACTCAGCCTTGTGCTGAAAACCCCTCCGCCACCGCCTAAAGGCGGCGGCCCTCCTCCGCCGTCAAGCGGCACTTCCGGGGCTTCGCCCCTCCCTGCCCTTTCAGGGGAGGCAAGAGGGATGGTCAGTTACAGATTGGCAAATCTGTAAGAGAAGCATCTGCTTTGCTGTGTAAAATGTTTAATGATTCTCAACCGACTAATACCTTACAGCGTCCGCAGCACCGCGCCCTTGTCGGCAGAGGTGACCAGGGAGGCGTACCGGGCCAGGTAGCCGGTCTTGACCTTCGGCTCCGGGCAGACCCAGGCGGCTTTCCGGGCGGCCAGCACGTCGTCAGGCACGTCCAGGGAGATGGTGTGGGCGGGGATGTCGATGGAGATGATGTCGCCCTCCTCCACCAGGCCGATCATGCCGCCTGCGGCAGCCTCCGGGGAGACGTGTCCGATGGACGCGCCGCGGGTAGCGCCGGAGAAGCGCCCGTCGGTGATGAGGGCCACGGATTCGCCCAGGCCCATGCCGCAGATGGCGGAGGTGGGATTGAGCATTTCCCGCATACCGGGGCCACCCTTGGGGCCTTCGTAGCGGATGACCACCACGTCGCCGGGCTTGATGCCGCCGTCGTAGATGACGGCAATGGCGTCCTCCTCGCTGTCAAAGACGCGGGCGGGGCCGCTGTGCTGCATCATTTCCGGGGCAACGGCGGCCTGCTTGACCACGCAGCCGTCGGGGGCCAGGTTGCCAAAGAGGACGGCGATGCCGCCGGTCTTCATGAAGGGGTTGTCCATGGGGCGGATGATCTCCGGG
Source organism: Clostridiales bacterium (assembly GCA_021202515.1). Lineage (GTDB taxonomy): Bacteria > Bacillota > Clostridia > Oscillospirales > Oscillospiraceae > Onthomonas. Next base: position 14,687 of record JAJQCW010000034.1, on the reverse strand, counting down.
TCCCGGTTGACGGCGTTTGCGATGTTCTCGCCCACGGTCTTGCCGGTGCAGGTGATGATGTCGGTTTTCAGCAGACCCGCGTCGGCCAGTTCCTTCATGACGGCATAGACACCGCCTGCCTGCTCCAGGTCCTCCATATAGGTGAACCCGGCGGGGGCCAGGTGACACAGGTTGGGGGTGACGGCGGCGATCTCGTTGGACATGTTCAGGTCCAGTTCAATGCCGCACTCGTGGGCGATGGCGGGCAGGTGGAGCATGGTGTTGGTGGAGCAGCCCAGGGCCATGTCTACCGTTTCGGCATTGTGGAAGGCGTCGGCGGTCATGATGTCTCTGGGACGAATGTTCTGCCGCAGCAGCTCCATCACCTGCATACCGGCCTTCTTCGCCAGGCGCAGCCGGGCGGAATAGGGGGCGGGGATGGTGCCGTTGCCCCGCAGACCCATGCCGATGGCCTCGGTCAGGCAGTTCATGGAGTTGGCGGTGTACATGCCGGAGCAGGAGCCGCAGGAGGGGCAGGCGTTCTCGATATACTCCTCCACGCCCTCCTCGTCCAGCTTGCCGGCGTGGTACTCACCCACGGCCTCGAACATATGGCTCAGGCAGGTGCGGCGGCCATCGTTCATCTTACCGGCCAGCATGGGGCCGCCGGAGACGAAGATGGTGGGGATGTTGATACGGGCGGCGGCCATCAGCAGACCGGGTACGTTTTTGTCGCAGTTGGGGATCATCACCAGGGCGTCGAACTGGTGGGCGATGGCCATGCACTCGGTGGAGTCAGCGATCAGGTCGCGGGTGACCAGGGAGTATTTCATCCCGATGTGGCCCATGGCGATGCCGTCGCAGACAGCGATGGCCGGGAACTCGATGGGGGTGCCGCCAGCCATGCGGACACCGGCCTTGACCGCCTCGGCGATCTTGTCGATGTTCATGTGGCCGGGGACGATCTCGTTATAGGAGCTGACGATGCCCACCAGCGGGCGGTCTGTCTCCTCTTTGGTGAAGCCCAGGGCCGCGAAGAGGGAGCGGTTGGGGGCGCGGTCCACGCCCTGGGTGACGTTGGCGGATTTGAGAGCCATAGGGGGTTCCTCCTTTATGCAGGTATAGAAAAGGGGGCAGGCAGAAGCTGCCTGCCCCCGGAAAGGTGTTTCAGGAATCAGTTGGAAGCGGAATCCAGTCCCTTGTCGCCCTCGGCGTTGTCCTTCCACAGCATGTTGTCCCGCAGGGCCTTGCCCACGGTCTCCATGGGGTGCTTGGCCAAGGCAGCGCGCTTGGAGTTGAAGAAGGTACGGCCGTTCTTGTTCTCGGCGATCCACTTGCCGGCGAAGGTGCCATCCTGGATGTCAGAGAGGACAGCCCGCATGTTGGCCTTGATCTGGTCGTGAGGCAGCACACGGGGGCCGGAGACGTACTCGCCGTACTCGGCGGTGTCGGAGATGGAGTAGTTCATGCCGGCGACGCCAGCCTTGTTGACCAGGTCGATGATGAGCTTCATCTCGTGCATACACTCAAAGTAGGCGTTCTCGGGGGCGTAACCGGCCTCACACAGCACCTCAAAGCCGCACTGCATCAGGTCCACGACGCCGCCGCACAGGACGGTCTGCTCACCGAACAGGTCGGTCTCAGTCTCGATGTCCATGGTGGTCTCCATGATGCCCGCACGGGCGCCGCCGATGCCGGCGATATAGGCCAGGGCGATGTTGCGGCAGTTGCCGGAGGCGTCCTGCTCCACGGCGATCAGGCAGGGCACGCCCTTCCCGGCGACATACTGGGAGCGAACGGTGTGACCGGGGCCTTTGGGGGCGGCCATGAACACGTCCACATCGGCGGGGGGAACGATCTGCTTATAGCGGATGTTGAAGCCGTGGGCGAAGGCGATGGCGTTGCCCGGCTCCAGGTTGTCCTTGACGGACTCGGCGTAGATCTGGGCGGCGCGCTCGTCGTTGACCAGCATCACAACGATGTCGGCCTTCTTCGCGGCCTCGGCCACGGTGTAGACCTCAAAGCCGTCCTTGGTGGCCTTGTCCCAGCTCTTGCCGTGGCGCAGACCGATGATGACGTTGCAGCCGGAATCCCGCAGGTTCTGGGCGTGGGCGTGGCCCTGGGAGCCGTAGCCCACCACGGCGATGACCTTGCCGTCCAGATAGGACAGGTCGCAGTCAGAAGCGTAGTACATTTTCGCGTTCATGTCATAACATGAGTTTGCCATAATCAAATTCTCCTTTTACCTTTGTTTCGTCGTTAAGAGTATATTGCCCTCTCTCCAGGGCCACCATGCCGGTGCGGACCAGTTCCAGGATACCAAATTCCTGGAGCAGGCCCTCAATGGCGCTGTCTTTCGACTCGGTGCCGATGATCGCCATGGTGATGGAACCCAGAGAGACGTCGATGATGGAAGCGCGGAAGATATTCGCAATTTGGATGACCTCATTGCGAATTTCGCGGGTCTCTGCCTTGACCTTGATGAGCAGAAGCTCCCGGCGGATGGAGTGCGCGGGCTCCAGCCGCTTGACAGAGCGGACAGGGAACAGCTTGGAGAGCTGGTTCATGATCTGCTTGGTTTGCAGCTCGTCCGCAATGACCTCGATGGTGATGCGGGACACCTCCGGGCTGTCGGTGGTCCCCACAGCCAGGGACTCGATGTTATAGCCTTTCCGGGAGAACAGGCGGGAGACCTGGCTGAGCACGCCGGCGTAGTTGTCCACCAGCACGGAAAGGGTTTGCCGGGTGGGATAAGTGGTAGTATTCGGCATGAAAGTTCCCTCCTTAATCCAACAGGAAATTGGTCACGGGGCTGGTGCCGCCCACCATGGGGTGGACCATCTCGTCGATGTCCAGCATGGCGTCGATGACGGCGGCGTGGCCGGAGTCCAGCGCCTTCTGGAACGCTTCCTCGAACTCCGTCACGTTGGTGACCCGGTAGCCGGGGATGCCGTAGGCTTCCGCCAGCTTGACGAAGTCGGGGCCGCGGTCCAGGGTGGTCTGGCTGTAGCGCTGGCCGTAAATCAGGGTCTGCCACTGGCGGACCATGCCCAGGGTGTGGTTGTCGAAGATGATGGTGATGACAGGGATGTCGTAGTGCTGGACGGTGGCCATCTCGTGGCAGTTCATGCGGAAGCAGCCGTCGCCGGTGCAGTGGACCACCACCTGGTCGGGGTTGCCCAGCTTGGCGCCGAAGGCCGCGCCGTAGCCGAAGCCCATGGTGCCGAAGCCGCCGGAGGTCAGCAATTGGCCGGGCCGGTTGAAGTGGAAATACTGGCAGGCCCACATCTGATGCTGGCCCACGTCAGTGGCGATGATGACATCCTTGCCGGCCAGCTTCGCCACGCTCTCCAAAATCTCGTGGGGCAGCAGCTTGTCGTCGCTGTGCTCCAGCGGCGGCTCCTTCAGGGAGAGGATAGCCTTCCGCCAGGCGGAGAAGTCGTACTCCTGAAGCATGATGCGCTCATTCAGCAGCTCCAGCACCCGGCGGGCGTCGCCGATGATGTGGTGGCTGGTAAGGACGTTTTTGTCGATCTCCGCCCGGTCGATGTCGATCTGCACCACGCAGGCATTGGGGGCGAAGGTGTTCACGTCGCAGGTGACCCGGTCAGAGAACCGGCAGCCGATGGCGATGAGCATATCGCAGTCGTGGCTGGCGATGTTGGAGGCGTGGTTGCCGTGCATACCGATCATGCCGGTGAACAGGGGGTGGTCCCCCGGACACGCACCGCCGCCCATAACTGTGGAGGCCACCGGCGCGCCCAGCTTCTCGATGAACTTGCGGAACTCCGGCACCGCGCCCTTGCTGCGGATGACGCCGCCGCCCACCAGCACCAGGGGGCGCTTGCAGTCCTTCAGCAGCTCCACCAGCATATTCACGTCGTCGTGATCCGGCTCCGCGACGGTCAGGTCGTGGCTCTCCCGGGCCATCAGGCGGCCCAGCTTGCCGTGGCGGTGGTGCTCGGACAGGGGCAACGGAGTGTACTCAACCATATCATAGGTGACATTCTTCAAAATGTCAATCAAAACCGGGCCGGGCCGCCCGCTGCGGGCGATGGCGAACGCCTCACGAATGATGTCCGCCAGCTCATTGGCGTCCCGCACCAGATAATTGCATTTTGTGATGGGCATGGTGATGCCGGTGATGTCCACCTCCTGGAAAGAGTCCTTGCCGATCAGGTTCTCGCCCACGTTGACGGTGATGAACACCACGGGGGATGAGTCCATATAGGCGGTGGCGATGCCGGTGGTCAGGTTGGTGGCGCCGGGGCCGGAGGTGGCGAAGCAAACGCCCACCTTGCCGGTGCTGCGGGCGTAGCCGTCCGCCGCGTGGGACGCGCCCTGCTCGTGGGCGGTCAGGATATGGCGGATCTTCTTGCTGTAGCCGTGCAGCTCAAATTCGTCGTAGATGTTGAGAATGGTGCCGCCCGGGTAGCCGAAGACAGTATCAACGCCTTGCTCCAGCAGACACTCCATCACGACCTGAGATGCTGTCATTTTCATAGATGGGTTACCTCCAAACGTATGTAGTATGTTGCAGGCGGCGACAGGGCAAAGGCGCTGTCCTCCGCCGGTTCCGGCGTGGGAGGAAAGCCTTTGCGCGCCGGAGGGGGTTCAGTTGCGGGAAAGGGCAGGAAAAAAGCCCCGTCCCGCCATAGGACGAAGCTGAAACTCCGTGGTACCACCTAAATTCATGAAACTGCACTTCCAGAGCACTCCCATGCACTCGTTCCCTTGTAACGGAGGGGGACCGTCCTCGCTTACTGGGCCGGATAACCGGCGGTTGGGCGGGGCCGCTCGTGGGTGACTTCCAGACGGGACCTTGGAAGCGCTTGCAGCAAAACGCGCTCTCTCTGTGCCGCGGTGCAGGTCTGACTTTCCCAGTCGCTGCGTTTGAACGTGCTTATAATCATATCAGCGAGCGGCCGTTTTGTCAAGCGTTTTGTTTCAAAAACAGGGGACATTTCCGTGAATTTTGCAAAAAACAATTCCTCACTGTGCTACACATTGACAAAACTCAGGAATTTGGGCAACAGATTGTTGCCTTGACTTTAGCGGCAAAAAGCGGTAAAGTGGGGATGCTCCGTTGACAAAAACGGGGCTTGCCTATACAATAAGAATACGATTTGATTGTTCCTTTTATCCAGCCATACGCTGAAACCCCTCCGCCACCGCCTAAAGGCGGCGGCCCTCCTCTGCCGTCAAGCGGCACTTCCGGGGCTTCGCCCCTCCCTGCCCTTTCAGGGGAGGCAAGAGGGGGGTAGTGCTTGCCCTTTTCTGACCACTAGCCACTAACTACTAAAAACAGGAGAGAGTTTCTGCCATGAAAAAAATCGCCTTTGTGGGCCTGGGACTGATCGGCGGTTCCCTGGCCATGGCCCTGAAGGGCTTTGAGGACTGCCAACGCCTGGGGGTGGTGCGCCGCCAGGCCACGGCGGATTACGCCCTGTCCCACGACGTAGTGGACGTCGTCACCCTGGACCCGGCGGAGGCTCTGCCCCAGGCGGACGTGACCGTTTTGTGCATGGACCCCCGGCAAATCGTGGACTACATGAAGCGCAACCGGGACCTGTTCCAGCCGGGCAGTCTGGTGGTGGACGTGTGCGGCATCAAGACCGCCATTATGAAGGGGGCCGAGGCCCTGCCGGAAACGGTGGACTTCATCGGCTGCCACCCCATGGCGGGCACTGAGTTTTCCGGCATCGAACACGCCTTCCCCACTATGTTCCGGGACGCCCACTTTATCATGACCCCCAGGGCCACCAGCCAGCCGGAACACATCGCCCTGGTGCGCCGGATTGCCAAGTATCTGGGCTGCAAGGACATCATCACCACCACCCCGGAGAAGCACGACAGCATCATCGCCTACACCAGCCAGTTGATGCACGTGGTCGCCGCCGCTGTCTGCGACGACGTAGACCTGTTCCAGTGCCGGGGCTTCGAGGGAGGCAGCTTCCGGGATGTGACCCGGGTGGCAGCGCTGGACGTGGACATGTGGACCGAGCTGTTCACCATGAACGCCCCCGCCCTCTCCGAGGTGCTGCGGCGGATGGAGGACAACCTCCACGCCTACCGGGTGGCCGTGGAGAACCGGGACGTGGAGCGCATCCACGCCAAGCTGACCTACTCCAGCGAGCGCAAGCGCCGGATGAACCTGCCGGGGCCGGGACAGTTCACACTGGACGAGATGGAAATTTCCCGGGACAGTTTGGAGCAGTAAAGCCACACCAAGCCGAAACTTTGTAGATTTATGACTACTTTGTAAAAACGAATGGAAACCCCGCTGTTTTTTCTGTGAAATTTGGGCAAAGTCGAAGTTGACGGGGCGGTTCTGAACAGGTACAATAGAGGATAGAATGAAGAGGCAAGGAAGCCGTGCGCTTTCCTGCCTCTTCTTTTGTTTTTATGGCTATCCCTTCTACTCAGCCCTGCGTCAGAAACCCCTCCGCCACCGCCTAAAGGCGGCGGCCCTCCTCTGCCGTCAAGCGGCACTTCCGGGGCTTCGCCCCTCCCTGCCCTTTCAGGGGAGGCAAGAGGGGCTAGTGCTTGTCGTCTGGTGCCGGTTTTGTTCGACGGAGGTGAGATTTTAAGAAGAGAAATCCCCTCTTCTAGCCACCAGCCACTAAAATCACTCGCTACTAAAAGCGTGGCTGATTCAAAGAGATAACCAGTTTGTTTTTTTATCCCTGTTTTTGCGTTTTGAGAGAGGAAATGAGATGGAGAGAATCATCGAACACGCCGGGCGCATCAACGACCAGTTGCAGCGCTACGGCGTCAAGTTTGGCATTTATAAAAACGGGACCTTCCAGGAGCGGCTGTTTCCCTTCGACCCCATCCCCCGCGTCATCACGGCGGCGGAGTTCGACGAGCTGAACCGGGGCCTGGTGCAGCGGGTCAACGCCCTGAACCTGTTCCTGCGGGACGTGTACGGCAAGAAGCAGATCATCCTGGACGGAGTGGTGCCGGAGGACTTCGTGTTCGCCGGGTCCGGCTACCTGCCCCAGTGCGAGGGCATCACGCCCCCCAAGGGCATTTACAGCCACATCTCCGGCATCGACCTGGTGCAGGCCAAGGACGGGGGCTGGTTCATCCTGGAGGACAACCTGCGCATCCCCTCCGGGGCCAGCTACCCCCTCATCGCCCGCGGGCTGTGCCGCCGGTGCAGCCCGGAGACCTTCCGGGAGAATCCCATCGTGGACAACCGCAACTATGGCGCGCTGCTGAAAGCTGTCATGGACAACGTGAACGTGGGCGGCCTGAACGTCATCTTCACGCCGGGCCGGTACAACGCCGCCTATTTTGAACACAGCTACCTGGCCGAACAGACCGGTTCGGTGCTGGCCGAGTGCGGCGAGCTGTTCGTGGAGAACAACGTGGTCTACTACCTGGGCACCCGCGGCCACAAGGAGCGGGTGGGCGCCATCTATCGGCGCATCTCCGACGAGTACCTGGACCCCACCGCCTTCCTGCCGGAGAGCCTCATCGGGATCCCCGGCGTGATGGACGCTTACCGGGCGGGCAACGTGGCTCTCATCAACGCCCCCGGCAACGGCGTGGCCGACGACAAGGGCATTTACTACTTCGTGCCCAAGATGATCGAATACTACCTCCACGAGACCCCCATCCTCCACAACGCCCCCACCTACCTGCCCTTCTACCAGGAGGACCGGGAGTATGTGCTGGCCAATCTGGAAAAACTGGTGGTCAAGGACGTGGCGGAGGCCGGCGGCTACGGCGTGGTCTTTGGCCGGGACATGGACGAGACCCAGTTGGAGCGGTTCCGGCAGACCATCCGCACCGAACCCCGGCGGTTCATCGCCCAGGAGGTCATCGACTTCAAGGACCTGCCCATCATGGAGGGCGACCAGCGGGTGGAGCGGAAGGCCGACCTGCGGGTGTTCGTCCTCAGCGGGGAGGAGACCATTGTCTGGCCTTCCGGCCTGACCCGGTTCAGCCGCAACCCCGCCAGTTTCGTTGTCAACAGTTCCCAGGGAGGAGGTTTTAAAGACACATGGGTACTCTCTCGCTGAGCAAAGCGGGCCGCCTGTTCTGGCTGGGCCGCTACACCGAACGGGTGTATACATCGCTGAAAAACACCCGCCCCATCTACGACTGCTACGTGGACGGGACGGAATACGACTACGCGCAGTACTGCACTGCGCTGGGCATCCCCAACGTTTACACCTCCACCGAGGACTTCTGCCTGCGCTACCTGGGGGACCGGAGCAATCCCTGCTCCCTGGTGTCGCTGCTGTACGCCGCCTACGACAACGCCATTGTCCTGCGGGACACCATCGGCACCGACACGTTCAGCTATATTCAGCTTGCCTGCAACGCCATGGAAAAGGCGCTGGTCAGCACGCACCCGGAGATGGAGCTGCAATGGGTGCTGGACGACATCATGGCTTTCCGGGGCAGCGCGGAATACAGCCTGATGGACGAGAGCAGCCGCACCATCCTGCGCACCGGGTCCAACCTGGAGCGGCTGGACCTGTACCTGCGGCTGGACTATCCCCCCGACATGTACCGGGTGGAGTGCGAACGGCTCATTAACCGGGTGTACAAAATCCCGCTGACGCCGGACCAGACCAACCTGGGTCTGCTCATCGACTCCGTGCTGGACGAGACCAAGCCGGAGCTTCCCCCCTTCGAGCTGCTGCGCTGCGTGGAGGGGTTGTTCCCGGAAGTTTGACCAATTTGCAATGTGCAATTAGCAATTAGCAATGAATGGGATAGTTGTTGACCATTCGTTGTGGTCAATCCTGCTGCGCTGTTCTTGCCGATTCTGATTCTTTTCCAAGCGCAAACGCGCATCCCAAGAGAACGCCTGACGTTCGGATTTGGGGCATTGCACATTGCACATTGCTAATTTCTAATTGAACTGCGCCAACGGTGCCGCAGCCGCTCCCCTGCGCTGCCCGTCGGCGCACAGAAGGAGACGGTTCCCTTGAGACGCTATCACTACGAATTTCAAACCACGCTGGACTTCACCGTCCCCGTGACCCGGCATTACGTGGTCCTCCGTTGCCTGCCGGGGTCAGACCCGGCCCAGCGGGTGGTTCGCTGCGGCGTGACCACCAACCCGCAGCTCTCCCTCTTTTGCAGCCGGGACGGGTTCGGCAACCGGCTGCTGTCCGGTAGCTACGCCCCCGCTCACGACCACTTTTCCTATCGGGCGGCGGGCATCGTGGAAAACGACAGCACGCAAATCCCCCGGACCCAGGCTCACCCCATGTATCGCCATCCGGGTCTGCTGACCCGGCCTGATGAGGCCCTGCTGGACTTCGCCGCCGCACAGAACACCGCCGACCCGGAGGAACTGGCCGCCGCCGTCCACGCGCACTTTCAGTATGCCCCCGGCGTGACCGGTCCCGCCACCACCGCGGCGGAGAGCTTCCATCTGGGGCAAGGCGTCTGTCAGGACTACGCCCAAAATCTGCTGGTGCTTTGCCGGTTGAAGGGCCTCGCCGCTCGGTACTGCATGGGCATCACCGAGGGGGAGGGCGTCACCCACGCCTGGGTGGAGGTCCACCGGGACGGTCAGTGGTTGGGGCTGGACCCCACCCGCGTCTGCCGGGTGGACGAGACCTATCTGCGCTTTGCCGTGGGGCGGGACGCCCAGGACTGCCCCGTGGACCGGGGCACCTTCCAGGGCGTCACCGGTCAGACTGAAACGGTGTTCGCCTCCATGCACCAGGAGTAAGTCAGTTTTCCCCTTCGCCGGTAAAAGGTACTGCCTTTTACCGGCGTAATGTGCTGTTTGGGGCGTTTTTTCCCTTGACGGATGGGGAAAGATGAGGGATAATGATTGTGTATTGTCGCACAAGCTGTTTGCAAGAGGGTTCGCCTCTTTTTTCATAATCGATTGTCTCTTTGAATGAGCTTTAACGGTTTTACCCAATCCTGTAGAGGCGGCCCTTGGCCGCCCTGGGAAAGCAGGCGGTTTGACCGGCGGCCAAAGGTCGCCCCTACAAATACCGTCTACAAAAAGGGACTCACCACTATATTTACGACGCAAAGGAGCATCACCCATGACACAGACGGTCGTTTCCGTCCAGCTTCCCGTGCAGGAGTCGTTGGAGATCCAGAAAAACCGCATCACCCCCGCCCCGGAGCGGGACAGCGGCAAACGCATTTGCATCATCACCGGCGTCCACGGCGACGAGCTGGAAGGGCAGTACCTGGCCTACCGGCTGAACCGGGCGCTGGCCGCCCACCCGGAGCTGCTCACCGCCACGGTGGACATCTACCCCGCCATCAACCCGCTGGGCATCAATTCCATCACGAGGGGTATCCCCCTCTTTGACCTGGACATGAACCGGGTCTTTCCCGGCGACCCTGACGGGGCCATGGTGGAGCATGTGGCCTACGAGGTGGTGGAGGATATCAAGGGGGCGGACATTGCCATCGACGTCCACGCCAGCAACATCTTCCTGACCGAGCTGCCCCAGGTGCGTATTTCCGAGGAAACAGCCTCCCGGCTGGTGCCCCTGGCGCGGGAGCTGAACATCGACTTCATCTGGGTCCACGCCGCCGCCACCGTGCTGGAATCCACCCTGGCCCACTCGCTGAACAGCGCCGGGACCGACTGCCTGGTGGTAGAGATGGGCGTGGGGATGCGCCTGACCCGCAGCTACGGCGACCAACTGCTGGACGGTATTCTGAACCTGATGCGCACCCAGGGGATGTGGCTGGGCGAGACTCCCGCCCCCCGCAAGCCCATCGTTGGCCGGGACGAGGTAGCGTTTCTGAACGCCGGAGCCGCAGGCATCTTTATCCCGGAGGTGCGCCACAACCATATGGTGGAAAAAGGCCAGCTTTTGGGGGTCGTTGCCGACCCCCTGACCGGCCAGGACAAGGAACTTGTCACCGCGCCGGAGGCGGGGTTGCTGTTCACCCTGCGGGACTATCCGGTGGTCTACCCCGGCAGTCTGCTGGGCCGTATTTTGACGGGAGGGTTTGAACGATGAAGCAGGAGACGCTTTTCACCCTGGACACCCCCTATCGCCAGAGCCTGGCAGTGACCGGATTCCGCTTCGGTCAGGGGGGCAAGTCCTGCGCCATCGTGGGCGCTCTGCGGGGCAATGAGGTGCAGCAGATGTACGTCTGCTCTCAACTGGTGCAGGCCCTGAAAAAGCTGGAGGAACAGGGAGCTATCAACAGCGACAGGGAGATTCTGGTGGTCCCTTCGGTGAATCACTTCTCCATGAACGTGGGCAGCCGGTTCTGGGCCATGGACAACACCGACATCAACCGGATGTTCCCCGGCTACGACCAGGGGGAGACCACCCAGCGCATCGCGGATTCTCTGTTCAAGTCCGTTCAGGATTACGAGTACGGCATCCACTTCGCCAGCTTCTACATCCCCGGCGACTTCGTTCCCCACGTGCGCATTATGCACACCGGCTACGAAAACGCCTCCCTCGCCAACCTGTTCGGCCTGCCCTATGTGGTGGTCCGCAATCCCAAGCCCATCGACACCACCACTCTGAATTACAACTGGCAGATCTGGGGCACCAACGCCTTCTCCGTCTACACCAGGGAGACAGACGCCATCGACCCCGCCAGCGCACAGATGGCGGTCAGCGCCGTGCTGCGCTTTCTGTCCAGAGTGGGCGTGCTGCATTACCAGTGTCACAACGGCTACATGGCCTCCACCCTCCAGGAGGAGGAGCTGGCCAACGTGCTGACCACCCAGGGGGGCCTGTTCCACCGGCTGAAAGGTCCCGGAGACGTGGTGGAGTACGGCCAGCCAATGGGCCTGGTGCTGGACCCCCTGACCGGGGAGGAAAAGGAGCAGATTTTGGCTCCTACCAGCGGCACCATCTTCTTCGCCGCCAAGAACCCCCTCATCACCCAACACACCATCGCCTTCCGGGTCATCCGGCGGATGCACTGAGGAGAAACACCATGCCAGAGGTCATTTTAGTGGATTTCCAGGACCACCCCCTGGGGACAATGGAAAAAATGGAGGCCCACCGCCGCCAGAAGCTCCACCGGGCCTTTTCCGTCTTTCTCTGCCGGGGGGACCAGGTGCTGCTGCAAAAGCGAGCCTCCCACAAATACCACTGCGGCGGGCTGTGGACCAACACCTGCTGCTCCCACCCTCAGCCGGGAGAGACGGTGCCGGAGGCCGCCCGCCGCCGCCTGGCTGAGGAGCTGGGCGTCACCCAGCCCCCCGCGCTGGAGGAAATAGACGTATTTTTCTACCGCTGTCCTTTCCCCAACGGCCTGACGGAGTTCGAGTGCGACCACGTCCTGCTGGGGGAGTACGACGGCGCATATACCCCCGACCCGGACGAGGTGGAGGACATGGAATGGGTCAGCATCCCCCAACTGGAGGCCGACCTGCTGGAGCGCCCGGAGGCATACACCCCCTGGTTCTTGATTTGCGCCCCTAAGGTGTTCGCCGCCCTGCGCCAGAGGGCAACGCCGTGAAGGTGCTGTTTTTGGACATCGACGGGGTGCTCATCTCCGAGCGGAGCTTCTGGCAGGCCCAGCTCTGTCACAAAGAGCAGGCGGTGTTGGACCGGCGGGCGCTGCTGGCGCTGAAAAAGCTGGTGGAGCAGACTGGGGCCAAAGTGGTCATCACCTCGTCCTGGCGGAACCTGCCGGACGAACCGCCCTCCCGTCCCTATCTGGACTTGCAGACCCGGCTGGCCCACAACGGCACCCCAGTCTACAGCCAGACCCCCTGTCTGGAGAGCAACACCCTGGACCGCAGCGACGAGATCGCCGCCTGGCTGGAGGAACACCCAACGGAGTGGTTCGCCGTCATCGACGACAACGACCGCTTCGCCAACCGCCCGGACATTCGCGCCCGGTGGATTCCGGTCAACTGCCGGTACGGGCTTTGCATGAAGGACGTGGAAAAGGCCGTAGCGCTGCCGTAAGGCATAATTCCGGCAGGCGGGACATACCCTGTACCATCACGCGAGGAGGTACAGGCCATGCCATTTGAATCCAAGGAAAGTCCCCTGAAGCCCCCGCACCACATCGTGCTGGAGGAGCGGGCCGCGCTGTCCGTCTCCGGCGTGGAGGAGGTGGAGAGCTTCGACGAGAACACCATCTGTCTCTCCACCTGCCAGGGAGACCTGGTGGTCCGGGGCCAGGAGCTGCACATCGAAAAGCTCAGTCTGGACGGCGGCGACCTGAAGGTGGCGGGCGTCATCGACTCCCTGGCCTACGAGGAACCCACCGTCCGGGGCGGGCTGCTGGCCCGGCTCCTGCGCTGAGATGGAGGTGGACGTCACCGCCCAGGCCCTGTCTCTGGCCGGGTCCCTGGCGCTGGGCGCAGCGCTGGGGGTGGTCTACGACCTGTTCCGGGTGCTGCGGGTGCGCGCTCCCCTGCTCGGCCTGGGCGGTGCGCTGGACGTGCTGTTTTGGGCCGTGGCCACCGTGACGCTGTTCGTCTGGTCGGTGGTCTCCGGCGGCGGCGTGGTGCGCATCTACATCGCCCTGGGCTTGCTGGCGGGCTGCTGGGCCTGGTTCCGGCTGCTCAGCCGCCGATTCCTGATTTTGGCCTATCGTCTGGCGGACATTTGTGCATATTTTGCGCACATTTTAGCTCTGCCTTTGAAATTGCTCTGCTCTGCCGCAAAAAAAGTGGAAAAAATTTTTGAAAATCCCTTTCATTATGGCCGAACATGGTATAAAATAGAATCACTATGGAAGAATGACACATTCCGCCGCCACCAGACGGGGGAGGAAGGAGAAGAACCGCGTGAAAACAACAAGAGCCAGCCTGATCACCAAATGCGTGATTTTGATTCTGATCGTGTACCTCTCCATCACCCTCCTGAACGTCCGAGGCAAGCTCCAGACCGCCAGCGACACCTACGCCGATCTTCAGGCCCAGGTAACCGCCCAAGCCGCGGAAAACGCCGCCCTGGAAGAGCGCCTGGAAAATCAGGACGACAATGACACCGTCCTGGCCATCGCCAAGGAGAAGCTGGGACTGGTGGAGGAGGGAGAGGTCGTCTTCTACAGCGCCGCCGACTGACGGGGCGATAAGCCGTCAGAGAAAAAGAGAGAAAAACCGCGGGAGGAAACAAAGCAGGGTATGGAGTTAGAAATTGGAGCCATTTTAGATGGTAAAGTCACTGGCATCACCAAGTTTGGCGCATTTGTGGCGCTGCCCGGAGGCCGTTCCGGGTTGGTCCACATCTCAGAGGTCGCCTATTCTTTCGTCAACGATGTCAACGAGTTCCTGACGGTGGGTCAGGAGGTCAAGGTCAAGGTCATCGGCATGGAGGGGAACAACCGGATCAACCTCTCCATCAAGCAGACCCTGCCCCCTCCCCCCCGCCAGCAGCGCCCTGCCAACCGGGGCGGCAGCCGTGGGGCCGAAGGGCACGGCGGCGAGGGCCGCGGCAACGGGGGCGACTATCATCGGAACCGCAGCAGCCAGTCAGGGGAGCGCTCTGGCGGCAACAACCGTGACCGCGCGCCGCGCAAGACTGGCCCCAAGGAACCCCAGACCTTTGACGACATGGTGAAGCAGTATATGTCCGAGTCCGAGACCAAGCTCTCCCAACTGAACCGGGGCGAGCGGGGCGGGCGGAACCGCCGCCGCAGCCGAGGCTAAGTCCGTTTCTCCATAAAACGTACATACGCACCCGAACAGGCCACATTTTCGGTCTGTTCGGGCGCGTGAGCCTGTCTCCGACAGGCTCTCGACCAAAATCACGGATTTTGGTCGAAAATGC
>JAJQCW010000023.1:15642-65276 GCA_021202515.1 Clostridiales bacterium | reverse complement strand
CCCCTCCACCATGCTTCGCATGGTCCCCCTCCCCTTTCAGGGGCGGCAAGAGGGGTGGTCAGTTGCCGGATAGTGGTTCTCTGTGGATAACTTGTACTATGCCAGGTAAAGGTGCTGACGAACTGCCAAAAGCAAGCCGCTAATTGCTAATTGCACATTGCACATTGCTAATTGACCACGTTTTGCGGCGTCCCCGCCTGGAACAGCCGCAGGTTTTCCACCACGATGTCCATCAGGCGGCGGCGGGCCTCCACCGAGGCCCAGGCGATGTGGGGGGTGATAACGCAGTTCTGCGCCGTCAGCAGGGGATTGTCCGGCAGCATGGGTTCCCGCTCCACCACGTCCAGTCCGGCGGCGGCCACCTTGCCGCGGTTCAGCGCGTCGGCTAATGCACACTCATCCACCAGCGGCCCCCGGGCGGTGTTCAGCAGAATGACCCCGTCCTTCATCTTGGCGATGTTCTCAGCGTTGACGATGTGGTGGGTGGAGGGGAACAGCGGCGCGTGGAGGGAGATCACATCCGCCTGGGCCAGCAGCTCATCCAACGTCACATAGGTTGCGATTTCCTCCCCCTCTGGGCAGGGGCGGGAGCCAGTGGCCAGCACGTTCATCCCCAGGGCGCGGGCCAGACGGCCCACCGCCCGGCCAATGCTGCCGAAGCCGATGATGCCCATGGTCTTGCCTGCCAGCTCCACGATGGGCATGTCCCAGAAGCAGAAGTCTCGGCAATTGCACCAGCGGCCCTCTTTCACGGCCTGGTCGTGGTGGCCCACGTGACAGGTCACTTCCATCAGCAGGGCCAGGGTCATCTGGGCCACGGCGGGGGTGCTGTAGCCGGGGACGTTGGTGACGGTGATGCCCCGCTCCTTCGCCGCCTCGATGTCCACCATGTTGTACCCGGTGGCCAGCGCGCCGATATAGGTCAGGTTGGGACACTGTTCCATCGTCCAGCGCGACACAGGGACCTTGCTGGTGTACACCGCCTCCGCGTCCCCAATGCGGCGGGCAATTTCTTCCGGGTCGTCGGGGGTATAGTCGTGGACCGTCAGCTCGCCCAGCGCCGCCAGGCCGTCCCAGCTCAGGTCGCCGGGGTTTTCGGTGTAGCCGTCTAAAATCACGATTTTCACGTTGGTTTTCCTCCTGTTTTCTGTTTTCTCTTTCTGGGCTTGGGGAATGGAACGTTTTCTGCCAGCAGAGCGGCCACCCGTCTTGCCAGAACGTTATCGTCAATATCCAAAATATAGTGTGGTTTGGCCCCAGGATAGGGTGCGCCAAGCGCTGCCGTTTCCAACTCACCCTTGACACAGTCCAGCATTTTCACATAGACCGTGTTGTCGCAGACGGTGAACACGGGGCGGTCATTCACATAGACCATATACTCCCCGAACATCTTCCGGCAGCGCACCTGCCCCACCCCGGCGATTTGGTCGCATACATAAAGTGCGTAATCTTGGGTTGTCGCCATCGGTCAGCCTTCCCCCAGCGCCGGGAACCGCGCCTGGACCGCCTGCTCCAGCCGGTCCAGCGCCTGTTCCAGCACCCACCGGGGACAGGCCAGGTTCAGACGCTCGAAGCCCTCTCCCTCTGGACCGAAGAGATACCCTTCGTCGCAGAACCACCGGGCCTCCTGCTGCATAAAGCGCTCCAGCGCCTTTTTGTCCAGGCCCAGCGCCCGGCAGTCGATCCACATTAAATAGGTACCCTCCAGCCGGAAGGGCTTGAAGCAGGGCAGCTTTTGGGCCAAAAAGTCCTCTACCAACTGGCGGTTGCCGTCCAGGTGGACCAGCAGCGTGTCCAGCCAGCCCTCGCATTTGTCATAGGCCAGCCGACAGGCCTGATACCCCAAAATATTCAGGTGGCTGAACCCCATGTCCCGATGCAGCCGCTCCCGCACCTTTTTGTTTGGCACCAGCAGGTTAGACGCCTGCATCCCCGCCAGGTTGAAGGTCTTGCTGGGGGCGGTGCAGATGGCGCAGTTGTCCAGATAAGGCTGGGGCAGGTTGCCCATGGAGGTGTGCTGGTACCCCGGCAGAATCAGGTCGAAGTGGATTTCATCGGAGACGATGAACACGTTCTGTTCCAGGCAGATCTGGGCGATGCGCTCCAGTTCCTCCCGGCTCCACACCCGGCCCACCGGGTTGTGGGGGCTGCACAAAATCAGCAGTTTGACCTCCGGCAGGGCGGCTTTGGCGGCGAAGTCGTCGAAGTCGATTTCGTACCGGTCTCCCACGGGGACCAATTGGGTTTTGACCAGCTTTCGCCCGTTGTTCTCCACGGCGGAGTAGAAGGGGTAATACACCGGCGTCATGATCAGCACGCTGTCCCCTGGCTGGGTGCAGGTGCGTACAAGCTGGTTCAGAGCGGGCACCACCCCGGCGAAGGGTACGATCCACTCTTTCTCCGGGCGGAACCCGTGGCGGCGCTCCATCCAGCTCTGGACGCTGGCGAAGTAATCCTCTGTGGGGCCGGTGTAGCCCAAAATGGCATCGTCCAGGTACTCTTTCAGCCCCTCAGCGATTTGCGGCGGGTTTTTCAGCTCCATGTCTGCCACGGAGAACGGCACAATGTCATCCGGCTGGTCGCCCATCTGGTCCCACTTGAAAGCGCCGGTGTTTTTCCGGCTGACAAGGGTGTGGAAGTCATACTCCTCTTTGGATTCCAGCGGGAGCCAGTCCTCGATGACGTGCCTGATTTGGCTGTCCCAGAAGTCCCACTCGTGGCCGCCGGGGGCGGTCTCGAAGGTCACTTCCACCCCCAACTGCCGCAGACCCTCTACGAAGGTTTGGTTGTTGGGCAGCAGACTGTCCTGCTCGCCGCAGGAGACATAGAGGGCGGGCAGACGTTCCCCCCGCTCTGCGGCCTGTTTCGCCAGCCACAGGGGGTTCTCGTCGCTTTCCATGGCCTGGTCCAAGTCGCCAAAGCAGCTCTCAGAATAGGCCCGGTCCACCATAATGCCCGGCTCATAGACCTTACTGCGGTTGTCCTCCATCACCAGGGCGGAGGAGAACGCGGCGATGGCGGAGAAGGTCTCCCGGTACTTGAGGCCGGTGCGCAACGCGCCGTAACCCCCCATGGAGAGGCCGCCGATGAAGGTGTCCTCCCGCTTATGGGACAAGGGGAACATCTGCCGGGTCTGCTCTACCAGCTCCCGGCCAAAGAAGTCCCCGTAGAAGGCGTAGGCCGCATTGTGGTCCAGATAAAAACTGTTCTCCCCGGCGGGCATTACCACCGCCAGGTCGTGCTCCTCGGCGTACCGCCGGATGCAACTGTTGGTGGGCCAGCTCATGCTGTCGCCAAAAATGCCGTGGAGCAGATAAAGGGTCTGGTAGGGCCGCCCGTGGCGGTCCGGTGCGTCGTCCCAGGCGCGTTTGTCCGTGGGGAGGATCACCGTCACCGGTACCACACGGGCCAGACTGTTGGAAAAGAAATTGGTTTGAATCAGCGCCATATTGTCCTCCTGTTCATCGTTCGGTTATTCCCATCTTACGCCGTCGGTTCGTTCCTGGTCGGAAACACGCCTTTGCGTTTTTTTCTTCTCTTCCCGGGCCGTCTGTCGTTTCTGCTTGCGTGTGCGTCGTTTCTCGCCCCAGTTCTCCCAGGCCGCCGCCAGCTTTGCCCGCCAGCGGCCAGAGCCTCTGCCGGTCTGCTGGTTGTTGGGTTCCCCGTCGGAGGGGCCGCGCCGGTTCAACAGCCAGCCGAACGCGCCGCCGCAGACGCCGCCCAAAATGTGGCTCAACTGGGAGATGCTGTCCTGGGCCGCAATGCCGCTGTAGACCTCCTGTCCCAGGTAGAGCACGACGACCAGCACCATGGTCAGGGGGATTTTTCCGTCCACCATCCGCACCATGGAGGAGAGGATGATGAGCATAAACACCACGCCGCTGGCCCCCAGCAGGGCCACGTTGGGGAAGCACACGATGTTCATCAGGCCGGTGACCAGCGCCGTGATCAAAATCATCGCCAGCATCCGTAAACTGCCGTACTTCTCCTCGATCATTGGCCCCAACAGCAGGAACAGCATCATGTTGCTCATGTAGTGGCTGACGCTGGCGTGGCCCAATACGTGGCCAAACAGCCGCACGTAGGTCAGCGGGTCCTTGGGCGAGGAGCGGTAGACGCAAAAAAGCAACTGGGTACTTTTCCCCTGGGTGGCGAAGTCCAGCAGCAGCGCCGCCAGAGAGAGAAAGGTAAAGGTAAGCACCACTGGGGCGTTGTATTGGATTTTCTTGAAAAGGCTCATGGCAATTCCCCTTTTTTCGATTCTCTTATTCTGTAGAATACCATATTCGCACCGGTTTTACAATGGGGACGCGGCGGCGAAATTCACCATTTGCGGGCCGTCAAATTTGTAAATTTTCTGCTACGATATTCCAAAACGCCCTATACATCCTTGTCGTCTCATGGTATAATACCTCTGTTTCTGACATTAACTTTACGCATTGGAAGGCATCCAACATGTTTCAAATCTTTGTCTATCTCATCGCCGGATTCAGCGCGGGCGTGGTCACAGGGCTGGCCGGGCTGTCCGCCGCCGCCATCATCTCTCCGCTGCTCATCACCCTGCTGGGGTTCCCGGCGTTCGAGGCCATTGGGATCTCTCTGGCCTCCGACGTGCTGGCCTCCGGCCTCAGCGCCCGTACTTATGCCAAAAACAAGCACATCGCCATTCGCAGCGGCATGTGGCTGTTGGTCCCCGCCCTGTTCCTGACGGTGTTGGGCTGCTTTGTCAGTTCCAATGTGGACAACAGCATCCTGAGCCTGGTCTCTGTGGCGTTCCCTGTCCTGCTGGGTTTCAACTTCATCCGGGACAAGGGCGAACAGCCCATCAACAGCGGCCATTACCAGGACAACTTCACCCGGCGGGTGCTGTCCATTATCTCCGGGGCTATCGTGGGGGCTATTTGCGGCTTCTCCGGGGCCGGCGGCGGCATGATGATGCTGTTCTTGCTGACCTCCCTGCTGGGCTACGAGCTGAAAACCGCCGTGGGCACCAGCGTGTTCATTATGATGTTCCTGGCCCTGGTGGGGTCGGTTTCCCACTTCCTGATGTACGGCTCCGTCCGCTGGGTCCCCCTGGTCATCTGCGCCCTGTCCGCCCTGGTGGGGGCATGGTTCGCCGCCAGGTATGCCAACCGGGCCGACAGCCGCACCCTTCACCGGGTCATCGGTATTTGCCTGATGATTTTGGGCATCTTTTTGCTGATTTTTAAGGTGATTTTGTAATTATTCCCTTTGATTATCCCTGCCGCTCAGTCATGTGGCAGAAACCCCTCTACCGTCAGGCGGTACTTTCGCTTCACTCCCTGCGATGCATTTTCGACAGGCTCGAGCCCCCAGTTCAACTGGGGGTTTTGTCATGCCCGTTCGGTGAGCAATTAGGGCCGGGCGTTCGTAAGAACAGCCCGGCCCCAGCGTTTCACAGGGTATTTTGCAACAGCCTTTTTTACAGGGAACCGTCACCAGTTTCGCTTCTGGATCTCATCACAGACCCGCTGGCTGTTGTTTTTGTCGATATACTTGTAGAGGGACTTGCGCATCTCGGCATACTGGGGCTTGAGCCGGAAGCCATTCGCGGCGTACTCCTCCATCAGGGCGAAGAGCTGGTCGTTGTCCACCGCCCGGTCTCCGAACAGGTCGTGTTCCAGGTCGATGTAGGCCCCTTGGGTCTCGTTGTACTTGTCCACGTCGAACTGGTAGAAGATGACCGGCTTGGCCTGATAGAACACATCCCAGCAGACGGAGGAGTAGTCGGTGATGAGCAGGCTGCACTCCATCATCAGCCGGTTCAGCGGCTCGGAGCCGAAGGGGATCAGCCGCACCCGTTCGCCGGAGATGGAGAAATTGCCCAGGTACTCCCGGAACTTGGGGTGAATGTAGAAGTTCAGGTACAGGTCGTATCGCTGGAGGTACTCGTCCAGCCGGGAGGAGTTGAGCAGGGCCATGTAGTTCTGGTAGTAGTCGCTGGCCCGGAACACCTGGTCGCTGACCTCCTCCAGCCAGTTCCTCCAGGTGGGCATGATGAGGATGGTGCGCCGGTCCATCTGGGCGGAGCGGTCCTCCAGCACGTCCCACCGGGCCAGGCCGGTGATGATGACCTCCTGGGGCTGGTAGCCCAGCTCGTTGATGATGATGTCGTGCTCCATGTCGTTGGAGGTGACGAACAGGCTGACGGCGTTGGTGCCGGAGCTGAAAAACTCCACCTTTTTCAGGGCGATGACCCCGTGCTGGAGGAACACCAGCTTTTTGTTCTTCTCGATATAGGGCTGGATGATGCTCTCCTTGCACCGCCAGGCGTAGGCGTGGGCTTTGGAGTCGCTGGACACCAGCAGCCGGGCCGCCAGCAGGTAGACCATGTGCTGGAGGCTCATAAACTGGATGACGTGGTCCTTGTAGGGCAGCAGGTTTTCCCGGTAGTCGGTGGCCTTTTTGTCGATGACGAAGTAGATGCTCCGGTTGAGCTGGGCCTCCATGTTGTGTTCCATGCAGTGCCGGAAGAAATAGAAACCGTTGTCCTGGGCCATGCAGCAGTATTTTTCGTAGGTCAGCAGGATGCTCTTCTTCCGCAGCCGCTTGCGGAACACCAGATAGAGCAGGAAGGCGATGCGCTCCTTGAGCCGGAACCAAAAGCCGCTGTAGGGGGTGCGCTCCTGGCAGACCAGGGCGAAGCGGTTATTCACCGTCCGGTAGAGGAACAACTGCTGCTCCTTGTTCAGCACCACGCTGTCTCCCACGAACAGCCGCCGCAGGCCAGATTCCTTCATCATGTCCCCCTTTTCGCCGGAGCGAATGGGGGCCTTGACGGGGGACCAGAACTGTACGCCGTCCCGCTCAAAGACGGCCCGGATGTCCCAGTAGAGGGGGGAGAAGGTCAGGCGGCGCACGTCGATGTTCACCGACATCTCGTAGTGGTCTCCCCGGTCTTTGGGCGCGGCGCAGGGGAAGAAGTAGTCCTGCCGGTCCTCCTCCAGCTTATAGCGGTGGGTCAGTGCCACGCCCACCCAGGTCCCGTTGATTTTGGGACACTGGATTTTCATGGTCAGACGGCCAAAGAGGATTCGTCCCTGCTGGGCGCGGCAGGCGAAGGAGAACATATACCGCAGGTTTTTTCCGCTGACCATCAGGCACAGCCGCCCGTTGTAATTCCGCGTCCAATGGGGGCAGCCCTCCACCGGATGACCGGCGAACAGGGTCTCGCCCACCGGACGGCGTTCCAGGTCGGAGGCAAAGCTGAACGCCGTGGGGAAGGTGCGGGAGGTGTAAAAGGTGTGCAGCGGGTCCAGCACCGGGAGATACCAGAACCGGTCGCCCTGCCGAATGGCCAGCGTGACCAGCCAGTTGGTGGAGAGGCAGTTTTCCAGCAGGGCCGGCAGGCCGGAGAGGTCGGCAACAGCCAGCGTCCCTCCGCCCTCCGCGGGGCGGAACGTCACGGGGCACAGACACCGCAGGGAGGATTTTACTTTTTCCAGGCAGAGCAGCGCCTCGTCCGCGCCGGTCAGGTCCAGACTGGGCAGCAGCAGGTTCCACTGCCAGTCCCCGCTGGGCTGGGAGAGGGCGGTGATGTAATATTGTTCCCGCCGCTGGGGGCTTGAAAGATATTCCTCCAGAGTGGCGCAGCCGGGACGCTGGACGCCAGGGTCCTCGGCGGCGAAGTCCAGCACCAGCCGGTGGTCGGGGTTCACGGAAAGGTAGCAGTTTTGGCTCTCTCCCGCGAAAAACGGGCGGGACTCCCACCGGGATTGCAGCTCCGCGGCCAACTCAGGCCCCGCCAGCCGCACCGGGCAGCGCAGCAGCAGTTCCCCCTCCCGGCGGAACACGCAAGTCAGCTCCACCTGGCCGGACAGTCCCGCCAGGGCGGAGAAGGGGATACGCCCCTCAACGGTGTGGGTTTCGGAAAAATCCCCCTGGGCCTGGCCGGGGAAAAACAGCGTTGCAGGCCGGTCAGAGCCGGTGTCGTGGAAGGAGAAGCCCTCCGGCTGCTCCATGGTGTCGGGGCAGGTGACAGTCAGGCAGAGGGCGTCGTCCTCCCTTGTAAACGCGCTGAGACGGCAGGTCAACTGCCGGTTGTAGCGGTCCTCTGCCGGACACATCAGGAGAGAGAGATTGTACTGTTTCCCCACATAGTAGGGAAGAACCGAGTAATCCACGCCCTGGTGGTCGAACGACCCGGCGGTCGGCGCATACCGCCGCCGGTCATCGCAGAAAAACATATCCAGCCAGCGGACATAGTTTTTGTCGCCGTACTGCTTGAGCGGGTAGAGGACCACGCCGTTTTTGGTGCGCCGCCCCAGGGAAAGGGTCCACTCCACATCCTCGCAGGCGGCCAGCGCATTGCCAAACCCCTCCATGGAGACGGTGAAACCCTCCTGCGCTGGAGTGATGGGGCAATACCAGTACCGGCTGTGGGGCTGGGAGGCGGCCACCAGCAACAATTCGCCTTCGGGCAGCTTGCCCCGCACCTGCACGCTGAGCGCGCCCGACGTGTCCGTCCGAAAAGCGGCGGACAGGTTGCGGATGGTGGAGAGCACGGGGAGGTCGGCGGTCATGGGCTGCCAGAGCGTGGGGGAGGATGACATGGCGATGCGTCCTTTCTGTAAGCGATAAAATCTCTGCCTCACATTTTACCAGATTTGGCGGAAGAGGAAAAGAGGCATTTCGCCCTTTTTATAATGAGGGACCCTGTTCAAATTCTCCGAATCAGCGCCCAGAGTCCCATCATGGCCTCGCTGGGGATGAATTTCGCCGCGACCCGGTGCAGGGTGCAGACCACCCCCGGCGTGGACACCGGCAGCCGCAGCTTTGCGTCCCGCAGCGCCAGCCGCACCACGTTCTTCTCCCTGGAGGCCAGAGGAAAGTGGCGGATATAGGCGCTGTTCTTGGTTTTCTGGGCCGTTCCGATGAATTCCGTGTCCTTGATCCAGTAGGGGCAGACCGCTGTGACGCTGATGCCCTCCCCGAACAGCTCCACCCGGAGGGCGCGGCTGTACCGGTAGAGGAAGGCTTTGGAGGCGGCGTAAATGCCCAGGTAGGGGAAGGGCTGGAACCCGGCGGTGGAACAGATTTCCAGCACCCGCGCCCCCTTTTGCATATAGGGCAGCACAAGCTGGGTCATGTCCACCGCCGCACGACAGTTCAGCTCGATCATAGCGTCCGCATCTGCCTGGGCGATGTCCTTCCACGCGCCGATCTTGCCGAAGCCCGCCGCGTTGACCAAAATTTGCACATCGGGCTGCTCCGCTTGCAGCAGATGCTCCAGCTTTTTGAACGATTCTTTTTCCGTCAGGTCCAGGGGGACGGGGCGGATGGCGGCGGCAGACTGCCCGCACAGGCTTTTCAGCCGCTCTTCCCTGCGGGCGATGACCCAAATTTCATCCAGTTTTTCACTCTGGTCGATTTGCCGTACAAACTCTCTGCCCAAGCCGCTGGAGGCTCCGGTCACGATTGCGATTTTCATATGGGTTTGGCTCCTTCTGTGGGGTAATGCGAAAAGATACTTCTTTTCTATTATAATACCACGATTTGATTCCATACTCAATCCCTGCGTGGGAGTGCTGTCACTTTGCCGCCCTTTTCCGCATAAAATAGGGAAAACAAAGCCCTTTTGGGGAGAACGGAGGAAACAAGATGAACGAAGCGTTGGAACGGGCCTTAGACCCGGCGCAGTTTGCGCGGGTGTGGAAACGGGTGGCCCCCGCGGAGGATGCCTGCCCGGTGGTGGTGACGCAAGCGAAAGTGCCAGTCTGTCCGTTAGGGAAAGCCCCGGCAGGGGAGAGCGGAGCCTACCTGCGGCGGCGAATCGAGGGGGAACTGTGCCGGTGGCGGAGTTGTCAGGGCTTGTCCGCGGCCTACGGATACAGCCCCACTCTGGGGCGGTTGTCCTGCCAGGCGTATCGCCGGGCCAGGCGGCTGGCGGCGGCGCTGTTCCTGGCCTCCGGCGGGTGGTATTTCCCGGCGGGAGGGACGCGGCCCCGGCGGTGGAGCGACCTGCGCACCGGGCTGCGGGCGCTGTACCGGAGCAGCCAGCGGGCGGAACGGGAGGACCGCCAGGCGGCGGAGGTTGCCTCTGACCCCGCCCTCCGGGAGCTGCTGCTGTCGCTGGCGGAGGAGAGCCGGGAGGAACAGGGAATGATTTTCCGGCTGCTGGAGCGCTGAAAATTAATTGTCAACCTAATTAAATTTATGGTTGACAAATGGCCCGCCGTCCTGTATGATAAGGGACGAAAAGAACGGGCGCGGCCCGGAAAAGGGAGTTATCAAATGAAACAGAAATCCACTGTCTACCAACTGACCACCTGCGCGCTGATGGCGGCGCTGATGTGCATTTTAGGCCCCATGTCCATTCCCATCGGGCCGATCCCCATCTCCTTCACCAACCTGGTCCTCTATCTGACCGTCTACCTGCTGGGGGCCAAGGGCGCAACCATCAGCTATCTGGTCTATATGCTGCTGGGCGCAGCGGGGATGCCCGTCTTTTCCGGCTACACCGGGGGCCTGGCAAAGCTGGCCGGTCCCACCGGCGGCTATCTGGTGGGCTTTCTCTTCATCACCCTGATTTCCGGCGTTGTGCTGGAGCGCACCAACGCGCATCCCGTTTGGACCTTCCTGGCGATGGTGGTCAGCACCGCCATCGCTTACGCGCTGGGCACCGCCTGGTTTATGGTCCAGTCCCAGACCCCGCTGTGGTCTGCGCTGACCCTGTGCGTGTTCCCCTTCATCCCCGCGGACCTGGCCAAAATGGTCGTGGCTACAGGGCTGGGCAAGGCGGTGCGCGCCGCGCTGGAGAAGGCCCAGTTGCTGCCCCAGGCCGGCTGAGCGCGGTCTTTCCTGTCGATTCCAACTTGGTTCCAACATAGTTCACCTCCCCGAAACCCGGCTGCACTTGTTGCAGTCGGGTTTTGAGCGTTATGAAATGTTCTATTAAAAATAATATACAATAGAAAAATATCAAGGCTTGACAGGACAGGCTGTAAGCATTGTGACAAAATGTCAAGCTGTTGCATAAAATGCAACAGCTTATTTCTGTCTTATTTTTCCATATTTGGAACAAAAATACAAAACTTCCGTTTTTCGTCTTTTTGCCCATTGTTTACACTTTATTCACATATTCTTTTGTCTAAAAATCCATAATTTGTCCTCGTTTGCCCCCTTGAAAATTTGAATAAATCTGATAAAATAAGCGTGTTCGCCCTTAGAGGCGACGTTTCACCGCACTTTTGACGAAGGAGAACCAACATGGAACTGACACGGGAAAAGGCGCTGTCCCTGATCCTCAGGGCGTACAGTCCCTGCTACGACCTGGCGTATGTGGACGAGAAGGAGGCCCCTCTGGTGGCCACCGCCGCGTTCCACGAACACGACACTGGCTATGTGTTGACAAAACGGGCGGCCATGTGGACGGCTGACCGACACGAATACGTCTACCTGTTCTCCGTACCGCACCTGACGCTGGAGCTGTACCAGTCCTGTCTGGCAAAGGCCCGCGAACTGGGCGAGCCGCTGGTGGACCCTGCGCCGGGTCACATGAGCACCAACATCGTGGCGCTGTTCCTCTGCGACAGCGCCGATGAGGACGCGGTCAAGGCCCTCAGGAAGTGCCGGATTCAAAAATGTTTTCAATTTTCGCTGCGTGGCTGGATGGAGGTTCACACGGCCCTGGTCGAACTGGGGAAGGATTCCTTCACGGCCAACTTCGCCGGTCATAACACAGCGAAATTTTTGAAAAATGTGCTGCATCCCAAGGTGCGGCGCAAACCATTTCCCTATCGAAAGAAAGTAAGGAGTGTAGAAAAACCATGAATTCACTGGTACTTCTGATCATCGGCATCGCCGTTTTGGTCTGCGGCTACATTTTTTACGGCGGCTGGCTGTGCAAGCAGTGGGGCGTGGGTGAAACCAATGAAGAGACCCCCGCGCACACCATGGAAGACGGCGTGGACTACGTCCCCGCCAAAGCCCCCGTACTGATGGGCCATCACTTTTCCTCCATCGCCGGCGCCGGCCCCATCACCGGCCCCATCAACGCCGCCGCGTTTGGCTGGCTGCCCGTCACCCTGTGGGTGCTGATCGGCGGCATCTTCTTCGGCGGTGTGCATGACTTCGGCGCCCTGTTCGCCTCCGTGCGGCACAAGGGCCAGTCCATCGGTGAGATCATCGCCTCCACCATGGGCCGCCGTGCCAAGCGCCTGTTCCTGATTTTCGCTTACCTGACCCTGGTCCTGGTGGTGGCTGCTTTCGCCTCCATCGTGGCCGGCACCTTCGCCGCCACTGTGGACGAGGCTGGCGCCATCGACGTGGCCGCCTCCGCCTCCGCCGCTTCCGTGGCTATGATCTCCCTGATGTTCATCGTGGTCGCCATCCTGTTCGGCTTCCTGGTCTATCGCCGGGGCGCTTCCATGGGCGTCTGCACCATCGTCGGCATCATCGCCATCTGCATCTGCATGGGCGTGGGCATGAACTTCCACCCCATCTACCTGACCAACTCCACCTGGATGGTCATCATCGGCATCTACATCGCTGTCGCTTCTGTGGCTCCTGTATGGATCCTGCTCCAGCCCCGTGACTACCTGTCCTCCTTCCTGCTGTACGCCATGCTGGCCGTGGCTCTGGTGGGCGTCATCGGTGCGCACCCCTCCATGGACGCGATGCCCATGTTCGGCGGCTTCAACGTGAACGGCTCCTATCTGTTCCCCGTTCTGTTCACCACCGTGGCCTGCGGCGCCATTTCCGGTTTCCACTCTCTGGTCTCCTCCGGCACCACTTCCAAGCAGTTGGACAAAGAGACTGACGCCAAGCCCATTGCCTACGGCGGTATGCTGCTGGAGTGCGTGCTGGCCATCCTGACCCTGTGCGCTGTCGCTTATTCCTATAAGGTCAATGGCGGCACTCTGGACGGCTTGGGCGCTGTCGGCATCTTCGCCGGCGGCATCTCCAAGATGGTTGCCACCATCCCCGGCCTGGCTGGGGCTGAGGGCATCCTCTACAAGCTGCTGAGCCTGGCTTATTCCGCCTTCTGCCTGACCTCTCTGGACACCGCCACCCGTCTGGCCCGCTTCATGTTCCAGGAACTGTGGGTCGATGAGGGCGAGGAGCCTACCGGCTACAAGAAGGTCCTGTCCAACACCTATGTCGCCACCATCATCTCCGTGGTGCTGGGCGTTGGCCTGGGCATGACCGGCTACGCCAAGATCTGGGGCCTGTTCGGTGCTGCCAACCAGTTGCTGGCTGGTCTGGGCCTGCTGGCCGTCGCCACCTGGCTGGGCAACATCGGCAAGAACAACAAGATGTTCCTGTTCCCCATGGGCTTCATGCTGGTGGTCACCATTTGCAGCCTGCTGCTGACCATTAAGACCCAGTTCGGTCTCATCACCGCCGGCGGCGCTGACTGGGGTCCCTACGCCCAGGTCATTATCGCCTGCCTGCTGGTTGTCCTGGCCGTCATCCTGGCTATCGAGGGCATCCAGACCCTGACCAAGCAGGCGAAGGCAAAAGCCTGAACCTCGGCTTGACATAACTCCCTTCCTTCCCACGGAAGTTTGGGCGGTATCCATATTGGATACCGCCCCTTTTGTTTGGTGCAGGTTTGTGTTGTAGTTGCTAATGGATCGCCCTATTTTCTGCGGGAAATCCCTCATCACGCCTTTATGTGGCGGCGGAGGGTAATTGCACATTGCACATTGCTAATTGCTCATTGGCCGTTGTGCCGCCCAAACCCCAGCAGCCGCCAGAAGCCGCCCAGCAGCATGATAATGACCAGCGCCACCAGCACGCCGGTCACGCCGCCGCCGAAGTCGATCCACACGTCCCGGACGGAGCCGTTGCGGTTGGCCACGTAGGTTTGCAGCGTCTCGTCCATGTTGGCAACCAGCAGCACCAGAAACAGCGGCCAACTGATGTGGCGAATATAGTGCCGGGTGTAGACCCGGAGGCAGAGGGTGAACCAGAAGGCCAGCAGCGCGTACTCCGCGAAGTGGGCCAGCTTGCGCACCACCGCCTCGGTCAGATACAGCCCCATAGGGGAGAGAAGGCGGTTGAGCAGGGCAGTGACCTCCTGGCTGCGGAGCGAGGAAGCCGCGCCGATTTCCAGGGAGTTGTAAAAGATAAACACCGTGGTGCCCACAGCAAAAAACGTGAAGACCACGCGGAACAGCAGCAGCAAAAAGCGCGCAAGGGCGGAGGGGCGTGAGCCAGCCATAGGAAAAGTCCTTTCTGTGAAGTGCGGGCCGGGAGGCCCTGGGGTGGACAGGTTCATATGGTTTGCATTATATCCGCTGAAGCGGGGGAAAACAAGCCCCCATGGACGAGGAGAGCATTTTTTCATGAAATTTTAACGGATGAATTTCAGGTTGTCATTTCATTGCTTTTCTGATACAATCATAACATCACACCCAGAAGGAGAAACGTCGCATGGGTATCTCACAAGAAAAAATAGACCGCATCAACGCCCTGGCCCGCAAGAGCAAGGTTGAACCGCTGACGGCGGAGGAGAAAGCGGAGCAGGCCGCCCTGCGGCAGGAGTATGTGGCAGCGGTGCGCACCTCCCTCCGGGGGCAGTTAGACAGCACCTATGTTGTGGACCCCAAGACCGGGGAGAAGCTAGGCGTCCGGGAGGCCAACCGCAAGGCCCATCAGCAGGGAAAACCCGGCGTGAAAATCAAATTGAAATAAGCACGAACGAAAAACAAACCCTCCGTCCGTATGACCGGGCAGAGGGCTTGTTTTTAAGGAAGGAATATAATGAAAAAGAGAGAGGCACAATCAACAAGAGGGAGATTCATTGATTGCTTATTTGTATTCTAGCACAACCCGGTCCGAAATGTTTGAAGGGTTTGCAAAGAAAATATGAACCTTTTGTGAATGTTGTGTTTTGCCGCCACGCGGTCCCATTGGGAGGAAATTTATGCAAAAAACGGTTTTGATTACCGGCGCAAGCCGAGGCATCGGCGCGGCGACGGCCCGCCGCTTCGCCAGGGAGGGTTGGCGGGTGGCCGTCCATTACCGCCGCTCGGAGGCGGAGGCTCTGGCCCTGTGCCGGGAGATAGGACCGGCGGCGTTCCCCGTCCGGGCGGACGTTTCCAGTTCTGCCCAGGTCAACGCCATGGTGGAGACCGTGCTGGACGCCTTCGGGCAACTGGACGCGCTGGTGTGCTGCGCCGGGATCGCCCTGCCGGTGGGCCTGGTCCAGGACTGCACCGATGAGGACTGGGCGCGGGTGTTCGCCGTGGACGTAAACGGCGTGTTTTACCCCGCCCGGGCGGTGCTGCCCCACATGATCCGCCGCCAGGCCGGGCGCATCATCACCGTGTCCTCCATGTGGGGGCAGGTGGGCGGCTCCTGTGAGGTGCCCTACTCCGCCGCCAAGGGCGCGGTCATCAGCTTCACCAAGGCCCTGGCGAAGGAGGTCGGCCCCAGCCACATCACCGCCAACTGCATCGCCCCCGGCGTGATTCAGACGGATATGCTCGCCGAGTTCACTCAGGAGACGCTGGACGGCCTGGCGGAGGACACCCCCCTGGGGCGGCTGGGAACGCCGGAGGACGTGGCGAACCTGGCCTGTTTCCTGGCGGGAGACGAGGCCGGATTTATCACCGGTCAGGTGTTCGGGGTCAACGGCGGGCTTGTCTGCGGGGGATAGCGCCGCGCTGTCGGGAAAATTCCAGAAAAATTTGCATTGCGGCGCAAAAAGAGGTACAATAAACCAAACGTTATTGCTTCTGTAAATAATGGCCGCATAAAACAGCGAACGAGCCGGTGAGAAAATGAAAATTGCGATAGATTCCAGTGAAATAAACTTGCTTCACAAACAAGGCATAGACGTTGACCCAAATCGAGATTATACCGAGGATGAAGTCTTTGACATTCTTGACCAGGTGCGAGATGTCGAAATATTTTATGCACAAGACTGCGATACTGACAAATTGGCGCTCCACTTCGCTAATGTGTATGGTGATTTAGCTGATAAAATTCAGTACATGATTCCGGAAGAATAGCACAGTTTTTTCAAAATGATGAACCAAACCACTGGAACGGAGGCAGCCGCCATGGACATCATCACCCACCACCAGCTCCGCCCGGAGCATTTGAACCACCACAACACCCTCTACGCCGGTCAGATCATGGACTGGATGGCGGAGGCCGCCTTCATCGCCACCGCCCGGCTGCGTCGCCGCACCGACCACATCGTCATGGCGGGGGCGGAAAATATCCGCCTGCTGCGGCCCATGGTGCCGGGGGAGATTTTGGAGCTGGGGGTGGAATCGGTGACGCTGGGCCTGACCAGCATCCACCTGCGCATCCAGGGGCGGGAGTTGCTCAGTGGGACCTTGTGCTGCGCCGGAGAGCTGGTGTTCGTCACCGTGGACGACGAGGGGAAGAAATGCCCTCACGGGCTGGAATGAAGGCAACATCACGACCCAAATGAGGTTTGCAAATCCAGCGACGCTGTGGTAAGATAAGAAATCATTCACATTGACATTTATGGGTTGTCGGGAGAAAAGTCATGACCATCAACGAAATTGCAAAAATGGCGGGCGTGTCCAACGCCGCCGTCTCCCGCTACCTGAACGGGGGCAGCCTGAGCCAGGAGAAGCGGACGCGCATCAAGGCGGTCATCGACGAGACCGGCTACCAGCCGGACACCTACGCCCAGATGCTGCGCACCCGAAAGGTCCGGCAGATCGGCGTCATCGTCCCCAAAATCAGCTCCACTGCTGTGGCCGAGGCGACGGCAGGCATCAGCGATGTGCTCAACCGGGAAAACTATATGTTCCTGCTGGCAAATACCGACAACAACGAGAAAAAAGAGCTAGAGTACCTGAATCTCTTTGGGGCCAACCGGGCGGCGGGGGTCATCCTGCTGGCTACGGTCATCACGCCGGAGCATGAGGAAATGCTGTCCCATATGCGCATCCCGGTGGTGCTGGTGGGCCAGCGGCACCGGCAGTTCCCCTGCGTCTACCACAACGACTACGAGGCCGCCAGAGAGTTGGACGAACTGGTGCTGAAAAAGGGTCGTCGCCGCATTGGGTACATCGGCGTCACCCAGCGGGACGTGGCAGTGGGCTATCTGCGCCGGAAAGCCCTGGTGGACGTCTGCCGGGACTACGGCATTGAAGAAAATCAAATCTGCTTCGCTGAGGGGGATTTTAGCCACGGCAGCGGTTACGAACAGGCTCGGTTGCTGCTGGAGCGAGAGCCGGAATTGGATGCCATCGTTTGCGCCACCGATACCGCCGCCGTTGGGGTCATTCAGACCGCCAGACAGATGGGACGGCGGGTGCCGGAGGACCTCTCCGTGGTGGGCATTGGAGATAGCTGGGCCTGCCGCGTGGTAGAGCCTGCATTGACCACCGCCCATTACTTTTACGAGGAGAGCGGCCGGGAGGCCGCCCGGATGATGCTCTCGCTGCTGGAGGGGAAGGAGAATTTCCCTGTGCGGCAGACCATGCTGGGGTATGAACTGAAACTGCGGGATTCGCTGTGATTCCGTTGAAAACACCGCGCCCGGATACAGGTTTTGTACTGTATCCGGGCGTGTTTTGCTGTGTATGGTTGGGATTTTATCGCTTACTCTTCTATATGGCCCATCTGCGCGGCCTCGGCGATCAGGCCGAACCGCCGCTCAGGGACCTCGCTGAGGGTCTCGACCTTGATGAGGTTGGTGTTGCCGCTCTTACCGTTGGTCATGCCGCCGGTGATGACGATGGTGTCGCCCGCCTTGGCAAGGCCGGAGGCCCGGGCCATGATGACCGCGTGATAGAACAGCACGTCGGTGGAGTAAAATTCCTCCACGATCATGGGCTTGACGTTCCAGCTCAGGGCCAGTTGCCGGTAAGCCTTCTCGTTGGTGGTCATGCCGATGATGGGCATGGGGGCGCGGAACCGGCAGATCATCCGGCCCGTGGTGCCGGTGCGGGTGGTGGCCACGATGCAGGTGGCGTTGGTGTCGATGGCCAACTGGCAGGTGGAGTGAGACAGGGCGTCGTTGAGGTTTTTCAGCTCGAAGTTGTAGCGCTTGAACCGCTCAGCGTAGTGGGTGTTCTTCTCCGCCTCCACAGCGATGTTGGCCATGGCGGTGACGGACTCCACGGGATAGCGGCCCGCGGCGGTCTCGCCGGAGAGCATGATGGCGCTGGTGCCGTCAAAGACGGCGTTGGCCACGTCGGAGATCTCCGCACGGGTGGGACGGGGCTTGGAAATCATGGACTCCAGCATTTCGGTGGCGGTGATGGCCAGGCCACCCTTCAGGCGGCAGATGGTGATGAGGCGCTTCTGGATGGCGGGCAGCTCCACATAGGGGATCTCCACGCCCAGGTCGCCGCGAGCCACCATCAGGCCGGCGGAGTGCTCCAAAATTTCCTCGGCGTTGTCCACGCCGGCCCGGTTCTCCAGCTTGGCGATGAGCTGGATGTCCTTGCCGCCGTTAGCGTCCAGGAAGTTGCGCACGTCGATGACGTCCTGGGCGCAGGAGACGAAGGAGCAGGCCACGAAGTCCACGTCGTTCTGGATGCCGAAGAGCAGGTCGGCCTTGTCCTGCTTGCTCAGGTAAACCTGCTTGAGGACCTTGTCCGGGAAGCTCATGCTCTTCCGGTCGGAGAGGACGCCGCCGATGAGGACATCACAAATCAGGTCGGTGGCGGTCTTTTCCTTCACCTGGAACTTTACCAGGCCGTCATTGACCAGGATGATGTCGCCCACATCCAGGTCGCCCACCAGGCCCTTGTAGGAGACGCTGACCCGCTCCTGGGTGCCCTCCACGCTCTCGGTGGTGAAGGTGAAGGCGTCGCCGTCCTTCAGCTCGATTTTATGGTCTGCAAAGGTGCCGATGCGGTATTCGGGGCCTTTGGTGTCCAGCAGAATGGGAATCGGCTCGCGGAGCTTGTCACGCACCTTCTTGATGAGGTCGATCTTCAACTGCTGCTCCTCGTGGGTGCCGTGGGAGAAGTTCAGCCGGGCCACGTTCATGCCGGCCTGGATCATAGCGGTCAGGGTCTCTTCGTCGGAGCAGGCGGGGCCGATGGTGCAGATGATTTTGGTGCGTTTCATTTGTTGTCTTCCTTTCTGTCATGTGGTTTGAGGCATCGTCTTGAGGACAATCAGTGAATACGGACAGCCATCCTAATTTTCCATTTCCATCTCTAAGTATACCCTACTTTGCCGAATCAGACAATGGTATTCTGTTGTATTTTTCGGTAAAAAACTTGTCAGGCGGCAGTGTACCGACCAATTTTCACAGGAAAAATGGGCAGACTGCCACGATGGTCTCCACCGCGCCAAATACGCCCGGCAAAAATGCGTTCCCTGTTCTTGACTTTTCCCGCAAATCGGTTACAATACACAGTAAGACACGGCCAGGAACAGGACAGGAGGCAGCGGCATGATTTCCGAGGATGAACGTTTTTACCTGCCAAACCTCTACACCTTCCAGAACGGCAACGGTTTCTATGGCAGTTACCGGGGCCTGCGCTTTTTTGTCAACCCGGAGGAGGGAGACGAGGGCAAGGAGCTGGCCTGTCAGGTCTGGTACGGGGAATATTGCCTGGCGGAGAGCCAGGTGGTGGACACGGCCCGTTTTCCCATGGACGAGGCGGGATACGGTCAGGTGCTGGCCTGGCTGGATGCACAATACCAGGTGTTTTTAGCAGCGGCGCAGTGACGGGCCACGCGCCGCGCAATTTTTCTTTGTATCGTTTTTTGCTTATTTAGGAGAGTGATGTTCCTTACATGGACAGTCATAGTATCAGCATGATAATCGCGCTGGTGCTGCTCTGCTGCGGAAGCGCCTTTTTTTCCGCCACAGAGACGGCGTTTAATTCCCTCAACAAAATCCGGTTGAAAAACCGCGCCGAGGACGGCGACCGCAGGGCGGCGGACACGCTGGCCTTGGCGGAGGACTACAACAAGCTGCTTTCCGGCATCCTCATCGGCAACAACATCGTCAACATCGTGGCCACCACAGTGGCGACGCTGCTGTTCACCCGGTTTTTCTATGGATACGGCCCCACCATCTCCACCATTGTCATGACGGTGACGGTGCTGATTTTCGGGGAGGTCTCCCCCAAGACCCTGGCAAAGCAGGCCCCGGAGACGGTGGCTATGGCGGTCACGCCCATCCTGCGAGCGATTTTGGTGATATTGACCCCGCTGACCGCCTTTTTCTCTCTGTGGCAGTCCATGCTGGAGAAGGTGTTTCACTCCGCCGAGGACGACAGCATCACCGGCGAGGAGCTGATCACCATGGTCTCCGAGGCGGAAAACGAAGGCGGTCTGGAGGCAGACGAGGGCAAGCTGATCCGCAGCGCCATCGAGTTCGGCGACCTGGAGGTGGGCGAGATTTTCGTCCCCCGAGTGGACATGGTGGCCGCCGAGGACACGCTGACTGTGCCGGAGCTGGACGCGCTGTTTGAGGAGAGCGACTTCTCCCGCATCCCCGTCTACCACGAGAACCGGGACCACATCCTGGGACTGATCCACGAAAAGGACTTCCATAAAGCAAAGCTGTCAGAGGATAGCAACTGGCGGCACCTGATTTCCCCCGCCCTCTACACCACTCCCTCGGAGCAGGCGTCCGACGTGCTGACCAAAATGCAGCGGGCCAAAATCCATATGGCTATTGTGGTGGACGAGTTTGGCGGCACCGAGGGCATCATCACCCTGGAGGACATTTTGGAGGAGCTGGTGGGCGAGATTTGGGATGAACACGACGAGGTGGTGGAGGTCATCAAGAAGCAGGAGGATGGCTCCTACCTGATTTCCTGCTCCGCCAACCTGAGCGACGTGTTTGAGCTGCTGAGCATCCGGGAGGACTGCGACGCCGCCACGGTGTCCGGCTGGGTCATCGACGAGCTGGGCCACATTCCCCGCGTGGGCGACCAGTTCCGCTATGAGAACCTGGAGGTCACGGTGACGGCCATCCGGCGGATGCGGGTGCTGGAAATTCGCGTGGTCGTCCTGCCGGAAGAGGACGAGGAACACAATTAGCAATTAGCAATGTGCAAGGTGCAATTGCCAGGTTTGCAGGAGGATTCGGTGCAGGAACATTCCTGCATAAGAGGCCGCGCTTTTTCGGCGCCGTCGCGTCCTGTGTCAACCACATAGTTTCGACAAACCTGTCTGCGGGATTTCTTCGCAGACAGGTTTTTGCGTTCTTTTGGAAAAAAGTTGACGAACGGTGTCGAGATTTGTATAATAGAGGCAGCTAAGAACCGCCGATGGGGGGAAGAAAGATGGGGGAACTGCTGCAAACACTGGTGGATTTCGCAAAAGGGGGCGCACTTAAACTTGTGGAATGGGCCATATTCATAGCTACAGTAGTGTACAATGCTATTGATCAGTCTATGTATCTTCATCATGACATTTGGGCCCGTGTGCTGGTGGGTTTATTGATTGTGTTTTCATTATTGTTTGTGAAAGGGAAAATTTGGAGGCGCATACCCAAACCAAAGGCACCAGAGGAGACTGTAATAGCGCCCAGACCCTATCGACTATTATTTGCGGCCATTGTGTTGGGTGTTATATATTTGGTTGCGTGTTTTGCGGCAATGGACTGACCGCCTATCCTCCTCAACTTCACATATCTATAACAAACCGCCCAGGCTTTGCGCCTGGACGGTTTTTGCATCTCTTGATGTTGCCTTAAAACTCCGCGTTGCCCACAGTCCTGGGATGGGGCAGCACGTCCCGGATGTTGGACACGCCGGTCAGGTACATGACCATCCGCTCGAAGCCCAAGCCGAACCCCGCGTGACGACAGCCGCCATAGCGCCGCAGGTCCAGGTAATACTTGTAATCGTCTGGGTTCATGCCCAGCTCATTGATGCGCTGCTCCAGCAGGTCCAGCCGCTCCTCGCGCTGGGAGCCGCCGATGATCTCCCCGATGCCGGGCACCAGGCAGTCCGCCGCGGCCACGGTCTTGCCGTCGTCGTTGAGGCGCATATAGAAGGCTTTGATCTCCTTGGGGTAGTCGGTGACGAACACCGGGCGCTTGAAGTGCTCCTCGGTCAGGTAGCGTTCGTGCTCGGTCTGGAGGTCGCAGCCCCAGGTGACGGGGTAGTCGAACTTTTTGCCGGACTTTTGCAGGATGTCCACCGCCTCGGTGTAGGTGACCCGGCCAAACTCCGACTCGGCCACATGGGTCAGCCGGTCTTTCAGGCCCTTGTCCACAAAGCTGTTGAAGAAGTCCATCTCGTCGGGACATTTTTCCATGACAAAGCGGATGATATACTTAATCATGGCCTCGGCCAGGTCCATGTCGTCGTTCAGGTCGGCGAAGGCGATCTCCGGCTCGATCATCCAGAACTCGGCGGCGTGGCGCTGGGTGTTGGAGTTCTCTGCCCGGAAGGTGGGGCCGAAGGTGTACACGTTGCCGAAGGCCATGGCGAAGTTCTCACAGTTGAGCTGGCCGGAGACGGTCAGGCTGGTGTGCTTGCCAAAGAAGTCCTTGGACCAGTCCACCTTCCCGTCCGGGGTCTTGGGGACGTTCTCCAAATCCAGCGTGGTGACGCTGAACATCTCCCCGGCGCCCTCGCAGTCGGAGCCGGTGATGAGGGGCGTGTGGACATAGACGAACCCCCGGTCCTGGAAGAAGCAGTGGATGGCGTGGGCGGCTACGCTCCGCACCCGGAAGGTGGCGGAAAAGAGATTGGTGCGGGGCCGCAGGTGCTGGATGGTGCGCAAAAACTCGGTGGTGTGCCGCTTCTTTTGCAGGGGGTAATCCGGCGCGGAGGCCCCCTCCACGGTGACAGTGGCGGCTTGCAGCTCAAAGGGCTGCTTGGCGGCGGGGGTCAGCACCAGCTTGCCCACCACGATAAAGGCCGCGCCCACGTTCTGCCCGGCGACCTCGGTATAGTTTTCCAGAGATTTGTCCAAAATCACCTGAAGGCATTTGAAGCAGCTTCCGTCGTTCAGGGAGAGGAACCCCAGGTTTTTCATGTTGCGGATCGTCCTGGCCCACCCCGCCACGGTGACGGTCTGGTCGGCAAAGGCGTCGGAATCCGCGTAAAGCTGTGCAATAGTCGTGCGTTCCATATCAGGAGCCTCCTGTGCGCCGCAGGCGCAAGTTTTAGTTTTGGTAATCTTTTTCCACAGCTTTAGCGTAAAAAATAAGACGTTTGTTTCGTGATTGACCACCCCTCTTGCCTCCCCTGTGAAGCGCTGGCCGAATGGCCAATTCCTTTTTTAGCGCAAATGCAGAGAGCGATGGCCGTCAGGCCATGCGAGTCGCAAAAGGGGAGGAGGGCCGCCGCCTTCAGGCGGTGGCGCAGGGAGGGGCAAAGCCCCGGAAGTGCCGCTTGACGGCGGAGGGGTTTCACGCAGGGGCTGCGTAAAAAGAATACACAAATCATAATAATACAACGAAAAAAGTATAGCTCAACAAGTATAGCCCAAATACCGGCAAAAAACAAGCCCTTTTGCCGGGAACGTTTCTTGTTCGTCAGGCTTTCCACCCGGCCAGGTAGTCCCGCTGCTCGTCGGTCAGCGAGTCGATGGCGAGGCCCATGGCCGCCAGCTTGACCCGGCCAATTTCGTCGTCGATCTCGGCGGGGACGAGGTAGAGCTTCTTTTCCAGGCTTTCCCGGTGCTTCAGCAGCCACTCCAAGCTCAGGGCCTGAACGGAAAAACTCATGTCCATGATCTCCGCCGGGTGGCCGTTGCCCGCCGCCAGGTTTACCAGCCGCCCTTCGCCGATGACGTTGAGCGTGCGCCCGTCGGGGAGGGTGTAGCCCACGATGTTGTCCCGGCGGAGGGTCTCTTTCACCGCCATGCGCCGGAGGCTGGCCACGTCCACCTCGCAGTCGAAGTGGCCGGCGTTGGTCAACAGGGCCTGGTCCTTCATCACGGCGAAGTGTTTGGGGGTGATGACGTCCTTGCAGCCGGTGACGGTGACGAAGATGTCGCCGTATTTCGCGGCCTCGTCCATGGGCATGACCCGGAAGCCGTTCATGGTAGCGTCCAGCGCCTTGAAGGGGTCGATTTCGGTGACGATGACGTTGGCGCCCATGCCTTTGGCGCGCATGGCTGTGCCCTTGCCGCACCAGCCGTACCCGGCCACTACCACGGTCTTGCCCGCCACCACCAGGTTGCTGGTGTCCATAATGGCGGTCCACACAGACTGTCCGGTGCCGTATTTGTTGTCATAGTAGTGCTTGGCCTTGGCGTCGTTCACCGCCATCATCGCGCAGGGCAGCAGCCCTTCCCGCTCACGGGCTTTCAGCCGGTGAATGCCGGTGGTGGTCTCCTCGCAGCCGCCGATGAGACAGTCCGCCAGGTCGGAGCGCTTTCCTCCCAGCAGGTTGATGAGGTCGCCGCCGTCGTCCACGATGAGGTGGGGGTGGCAGGATAGAGCCTGCACCAGCAGGTCCTCGTACTCCTCCGGCGTGACGCCGTGGATGCCGTAGGTCTCCACGCCCAGGGAGGCCACTGCCGCCGCCACGTCGTCCTGGGTGGAGAGGGGGTTGCAGCCGGTCAGATGGACCTCTGCGCCACCCTTGGCCAGCACCAGGCCCAGGTTGGCGGTCTTGGCCTCCAGGTGGACGGAGACGGCGATGCGCAGCCCCCGGAAGGGCTTTTCTTCCTCGAACCGCTTCTCAATGGCGGAGAGGGAGGGCATAAAAGACCGCACCCACTCGATTTTTCGCAGGCCGGAGGGAGCCAGGGACGGGTCCTTGATGGTACTCATATGCAAACGTTCCTTTCGCAAAACAAAATCTGACTTTCCCCTTTACACAGCACTTTTGCCCGGCATAGTACAAGTTTTCCACAGAGCAGTACGTTTTGAAAACAGACCACCACTCTTGCCTCCCCTGTGAAGCGCTGGCCGAATAGCCAATTCCTCTTTAGCGCAAATGCAGGGAGCTATAGCCTTTAGGCCATGCGAGTCGCAAAGGGCAGGGAGGGGCAAAGCCCCGGAAGTGCCGCTTGACGGCGGAGGAGGGCCGCCGCCTTTAGGCGGTGGCGGAGGGGGTTTCCGGCTGCAATTCACAGATAAGGCTGATTCAAGGGGACAACCAGTAAGCAAAATTGATTCGCCGGATATTGTATCACAGATTTTGACCCGCTGCAATCGCAAAACCCGCATTTTCCCGGATGTTCCGGCGGGGTGGGGCAGGGAACCGGTCAAAAACCGGGTTTTGCGCAAAAATTCATAAATTACGCTGGACTTTCCAGCGGGTACGCATTACAATATGCGTTGTGAACATCCAAAACCGAACCTTTTGTGGAGGGGATCTCTTGAAAAAAATCAGCGCGGCGGTGGACCGCTTTTGTTACAATCACCCCAACTTCGGGATTCCAAACCTGATGCTGGTGGTCATTGTCGGCAACATCATCGTCTATGTGATGGACCTGCTCAGCAGCTACACCTTTTCCAGCGTGCTGGCCTTTATCCCGGCGGCCATTTTCCAGGGCCAGATCTGGCGGCTGATTTCCTTTGTGTTTGTGCCGGAAAGCTCGTCTAACGTGATTTTCTTTGCCATCACGCTGTATTTTTACTACTTCATCGGCTCCCAATTGGAACGGTACTGGGGTACTGCCCGCTTTAATGTGTTCTATTTCGCCGGGGTGTTGCTGTCTGTTATCACCGGACTGATTATCGCCGCTTTCAACGGCGGGGTCAACTGCCCTTACGAGACAGCCAGCATCTACTATGTGAACATGTCCCTGTTCTTCTCCTTCGCCACTCTGTACCCGGATATGCGGGTGCTGCTGTTCTATATCATCCCCATCAAGGTGAAATACCTGGCCTGGCTGGACGCGGCCCTCTTCGTCATTCAAATCATCCGCTACTGCCTGGCGGGGATGTTCGTCTATGCGCTGCTGCCGGTCATCGCCTTGCTGAACTACTTCATCTTCTTCGGGGCTGACCTGATGGGAGCCGCCCGGCGGACCACCCGGCGGGTGCAGCACCAGACCAGTTCCCAGACCATCCACTTCAAAAAGGCCGCCAAGGAGACCCAGCAGCACAAGGGCTATCTGCACAAGTGCTGCGTGTGTGGCCGCACCGACCAGGACTATCCCGATTTGGAGTTCCGTTACTG
The DNA here is from genome assembly GCA_021202515.1 of Clostridiales bacterium. GTDB lineage: Bacteria > Bacillota > Clostridia > Oscillospirales > Oscillospiraceae > Onthomonas. The sequence goes on along the minus strand of JAJQCW010000023.1, from coordinate 39,249 downwards.
TTCCAAGTGCGCGGGCTACCGCTGTTACTGCATCGACCACATTAACAACCACGTCCACGTGACAGAGGACTGAAAAGTAAAATTTACGTGCCAAACAGGAGGCAATTCAAATGAAAAGAGTATCAGGCAAAGAACTGGGCGCCAAGCTGGTCAATAAGGCCAAGGATGCCCTCTCCGACACCGTCAAGCGTTCCGAACTGATGGCGCTAAACCGTCAGATGGACAAAGTGACCCCTGTCATGGAGGAGCTGGAGCTGCTGATGGACGAATACCAGGTCTGCGACCAGAAGCTCCAGGAGCTGAATGACCAACTGGAGCATCCCTCCCCGGCGGCCCGGCTGCCCATTGTGGCCCAACTGACCCGGCAGCCCGACCCGGCGGAGCTGAAAAGCCAGATCGCCGCTTACCGCACCATGCGGGCGGGGGTCGAAGGCCATATGCTCCAGCTTGTGCGCCTCCAGTGCAAGGACTTCTCCTTCCTGGGCAGCTACCTGTACCCCGTGGCGGTGGGCGAGATCAGCCGCTGCCTGGAGGACGGCGCGGCGGAGGACCTGCATACCGCCATCGGCCTCTACGAGGACCAGTTGGAGCGCTGGCGTGAGACCGGCAGCGAGGGCGAACGGCTTCGCAAGGCCCAGTGGCAGGCGGAGTATATGGCCAAGCTGCTGAAAACCATCAACGAATAACGTATGTCATCCCCGCGGCGGTTCTCCCTGCCGCGGGAATTTCATATTGTCAAAAAAGTTATCTTTAAGAGTGCAAAGTATCGTGTAAGGATATGGAAGCCCTCCGCAGGAGTTTTGTTGCGCCAGCAACAAAATAAATTGCAATCTGTGCTTTTAGCCGGGCGTGTACCGGCAAAAGCACACAGGGAGGCCCCAAACGTGCGCGCTTGCGCGTGCGCTGCAGGGGCCGCATTTTCGACCAAAATCCGTGATTTTGGTCGAGAGCCTGTCGATTTTCGACAGGCTCAGTCCCTGCGGCGGTTCCCCCTGCTGCGGGGGACTTTTTTCCTGTCCTGCCTGTTTGCGACAAAAACAGGGCGATTTTCCCGCGCATTTTTCAAAAACAGTCTATTTACAAGGGAGAATCACCGTGTTATTCTTAAAATAAGCGTAAACAACAGGAAAACCGCCGCAGAAGTGTGCGGCGAAATCATACAGACCGGACAGAGAGGGGCAAGACCATGGCGATTCACGAGGAATGTGGCGTTTTTGGCGTGTACGATCCCCAGGGGGACTGCGCCCGCACCACCTATTATGGGCTGTACGCCCTGCAACACCGGGGCCAGGAGGCCTGCGGCATCGCCGCCAACAACAACCGGGACATCACCTATGAGAAGGACATCGGCCTGGTGGGGGACGTCTTTGACGAGGAGACCCTGGACCGGCTGGGCGGCACCATGGCGGTGGGCCACGTCCGCTACGCCACCACCGGCGAGGGGATGCGGGAGAACGCCCAACCCCTGGTGCTGAAATATGTCAAACAACAGTTGGCAGTGGTCCACAACGGCAACCTGGTGAACACCGAGGAGCTGCGGGACTACTTCGAGCACAAGGGGGCTATTTTTCAGACCACCAGCGACACGGAGATCATCGCCTACTCCATCGCCCGTGAGCGGCTCCACTGCGGCAGCATCGAGGAGGCGGTAAAGCAGTCCATGCCCTTCCTGAAGGGGGCCTTCTCCATCATCGTCATGTCCCCCCAGAAGCTCATCGCCGCCCGTGACCCCTGGGGCTTCCGCCCCCTGTGCATTGGCCGGAAGGGGGACGCGATTTTCTTCTCCTCCGAGTCCTGCGCCCTGGACAGCGTTCAGGCCGAGTACATCCGGGAGGTGGAGCCGGGGGAGATCGTGGTGGTGCAAAACGGACAAATCCGTTCCATCCGGGACAACTGCTCCAACAAGAGCCATATGTGCATTTTCGAGTATATCTACTTCGCCCGGCCCGACAGCACCATCTGCGGCCAGTCGGTCCACCTGGCCCGGCGGAACGCCGGGCGGCTGCTGGCCCGCCAGCACCCGGTGGAGGCGGATTTGGTCTTTGGCGTGCCGGACTCCGGTTTGGACGCCGCCATGGGCTTCGCGGAGGAGTCCGGTATCCCCTACGGCGAGGGCTTCGTCAAGAACCGCTACATTGGCCGCACCTTCATCACACCCGACCAGCAGAGCCGGGAGGCGGCGGTGCGCATCAAGCTGGGCGCGCTGCGCAGCCAGGTCCAGGGCAAGCGGGTGGTGATGATCGACGACTCCATCGTTCGGGGCACCACCTCCAAGGCCATCGTCAAGCTGCTGCGGGAGGCCGGGGCCACCGAAGTCCACGTGCGCATCTCCGCGCCGGAGTTCATCGCCCCCTGCTATTTCGGTACCGATGTGCCGGACAAGACCCGCCTCATCTCCTGTCACTACAACGTGGAGCAGGTGCGGGACATCATCGGGGCGGACAGCCTGGGCTTTTTGGGCCTGGACCGGCTGGAGGACATCGCCCCCGATGCAGACTGTGGCTTCTGCAAGGGGTGCTTCACCGACGAGTACCCCATCGACATGAGCCGTTACCGCCCGGAAGGGTGAACGAGAATGGTATCGGGCCGCCGGACGTATCCCCGGCGGCCCGTTTTTTGCCTTTCCCGCACTTTGTCAAGTGGTCAAGGCGCAAAAAATAGCTAAATTGGGTTCGCCAATTTTTTGTGAACTTTTCACGGCAAAAACCGCCTTGAAATTTGCATTTCGATGTGATAGGATACGTTTTGCAAAAAAACAAACTTGTGCGTATAATGGTTCAGCGCAAAATCTCCCGGAGATTTTGCGCTTTTTTATGCGCCAAATGCCGAAAAGGAGCGGTTCTTATGAAATTCATCACCAACCTTCCCCACAACAAGCGTGAGTTTGCGCTGTTTATGGCTGTGATCTCGATTATTTCCGTCAACATCATCGCGCCGCTGATCACCTGTTTCGAGTTCGGGTTCCACCTGTACGTCTGGGCGGACGTGCTGACGGTGATCCCCTTTATCTGGCTCAGCGTCATCGCCCTGGTGCTGCTGACCTACCGGCCCGCCGAGTGGATGACTGCCAAAATCGTGGACAAAGAGGACAGCTTCAACGCCCATATCCTGACCAACATCCTCTGCACCGTGTTCCTGATGTCCATTTTCCTCACCGTCATCGGCACCTGGATCGGCAGCCGCAGCGTCACTCTCGAGCCGATTCAGAAGTTTTTCTACAAGTGGCCCCGGAACTTCGCCCTGTCCTTCGCCGTGGAGCTGCTCATCGCCCAGCCCATCGCCCGCCAGGTGATGAAGCACCTCCACCTGCACCAGGAGGGACAGGCCAGCTTCGGCTGAGCCAGGATTTTCTCGATTTGCCCAAAATGTGCGGTTGACAGCGGTGTTGTCCTCTGGTATGCTAACCTTATCTTTTTTTGATGTGGTTTCGCTGCATATTCAGGAGGAAGTTGCATGAAGGCTCGCCGTTCCAGGCGCAGCGTCCCGGCCCGCGTGGCAGGGTGGCTGCTGCGGATATTTTTGCTCTATCTGGTGCTGGGGGCGACGGTGCCTTTCGCCGCCCATCCGTCGGTCAGCGAGGACTACCAGACTGCCGTGGCGGAAACGGAGTACACCGGCGATTCCCCCAGCGTGGACCGGGTCATGCTGCTGGAGGACAGCGTCACCGCACTCAGCGAGCGGTTCCGCATGATCTCCCAGGCCGAGGAGCGCATCATTCTCTCTACCTTCGACTTCCGGGACGACAACAGCGGCACCGACATGGTGGCCCTGCTGTGGGAGGCAGCGGAACGGGGCGTAGAAGTCCAGATTTTGGTGGACGGCTTTTCTGCCATGACCCACATGGGCAGCCGGGAAATCTTTGTGGCCCTGGCTGCTCACCCCAACGTGGAGATCAAGCTCTACAACTCCATCTGCCTGTGGAACCCCACCACCTTCAACGGGCGGCTCCACGACAAATACCTCATCGTAGACAACGACCTATATATTTTGGGCGGGCGGAACACCTACGATTTCTTCCTGGGAGACTACCCCACCGACAGGCCCAACTATGACCGGGAGGTGCTGGTGTGGAACACAGGGGAGGATGTGGCGGATAGCTCTCTGCAACAGTTGCTGGACTACTTCGACGAGGTGTGGAACCTGGACTGCTGCAAGTTGTATCGGGACAACGAGGCCAATTTGGAGAAAAAGTCCGTCCAGGAGGCCATCGAAGAGCTGGAAAACCACGCCCATGACCTGCGCATCGATTACTACGACAGCTTCCAGGAAGTGGACTACGAGACCTGCACCTACGAGACCAACCAAATTACGCTGCTCTCCAACCCCACCAACACCGGCGTCAAGGAGCCGGAGCTGCTCTACGCCCTGACCGAGCTGATGAAAACAGGGGAGGAGTCGGTCATTCTCCACACCCCCTACGCCGTCTGCGATCAGGCCATGTACGACAGCCTGACCCAGGTGGCGGAGGCTGTGCCCGACTTCCAGATGGTGCTGAACAGCGTGGCCAACGGCGGTAACTACATGGCCTCTTCCGACTACCTGCGCAACAAGGGCAAGCTGCTGGACACGGGCATCTCCCTGTGGGAGTACAACGGCGGCGAGAGCTACCACGGCAAGAGCGTGGTCATCGACGACAACCTTTCGGTCATTGGCAGCTTCAACTGGGATATGCGCTCCGCCTATCTGGACACAGAGCTAATGCTGGTCATCGACAGCGAGGGACTGAACGCCAAGCTGCGAGGGTATATGGCAGACATCCAGGCGGATTCCCTGCTGTGTCTGGACGAGACGACCTATGAGCTGACCACCGGAGCCGAGGTGCCGGAAGTGACCGGCAGCAAGGCCGTTGTCGTCCACATCCTGCAATTTGTCACCTGGCCGGTGCGATTCCTGCTGTAACGCCCCAAAAGAGGAACAAACGCTCGCGAAATACCGCCAGTGAGACGGTGTTTCGCGGGCGTCTTTCGCATCCGAAGGGAAGTACCGGACTGACTGCCTGGATTTGGAATCAATTTGTAACAATTTGTTTCTATTTTGTAAATTGTTTTCACTTTTCCATTGCCAACCTTCCCGGAGTATGATATGATACCAGTGTTTGAAACTGAGCAAGCAGAGGTGTTATTCCCCATGAAACAAAGAGGCATTGCAATTTTACTGGCCCTGTCGTTGGCGCTGTCTCTGGCACTGACCGGATGTAGCCAGGAGTCCAGTATGATTATGGTGGGCATTGCCATGGCCAGCGAAGCGTCCAGCAGCGTGGCGGGCGAGGCCATGCAGTCCGCCCTGGAAGAGAGCGGTTATACCGTGGAGCTGGCCTACGCCGAAAACGCCGACGACCAGTCCAGCCAGATCAGCGCCATGGTGGAGGACGGCGCTTCCATCCTCATCGTGGACCCGGTGGACCCGGAGGCGGCCTCCGAGACGCTGACCTCCATCACGGTGGACGTGTCCGACGTGGCGGTCATCGCCTACCGGGACCCGCTGGAGGACGGCGCGGCCAACTCCTATGTGGGTAGGGACTACTACGCCATGGGCCAGCAGGAGGCGGAGCATTTGGTTGACCGGCTGTTGCTGGAGACCCGGGACGACAGCATCACCCTGGAGATCGTGGCCGGGAAGGGCAGCAGCGCCGAGGAAGCCTTTGAGGGGGCCATGGATGTGCTGCAACCCTACATCGACGCGGGAACGGTGGAGATTCCCTCCGGCAACACCTCTGTCGAGGACTGCCAGACCGACGACGCGGTGGCCTGGGCGGAGGAGATGTTCTCCGGTCTCTATTCTGACCAGGAGCTGCGGGCCATTATGTGTCTGGGCGAGGGCCAGGCCGTGGAGGTGGTGGACACCATCCTCACCAGCTACACTGGCACCATCTACCCTGTGGTGACCGGGTCCGACTGTTCCGCCGAGACGTTGGAGTATATGAGCAGCAACCTGCTGGATATGGTGTCCTACTGCGATGACGACCCGGTGATTGAGCAGACCCTGGCAACGGTGGAGATCATCGTGGCGGGAGCCACAGTGGATGAGGAATACCTGCTGGACAACACTGCCGCCACCCGGAGTTCGCGCAGATCGACCTGAGCGCCAGCGTGGAGAACCTGCTGCTGGAGGCGGACGCCCTGGGGCTGGGCGCGGTATGGCTGGGCATCGCCCCGCGGACCGAGCGCATGGCCGCCGTGGGGGAGGTGCTGCACCTGCCGGAAGGGGAGACCGCCTTTGCCCTGATCCCCTGCGGTTACCCCGCTGCCGCGCCCAGAGTGCAGGAGGACCGGTTTGACCGGTCGCGGGTGCGGTATGTGAAGTGAAACGTTCAAACAAAGGACGGCTCTCAGGAATGCTCTTTGCTTTTTTGTTGAAAAAATATCCGATTTTCCTGTCAAATGGGAGCCGGTATGGGCCAAAATCGACAAAGTGGGAAAAAGAGGGGTGCAATCCTCTGCGGAGTATGGTATAATAAATGGTCATAACGCAGGGGATAGCATAAAATGCTTTTCACTGCACGACAAAATCGGCGGTCTCCGCCGCAAATCGCATTTTCTATAGGACACGAAGGAGAAAATATATGTTGTATCTGATTCTGTCCGCCCTGCCCTTCCTGCTCGCCCTGGTGCTGATGATGAGTTTCCACTTTTCCTCCGGCAAGGCGCTAATCATCTCGCTGCTGCTGACATGCATCCTGGTGCTGTCGGTGTGGCAGATGGATGTCCTCACGGTGGCGGGCTACTTTGTCTACGGGGTACTCAAGTCGCTGGACCTGCTGCTCATCATCGGCGGGGCCATCCTGCTGCTGAACACCCTGAAGCAGACGGGCATCATGGTCATCATCAACAACGGTTTCAAGCGCATCACCCCGGACCCCCGCATTCAGGCCATCATCATCGCCTATCTGTTCGGGGCCTTCATCGAGGGCGCGGCGGGATACGGCACCCCTGCGGCGCTGGCTGCCCCGCTGCTGGTGGGGCTGGGCTTTTCGCCGGTGGCGGCCTGCGTGGTGGCGCTGATCTCCAACAGCACGCCGGTGCCCTTTGCGGCGGTGGGTACGCCTACCCTGACCAATATGACCAACCTGTCCGACTATGTGACGGCCTCCGGCTCCACGGTCAGCGAATTTACCACCGCCGTCACCGGCAGGACCTGCCTCTATCTGGGGCTGGCGGGGGTGATGGTGCCCATCCTGCTGGTGGCGGTTTTGGTGATTTGCTTCGGCGCGGGGAAGAAGCTCATTCGCATCGTGGAGATGATCCCCTTCTGTCTGCTGGCGGCGGCCTCGTTCCTGATTCCCTACTACCTGCTGGGGACCTACCTGGGGCCGGAGTTCGCCTCCATCATCGGCTCGGTGGTGGGCCTGTTCATCACGGTCATCGCCGCGCAGCGGCACTTCCTGACCCCCAAAATGGTGTGGCATTTCCGCTACAACATCCGCAAGGAGCAGGAGCCGATGGAGCCGGACAACAGCCTGACCGCCCTGGACATGGTCAAGGCGTGGCTGCCCTACCTGGTTATTGCGGTGCTGCTGCTGCTGACCCGCATCCCCGCCTTCGGGCTGAAAGCTCTCCTGAACAACCTCTCCATCCACTGGGAAAGCATCCTGGGCATCGAGGGCCTGGATTACGACTTTGCTCTGGTCTATAACCCCGGCCTGATTCCCTTTATGCTAGTCTCCCTGGGGACCATGTTCTTCAAGCGGAAGCACCTGCCGGAGCACGGTGTCAAACTGATTTTCAAGGCCACCGGCAAGCAGCTCCTGACCATCGCGTTGGCCCTGGTCAGCGGCGTGGCGATGGTGCAAATTATGATCAACTCCGGCGTCAACCACTCCGGTCTGGACGGAATGTTGACCATCATCAGCAGCTTTCTGGTGGACAGCGTGGGCAAGTACTTCCCCATCATCTCCCCGCTGCTGGGGGTGCTGGGGGCCTTCGTCTCCGGTTCTTGCACCGTGTCCGGCGTGCTGTTTGGCCCCCTCCAATACCAGACCGCCGAAATGCTGGGGCTTTCCACCGCCTCCATCATCGGTTTGCAGATGTCCGGCGGCGCTATCGGCAACATGATCTGTATCAACAACGTGGTAGCCGTGGCTTCCACCACCAACGCCATCGGCAAGGAGGGGGACATCATCCGCATAAATCTGGTGCCCTGTCTGCTTTACTGCGCGGGGGTGCTGACGGTGTTCGCCGTGTTTGGGTAGAAGCTACAAAGAGGAAAAGTCAAAAGAATAAACTAAGACCGCAGGGCTGCGGAAATTACTCCACCGCCCTGCGGTCTTAATTTCTCTATCTGGTTATCCCTTCTACTCAGCCATGCGTTGGAAACCCCTCCGCCACCGCCTAAAGGCGGCGGCCCTCTTCCGCCGTCAAGCGGCACTTCCGGGGCTTCGCCCCTCCCTGCCCTTTCAGGGGAGGCAAGAGGGGATAGTGCTTGTCATCTGATGTCAGTTTTGTACGGCAGATGTAGAATTTCTATTAGAAGTACCCTTTTCTAACCACTAATCACTAGCCACTCAAAATAACGCGGCTGATTCAAAGGGATAGTCAGATTTCTCTATTGAGTCTGTTTTACCTCTGCGTCCCCTGAAACAGCGACTCCGGCAGCCGCCGCACCACCTGGGCGCTGAGGATACCAATCGCAAACCCCGCCGCCAGGCCGCTCCACCACAGAATCAGCAGGTAGTAGGACACCCGCCAGGTGCCCAGCAGCACCATGGCGATGAGGATCTGCCCCACGTTGTGGGCGATGCCCCCGGCGATGCTGACGGTCAACATTTTGAACTTCCCGGTGCGTTTCAGCAAAATCATCACCGCGCCGGAGAGCAGGCCCCCCGCGGCGGCATACATCAGGCTAAAGGCGTTGCCGAAGGTCATGGACACCAGCAGAATCCGCAGCAGATTGATGATAATGGCGTCCCGGCTGCCCATGCGGTACAGAGCCACCATCACCACCAGGTTGGTCAGCCCCAGTTTGACGCCGGGTACGGCGAAAAACGCCGGGACCAGCGACTCCACATAGCTCAGCACCAGAGCCAGCGCAATCAGCAGACCGTATTGAGCCACCCGTCTGGTTTTCATCCTCTCACCTCCGTCATTTTGCCACCGCGTCCAGCGCCTGGTCGTCCTCGCCGCTGATCTCCACTACAACCCGGTTGGGCAGGCAAATCAGGCTGTCCCCGGCGTAGCGGATCTTGCCCTGCTTGACACAGAGCTGGTCGGGGCAGTCGGCCTCCTCCATGTGAACCGTACCGTCCTCGATGACCACCAGATTGGTGGTGCCGCCGTCCTCGCTCTGGACGGCATAGGTGGCGTCCTCGTCCAGCGGGAGGGTGGCCACCACCTCGTTGTCCTGGCGGATGGTGACGGTCAGGCCGTCGCTGGCGCTGTTCATCCGGGACAGCAGCACGAAGGCCGTCAGTCCCAGCCCCACTAGCACCAGCGCGCCCAGCAGGAGCAGGTCATATCGTTTTTTGAGAGGCGTTTTATCTTCGCGCATAAAGGAACTCCTTTTATGATGAAAGCTGGCGGGAAATCCGCCGGGTTAGTCCCGGCTACCTCCGCCGCCTCTTAGTGTAACGGAAAAAGAGGCGCAATTCAAGAGGGTTTGACCGATTTTCAGATGATTTTCTCAAGATAGCGGGCGGGAACTGCCTTTGTCAGCCACACGCCGTTGACGCTCCGGTAGAATTTTATCCCATCCCCGTGCATTTTGCCGCTGAGGACCCGGTACACCACCGGCTTGCCGTGGCGCTGGCCCACCTTCTTCGCCGTGGCGTAATCCGCCGAGAGGTGGACGTACAGCCGGGACATGGGCAGCAGCCCCTGGGCGTCGATGGAGTCGGTGGACTTCTGCCCCGTCCCGTGGTAGAGGATTTCCGGCGGTTCCAGCTCCTCCAGATCCACATCCACCGGGACCGAGTGGCCCTGGTTGGCCCGGATGAAGGTCTTGTCCTCGTTGAAGGAGTACCGCTGTTTTTCGTCCTCCCGGACGATTTGCTCCAACGTCTCCGTGGTCAGGGGATGGGTGCGGCTGACCCCGGCAATCAGCTCGTCCACCTCCGCCCACCCGTGTTCATCCAGGGTGATGCCGACGATCTCCGGATGGTGGCGCAGAATCAGACTCAGATATTTGCTGGTGTTTTTCAGGGACATCGTGTCACCTTCCATCTGTGCTGTCAGCGCCCCCGATTTCGCGCAAAACCGGAAAAAAGGGCGGGGAAGCGCAATGGTTTGTTCTTGACGGATTTGCTGTGATAGTTTATGCTATCATTGTTATGGTAAAAAAGCAAGGGCAACCCTTGATAATTGAAAAAACGAGATGAGAGAGGAAGTTTCAAATGCCGCAGCTCAGCAAACGAGTAGGAACCTTCACCGATTCGGTCATCCGCCGCATGACCCGCATCAGCGACCACTATGGCGCGATTAACCTGTCCCAGGGCTTCCCGGACTTCGACCCGCCCAAGCCCATTCTGGACGCGCTGGCAAAGGCCGCCTACGCCGGACCCCACCAGTATTCCATCACCTACGGGGCGGAGAACTTCCGTCAGGCCCTGGCGGAAAAGCAGGGCAGAGCCATCGGCAGGACCATCGACCCGGAGACGGAGATCGTTGTGACCTGCGGCGGCACCGAGGCCATGATGTGCGCCATGATGACGGTGTGCAACCCCGGCGACAAGGTGCTGGTGTTCTCACCCTTCTACGAGAACTACGGCGCGGACGCCATTCTCTCCGGCGCGGAGCCGATTTACGTTCCCCTGGTGCCGCCGGAGTACAACTTCGACATCTCCCTGGTGGAGGACGGTTTTCGGCAGGGGGCCAAGGCCATTGTGGTCTGCAACCCCTCTAACCCCTGCGGCAAGGTGTTTACCGAAGAGGAGCTGCTGGCCATCGGCAGGCTGGCGGTGCAGTACGACGCTTACGTCATCACCGACGAGGTCTATGAGCATATGGTCTACGCCCCCTATCATCACACCTGCATGGCGGCCCTGCCGGGGATGTACGACAACACCATCACCTGCAACTCCCTCTCCAAGACCTATTCCATCACCGGCTGGCGGCTGGGCTACCTGATCGGGCCGGCGGAAGTGGTGGAGAACGCCAAAAAGGTTCACGACTTCCTGACCGTGGGCGCGGCTGCGCCCTTGCAGGAGGCGGCCACGGTGGGCCTGCGGTTCGACCAGAGTTATTACGACGCCCTGCGGGAGACCTACACCCAAAAGCGGGACTTCTTCCTGGCGGGGCTGGACCGGGCGGGGCTGAAACATAACGTCCCCCAGGGCACTTATTTCGTCATGGTGGACATCCAGGAGTTCCTGGACCTGCCCATGTTTGCCGGTTACACCGACTTGCAGTTCTGCGAGTGGATGATCCAGCACGTGGGCGTGGCGGCGGTGCCTGGCTCCAGCTTCTTCCGGGAACCCATCAACAACTACATCCGGCTCCACTTCGCCCGGGAGGAATCCACCCTGGAGGAGGTCATTCGGCGGCTCACAAAAATGGAGGCGCTGGTCAAATGAACCAGGTGTTTTTCTGCAACTACTCCGTGGGGGAGCGGGTCTACGACAAAGTGCCTGACGTGTGCGTGCCCTACGGCTCCCGCGTGCTGCTCATCGGCGGAGAGCGGGCGTTGGCTGCCGCTGGTGATGCGCTGACCGCAGCCCTCCGGGGCAGCGGGCTGGACATCGTGGATACCGTGGTTTTTGGCGCAGACTGCACCCTGGACAACATTCACCGCTGGGCGGCGCGTGCAAAGGCGCTTTCGGCGGACATGATTTTTGGCATGGGCGGCGGTAAGGCCCTGGACACCGCCAAGGGTGCGGCCTGGGAGGCGGGCTTGCCTGTCTTTACCTTTCCCACCATCGCGGCCACCTGCGCCGCCTACACCGCCCTGTCCGTGGTCTACCGGGAGGACGGCAGATTTGACCACTTTTATTACTATGACCGCCCGCCCCGGCACTGTTTCATTCAGTTGAAAGTCATCGCCAACACCCCGGCGGAGTACCTCCGGGCGGGGATGGGCGACACCATCGGCAAGCACTTTGAGTGTCACTTCGCGGCGCGGGGGGACGAGCTGGCCCACAGCTCCGCCCTGGGCCGGGAAATCAGCAACCTGTGTTACCAGCCCCTGAGGGAGTACGGCGTCCGCGCCCTGAACGACTGCCGCAGCCACCGGGTCTCTTACGCCTTGGAACAGGCAGTCCTGGCGGTTATCGTCAGCACCGGGCTGGTCTCCCTGCTGGTGCTGGACGACTACAACTGTGCCATCGCCCACTCCGTTTATTACGGATTGGTGCTGCTGCCGGGCTTCGAGGAGGAAAACCTCCACGGCAACGTGGTGGCCTATGGGGTGCTGGTGCAGTTGGCAGTGGACGGCGATTTAGTCGAGGCCGCCCGGCTGAAAATCCTGCTGCAAGGGCTGGGCATCCGCACCACCCTGGCGGAGATGGGAGTTTCCCTGGACCGGGCGACCCTGGCCCCGGTGCTGCGGGAGACGGTGACCGGGCCGGATATGGAACACATTCCCTATCCGGTGTCTGAGGAGATGATTTATTCCGCAATGGAATTAGTCGAAACATTATAAAGGAGAGAACCACATGAGAGAGAAGAAGATCACCACCAAAAACCTGCTGAAATTTATTTTCGGCTCCGCCTTCGGCATCCTGATGTTCCTGGTCCCCATCCCCCAGGGGGACAGCTTCACCACTCTGCTGGACTACATCAAATCCTTCCTGAAAAACCTGTTTGGCGCGTCTCTGCCCTATGTTTTGATGGTGCTGATGATTATTTCCGGCGTGCTGACCCTGTACAACTTCATCTGCAAGCCGGACTGGATTCAGAACAACAACTATCTGAAAAAAGGCTTTTCCGCCACCCCCTTCTACCTGATTTCCAAGGAGCTGGGCATGGTCATCGCCTGCATGGTGGTGCTGGGCTTTGGCCCGGAGTGGGTGCTCTCGGCGGACACCGGCGCGTCTATGGTGGACCTGTGCTGTACGCTGGTCTGCATCGTGTTGAGCTTTAGCTTCCTGATGCCCTTCCTGACGGACTGCGGCATTATGGAGTTCTTCGGCGTGATTTTGCGCCCGGTGGTCCATCCCTTGTTCAAGGTGCCGGGCCGGGCCTCCATCGACCTGATCGCCTCTTGGTTCGGCGCGTCCAACGCCGCCGCAATCCTGACCCGCGAGCAGTATATGCGGGGCTTCTACACCAAGCGGGAGGCGGGCTATATCATGACCAACTTCTCCCTGGTGTCCATTCCCTTCTGCCTGCTGGTGGCCACCACTGTGGGGATTTCCAACCTGTTCCCTGCGTTTTATCTCAGCATCTGCATCACCGGTGTGGTGCTGGCGGTCATCATCGCCCGCATCCCGCCCATCCGCACCCTGCCGGACACCTACCAGGAGCAGGTGGGCCAGCAGTTGGTGGAGGACGTGCCCCCGGAGAAGGGTCGTCTCGCCTACGCGGTGGAGCTGGGCTGCAAGCGGGCTGAGAGCTTCCACGTCAAAAACATTCTGGAAGGCGGCATGGAAGTGGTCATGGGTATGCTCTTTGACCTGATCCCCATCGTCATCGCCTGGGGCACCGTGGCGCTCATCATCGCCACCTATACCCCGGTGTTTAACTGGCTGTCCTACCCCATGCGGCTGTACCTCCAGGTGTTCGGCGTCGCGGAGGCCGCGACGGTGGCCCCGGCGACCCTGGTGGGTTTCATGGATATGTTCATTCCCGCCCTGCTCATCGGCGGTGTGGAGTCGGTCAAGACCAAGTTCATCATCGGCGCGCTGTCCCTGGTGCAGATCATCTACCTGACCGAGGTGGGCACCATCATCATCAAGAGCGAAATTCCCCTGAACCTGTGGAAGCTGTTCGTCATTTTCCTGGAGCGCACCCTCATCGCCATTCCCATTTTGGTGCTGCTTGCGAACCTGTTCGTGGGGTAAACGCACAGTTTTCAGCTAAATGAGCAAAAGAGAAGGCTCTCCCAAACCGGGAAAGCCTTCTTTTTCGTGCAATTTTGGGTGCGCGCCAGCCTTTGACAGGCTCAGAGGCTGCCCTTGGTGGACAGCACGTCCTGGATGCGTTCGTCGTACTGGGTGGCCTGGTCCAGCGCCTTGGCGAACGCCTTAAACATGGCCTCCATGATGTGGTGGTCGTTTTCACCGTAAAGCACCTTAATGTGCAGGTTCATGGCGGCGGAGTAGCTGACGGCGTAGAAAAACTCCTTCGCCATTTGGGTGTCCATGCCCCCCACGCTCTGGTTGGTGAAGCCCCCGTCAAAGACCAGGTAGGGCCGCCCGCTCAGGTCCACCGCGCAGAGGACCAGTGCCTCGTCCATGGGCAAAAGACAGCTCCCGTAGCGGCGGATGCCCTTTTTGTCCCACGCCGCCTGGCGGATGGCGGTGCCCAGCACAATGCCGGTGTCCTCGATGGAGTGGTGGCAGTCCACCCAGGTGTCGCCGTCGCAGTCTACCGCCAGGTCAAACAGGCCGTGGCGGGCGAAACCGTCCAGCATATGGTCGAAGAACCCGATTTTGGTGTGGAGGTCGCTCTTGCCCGTACCGTCCAGGTTCAGGGTCACGCTGATTTTTGTCTCTTTGGTGTTGCGTTCTACCGTTGCGGTTCGTTCCATGAAAAATGTCCTCCTGTTCTGTTAGTTACCTGCCTCCCGGCACAAACAGCACGCTCTTCCGCGCCGTTCCGTTGGTCGGCTCCGGCGCGGCGGTGTTCTTGAGCCAGTCCGGTTTGTTGCGGTGCTTGACCCCGGAAACCAGGCCCGTGATAACGTAGTTGGTGATGATGGAGGTGCCGCCCAGACTGAAGAAAGGCAGCGTCAGGCCGATGGTGGGCAGGATATAGAGGCACATGCCGATGTTGATACCCACCTGAGCGATGAACATGCCGGCGAAGCCGAAGCACATCAGAGAGGAGACGGTGTCCGGCGCGGTGACGCCCACGTAAATGCACCGGAGGATAATAGCCGTCAGGATACCGATGACCAGCAGTGCCCCCAGCAGTCCCCACTCCTCGCAGCAGGAGGAGAAGATGAAGTCGTTGAACCGCTGGGACAGCTTGTTGTTGATGGTGGACTGGGTCATAGCCCCCTGCATATAGCCCTGACCGGTGAGACCGCCGGAGCGGATAGCCAGCAGAGAGCGGCTCTGCTGGAAGCCCACGCCCAGAGGGTCATAGTCGTGGTCCAGGCAGCAGAGGATACGCTTTTTCAGGTAGTTTGTCTCCGGCAGGTAGTTCCACAGCCGATATCCGCCGTAGCCGATGACGGCGAAGCCCGCCGCGAACCACAGAGGATGCAGTCCCCCCACCCACAGCATGACGGCGAAAATCGCCACGTAGATCAGGCAGGTGCCCGCATCGCTGGAGATGACGTAGATCAGCCCCACGAAGTACAGCAGCGCCGCGCAGAACAGCATCACGGAGACGATGTTGTTCATCCGCTTCTTTTCCTTGATATACGAAATCAGTTGCGCGAAGAGGATGGTAAAGACGATTTTGTCCATCTCGGCGGGCTGGAGGGTGAAGGGGATCAGCGGCAGGGAGATCCAGGCCCGGTTGCCCATGTCGTCGCCGGTGCCCAGGGGGATGAGCAGCAGCAGGAAGATGGTGGCCCCTGCCAGCAGCCACTTCCACTTGCTGCAAATCATTTCCAAATCAAGCTGACTGACCACAAAGTAGAGCACAATGCCGATGCACATGGCGATGGCCTGCTTCGCGGCGGAGGAATGGAGGCTGGCCCTGTAGCGGGTCGCGGAGTAGATGAGTACGATGCCAAATAAATTGGCGGCGACACAGAGGGAGAGAAGAATATGATCGGCCTGTTTCAGAGCGTCCAGCACCAAATCACGGAGGGCAGACATGACGCCACCTCGTTTTCTTTTGAGATTGGTTCACATTCTACCACAGAACGGGGATTCTGTAAAGACGAGGCCGCGCAATTTGCCCCATTTGCCCCTCTACGCCCTTTGGAGGTGGAAACCGCCCGGCAAATGTGTTACAATATGCTACAATGACGGAATAACTGAAAAAGAGGGGAGAGGACTGCATGAACCGACGCACCATCCGCACCGCCGCCGTGACCGCGCTGCTGGCCGCATTGCTGGCGGCGGGGCTGATTTTAAACGTGAACACCGGCGCGGTAGACATCCCGACGGGGGAGATTTTCGCCCTGTTGGGCAAGGGCCTGCGGCTGCGGGTGCTGGCGCTGCTGAACCCTGACCGGTACGGTGAGGCGCTGACGGCGTTCCTGACCGGTTCAACGGAGGCGCGGGTGCTGTTTTCCATCCGCCTGCCCCGGCTGCTGCTGGCGGCGGTGCTGGGGGGCGCGCTGGCGGTGTCCGGCCTGCTGCTCCAGTCCTTTTTCCGCAATCCCATCGCCGGGCCGTTTGTGCTGGGTATTTCCTCCGGCGCGAAAATGTTGGTGAGCGTCACCATGATCTTCCTGCTGAAAGACATCTCCACCATGAACTCCGGCGTGATGGTGCTCTCGGCCTTCGCCGGGTCGCTGCTGGTGACGGGGGTGGTGCTGCTCTTCGCCCAGCGGGTGCGCAATATGTCCATGCTGCTGGTCATCGGCATTATGGTCAGCTACCTCTGCGGCGCGGTGACGGACTTTTGCGTCACCTTCGCAGACGAGCACAACGTCGCCAACCTGACAAGCTGGTCCATGGGCAGCTTTTCCGGGGCAAGCTGGAACGCCGTGGGGGTGTCTGCGGCTATTTGTCTGCCCTGCCTGGCTTTGGCGTGGCTGCTGGCAAAGCCCATCGGGGCCTACGCCCTGGGGGAGGGCTACGCCCAGAGCCTGGGCATCCACGTCCGGGCCTTCCGAGTCTGCCTGATTTTGCTGTCCAGTCTGCTGTCCGCCTGCGTCACCGCTTTCGCAGGACCCATCTCCTTTGTGGGTATCGCCATTCCCCACATCACAAAAAGTCTGCTGAACACCTCCCGCCCGGCCGTGGTCATCCCCCTGTCCTTCCTGACTGGGGCGGTGTGCTGTGTCTACTGCGACCTGTTGGCGCGGACCGCATTCGCGCCCACGGAGCTGGCCATCAGCACCGTGACCTCAGCGTTCGGCGCGCCGGTGGTGATCTACATGATGGTAAAACGGAGGGGGCGGGAGCAATGAGCTATTTCGAGACGGAAAACCTGGCCGTGGGCTATCGCGGGAATATCCTCATCCATGGCATCAATCTTAACCTGCAAAAGGGGCAAATTCTCACCCTTATCGGCCCCAACGGGGCGGGGAAGTCCACCATTTTGAAGTCCATCACCCGCCAACTGCGAACGATCAGCGGCAGCGTCTACGTCCAGGGGCGGGACGTTCACCGCTGGAGCGCCAGAGAGCTGGCAAGTCACTTGGCGGTGGTGCTGACAGACCGGGTCAACCCGGAGCTGATGACCTGCCGGGAGCTGGTGGCTCTGGGCCGCTATCCCCACACCAACGCCATGGGCAAGCTGACCGCCGAGGACCGCCGCAAGGTGGACGAGGCCCTGGCCCTGGTGGGCGGGGAAGAACTGGCGGAGCAGGAGTTCTCCACCCTCAGCGACGGTCAGAAGCAGCGGATGCTGCTGGCAAGGGCCATCTGTCAGGACACGGAGATCATCGTGCTGGACGAGCCCACCGCCTACCTGGACATCCGCTACAAGGTGGAACTGCTGGACGTGCTGCGCCGCCTGGCAAGGGAGAAGGGGACCACCATCCTGCTCTCCCTCCACGAGATCGACCTGGCCTATAAGGTCTCGGACCAGTTGGTCTGCGTCAAGGGGGACGCCATCTCCCGGTACGGCCCGCCGGAGGAGGTGCTGGCGGGGGACGCCGCCCAGCGGCTCTACGACATGGAGCGGGGCAGCTACGACCCCTTCTTTGGCAGCGTGGAACTGCCCCGCCCGGAGGGAGAACCGAAGGTATTCGTCATCGGCGGAGCCGGGTATGGTGTCCCCGCGTACCGCCGCCTCCAGCGGGAGCAAATCCCCTTCGCGGCGGGGATTTTGTTCGAAAACGACGTGGACACCCCCATAGCCCGTGCGCTGGCGGCGGAGGTGTTCACTGCCCCGGCTTTCGAGCCGGTCTCTGATGAGGTTTTTGCCGCCACCAGAGACGCTATGCTGCGCATTGGCGCGGTGCTGGACGCCGGGTGCCCCGTGGGGGAGTTCAACCGGTGCAATGGACGGCTGCTGGACGCGGCGAGAGAGGCGGGAGTGCCGGTCTTTACAGACGCGGCACAATTAGCAATTCGCAATTAGCAATGTGCAATGAGCTGTTAGCTATTAGCTGTTAGCTGTTAGCCAGGATAATGTGGGCTGTTTCGTCTGCATTTTTGGTCGGCATGGCGCAGGTTTTCCGCGAAAATGGCCTTTTTGAAACCAATAGCCCCTTTTGCCGCCCCTGAAAGGGGAGGGGGACCATGCGAAGCATGGTGGAGGGGTTTCCAATGGCAAAGTTGCAAAGAAAAACGTCTGCAAACCCAGCCATTGCAAATTGCTCACTGCACATTGCACATTAGAAATACCGTTCCCCGTCGATTTGCTCCCAAATCGCGCCGGAGGCCCGAACAGACCGCAGGCCGGTGTCCTCGTACCAGTTGTAGGAGAGTTGCTCCGTCCCCACCTGCCACGTCTGGGGCAGGCTGGTCTCCTGCCAGTCCAAAGGCTGGGCGATGTGGGCCTGCTCCGACGCCTCCCGGAAGAATCCGGCCAGCTCTTTTTCCTGCTCTGCCGTCAGCACACCGGGCTTTGCCGAGACAAAGAAGGGAGTGCCGCTTTTGGCCAGCAACTGGCCCCATTGCCGGTTCAGCTCCCAGGGAATGTGTTCCGTGATGCCCAGGCAGTCCGCGTCCACGTCGTAGAAGGTTCGGTGGTGGGACATACGGAAGGCCAGGGTGTTCACCCCCAGCCGGGCGGTGCGCTCCCACAGCAGGCCGCTGGTGTCGTCGCCGGTGCGGTTCAGATGCATCAGCCCCGCCCCCAGGTGGCCCACGGTGTTGCAGCCCAAAATCAGGGTACCGGTGGGAGCGGCGGCCTCCAGAATGGCCCGGTAAAGGCTGGTGACGATCTCCGCCGAGGTGCGGCTCTGGTCGTGGAACCGCCAGCCGTCTGCCGCCATCAGGGGGAGCATCTGGGGTCCCCACCGCCCGAAAATGTCGAAGGTGGAGAAGTCGTGCTTGATGAGCCGATAGCCCCAGCCACAGACCCGGCGGATGTCCTCCTGCATGTGGGCCAGCACCTCTGGGTGAGAGGGGTCCAAACTGCCGTTTGCCAGCCGCCATTGGGCGGGGATGCTCTCGCTGCGGTCCAGCAGCAGCCGCATCCACAGGCCGGGCCGTGCGCCTTTGGCGGTGATGTCCGCCGCCAGCCCCGCCATATCCGGGAACTTTTCGTTGCTGACCCAGGGGCCGCCGATGTAATCGTCGCTGCGATATTTCTGCCAGCAGTCGTCCACGACCATATAGGGCCGGTTGTCCAGCCCACCCGTCAGCGCCATCAGATAGTCGGTGTCCGCCAAAATTTCCTGCTGGGAGCTGTGGCCATAGGCGTAATACCAGTTGTTGGAGCCGTAGACCGGGTGGGGTGGGAAGATGGGGTCGTCGCACAGGGCCTGACAGAACCGCCGGGAGGCTTCGTAGGCGCTGACGCCCTCGTAGGTGCGAAACACTACCTGGGCCGCCAGCAGCCTGCGCCCGGACAGCACCACGCCCACGCCGCCGCTGCGCACGTCCAGCCACAGGGACACCCCGGCAGAATCCGCCTGCCAGAAGCACAGCGCGCCAGGCCGCACCCGGACGCCATACCCCGCCGTGACATTCTCCCGCTGAGCCAGGAAGAACCAGGGCATGGCCCGGTAGGGGATCATGTTCCGCCACCCCATGTCGCCGTAGCCCCGCTCCCAGGCGTCGCCCAGGAAGGTCCCCTTCATTGGCTGGGAAAACTGCCAGCGTAGCCGGATCAGCCGCACCGGGGTGCTGTCCGCGGTCAGATACACTGCCAGCCGGTCTCCCTCCAGGGCGGTCTCCACGACCACGTCCTCCCGGCGGGCCGCGCCCGGGCTGCCTGCCGCTTTCCATTCGCCCCGTTCGCTCTGGACCATCACCCAGTCGGGGCTGCGTAAAATCGTCTCAAACATCATTTTGTGGTTCTCCTTTCCCGTGCAACGGGTCATCTGTCTCATTATATCGGATAACGGTGGTTCCTGTAAACAAGGTTTGGAGAGAACGGGGAGATTTTATTTTTGCGGCGGCAAAAATTTGGGGTTGCAATTCGAAGAAGTTTCCGCTATAATACCATTTGACGCCGGTGTGTTGGAATTGGTAGACGAGGTGGACTCAAAATCCATTACCAGCGATGGTGTGCGGGTTCGAGTCCCGCCACCGGCACCAGAATGCTGCGGCCCAGAGGGAAACTCCGGGCCGCAGTTTTTTTCTGAAAAAGTGCGGACGCTTGGAGGCAGAATACACACAGATTTCACATTAGGCTGGTAAGGTATCACTGTAAACGCCAGCCGCAGCATGTCACAGGTTTTGCGCCGTGGCAGGAAGGAGGGCAAAATGACGGGAAAAGTGCTGATTGCCGACGACGATGTCCGCGTAAACGAGCTGTTGCAGGATATCTTTACCATGGAAGGGTATCAGGTTTCCACTGCCTACAATGGCCGGGAGGTGCTGGAGCAATTGGCGGCGGATAACATGATCGACCTGCTGATTTTGGATATCATGATGCCGGAGTTGGACGGCTGGGATATTTTGCCTTACGTGAAGGAGCATTTTGGCGTTAAGGTGTTGATGCTGACCGCTCTGGACGATGCGGTCAGTGAGATTCGGTGCTTTCAGGAAGGCGCGGACGACTATGTGGCAAAGCCATTTCACCGGGCAGTGCTGGCCCAGCGCGCCAAGCGGCTGGTACAGGAAAAACGCGCCCACGTCATTCAGGATTACCGTTGTGGGGAGCTGCTGCTTCGCCAGAGCACCCACACTGTTTTGATTGCCGGTGAGGAGTGCAAGCTGACCAGCAAGGAATATCAGTTGCTGCTTCTGTTCCTGGAAAACAGCAATGTTGTCCTCAGCCGGGAAACCATCCTGACCCGTGTCTGGGGCGTGGAGTACGGCGGGGGCGAGCGCACTCTGGATACCCACATCAAAATGCTCCGGCGCTCGCTGAAAGAATATGGTCAGAAAATCCGCACCGTCCGGGGTGTGGGATACTGCTTTGACGGGGAGGTGACCAGCCTGTGAAACCGCGGCTGCGCACCAAGGTCAGTCTGGCCTTTGCGGTTTGCATCATCGGGTGTATGTGCTTCCTGACGCTGGTTTCCGGCCTGCTGCTGAAACCCGTGTTTGTCTGGCAGTCCAGAACGAGAATGATTCATTACGGAACTCAAATCAGCGAACTGCTGGAACAGGGGGAGGGGGAGACGCAGGAGCTTCTCAGTTCTATTTATGATTCCTATCTCATCCACATTACCATCATTACGGACGGGGATATCATCACCAGCACCACGGAGTATTTGAACGGCAAAGCGGAACGGATCAAGGACAGTCCTAGATTGAATAACATTCTCCAGGAATTTCAGGCCCAGGAGGAAAACCCCTACCTCATTGAACGTTACAATGAGGGCGACCAGCTTCGTCGGCTCTACTATGTGCGGGATTTGGGGGACGGCACTTATATCATCATGAACAAGGGAATCAAGGGCATTGAGCAGTCGGTGCAGTTGGTTTCCCTGTTCCTGCTGTGCAGCGCCGGTGTGACGGCTCTGCTGGGTATGGTGGCCTGGAATCTGCTGACCCGACGGTACACCAACCAAATCGAGGAGATCAGCCGGGTGACACGAGACATGGCGAATTTGAATTTCAGCCAAAAGGTTCATTACCAGGGACACGATGAAATCGCGGTATTGGCGGATTCAGTGAACGACCTGTCCACCAAACTGGAAAAAAGCATCTGCGATATGCAACGCGAACTGGAACGGCGGCGGGAACTGCTGCGCAGCCTGGCCCACGAGATCAAAACCCCCCTGACTACCCTGCGGGGCTATACAGAGAACATCCAAATCGTATCGTCGAGTTCCCCCCAGGTCAACCGCTACTGTGGCATTATGCTGGAGGAGTGTGACTCACTGGACTTGCTGGCCAAGGAGATGATGGAGGCTTCCGCTCTGGACGGTGGTGAACACTTCTATGAAATGGAATGGATGGATGCCGGAACGCTGGGGGAACAGGTGCGGCAGCGCATCTTACGAGAGTATCCAGATGTTTCTATAGTGGTGGAATGGGAGGACGGCAGTATTTTCGCCAACGCTTACCTGCTGGAGCGGGTGATTTTCAATTACCTGGGGAATGCGGTGAAATACCGTGCGCCAGATACGGAGATCCAGTTGAATGGCCGCTTTGCGCAGGGGCGGTTCTGTATTCAGGTCACCAATGCGGGAGAGGCTATCCCGGCGGAAGAGCAACAGCGCATTTGGGAGCCGTTTTACAAGAGGGACAAATCCAGGCGGCGCAGCAGCGGGTATGGTCTCGGCTTGTATGTGGTTCGGCAGGTGGCTGAAATGTGTCAGGCGGAAGTGGGGCTGCGCTCCCAGGACGGGCGGAACACCTTCTACTTTAACCTGCCCATTCCGACTGACCTTCCGCCAGTTTTGTGATAACGGGAAGCTGATGCTCCTTCCCGATGAGATAAATCGCCCACAGGCGGCGCAAGAGTGCCGTCTCAACCCAACTGCAACAATCGTATTAGGAGGAACTATGAGACAACGAACACTGAAAATGGTTCTTTCCACCGTCTGTCTGGTGCTGACGCTGTGTGTTATGGCCTATCCTGCCGCGCTGGCCCAGGAGACAACTGCTGACAGCTCTGCCGCCTCCGAGGAACTGACAGAGGACGCTGTGGATGACGCGGAACTGGCTGCTTCTGTCGGCACGGAGGGAGAAACGGAAGCCGCAGACAATTCCAGCGGGGAATCGGAGGGTGAAACGCCCACAGTGGCCATCGGCCAACAGGAGACGGTCGTCCTGACCGGCGAAGCGGATTCCGATGGCTGGACACAGACGGAGACCGGCTGGACCTTCTTCTATTGGGAGAACGAGGCGGACAGCGAACCTACGCAGGCAATGGATGTGGTTCTCTACCTGGAGGAAAGGGTAACGAACGGGGAGACCACCTTTGAAGCAGGTTATTACTATTTTAATGACGAGGGTGAGCTGACACTGACAGGCACCGGTTTTGTGACGGCAATTAGCCTGGATACAGACGGGAAAGCGCTTCTGGAGGAAGATGCGGAAACCGGCGGCCAACTGGTGACTGTCACCACAACACAAAACGACAGCGTCTATTCCTCTGTTGCGACGCTTTACACCGGCGTGTACAACGGCGTTTACTACTCCAACGGCGCACTCTATACCGGTTTTTACCTTGACCCCGATACAGAGATACTCTCCTACATAACGGAAGGTGTTCCTGCCAGTTACACGGGCAAATATGAGACTTCCAACCTGGACACCTATGGAGATACCACCTTCACCGGTGACGGATTATGGTATTACAATGGCGTTAAGTTCACCGGTTACGTCCGCCGCTATTCCGGCGATAAGGTCTGGGTGGTGACCGACGGCGTGGG
>JAJQCW010000023.1:0-15542 GCA_021202515.1 Clostridiales bacterium | reverse complement strand
GTCTGGGTGGTGACCGACGGCGTGGGAGGCACAAAACTCACCGGCATTGCCAGCACCAGCAAGTATTACGTCCGCATGGACACGGGGAAACGAACCAAGGCCGGTGGTAAATGCTATTCGAAAGGCGTCCTTTACACCGGCGGCTACAACGGCTATTATTACAAAAAAGGCGTCAAACAGACCGGGTTAAGCGGCTGGAAGACTTTTAACAGCAGCGGAAGTTCCTCTTCCAAGTCATCGGACGATACCTATTATTTCAGCGGCGGCAAATATGTCACCGGCTGGAAAACACTGACCCGCAACGGCAGCAAATACCGCTTCTATTTTAACAGCGACGGCACCCTTTGCAAAAACATCTACAAAGTGTTTTCCGCCTACAAAAAGAAGTCCACCCAGCTTGTGGTCAACCGGGGCGCTCAGACAGCCACCCTTTATGCCAAGTACAACGGCTCTTATATGCTGCCCTGCAAGTCCTTTGTGGTGTCTACCTCCAGGTCGGACAGCAATTATAAGGCTGGCACCTATAAAATCACCTCGCGGATGTCCTGGTTCCCCTACGGGAGCTGGTATTACAAATGGGCCTGCTACCTCAGCGGCAGCGGTGCGTGGACCCATTCGGAGCAGTATTACACCAAGGGCGACCACTACTCCCTGAACGTCAGTTCCTATAACAATCTCGGCACCAAACAGTCCCTGCGCTGTGTGCGGATGCAGGTGGTCAACTGCAAGCTGATTTATGACATGGCGGGAGGCGGCTACATCAAGCAGGTGGTGCTCTCCAAGTCCTCCAACGCCGGGCCGTTCGGCAAAATGACCATCACCGACAACGTGGACCAGAGCGGCAAGCTCTCCGGCAGTAAGGGTTACGACCCCACCGACCCCGCAGTTGCATAAAAACGAAGGCCAACGAAAGCGTAGTCATTGCGCAAAACGACCCGGAACCAATTTGTTCCGGGTCGTTTTCACGGTGAAGAAATAAACGGATGCACAGAGATTTTATGGTTTTTTCTGTTCCTGGGCGGGAGAGGAGAGCGCGTCCGCTGCTTCCTTCGCCCGGTGATAGGAGACCCCTTTGTTGACCAACTGCCGGAGGATGTCATAAATCACGGCGAACACCGGAACACCCACCAGCACGCCGCCGAAGCCGAACAGCCCACCAAAGGTAATGATGGCGAACAGCACCCAGAAGCTGGACAAGCCCGTCACGTTGCCCAGGATGCGGGGGCCGAGGTAGTTGCCGTCGAACTGCTGGAGGACCAGGATAAACACCAGGAAAATGAGGGATTTCACCGGGCTGACCATCAAAATCAGCAGGAACGAGGGAATCATGCCGATATAGGGGCCGAAAAAGGGGATGACGTTGGTCACGCCCACGATGACGCTGACCAACACCGCATAGGGCATTCTCAGAATCAGCATCCCGATGAAGCAGATGAGGCCGATGATGAGCGAGTCGATGAGCCGCCCGCTGATGAAGCCGCTGAACGCCCGGTCCGCGAAGCGGAACTCCCGCAGGATGATCTCCGACCACCGTTTGCCGAACACGCTGTAGTTCAGCTTTTTTGCCTGGCGTGCAAAGGTCTTGCGGAAGCCCAGAATGTAGATGGCGGCGATGATGCCCAAAAACAGGTTGCTCAGGATGTTGACCGCGCTGGCCACGCCGCTGGAGACGCCGCCCACCAGCGTCTCCAGGTTGGGTAGCACCGTGGAGATGAGCCACTCCGGGAGGGACGTGGAGACGCCATCGGAGAACTGGGTGATGTAGTTGCTCAGGGTCTCGTTGTCGCCCACATAGAGCAGCAGCCAGTCGGAAAACTGCTGTACGCTGCTGGGGATCAGCCGCATGACAGAGCGGATGCTGTCCAGCAGGGTGGGCACCACGAGGATGAGCAAAATAGCGATGACCGTCAGAGCCAGCACCAGAGTCAGCGCGATGCTCAGGCCGCCGGCCAATTTGGAGGACTTGCCCCTGCCGTCAAGCGGCACTTCCGCTTTGCTCCCTGGCTTTTGAAGCAGACCGGTGAGCCATGCCTCCAGGCTGTTGCAGGTGGGTTTGAGGATATAGGCGATGACGCCGCCCACCACAAAGGGCGCCCAGACCTTCATCAGAGCGCGCGCCCCCGACAGAACCTTGCCGAAGTGGAACAGCACATAGTACAGCAGTAACGTCAGCGCCGCCGCCCCAAACAGGGCCAGCATCAGGGAAAGGTAGTCGTTTTTCAGCTTTTTCATGGAAAAGGCTCCTCTTTGTGAAAATGTGCAATGTGCAATGCGCAATTAGCAATGACCGGGATTACAGCCCTTTTCTTACTAAAAGACGCCGCTAGGCCCCTGCTTCTGGCAGTTTTCACCACATCTCGCCGCAAGGCGACAGTAAAACATGCGGTTTCGCCGTAATTGCACATTGCTAATTTTCGTCGCCTGCCTCAATGAGTTCCACATAATCAGCAGCGTCAGAGGTGTTAGAGGCATTGTCCGACGCGGCGGACCTTCCGGCTTTGTCCTCCGGTTCGCTGCGGTAGAAGATGGTGATGATGTCAAAGACCGCCTCCACGATGAGGGCAATGGCGGTGATGATCCACAGGAGGT
This sequence comes from Clostridiales bacterium, assembly GCA_021202515.1. GTDB lineage: Bacteria > Bacillota > Clostridia > Oscillospirales > Oscillospiraceae > Onthomonas. Next base: position 12,953 of record JAJQCW010000023.1, on the reverse strand, counting down.
TTGTGGATTCCAGCGGGTTGTGGAACAGGACGGCGGCCACGATGATGGAGATGAGGCCGCTGAGCAGCGCCAGGAACCACTGCTTCCGCCGCAGGCGAATGAGGTCGATGGTCCACTGAATTTTGACGACGCCCAGAGTCAGCAGAAGCACACCATAGAGCAGGGTCAGCACAGGAAACGTCTCGATGAACCAGCCGGGGCAGAACACGCAGAACAGGCCGATGGAAATTTCAATCAGACCCACCGCCAGTTGGTGGTTGCGCACCGCCTCCTCCGGCGGCAGCCGGAAGTGGGCGACGGCCCCCAGCACGCCCATAGCGGTCAGCACGATGCCCCCGGCGATGAGGATGCCGGAGGTATAGCCCACAGGGTCGATGAGCAGCAGGATGCCGATGACGATCTCGGCCAGGCTCATGATCAGGTTGTAAATGTTTTCTTTGAACAGCTTCATGGGAAAAATCCCCCTTCCTTTTCAAAGCGACGTCTATTATAATGATAGCACAGAACGGGAAAAACGTCTATGGGCAATTCTGCACCTGCCCGACTGTCAAGACTCGTCCCTTCTCCACTATTCTATCAGAAAAGCGGCGTATTCCAAATGGGACAACCTCTGGAATATGGGCAAAAACAGGGCAAAATGGGGAATTAGTCCTCTGTGGGACAAGTTGACAGTTTTGCCCCCTTGTAAGGAGTGCGAGAATACTTTATACTGATAAGCAAACAAATACACGAAATCCATTTCTGGAGGCGAGAGGATGGACATCATTGGAAACGACCCGATCCACAACGTAAATCGAACGCTGATTGAAACCTTTGTCCGGCAGAAGATGAAAGAGATGCAGGAGGACCCGGACCGCTGCACCAGGACCCTGGTGGACATGGCGCTGCACTTCTCTACAGGACGGTTCCAAAAGGACTTTTTTCAGGCGGCGCAAATCATGCTGGAAAACGAGGACAGCGGGTATTATGGGCTGATTCAGGACGCTGTGACCCATATGGACCAGGAGCATTTGCTGACCTTCGGCATGAACATCGGCTATAACAGTTGCACCGCCGGAGCGCGGATCATCCGCGAGATCGAGGCCCGGCAGGGCTTCAACGTTCCCTGGACGGTGACGCTGCTGACGGACAGCGACCGATACCCCGCCATGGAGCAAGCGTATCAGACGCTGATCGAGCAGGGGAAGGACCTGGGTATTTACACCTGGGTGCTCTGCCCCAACGAAAAACCGGAGGCGCTGCTGCCCCTGGTGGAGAGCCAGACGGACTGCGCCTTTGTGCTGTTCTGCGATGGCGGGCAGATGGGCAGCAGCTTCTTAAACCGGGCGGCGGAGCTGAAAAACCTGATGTTGATGGTGGAATACAACGACCGGGCGGAGGAGTGCTGCCGTCAGATGCGGCAGCGGCAGATGCTCTACGGGGTCTATCTCCCTTACCGCCAGGCGGAGGCGGCCCAGGTGCTCTGCGGGAGTACCCTCCAGGATGCCAGTGCGCTGCATCCGGGCGTGACGATTTTCCTGCCCCTGGAGCCGGGGGAGCGGATGAAAGAGTATCAGTTTGTCCTCACCGCCCGGAACGAGCAGAAATACTGCACGCTCCCCTTTGCCATGTGGGAGGACATTCGGCGGGTAGACAGCATCATCTCCGACGACGCTGTGGTGGCGGTCTTTGACGGGGCGGGGCGGCTGTTCCGCAGCGGGACAAATCAGCCCTATGAGGGCCTGTCCATCCGGGAAAAGCCCCTGGCGGAGATTTTGGCGACGGCCTTCCCCAGGCGCGGGAGCCAGGAGCAAACGGGCTGAGCATAAAAACGTTGAGCGAAACACAGAGAATCCAACAAAACCGCAGCAAACGGGGCCGTACCAAAAACAAAAGTTTGATACAGTCCCGTTTTTTAAAAGGGAGGAGAGAAATTTATGGATGCGATTATCACCTGTTTGGAAGCGATACTTCAGGAGGTCACGGAGCTGGCCATCGTGTTTTTTGAGACGGTGGGCGTAGTGGTCATCATCATCTCCGGCGTGCAGGGCGTGGCCAACTACGTCCGCCGGAACCCCAGAACGGTGTTGCTGCTGGCCCAGGGCTTCGCCACCGGGTTGGAGTTCAAGCTGGGCAGCGAGATCCTCCGCACCGTGGTGGTGCGGGAGTGGACCGAGATTTTGACCGTCGCCGGGATCATCGCCCTGCGGGCGGCGCTGACCTTCCTGATCCACTGGGAGATCAAGGAAGAACGGGAGGAGAACCGGGAGACGGTGGGGAAAGAGTGATGAGAGTGTTTCGGTTCGACGCATGGTCAAGTTGATGGTGGTTTCCTTGCTGTGATATAATCAGTTTACATCTACTATGAAGGGGATTTTGCACATGATGTATCCGTTTTTAACGCTGAATGATGGCACCGAAATCGTACACTCTGAAATGAAGCCGGACGGTCGGGTCAAGGTCTACATGGAAAAACCCGATGCGCAGGATTGCTTTCACCACGCGACCTGCTATTTACCTGAGTATACCTGGGAAGAAATATACGGTTTTACAGCGGAAGATATTGCCCGCTTCCAGGAAATTGTGGAATCAACAGCTCACCTGATTATGCAGTTTTCAAAAGAAGGGGGCTTTGAAAATGCCGCAAGTTTTTAAAATTGGTTCGTATTGGGTTTATTTTTGGTCAAACGAGAGCAAACCGACAGAACCCATTCATGTGCATGTTTCTCAGGGCGCACCAAGAGAAAACGCCACAAAAATCTGGATTACGCGGGCAGGGAAATGTTACCTCTGCCACAATCACTCCCGTATTGCCCCAAATGTTTAAAAAAATATCATGTCAATCATCGAGGCGCGGAGTGCTGAAGTGATTGAAAAGTGGACAGAGTATTTTGGGGAGGTTCGCTATTTCTGCTAATCCTGCTGTTTCTGTTCTTTTTGCGCATCTTTCAGATAAATGCACAAAATAACAAAGAAAATCCCTTGCCGCTTTTGTGTTTTTTGTGGTAAACTATTGCATAGGATTGTAACCACACTCACACCCCGGCGGCGCTGCCGCCCCAAAGGAGGAACAACACAGTGGCAAAAGCAAGCGAGCAGGTAAAACGTTACCAAAATCCCAACGGGCCGACCATCGGCTCGGTTTCCCGGGCCGTCATCGAGCAGGACGGCCTCTATTTTAAGGACATCGACGGCACCGGTCAGGTCACGGCGGTCAACGACTGGCGGCTGTCTCCGAAGGAGCGGGCTGCGGCCTACGTCAAGACCCTGACGGTGGACGAGAAGATCGCCCAGCTCTTCATCTCGGACTGGCGCATGGGGCCGAAGTACCCCGGCCCTGTCCCTGGGCATCAGTGCATCCCCGATGAGTCCGGCCTGCTGGACGATGCGGAGATGAACGGAAAAACCATCTTTGGCGAGCAGCATCTGCCCGGCACCACCACCCTCATCAAGGACTGGTTCTCCCGGCACCTGATTTTGCGGGCCAACGCCACCCCCGAGGACCTGGCGGACTGGTTGAACCAGCTCCACGCCGTGGCGGAGCAGTGTGACCACTTTGTCCCTGTCAGCGTGGCCTCCAACTCCCGGAACGAGAACGGTGAGGTGGTCTTTGGCATGAACGACGCTTCCGGCGTCTTTGCCACCTGGCCCGGCACCCTGGGCATCGCCGCCGCCGTCAAGGGCGACAGCCTGGACATTATCGACAAGTTTGCCGACTGCGTCCGCCGGGAGTGGAATGCCTGTGGTCTGAAAAAGGGCTATATGTACATGGCCGACGTGGTCTCCGATCCCCGCTGGCAGCGGACCTTCGGCACCTTTGGCGAGGACCCGGAGCTGATCACCGCCATCTTCGAGCGGCTCATCCCCGGCATCCAGGGTAGCGAGAACGGCGTCACCCCCGATGGCGTCTCCATGACGGTGAAGCACTTCCCCGGCGGCGGCGCCCGTGAAAACGGCTTCGACCCCCACTATGCCGCCGGTCAGTGGAACGTCTACGCTACGGAAGGCTCCCTGCAAAAGTACCACATCCCCACCTTCCAGCCGGCGGTGAAGTACCATGCGGCCTCCATCATGCCCTACTACTCCAAGCCCGCCGCCGCCAAGAGCGCACCCCAGACCGACATGAACGGCGACCCCATCGAGCTGAACCCCTACGGCTTCGCCTACAACAAGGTGTTCATCGACAAGGTCCTCCGGGAGCAGATGGGCTTCGATGGCTACATCAACTCTGACACCGGCATCGTCCACAACATGAGCTGGGGCGTGGAGGCCCTGGACAAGCCCGAGCGGGTGGGCTACGCCGTCACCCAGTCCGGCGTGGATGTCATCAGCGGCCTGTTCGACAACGAAGTGGGCCGGGAAGCCTATGACCGGGCCACCAACGGCTATTACGACACCCATCCCGTGCCGGAAGGCTTCCAGAAGGAAGATTTGGTGCTGACCGACGAAAGCCTGGACCGGGCCGTCTCCCGCACCCTGACCGAGCTGTTCCAGCAGGGCATGTTCGAGGACCCCTACGCTGACCCCGCCAACGCGGAGAAGGTCGTGGCGACCCAGGCCGACTGGGACGAGGCCGCTCTGACCCACCGGAAGAGCGTCGTCCTGCTGAAGAACCAGGACGTGCTGCCCCTGACCGCGGACAAGCTGGCCGGGAAGAAGCTCTATGTGGAAGCCTTCGCCAAGGGCGACGCCAGTGCCGCCACCGCCGCCCTCAAGGAGATGGTGGCAGGGGACTGCACCCTGACCGACGACCCCGCCCAGGCGGACTACGCCATTCTGATGGTCAGCCCCTCCTCCGGCAACTATTTCAGCGCCACCCCCGGCTATCTGGAAATCGACATTTGCGAGGATAAGACGGTTCCCGATGTGGACGAAAAGGGCTGCCCCCTGGACACCACCCACCAGGAGACCACCCTCAGCGGCGCGAAGCGCATCCCCGAAATCGCTGCGGCGGTCCACGCCAACGGCGGCAAAGTCATAGCCAACGTCAACTTCCCGCTGGCCTGGATGGTGGGCAACGTGGAGCGGTATGCCGATGCGCTGACCGCCGGGTTCGACACCTATCCCTCCGCCACCCTGGACGTGATGTTTGGCCGCTTTGCCCCGGTGGGCAAGCTGCCCATCACCCTGCCCAAGAACGACGCGGTGCTGGCCGTCAGCAAGGACGGCGTCTGCGTCAGCCCCAACGATGTCCCCGGCTACGACAAGGACCAGTACATGCCCGACGAGCTGAAGGACGAGAACGGCAAGGCGTACGCCTACCGGGACGCCGTGGGCAACTACTACGAGCTGAACTTCGGTTTGAGTTATTGATTACTCCGGTAAATCGCCCGATTCGGGCAAATTAACGAAATAAACCACAAACCAGGCGGGCCTCCACAACAGAGGCCCGCCTTTTTCGCGTTTTCACTCAGCGGCAATTTGCATCCCGCTGTTGTCGATGGTGTACTCCCCGTCTAAAATCAGGTCGGCGATTTTGACGAAGGTGTACCCATGGTACTGCAAGGTGGAGAAGATGTTGGGCAGGGCCTCCGGCGTGTGGTCGGCGGCGTTGTGAAACAGGACGATGCTGCCGCTTTTTACCTTGCTGACCACGTTTTCCTCGATTTCCGCGGCGGAGATGCCCTTCCAGTCCAGGCTGTCCACGTCCCATTGGATGGGTTCCATCTCCAGGGAGCGGACAGTGGTGATGACGCTGTCGCTATAGTCCCCATAGGGGCAGCGGAACAGGGTGGGGCGCACCCCGGTGACGGCCTCGATTTTGTCGTTACAGGTTTCAATTTCCGCGACCATTTCCTCGGCAGAGCATTGCGTCATATAGGGGTGGGTGTCGGAGTGGTTCATCACGTCATGGCCCGCGTCAGAGAGAGCCTTCACCGACTCCGGGTATTTGTCCACCCACTCGCCCACCACAAAGAACGTGGCGGGGACCTCATAGGCGTCCAAAATCTCAATGAGCGTCTCGGTGTCCTCGTTGCCCCAGGCGGCGTCGAAGCTGACTGCCACCAGCTTCTCATCCTCCTGGGTTTCCACAGAATAAATGGGCAGTTCCCGCTGGACCGCTGCCGCGCCCACCGCATTGGGGTGGCCCACCAGCCAGAAGATGGCTGCCGCCGCGCACAGGCAACCCGCCGCGGTCCCCCACTGACGGCGGAAAACAAAAATACGCATAGTCGTTCCCTCCTTGTCCTTGCATTGTATGCGCGGCAGGGGAGGGGATATGACGGAATAGCGGGGATTTACAAAGGGGTTGGGGCCTTGGAAAAATCGTGCGGAACCATTGAAAGGCATATTTGACTTTTTTCTAATTTTCCCTGTTGCAGTTTCCTGCAAACCGTGTTATGATACTTCAAAGTGTGTTAGGCAGACTGCGCCCTTTTTTAGAGGGGAGAGCGGCAAAAAGATGCGATCACACGTTGACACCGGAGAGTTTCGCATCAAAATAAATAACATAACTGGCAAAATGAACAAAGGCGGAAGGATAGAACATGAATAACGCGGCGAGAAACAACCAGAGAAATGAGGTTATTCAAATCGACCTGTTGGCGCTTATCAAAGCCTGCTGGAGGCAGGCGTGGCTGATCATTCTGGTGGCACTGATTTGCGGCTCTCTGGCTTATGTGGGGACCAAATATTTCATCACGCCCACCTATCGTACTTATTTCAGCGCGTATATCAACAATTCGGTGGAGATGGGTTCGTCCACGACCATCACCAGCAGCGACCTGACAGCTTCCCAGTCTCTGGCGGAAACCGCAGCCGGGATCATTGAGAGCGCCACGGTGCTGGAACAGGCGGCGGAGACCGCCGGTTTGGGGGAGGAGGACAGCGCCTCTGTCTCCACCAGTGTGGATTCTGAAAGCGGTATTATCACAGTTTACGTTGTGACCACCAGCCCTAAGATATCCGCCAGCTATGCCGCTGCCATTGCCGAGGTCGCGGCAGAGGAAACGGCGCGCATCGTCGAGGGCAGCTCCATGCAGATCATCGACCAGCCCAAGATCCCTACTACGATCTATTCCCCCAGCTATACCAAGAATACGGCGATGGGGCTGCTGGCAGGGGCTTTTTTGGTCTGCGCCATTGTCGTTTTGCAGGAACTGCTCAATGACCGTATCCAGGATCAGGCAGAGCTGGAGGAACGCTACGGCATCTCCGTTCTGGGCGCGATCCCCGATTGGACGAGCGTGGGCAAGAACCAGAGCTATTATTATAGCCAGGAGAAAGCGGAGGTCTGAGGAAAATGGCGATTTTCGGCTCAAAGAAAAAACAGACAGAGCAAGATACCTTCCTCCTGAGCAAAGATTCCCCCTTTCTGATGCAGGAGGCGTATAAGGCGCTGCGCACCAACGTCCAGTTTTCCCTGCCGGGGAACGACTGTAAGTGCATCGCCGTCACCAGCGCCGAGCGCGCCGACGGCAAAAGTACCACCGCCATCAACCTGGCTCTGGCCTTCGGTCAGCTTGACAAGCGCGTCCTGCTGATCGACGGCGATTTGCGGCTGCCCACGGTGGCCAAGAAAATGGGCATCAAGAAGGAGCCTGGCCTGAGCGATCTGCTGGTGGGTGAAGCCACGGCGGAACAGGCGGTACAAACCAGAAAAAAAGACAATATTTCCATCCTTGCCGCCGGCAAGCTGCCCCCTGATCCCACCTGGCTGTTGGAGTCCAAGCAGATGAGGGACCTGCTGGAGCGTTTCCGCGGGGAATACGACTATATTTTCATCGACCTGCCTCCGGTGCTGACGGTGACGGACGCGGCCATCCTCTCCCACGTGGTGGACGGCTTCCTGCTGGTGGTGCAAAACGAGCGCACTGAGCATAAGGCTGTGACAGCCATGCTGGATCAGCTTCGCCTGGCGAACGCGAAGGTATTGGGGTTTGTCTATACCCAGGCGGATCTGACGGGCGGCAAACGCTATTCCAGCCGTTATCATTATAAGTATAAATATGGATACAGTTACGGTTATGGCTCCCAAAGGAAGGAACAATAGGCCCTATTCGTAACTCTTGCAGATTTAAAGTAGGTTTGGCAACAAAAGGGAAGTCTAAACAATGGAAATCGGAAGCGTAAAATTCTGGCGGCATGTCATTGTCGGAACTGTGATCGGCGTTATCATCCTGTCTACGGTCCTGGCGCTGGTGTTTGGTATCCGCAGCGTGTTGCTCAGCAACAGGCTGAACAAAATCATTGCGGAGAACGAAGCGCTCAGCGCCGAGGTCGTGGAAATGACGGGGGCAGAGAGCGGAACAGATTCAGATGCAAATGCCACCCAGGGTGATGAGCTGGACAAGAAGGATGACGAGGAACAGGATGCCGAGGAAGTGCTGAAGGTGGAGCAGACCAGCACTGCCGCCGACGCGGTGGAGACGCTGGAGTACCAGACGCTGTTCCCTAGCCTGATGACAGAGCCGGTGGAAAAAACCGACGACAACACCCAGAAAATCGTCTACCTGACCTTTGACGACGGCCCTTCGGAGACGGTCACCCAGGAGATTTTGGACGTGCTGGAGCAATATGACGCCCACGCTACCTTTTTTGTGACCGCCCAGTACGGGACTAAGGAGCACCGCAGCGAGATGTACCAGGCGATTCTGGACGCGGGCAATACCATTGGGCTGCACAGCTACAGCCACAGCTATCAAAAGATTTATGCCTCTGTGGAGTCGTATCTGGAGGACCTGAACCAAATCTGGCAGGAGGTCTACGACGCCACCGGGTATGAGGCTGCGCTGATCCGTTTTCCGGGCGGCAGCGTCAACAGCTACAACGGTGAGTTCTATTCCGAGCTGATTGCAGAGGTGACCCGCCGGGGCTTTACCTACCACGACTGGGTGGTCAGTTCCGGTGACGCAGAGGGGGACAACATCCCTGCCAGCACCATCAGCAGCGCGGTGATCAACGCCTGTGAGGACAGGACAAAATCCATCGTCCTGCTCCACGACACCGATGCAAAGCGGACGACGCTGGAGGCACTCTCCACCATTTTGAAGGAGCTGACCGCCCAGGGCTATGAGTTCCGGGCGCTGGATGCCTCTGTGCGGCCTTATCACTTTGGCTATCCCGATTGAGTTTTGGTCCCTTGCGAAGCTGGCTGTGCCGCTTCGTGCTTATATACTTATTCATTCCCCAGGAAATGTGAGGTAGATCAATTATGGCGAGAAAAAGACAAAGTAATTTCAGCATTGCGCTGGATGAACTGATCAACGGAAAAGATGCCTCTGCGGAGGCGCCCAAGACGGAAGCGGACACCGCCGCACCCAAGGTGGAACCGGTTGCCGCGCCCAAGGTGGAGCCGACTCCCGTTGCGAAACCGGAGCCGAAGCCGGAACCCAAACCCCAGCCCAAGCCCAAGCCCGCTCCTGCGCCCAAGCCCGCGCCGGAGGTCAAAGTCGCACCCAAGAAACCCACCGAGGAGGAAATCGCAGCTATGGAAACCCTGATCAACGCCGAGACCATCATCAACGGCTCCATCGTCAGCAAGAATGCCCTGCGGATCCAGGGCACTGTGGAGGGAGACGTGTCCACCACCAGCGCTATGGATGTGTCCGGCGACATTACGGGCAAGATCGTGGCCAAAGAGCTGAACCTGAGCAGCGGCACTGTGGAAGGCAACGTGAACTGCGTGGAGAACATGACGATGGACAGCGACTCCATGATCCTGGGCGACATCTCCGCCAAGGAGCTGGTCCTGGACGGCAAGGTCAAGGGCAATGTCAATGTGGGCGGCTCTGTTATCATCAAGTCCAACTCTGTCATTCTGGGCGACATTTCCGCCGCTACGATTCAGATGGAGCAGGGTTCTACTGTCTGCGGTAAAATCAGCATCACCTCCAATGAGAAGAAGATCGACGAGAACCTGTTCGTCCGCAAGAAAAAGAATGAGAAATAACCTTTTCTGTCTTTTCCCTAGAACAGAAGATTTGATCGAGGTGAGCGGATGAACCGCTTTGTAAAAATAGGGGCCTGTCTGCTGGCGTTCCTCCTTTTGGCCTATTTGATCCTGGTTGATTATCCCAAGTTCAAAGAGTCGCTGGTGCCGGTTGACAGCAGCATCGCGGGCGAAGAGCTGGATGCGGCGGACAGCAGTGCGGACAGTTCCGCCGGGGAGCCTGATGCAGTGGTTTCGGAGGAGGACTCCTCTGTGGAGGAGGCCACCGCCGAAGAGGACGAAACCGCTGCGCTGGAGGCCCAGGCCGAAGCGTTGGAGCAGGAGCTGGCGGAACTGCGGGAGCAATGCGGCCCAACGCAGGTGGCGCTCTTCCTTGACCAGAGTTCCGACGTGGTCTATGATGAGCTGTATGCGGCCATGACTACGGCGCAGTTCACAGGGACCATTGTGTTCCGGGACGGCGCGTTGACTGGTAACTACCAAATCATTGAGACCTCGGAGTTCAAGACCATGAACGAGGCCGGTTGGGAGTACGCCATCGGCGGCGACAGCACCGACATCGACCTGACTGGAACGGTCACGGCGGCAGCGTGGCAAACCTCGCTGGAGACTTACATAAAGGCACTCCGGGCGCGCACTGGCATCACCCCCACCCTGTATGTGTTCCAGGAAGGGGAATATCAGGCGGACTACGACGCCGTTCTGGAGGAACTGGGGTATACCGCTCTGGTGTACAGTCCGGAGGAAGCCGCGGCGGACAGCTCGAACAGCGCCCTGACCAAGCTGGTGGGCGTGCAGATCTCCGCCGCTACAGACGCTGCGGCGCTGCTGGAGGTGCTTCAGAACTATCCCTGCGCCGTGCTGGTGGCAGAGGTGGACGAGGCGGATTCCACAGAGGAGGACGCTTTCCTTGTGGCGGACTATGTTGCGCTGTTGCAGGAGCTTCAGGCAGACAGCAGCGTCACCATCACCACGGGAACAGAAGTTTTGGAAAGCGCTGCTGACAGCGACCGACAGGCTCTGCTGGACCAGATCCAGGAGAAGGAAGCGGAGCTGGCGCAGGTGCAGGCGCAGTTGGAATAAAGAGGGGATAGACGATTTTGCGCTGGGAAGCGCAGGGCAAAATCCCCCGACAGGAATAAAAGGTTCACAAAGGTACAATGGCAAACGTCATTGTACCTTTGTGTGGTTTTGCCGCCGAAAGGGAGGAACGGAGATGGAATTGAGAAAAAACGACACCCACACCCTGACCATCACGGGATACGCCAGCAACGGAGACGGCGTGGGACACCTGGACGGCATGGCGGTCTTTGTAAAGGGTGCGCTGGAGGGGGAGACGGTCACAGTCGCCCTGACCAAAGTGGGCCGCTCCGCGTGCTGGGCCAGGCTTGTCCGGGTGGAGACACCATCGCCTGCACGTATTGAACCGGACTGTCCTTATTACAAACGCTGCGGCGGCTGCCGCACCCGCCATATGGCCTACGAGGAGGAACTGCGCTTCAAACGCCAGCGGGTGGAGGATGCACTCCGTCGCATCGGCGGGCTGGAGGTGCCGGTCTCTGTCATCCACGGCGCCAAGGACCCGGACCGATACCGCAATAAGGCGGTTTTTCCGGTCAGCCAGGACAAAAAGAACGGCATCCAGGTGGGGTTCTACCGGGAGCGGAGCCACGACGTGGTGGACGTGAGCAGTTGTCTGCTGCAATCCGCCCAGGCGGACAAGGCCGGGCGGATCGTGCGCAAATGGATGAACCAGCACCAGGTCCCTGCCTACGATGAGGGCAGCGGTGCGGGCCTGATTCGCCATGTGTTTGTCCGCACCAACCGGCGGGGGGAGTCCCTGATTTGCGTGGTGGTCAACGGGAAGGCGTTGCCCTTTGAGAAAGAACTGGTAAAGGCCCTGCGGGTGGGCTGTCCCAAAGCGGTGGGCATTGTGCTGAACACCAACACCCGCCAGACCAACGTAATTTTGGGGCCGCAATATCGTACTCTTTGGGGACAGGACTTTCTGGAGGACCGGCTCTGTGGCCTGACCTTCCGGCTGAGCATCCCCTCCTTTTTCCAGGTGAACCGGGACCAGGCGGAGGTGTTGTATAACCTGGCGCTGGACTGCGCCGCTCTGACGGGAACAGAGACAGTGGTGGACCTGTACTGTGGGACAGGCACCATTTCGTTGGTGATGGCCCGGAAAGCGGGGCAGGTCATCGGTGCGGAGATCGTCCCTGCCGCCATTCGAAATGCGAAAGAGAACGCTGCCCGCAACGGATTCGCCAACGCCGAGTTTCTCTGCGCAGATGCAGGCGAGGCCGCTCAGGAGCTGGCCGGTCGGGGCGTCCGCCCCGATGTGGTCTGTGTGGACCCGCCCAGAAAGGGTCTTGACCCGGCGGTGATCGACGCCATTGCCGTGATGAACCCGCAACGAGTGGTCTACGTCTCCTGTGACCCGGCTACGCTGGCGCGGGATTTGAAGATGCTGGGAGAGCGGGGGTACTGCGTGCAAAGGGTAGAAGCGGTGGATATGTTTCCTAGAACGGGGCATGTGGAGAGTATAACTAGCCTTATCCATAAATGATATCATGATACCAAAAAGCAGGCCGGAGGCGACAAGCCCCCGGCCTTAATCATGCGCATTGGATGGATGATAGAATCAGCCGCAATCAGCCAGCAGCGCGGCCCAGGTCAGCGGCCCACAGATGCCGTCGGCATCCAGCCCCTTAGCCTCCTGGTAGTCCTCCACAGCGGTCTGGGTCTTGGTACCAAACTTGCTGTCCGTGTCCAGGTTGCGCTGGATGGCGGTGTTCAGCAGGATTTGCAGCACTGTGACCTGCTGGCCTTCGTCACCCTTTTGCAGTGTACTCATGTCCTTCGTCACCTCCGTCAAATAGAGTTCACGCTCTGCCTTCCGGCGGCTGGTCAGGCCGGACAGCACTTTTCCTCCCGCCTTGTTGTAGAGCAGCAACGCTTCCCCGATTTCCGCGATGGTGCGGCCCGCGCACAGGGTTTTCAGGCTGTCCTGTCCGCAGTTGTAGGCGAAGCTGGTCAGAGCCGACAACTGATTCTCGTTCATCTGGGCGGTCAGCGG
>JAJQCW010000030.1 GCA_021202515.1 Clostridiales bacterium | reverse complement strand
CCCCCCCCCCCCCCGGCACCCTGCCCTATAACGTGTGTATGCGGGCCTGCCAGGAGGCCAATTTCCTGCCCAACGTGATTTTCACCTCCCACAACTTGGAGGCCATTCTGGACACCGTCCGCCGGGGCAGTTGCGTGGCGCTGCTGTTCTCCCACCACCTGAATTTCCCCTACCGCGTCGATTTTGGAGACACGCCGCCCTTTGTGGCGGTCCCCATTGTCCCCTCCATCAAGACCAGCCTGTACCTGTGCTACCGCATGGGAGAACTTCTCTCCGCCGCTGCCGCGTACTTCATCGAGTACTGCAAGCAGGTGAAGAGCCGGTTTGACGAGGCTGAATCAATTCCGAAAGGGAAATAGAAAAAAGGAAATTAGAATTGTTCTTTTTGGTGCTTCTGACTAAACTATAAGCCAGAAGCACCACATTCGTTTGTGACTAATTCGTGAATTGAGACTTTTCAAAGGAGTGATACATTTTGAAACCCTACCTCCCCATTCTGAACAGCACCCTGGAGCTGGCGGACTGCCAGGACAAGTGGTTCCTGGACGAGACTTACCACTGCTGGTGCCTGGAGGACATCCTCTACACCATGAAAGCCACCATCTCCAACCTGGGCGACTACATCCTGAACCATCGCCGCCGCATGAAGCCCTGCACCAGCTTCGACACCCTGGGCATGGACAGCGGCGAAAACCAGGAGTTTGGCACCCCGGAGGACGATTACCTCCACTTTAACCCCTACATCCCCGCCCTGCTGGACGAGCTGCGGGCCGACTTCCCCGGTGAGGTGGCCCAGGTGTACGACAGTTGGGCCACGGTACCGGGCGACGCTGGCCAGGCCACCCGCCGCTCCCTCATCAACCCCATGGATTACATGAGCAAGCTGGACCAGTGCTCCCCCGCAGGTCATTACCGCATCAACGGGGGGGCCTGCGACGCCGACACCGCCTTCACCATCTCCATGTCCCTGGCCGTCAAGCTGGCGAACCTGGGCAAGGACGTAGAATACCACCTGATTTGGGACAACCCCCACTGTGAGGCGGATTACCCCTTTGAGGTCTGCGACTGGGTCGAAAAGATCTCAGGGAGGCACGAAGTGCCGGAAGTGTCCCTTGAGGGCAGTCGAGCCTGATGATACTCTTTTCTCCTTCTCACCCCACACAACCCCCAGCAAAAAGCGCCGGGCAGGATTTCGGTCCTGTCCGGCGCTGGTTTTTGGGAAAAAGACTGTCCGGGGCGGCAGAGCTTATTTTTCATAGGAAACGCAAAAAAGTTCTAAAATCCTTAGATTTCAGAACTTTTTCTAATTTTAGCCTGGCTTTGGGCCACTGACAGGCAGGAAGCGGGGGCGGCTGAACAGCCACGGGATACCGTTCGACAACAAAATCAGCCGGAGACACATTGAACGATTTGCCTCCGGCTGATTTCTTTATTCCTTATTCAGCAGCTTCCTGCCGATTCAAGCGCCAAATCACGTCCACCAAATGGCAGACGGCCAGCTTCAACTCCTCCAGGGACAGGGTGCCCTCCGCCAGCTCCTGGCGCAGGTTCTCGTGGTCAGAGGGAGCGCCGGGCATGACAACATCGTTCCCGGCCCGCATACAGCCGGAGGCGGTACACTCCGGTCCCACCTGGGTGGTGCCCCAGTCGGTCATGATCGCACCCCGGAAGCCCCACTCGTCCCGTGCGACGAAGGTACAGAGGTCATGGCTGTTGGCGGCGTGGACGCCGTTGATGCGGTTGTAGCTGGTCATAATGAACAGCGGCTGGGAGGTCCTGACGGCGATCTCAAACCCTTTCAGGTAGATTTCCCGCAGGGTCCGCTCGGAGAGGATTGAATCAGACCCCATCCGGTTGTCCTCCTGGTTATTGCAGGCGAAGTGCTTGACGGTGGCGCCGCAGCCCCGCTGGGACTGGACGCCGCTGGTGATGGCCGCCGCCGCCGTGCCCGCCAGCAGCGGGTCCTCGGAGAAATATTCGAAGTTGCGGCCACACAGGGGGTTGCGCTGGATGTTCATGCCGGGGGCCAGCCAGGAGGTGATGAGATACCGCTGCATTTCCTCCGCCACGGCTTGGCCCACCTCTGCCAGCAGGTCCCGGTCCCAGCTCTGGGCCAGGGCGGTCCCCACCGGGAAGGCGGTGCAGTACTGGTAATACGTCTCATCGCCCTGGGGGGCGGCGGTCCGGTTCAGATAGCCACCTTCGAACGCCTGTTCAAAGGGCGCAGGGAGAATTTTCCCAGCCTTGACCTGGTAATTTTGCAGCAGCCGCAGACCGGCGGGGCCGTCGGCCATGACGATGTCCGCCAGACCCTGCTCCTTAGCGCAGGAGCTGGTCTGGGCGGCGGAGCCGGGGACGGAGATGCCGGAGGAACCCAGGTTGCTGCCCTGGCCCTTTTCTATATCGCCAGTGGCCAGCAGGATCAACTGCTCCTGCGAGAGGGCATCCACAAAGGCCCGCACCTCGTCTACCCGCAAGGGGTACTTACCCTCAAGGGGTACTTCTGCTGTCAAGCAGCACTTCCGAAGCTGCGCTTCTCCCTGCGGCACTTCGTGCCTCCCTGTCCGGGGCGTTGCCCCTCCGCCGTCAAGCGGCACT